>NZ_BLYC01000003.1 GCF_019721995.1 Bathymodiolus japonicus methanotrophic gill symbiont | reverse complement strand
AATACTTTCAGCGCCTTAGCTTTAATGTAATGTTGGCAGTATTTGAACTCTTGAAGAGCAATTTCCCTTGATAATTTTTAGATATTCTACATTCGCTGAAAATCAGGGAAACGTAGCCTAAGCGAAGTGAAGATTTTTAGTCCGCGATAGCCGTAGGGCCGTTGTTTTGTCGGAGTCTGAGCGTTAGCGAAGGTGGAGACAAAATAAAAGGCCATCCGACACGGCGTCAAGTCATTTGGAGCCTATGTTCCGACCCCTTGTTGGGTCGGGACGAGGTGACGAGGACGAATCGGGGCCGCCGGAGGCATAAGTGGTCGCGTTAAGTTTTTGCTGCTTGCTTGGGCTGGGATGCCCAAAACAAGCTTTCGCAAAAATAGCGACTCCCCGCAAATACTCTTTATAAAAAACAAAATTAAACTCTTCTCTCCTTTGGCTATATTAAGCATCTAAACAAAAGCCACCAGTAACCTTGCTCTAATTGTATCCTTTAAAATCAAAGGCTTAAATATTCGCCAGTTTCTAATTGAGATTCATGATATCCATACCGAATTAATTCCTGTTTTTCTTTCGTAGCATAGTGATGCGCTGCATGGGAAATTGAAAGTGCGAGTTGATAATTGCACCGCGAACCCGATCTTTACTTTCTTTAACCGCCGTCTCCGGGAGTCCAACCAGATTTAACGCAGGCAAGCCATTGGATATATGCACTTCCACCGTGACCAGTGGCGCATTAATCCCTGATCGACCTCGACTATAGGCAATGGCAAGTAACATCTTGAGTTCCTTGATTTTTCAAACAGGGCTAAAGAATAATAGTGATTATTGTACCTGTTACCGGGAATGTTTTTTTATCTACATCTTAATCTTCAGCAATACATTGCATATTTGTAATCTAATTATGTTCAGTTGCAACACTCTTAAATGCAGGAAAATCATGACCTGGTATAACCGGTATTTTGTGCTAGTATATACAGGCTTATATAAATAAGCAGTCATGTATATTGACAAATGCTCAATAATTTCATAGAATTCCAGATCTTTTTTATCCAATTTTTACCCTATAGCTAAGGAACTCTCAGAATGAAAAGAACTTATCAACCAAGCAAAATAAAACGCGCGCGTACTCATGGCTTTCGCGCAAGAATGGCAACGAGTGGTGGCCGGAATGTCATTAACGCACGTAGAAGAAAAGGCCGTCACACACTTGCTCTTTAAGCTTGACACCGAAAGCCGCTTGTTTTCCACCGCAGCTGCGGTTAAGAGAGCCGGCTGAATTTAAACGTGTTTTCGTTAAAGCGGAAAGATCTACCGACAAATATTTTACAGTACTTGCCATCGTTAATGAGCTAGACCATCCACGCTTAGGTCTTGCCATTGCTAAAAAAAATGTCAAACGTGCTGTTGATAGAAATAGAATCAAACGATCTGCTCGGGAAAGCTTTAGATTACAACAACATGAAATTACAAATCTCGATTTTGTTGTAATGGCACGCAGGGACGCGGCAACTGCGAACTCAAAAATACTTCAGGCCTCTCTTGATAAACACTGGCTTAAATTAATTAAGCGATGCGCTACATACTCATAGCCTTACTCAGATTTTATAAATATTTTATAAGTCCGATGCTAGGCAGTCATTGTCGCTTTCATCCTTCTTGTTCGAGCTATGCTATACAAGCCATTTCTACGCATGGCGCGATAAGTGGCTCCTATCTCACAATTAAACGATTACTACGATGTCACCCTTTTTATCATGGTGATATTGATGATCCTGTACCCAAAAAAACTGGTAAGTAAAAATGGAGAATATAAGGTTTGTACTCATCGTCATTCTGTCGATGATTTCTATAATGTTATGGGAAGCATGGCAATTAGACTATGGCCCAAAGCCAGAAGTTACCGCACAAACAACGATTGATGCGAATGGCAACCCGGTTGCTATTGATGCAGATAATAATCCGGATGCCGCTGAACTGCCATTTTCTGAAAATGTAGCCGATAATATTATTACGGTTACCACGGATGTTTACCGGATCGAGATAGATACACAAGGCGGGACATTTCGTAACCTGGGCTTGCTGGACTACACTGTAGATAAGGGAGAGGATGCTAAAATTCGCCTGTTTGACAGTCGCCCTGAAAGACTGTTTTTAGGTCAGAGTGGCCTTTTAACAAGCGGGCAGTCAGTCAAGCTACCTAACCACAACACCCAATTACATTCTGCACAGGCAAGTTATCAGCTTGGTGAAGGTGAAAATACCTTAGTCGTGCCTTTAAGCTGGACGGATAATAGCGGCATAAGCTATACCAAGACCTATACCTTTACCCGAGGCGGTTATGCTATTGCTCTTGAACAAAAAATCGATAACCGCTCTGATAATGACTGGACTGGTCGTCAATATACTCAATTGATGAGAGTGCCATTTAGTGATGGCAAAGGTAATACCTTTATTCGTACCTTTGCAGGTGCTGTTATCTATACAGAAGAAGACAAGTACCAGAAGTTTGACTTTGACGACATGGCTGAAGAAGACGTGAAAACCTCAAGTGTAGGTGGCTGGTCAGCGATGATTCAACATTATTTTGCAACTGCATGGGTGCCACCTGCAGAAAATGAGGAGCATTATTTTACCAAGGCCTTGAGTAACTCACGCTTTGTTGTGGGTTCTTATTCGAACCCAACAACGGCTGCTGCGAATAGCAGCCTGGTTTTTAACAGTCAGTTATTTGCTGGTCCTAAGATCCAGCCGATGATGGAAGCGGTTGCACCAGGCCTGGAATTAACAGTTGATTACAGCTGGTTAACGATTATTGGTAAACCTATTTACTCCTTATTGAATTATATTCATTCATATATTGGTAACTGGGGATTTGCAATTATGGGAGTCACTTTTTGTATTAAATTACTATTCTTCCCATTATCTGCAGCCAGTTTTAAATCAATGGCGAAAATGCGTAAATTGCAGCCTCGCCTTGCGCAGCTAAAAGAAAGCTACGGCGAAGACAGGCAGCGCTTTAACCAGGAAATGATGGATTTATACCGCAGGGAAAAAGTAAATCCGATGGGAGGGTGTTTACCCATCATGGTGCAAATCCCGGTATTTATTTCACTGTACTGGGTATTGATTGAAACCGTAGAATTAAGGCAAGCGCCATTTATAATGTGGATTCATGACTTATCGGTCAAAGATCCTTACTTCGTTTTACCAGTGATCATGGGGATCACAATGTTTATTCAGCAACGTTTAAACCCTGCGCCTGTTGATCCATTACAAGCAAAAATCATGCGTATGTTCCCCATCGTATTTACCGTATTTTTCTTGTTCTTCCCATCAGGGCTGGTTTTATACTGGGTAACAAATAATACCCTGTCGATTATTCAACAGTGGTTTATCACCAAAAAGATTGTTGGCGAAGGCTAAATATAGCAAAAATCAACACCAAAAGCCGAATTAGCGTAAAGCTGATTCGGCTTTTTTGTTTTAAGATTAGACGCAAAAAGATAGAGGTAGGGCGCGGCTTTAGCCCGCCTTTCAACAAACACTTAGATATTGCGGGCTAAAGCCACGCCCTACAGAAATACACTAGCAGGGACTGAATATTATTGACTGATCCATTATGCATATCACCCACCAAGACACCATAGCGGCAATTGCCACCCCTGCAGGAAATGCAGGCGTAGGTATTATTAGAATATCCGGAAATAACGCCAAACAAATAGCGAAGCGACTAACCCAGCTAGAATTGCAGCCCCGCCATGCTCACTATGGCTCATTCCATGATACGGATAACAGCATCATAGACTCGGGCTTAGCGCTGTTCTTTCCTAAACCGGCATCATTTACCGGTGAAGATACCGTAGAAATTCAGGGGCATGGCGGCTCAGTGATTATGGATATGCTACTCAAGCGAATTTTATCGCTGGGTGCAAGAATGGCCAAGCCAGGTGAGTTTTCAGAACGCGCATTTTTAAACGGAAAACTGGATCTGGCACAGGCAGAAGCCATTGCTGATCTGATAGAAAGTAGCACCGAAAAGTCCGCTCGTTCAGCACAGCAATCCATGCAAGGCGTTTTTTCCAGGCAAGTAAATGAACTGGTGGAAGAGCTAACCGAGCTGCGTATCTATGTAGAGGCCGCGATAGATTTTGTCGATGAAGAAATCGACCTCCTCGGCGATGGCATCGTTGAAAACCGGGTTATCCGTTTGATAAAAAGCATACAAAAAATTCTGGACACAGCGCAGCAGGGGCGCTTATTACGCGACGGCATGACAGTGGTGTTGGCAGGAAAGCCTAATGCAGGTAAATCTAGCCTGCTGAATGCACTTGCCGGGCATGAAGCCGCCATTGTTACCGATATAGCAGGAACCACGCGCGATGTGTTGAAAGAGCGCATACAGATAGATGGTATGCCGCTGCATATTATCGACACAGCTGGATTGCATGACAGTGATAATGCGGTAGAACAAGAAGGCATCCGCCGCGCTCATGCAGAAATTCAAAAAGCTGATAAAATTTTACTGCTGATTGATATCAATGACCCAGAACCCGATAGTCTGTTAAAAACCCTGCCTGAACATATCAGCTTAACCCGCATATACAATAAAATTGACTTACGTGAGCTTGCGCCTGCGATTAAGGAAAGCGAGGATGGCACGCAAATTTATCTATCGATAAAAAAAGACATCGGCATGGATTTATTGCTGCAACACCTAAAGCAAAGTGTTGGCTTTGATGGCGCAGCCGATAATGTTTTTATCGCCAGACGCAGACATATCGAAGCTTTAAGTAAAGGCCAGGCATTTGTACAAAATGCGCTTGCTCAGTTACAACACCACCAGGCAGGTGAGCTAGTTGCCGAAGACCTTAGACAAGCCCAAAACCACCTTGCAGAAATCACCGGTGTATTTACCTCTGACGATCTTTTAGGCAAGATTTTTAGCTCTTTTTGTATTGGAAAGTAAGCCAGGGTTTTGCTCGCGCAATATTAAGTATAACACGTGCATTCAGGTTCACTTGAAGCCATTTATGACGTTGGGCGGAGCTACACTTTACGTCGATACTCCCGGTATTCGGGCTGCCAAAAGTTAGCCTGAATGCTTTTTTGCAGATCTTCATGAGTGGCTGCTGGCGCAACCTCTTCTTTTATTGCCTGTAGACCAACAGCTAGTGCAATAGCAAGGCTGAGATCTCTTATCTCACTTAATGCAGGTAATAGTTCTGTGCCGCTACCATTAGTGATTGGTGAGCATTCTGCGAGGGTTTCACTGGCAACCATAAACATCTTTTCAGTAACGCGGTTTGCATAGCTGGCAATAACGCCCAGGCCTATCCCTGGAAAAATATAACTATTATTACATTGGGGGATCACATGCTGTCTTCCTTGATATGCAACCGGTGCAAAAGGACTACCCGTTGCCACTATGGCATTGCCCTCGGTCCAGGTGATAATATCTTCGGGTACTGCTTCTACATGCGATGTAGGGTTGGAAAGTGGAAGTATGATAGGCTTGTTACAGTGTGCATACATGGTTTTGATAATGGCTTCAGTCATCAAACCCGCTTGACCAGATACGCCTATCAAGATCGTCGGCTTAGTTTCACGTACCAGATCTAATAAAGTGATAGCGCCTCCATCATTGCGCCAGGAAGAAACTTCAGCTGGGTCTTTGGCAAATTTTTCCTGAAAATCGAGCAGGTGTTCCATATCTGTTGTTAACGAGCCAAGATGGGTAAACAGGTAGATATGACTCAGTGCCTGCTGCTCACTCAGGCCGTCTTTTATCATATGCGCAACAATCTGTCCTGCGATGCCGCAACCTGCTGACCCTCCACCAACAAAAACGATGCGCTGCTCCGTTATAGATGTGTTGTTAGCATGACAGGCTGCCAGTAAAGTGCCCACTGTGACTGCAGCTGTGCCTTGAATATCATCATTAAAACAACATAGTTCATGCTGATATTTTTTTAATAAGGGCGTTGCTTTATCCTGAGCAAAATCTTCAAACTGTACCATTGCATCGGGCCAGCGCAGTTTAAGCTCTTGAATAAACGCATCGACAAAGTTGAAATACTTGTCTCCGGTCACCCGCTCATGTCGCCAGCCCAGATACATAGGCTCATCCAGCAGTTCTTTGTTATTTGTTCCTACATCCAGAGTAATAGGTAAAGTATAGGCGGGGCTGATGCCACCGCATCCTGAATAAAGAGCCAGTTTACCTATAGGTATGCCCATGCCGCCTATGCCCTGATCGCCTAATCCGAGTATACGTTCGCTATCTGTCACCACGATAACTTTGACATTATCTTTATCCAGATTCCTAAGCATAACAGCTATTTTTTCCCGCTCAGGGTAAGAAATAAATAAGCCTCTTTTACGCCGATAAATACGGGAAAATTGCTGACAGGCCAGACCTACAGTCGGGGTGTAAATAATGGGCATCATTTCCTCAAGATGCTTGATCAGCAGGTTGTAATAAAGTGTTTCGTTAGCGTCCTGAATAGTGCGCAGAAAGATATGCTTATTCAGGTCATTTCTAAGGTGGGAGAATTGATAGTACGCGCGCTTTCCCTGCTCTTCAATAGTTTCAATAGCGGTGGGTAGCAAGCCATCCAGATTAAATTCCTGCCTTTCAGCCGCAGAAAACGCTGAACCTTTGTTTAATAATGCTGTTTCTAGCAAAATCGGTCCGGCATAGCTTGTATATAAAGGGCGTTTTTTGGTCATTACTATCTTAATTTATTTGCTGAAGTGTGATCAGAATAATGTTAAACCGCCCACAGGGTTATTGTAATAAAATAAATCTATTCGTTGGTTCACTTAATTATTAGAGTTAAATGATAATGTGGGATGTTGTTGCTTTGTACTCGAAAATCATTCGCTGTAGTGGTGTTAGGTACAGATACTTCTAGACTTATGCGCTACTCTAAATCAATTTTTTTGTAATTTATTTTAGCAATTGATTGAGGGCATCTAATGAAATATCTTCTTGATCAGACTTTGAATAAATAGTAACGAGTTTGCATCGGGTATTAGTTTTAAGGTAATAAATTATCCGACTGAAGTTTCCCAATAATTATTTATGGTAAAATTGGAACTATGCTACAACTATATGAAAAAATAGTCTTTTCATTCGTTTCAAATGCTATTGCCTAAGGGGAATTAAGTAGGGGTTTGCTATAAACATGGCAAAACCACCTAAAATAAACCTCGATACACCAGCATGGTGTATTTCAGCTACTCAATAATTGGGAAACCTCAGTTATCCGATAACCTCCGCTTTTTCCGCGCTGGCTATTGCTATTTTTTACGCGAACTTTGTAAAGCGTATAATCCGTTCCAATAATCTGAACGCCGGGAGTTTTATCAGCAAGAAGTGCGTTGATGACTGGTACTATGTCTTTTTTAATTTGTCTGTACCGACGGGCCAGACGTTTAATTGACGTTTAAATGCGTATGTGTACTCGATTTCCATCGATTATTAAGTACCTATCCCGTTCCATAAGGTATCAATTGGGTGGGTTTTGTCATCTATTACATCTTGCCAGCCTTCGCGGAAACTTTCTTCTGCTGAAGGTAATGTCACACCTTCCCGTAAGGTGTGACATTATGAAGTAGCAACGGCCGATATTCTTCCGGGGTTTGCTCGATTTCATTATGTAATTGTTGAGTATAGTCAGGGCTAGTATTTGTCATTGCAAGCATCTCTCCTTCATAGAACAACAAAATAGTATTTTATCAGTTTAGGTAGTTTCTGGCGATATTTCAGCTATGGTTTAGATGACAGGTAACCTAATCTAAACAACTGAAGTTTCCTAGTTTTTAAAGCATAAGAATATCAGCTAATGCTTATTTTTCTGAAATATTAGATATTACTAATATTAATGGCGTTCCGTTGACTAAAAGCCTTGAACTCTTTTTAAAAACAACAGGTTAATCGTGAATGAGGCCTGGTTTTAGTGTATAATGAAAGTTTCTAACACATTGATTATACAAACAAACCGGCCTCATTCATGTTCATTTTACGCGATATTTTACTCCCGCTTCAAGATCATTTTTCCGAAACCACTTTAGGCCGCGAACGAGCCTCTCTGTTTGTTTACACGATCCTGTCTATTATCGTTCCTTTTACGTCATCAATGACCTCTAATCTTTGGCGTTGCCTTGATACGTTGTTTGGGTTTGAGATCAAGAATAAGCGCTTTTACACTTTCATGGCTTCTTCAACTTTGCCGTGGGCTGTGGAAAACTATCTGGGAGCTGATTCCGTCTCCTGAAACAGATGGGCGCATATTGGTTGCACTGGATGACTCCATTATCACTAAAGTAGGCAAAAATATCTTCGGCTGTGAAGCCATTTTTGACCACGCGGCCAAATCGAATCAAAGCAAATATCCATGGGCACAAAACATTGTATCGGTAGGGTTGCTGAAACAGGTCAAAGGTCGCTGGGCGTGCTTATTTTTAGATTTCCGATTTTATCTGCCCTTAAAAACAATTCAGGCAAAAAAAGAAACCGCCACGATAAGAGGTGATGTCGTTCCTTTCCAGACCAAGATGACTCAGGCGGCTCAAATGCTGATTGCAATTGCAGAACATTTTTCCACCGCTCCGATATTGACAGTCACTGATAGCTGGTTTGGCAACAATGGCCTATGGAAGCCTGTTTACAAAGCTATCGGAAGCCGGTTTAATATTCTCTCTAGGTTAAGGTGCAATAATGTACTGTACGATCGTCCAGAAAAAAGAAAACCCAAGCAGAGGGGGCGGAATAAAAAGTACGGGCAGCGTCTGGGGGCAGCCACAGACATGGCAAAAACAGTACAACAAAAGGCCCGATCGTATACCGTGAATCTCTATGGAAAACAGCGTGAAGTCAGGGCTTATAGTCGCGTTGTCATGCTGAAAACATTGAAACGACCCGTTCAGGTTGTCTGGGTGTTTCGTCGCACACAGTGGATTGCTTTGTTTACGACCGATCTAAGTTTATCCGTCACACAGATTATTGAGTATTATGGTGCGCGATGGAAAATCGAATCCGGGTTCAAAGCGCTCAAGCAAGACATAGGGAGTCAGAAAAGTCAGTGTCGAAATGCGCAGGCAGTGACCAACCATTTGAACTTCTGTATGATGGCAACAACGCTGACGTGGATTTACGCGGATCGTTTAAAAACCGATCCGGAACGTCGGCACAAAGTGAAGGGGTGAGCCAGTTTCGCATTTTCAGATATCCGCCGCATCATTGCCGAAGCGGCTTTGGATCCGGATTTTGAAAGGGTTTGCCCCAAATACAGCAGCTCCCCTGTAAATTCGGTGGTAGCCGTTTTATTGCGAATGGTTGCTTGATGAATTTCTAAGAAACTTCAGTCTAAACAATAACTCAGTCTGTAAACTTTTTCCACTAGACTGCTTAAGCCGCGCTGCCTGAAATTTTCATTGTGCTGCAGGCTATCTTCTGTACCCAACAGCTCTATGGCAAATGTGTCTCCGAATAAGTGATGAACTTCCGCTGAAAATCAGGGAAACGGAGCCTAAGCGAAGTGATGATTTTTAGTCCGCGATAGCCGTAGGGCCGTTGTTTTGTCGGAGTCTGAGCGTTAGCGAAGGTGGAGACAAAATAAAAGGCCATCCGACACGGCGTCAAGTCATTTGGAGCCTATGTTCCGACCCCTTGTTGGGTCGGGACGAGGTGACGAGGACGAATCGGGGCCGCCGGAGGCATAAGTGGTCGCGTTAAGTTTTTGCCGCTTGCTTGGGCTGGGATGCCCAAAACAAGCTTTCGCAAAAATAGCGACTCCCCGCATTTTCATCGACAGAGAAGGGTGGGCCGGACATTTCATGCTGTGCATATTCAAGCTAACTAATAAAATATTAGTTAGCTTGGGTAGAATATTATTTAGGTGCTGGGTGTATTCCTGGCGCGTCTCTGTAGGTAGGGCAACCAGAGCTGCCCGATCATATATTGCGTTACATTCATCCAGTTGTGTGCAACCCAGATCGAAAAAATTGCCCTGATAAATGCTCAGACCATCTGCTTCCCAGAGTCGAAATGCGCCGCAGTCTGAGATCATGGCTTCCAGTTTGTTTTCAGCAAAAAAGTTTTCTACCGCTAATGGACTGGTTTCTACACCGACAACATGATAACCCTGCGACAGTAACCATAATATATCTCTGCTCTTTCCGCACAGGGGTACAAATATCGTACTATTACCCGGAATGTTTAGGGACTCCCAGAATTTTTGTAAATGGGCGTTGACTTCCTGTCATGGAAGCCTATCTGGTTTTGCTGCCAGCGTTCGAGCCAAAAATCTGTGTGCATTATGCTACCTCATGTTTGTGCTAAGGCGCGGGGATTATTGAATTCTCGCTCCCAGGCTTATTATAAATGAAACAAGGGTAATTAATTTACTGAAGTTTCCCAATTATTGAGTAGCTGAAATACACAATGCTGGTGTATCGAGGTTTATTTTAGGTGGTTTTGCTATGTTTATAGCAAACCCCTACTTAATTCCCCTTAGGCAATAGCATTTGAAACGAATGAAAAGACTATTTTTTCATATAGTTGTAGCATAGTTTCAATTTTACCATAAATAATTATTGGGAAACTTCAGTTAATTTACTGACTTTGACAGTAAGGGCTATTTTCAGCACAATAATAAAAAAACACGCAGCAACGGTGGTAGTACTTTGAATCAAATTTTATGCGCGGCAAGTAGAGACTTTCGAGCTACATGGAAGACTTTGCTAATAACCGACCTTTTCTACAAATTTATCAGCTTCCTGGTGTTTTCCTCGGTTGTCGGTATCGCATTTCGCACCATGCTCAGTCTTTCCGGTAGAGCTGTGCTTGCCGATGAAGATATCCTGTACTTTTTGCTAGAACCCATAGGTTGGGTTAGTGTGATTGTTGTCGGTGCTATATCGCTGGGGATTTTAGCCTTTGAGCAGACGGCATTAATGGGCGTGTTACAGGCCAATATAATGATCCCCAAAAACTAGACCAGCATTTAAGATAGAATCTTGCCCTCAAAACTGAGGATTAAGAAATGACCATAAATCGGAAGAAGCATAGTACGCAAACCAAAGTAAAAGTGGTATTAGACGTACTAAAAGGGGAAAAGACAAGAGCTGAAATTACCGCGAAATATGGTATTCATGCAACACAAATCAACAATTGGAAAAAAGCTGTATTAGAGGTTATTCCTGAAGCATTCTCGACTAAAAGGAAACAACAGGATAATGACCAGCAGGCTTTAGTTGACGATCTGTACAAGCAGATAGGGCAACTGGAAGTAGAGAATGATTTTCTAAAAAAAATCTATGACTCTTCCACTTGCGACTCGAAAAATGTGGATAGAGCCAGGTCATTCAGAGTTAAGTATCAGAAAGCAGTGTTGCTTGTTGAGCATCAACAGGTCAAGTTTATATTACCGACCCGTTGGCATAGATGACTATACCCTGATGCTGATGCATGAATTGGATAAACAATATACCGAAACACCCTTTTACGGTGTCTTGAAAATGACGGAGCATTTGAGATCTCAAGGGCACCAGGTCAATCCGAAGCGAGTGAGACGGTTACTAAGGCAGATGGGGCTGGAAGCGGTATATCCAAAGCCAAGACTAAGTCATGGCAACTCAGAGCATAAGATCTATCCTTATTTACTGAGGAACCTGCAGATCGAGCGATGCAATCAGGTCTGGAGTACGGATATTACCTACATCCGCATGAAGCATGGTTTTGTCTATCTGATGGCCATTATTGACTGGCATAGCCGATATGTACTTAATTGGGCGTTAAGTACGACAATGGACGCAGACTTTTGCATAGCAGCCCTTAATGAAACACTAAGTTCATCACAGTGTGAAATCTTTAATACGGGCCAGGGAAGTCAATTCACAACGAATCGATTTACAGGGCCCTTATTGGAGAAAGGAATCCGTGTTAGCATGGATGGCAGAGGCCGCGCATTGGATAATATTTTTGTTGAACGATTGTGGCGATCAGTCAAGTATGAAAAGGTCTATCTGAATGACTTTCAGACAGTGAATGAAGCATATTTAGGGCTGAAAGACTATTTTGAATTTTACAATCACAGGCGAATTCATCAGTCCTTGGACTATCGAACGCCAGTGGAGGTTTATTATAAAAAAAACGGTCTATACGTGAGAGTCCCTGCAGGCGGACTCCATGTGGACAAAGCGTGAATTTCCTACGGAACGTGTGGATAAGCTGATGGAAAACGATAAAGCCGTTTCCCACGAACTTACCCACACTAATTCACCCTTTGACCACATTTCACCGCAGTCGGCAAAGAGTAGTATCAAAACGCCTGCGGCGCAATAATAACAAATTATTAATATAAAAAGGGAAGGGCTATCTTAACTATTTAATAAATTGGTCTGGACAATGGGGAGTATTATACTTAAGCAATGCAGATGCTGACTTTTTTGCGGTAAATCTGGATCTTTCCAGTCGCAGCTTCGTGCGCTCGGTGCATGATAATTCCAAGCAGGTTTTTGTCTGGACGGTCAATGATGCACCGACGATCTCCAGGCTAATTGGCCGGGGTGTAGATGGGCTTATTACCGATAAACCAGCTGTTGCACGGATGGTTCTGCAGCATCGTGCGAATATGCCCGCTATCGGGCGCGTTATGCTGGAATTAGCCGAAACTCTGGGCGTATCACCTGAAACTGGAGAATAGTAAATAATTACACTAAATATAGCTACTAAATGAACGAATTAACCCTGGATCCACTTTTTATATTTGTCACGATAGGCAGCATTTTATTGCTAGCCTGTCTATTGTTGCAGTTGTTCGTATTACGCAAAGTGAACGCATTATCTCAATCTAATGTGGAACAAATTAAATTCGAACTGGTCAACTTGCTGCAGCAAAATGAAGACAGCTTAAAACAAGGCTTAAGTGAGTCGCGTAAAGAATTACGCGATGTCAGTGCTGATAACCGGCGTGAAATAAACGGATTATTTATCAGCTTTCAAGATACGCTATTGAAACGGGTTAGTGAAAATAGTAGTGGGCAAAGCCGTCAATTAGATACGTTTAAAACCTCGCTCAGTGGATTATCAGAAAATTTGATTCGTAACTCTAGTGAACTTAAGCGCAGTGTTAGTTTATCATTTCAGGAAACCAGTGAAGCTCTGAATAAAAAGCAGGATGAGTTTAGGGAAAAAACTCAGGATAAATTAAATGCGTTTGAGCAAAGCATTACAAGTGATGCGAAAGAAAACCGGCAGGAGCTAAATGCCAGTCTAAAATCATTTGAACAGAAGTTTTCTTTGGTGAATAAAGAATTTACCGAGCAACTGGGGCATAAATTTGCTGACCTGAAAACCCAGCAACTGGCCGCGAGCCTACAGGAAAAAACCAGTATAGTTGAGATCAGGGAAACTATTGAAAAACAACTAAAAGCGATTCGCGAAGATAATACGCAACAACTAGGTGAGATGCGTAAAACTGTAGATGAAAAGCTGCATGAGACGCTGGAAAAAAGGCTGGGCGAGTCCTTCAAGCTAGTGAGTGAGCGCCTAGAACTGGTGCATAAAGGGCTAGGCGAGATGCAAAATCTGGCAGTTGGTGTTGGTGATCTGAAAAAAGTGCTCTCAAATGTCAAGACACGGGGCATTCTGGGGGAATATCAACTAGGTAATATTCTAGAGCAAGTGCTTGCGCCTGAGCAATACGCTGTTAATGTGGCGACCAAAAAAGGCAGTCAGGCGAATGTCGAATATGCCGTTAAACTACCTGGTAAATCCGATGAAAAAGTCGTCTGGTTGCCGATTGATTCCAAATTCCCACTTGAGAGCTATCAATTATTATTACAGGCAATAGAGGCAGGCGATCAGGTTAAAATTGACCAGGCTCAAAAACAATTACTCAAAGCGATAGAAGGTTTTGCCAAAGATATCAGTACAAAATATATCGATCCACCCAATACCACTGATTTCGCAATTATGTTTTTACCGGTGGAAAGCCTGTATGCAGAAGTCTTGCGTCACCCAGAATTATTTGAGAAATTACAGCGCACATACCGAATCACCATTACCGGCCCTACGACCTTATCTGCGCTACTCAATAGCTTGCATATGGGCTTTAGAACGCTGGCGGTACAAAAACGCAGTAGTGAAGTCTGGAAGGTGTTAGCAGAAGTAAAAACTGAATTCGTTAAATATGCCGGGCAACTAGACAAGGTGCAAAAACAACTCAATACTGCCTCAAGTTCGCTGGAGAATTTGCAATCGACACGGACTAGCGCGATGGAGCGTAAACTCCGTGGTGTTGAAACATTGGAGATTGACAAAGCTGCTGATTCATTAGATATTCTGAATAGCCCGGCCAATAACTCAGCGGATTGAATAGCAAGGTTAAACGCTGAAACCAGGCTCAACATGTGTGGAGTGTATTAGCCTTAGAGATTCTAGAAAAAAGCTAAAGCTTTTATACTCCTGTTTGTTGATGTATTTAATAAATTACTGGGCCTTGTATTTAGAGCTTCAATCCGCAATACCTGCACACTCTTCCAGGTAAAAGATACACCGTTTTTACATACTTCATTTATCAGACAACTATGATTTTTTTCAATAAATTTAGATTTTTTTCGCTATTGTTGCTTTTGTTATTAAATCTTGCAAAGCCGATACTTGCTGCCGATATCAGCGTGAGTGTCGATCGTAATCCAGTTAATTTGCAAGAATCTTTCCAGCTTACCTTTACCGCAAATGATGACCCCGATGGTGAACCCGACTTTGCTCCGTTGGAAAAGGACTTTGATATTTTAAATCAATCGAAGCAACAATCAGTACAGATTATCAACTGGGAAAAAACCAAGTCCATACAGTGGGTTTTAACCGTGATGGCAAAGCGAGAGGGTAGTCTGGTTATTCCCGCGATTAACTTTGGCCAGGATAGCAGTCAGTTTGCTGCGGTGATTGTTAATGAAGCTAACAATGCTCAAGTTGCCGGACAGACGAATGAAGATTTAGTTTTACAGGTTGAAGTTGACTCGACCCAGCCCTATATACAAGAACAGGTCATCTATACCTTAAAGCTCTTGCGTAAAGTCAATATTTCCCAGGCAAGTTTAACCGAGCCGGAATTACAGGATGCAGTGATCGAAAAACTGGGTGAAGACAAGAATTACAATACCCGGTTTCAGGGGGAGGACTATGTTGTTACAGAACGTAAATATGCCATTTTCCCACAAAAAAGTGGCACTATGACCATACAGCCGCTGACCCTGACCGCCGAAGTTATTCTTCCTGGTCAACGCCGGATGAATAGCTTTTTTAATCGGCAACGTACACGCACAAAACGGGTAGTATCGAATGCGGTTGAGTTGACTGTAAAAGCTAAACCTGCGGGCGCTGGATCAAACTGGTTACCCGCTAAACAGATTGCATTACAGGAAAAATGGACTGACCAGCTAGAGCAAATAGCTGTCGGTCAGCCGATTACCCGAACCATTACTTTATATGCCGATGGAGCGACAGTCGGAGTGTTACCTGAATTATTTGTCGATAATATGCTGCAACATTTAAAAGCCTACCCTGACCAGCCTGTTTTAAATGAAGAGGCTAAAAATGATGGGGTTCTCGCCTTTAGGGAAGAGAAAATCGCACTGATTCCTGGTCAGACGGGTAGCTATACTTTGCCAGCCATTGAAATTCCGTGGTGGAATACCAATACTCGGAAAATGGAAATAGCGCGTATTCCCGAGCGCACTATTACCGCGATTGATGCAACTGACTCAGCGCCTGGATTAGAGCCGATACCGCCAATTATTACGCCAGCACCGGTTACATCTGACAGTAATGAACAGCTGGAAGCAAGTGGCGTAAAGCACGCAAGTTCCTTATGGTTCTGGTTAGCCATATTTTTTGCTGGTGGCTGGCTGCTTACATTAGTGTATTTTTTATCTAGAAAAAAGGCTCAGACAGCAAAGCGCCAAAATACAACAGCGAAAAAATCATCAGCAGAAAAAGATCTACAAAAAGCCTGTGCAAAAAATGCATCGATAATGGCTAAAGATGCTTTATTCCAATGGGGGCGTGAGCAGTTCAAGCAATCCAGTCTCAGCAAAATTGCGGAGCAATGTGAACCGCTTTTACAGGCAGAAATACTAGCCCTGAATACGGCTTTATATAGTGCTAAAGCAGAAGAATGGCAAGGTGAAGAGCTCTGGGAAGCTTTTCAGAAGCATCAGTCAGCTGATGTGGGAAAATCTGCTCAGGATGATCCGCTACAGCCCTTGTTTAATATTTAGGCTGTTTTCATACTAATAATAATGCTGAAAACGCAGTTGACTGCTATAAATGATTATTATACTAATGATCGTAAAAACGGGGCACCTGTTGGGTGAGCGTCCTCCGCCGCACAGTTACCCCCCGTGTCAGGATAGTTTTCGCCTTATTTGAAAAATAATAACTCAAACAAGGGGCGGAAAAATAAAACCATGACAACTCAATACCCAAAAGAAAGACAGGCGCGCCATGCTACCTCACGAAATTCCGGGACTCCTGTCGCCGTAATTCGTTCACCTACGCAGCGAATAGGAGATGCTCCAGCCGCCCTGCGTCCGCCACAGACTGAGCACAAAGCAGCTCAGTCATGGCTACCACAAATGGCTCTACGGCTATTCGGGATAAAATTTTAGCCTCCCTCGCGCGCTATCGCGCACTTCGGATTGGCAAATTTCCCTGCGCCTTCTGGAGACTATCAGCCCGTCCGGGGCTGACAGCGAAAGATGCCATCATTAACAAAATGCTTCCCCCCTTAAATATGAGCGTACCTGAATTAGCTAAGGCCGAAAATATTCCTTACGGAACGCTGTATACGTGGAAGCAAACTTATGTTGATAAGAAGTGCAAAAACACTAAAAACACAAGCCATTCTCCTATACAGTGGACAACCGAGAAAAAATTATCAGCCATTATAGAAACAAGTACCCTGAGCGAGCAAGAGTGTAATGAATATTGTCGTACACGTGGGCTTTATAAAGCTGAACTTGAGTCCTGGAAGACCCATTTTATTAAGGGATCAGAGCAAAACGTGACGCAAGAAAAAACAGATAGAAACGTATTAAAACAATTACGTAGTGAAAACAAAAAATTAAAGAAAGAGCTTAATCGCAAAGAGAAAGCACTTGCAGAAACAGCGGCCTTATTGGTGCTTAGAAAAAAGCTGGATGCGCTCTGGGAGGAAAACGAGGACGCTTAATTCCTCACTCAGAGCGCGTAAATTATGTCACATGGATCAATGAAGCTATTGAACAAGGTGCCAGAAAGGGCAAAGTCTGTAATATTGTTGGTATCAGCATTCGTACCTTACAAAACTGGCAAGTTAACGGAGGAGTAGAGGCCGATAGAAGGTCGGATGCCATACGCCCATCTCCTAATAATAAATTAAGCGAATATGAGCAACTTGCTATTTTAATGACCTGTAATGAGGACGAGTATGCCAATTTACCACCGAGTCAAATCGTCCCTATCCTGGCAGACAAAGGCATCTACATTGCCTCCGAATCATCATTTTATCGAGTGTTGCATAAAGCAGAACAAGTCACACATAGAGGGCGGGCTAAAGAGCGCAAAAACACCTCCAAACCAACGAGTTATATCGCAGAAAAAGCGAACCAGGTATGGACGTGGGATATCAGCTACATGCCAACACCCATCGTGGGTCAGTTCTACTATTTATATATGATATAGTTTCTCAGATAAATAATTTCCAAATTTGGAGCGCTTAAACTTAGGCGGTAACAACGAAATCTTCCCGCAATTTTTGCATAACACAAATCACTTTACTGGCATCATGCATATAAGTGTTAAAAGTTTGCACAACTGAATCATGAAGATCTTCAAAAGTTTTAAAATACTTCATATGAGTCGAATCGCGTTTCGTATTTTTCCATAATTTCTCAATCGGATTAAAATCCGGCGAGAACGCAGGGAGACGTTCTACTGTCAAACGATCTACATTAGCTAACTTAAATTCCTTAATAACACCGCTTCCATGATACGGGGCACCATCTTCAATTAGAATAATCTTGCCTTTATAATAAGCCAGCAATTGTGTTAAAAACTCAACATAGCTTTCACCATTAAAACGCCCAGATGTTTCAACGTGTTGTAATATCATTGGCTTATAACTCTCGATTAAGACGTTGTCGGCAATAGAATATATCGCTTCCATAAAAAGCTTCTGTGTTGGATATTTCTCATTTTTTAAGCTTTTAAGAATAGCTAAAAATTCTTGAGGCAGCCCAGCTTCTTTTAAAAGTCTAAGTGACTTTGGTTTTATCTCATAAGCCAATGATTCTCGGTATTGAAAACTCCCTCCTTCGAGTTCGATCGTACCAAACATTTTCAACCCTTTTCGAATCCCTGATGTTTTCACTGTGGGTTGCTCTCCTATTGGAGCCCAGGTTCGTGCCAATGAACCCCACATAGCAAATGACACCTCCGCTGAAAATCAGGGAAACGGAGCCTAAGCGAAGTGATGATTTTTAGTCCGCGATAGCCGTAGGGCCGTTGTTTTTTCGGAGTCTGAGCGTTAGCGAAGGTGGAGACAAAATAAAAGGCCATCCGACACGGCGTCAAGTCATTTGGAGCCTATGTTCCGACCCCTTGTTGGGTCGGGACGAGGTGACGAGGACGAATCGGGGCCGCCGGAGGCATAAGTGGTCGCGTTAAGTTTTTGCTGCTTGCTTGGGCTGGGATGCCCAAAACAAGCTTTCGCAAAAATAGCGACTCCCCGAATCACCGAATAAAACGACACTCTTTTCTTCTACCGCCTTTTCCATAATGGCAGGCAATGTTTCTTCCAGCCACGTTTTTCTTTCAAGCTCGTACTTTTCTTCTTCTTGGCGATCAGTCACAAAACGAGCTTTTTGATAACTGAAGCCCAGTTTTTTCATTAGGCTTGATAAATAGTTCAAGTTATAACGAACTTCAAATTTTAACCAAATAAGCTCGGCAATCATCGCAGTATTCCATATTCCACAATGAAATCCATTGTCTTCTGGGCCTTTCTTTATCAACTCAACCAATCTATTTTTCTGGTCTTTAGTTAACTTTGACTTCCGACCACGTCCTTGATAGTGTTGCCCTATTAACCAACCGACACCTTTATGCATGAATGTTTTCAGCCAATTTATAATGGTTTTTTCACAGACTCCCATTAGGCGTGCTATTTCTTTGATTCCCATGCATTCACTGAACCAGAGTAGAGCTTGAGTTAATCGATATAAACAAATATTACTTAGCTTGAGAGCTGTCGCCATATTTTTTTTTAGTCGGTCTACAATTGACTTTGAAAAAGTGAGGGATACCATTTTTGACTGTTTCCGTTAGTGTTGGGACGAAAATTATAAGCCAGTTTCCCCTCTGTCGTTTTTGTTTGTTCGGAAATTAATTTTCTGAAAGTCTATAGAGGGCATTTATAGCCGAAAAATAGTCGGGGCTGAAGTGTATGAACAAGAAAGTGGCGAAGATGCCGCTACACTACTTGAGCGTAGCCTATTAAAGGAAAAAATGATGTATAACCCATGGTGCTCCATTCTGATAATGGCGCACCAATGAAATCACTCACCTTGCGCAGCAAAATGTATGATTTAAACTTAACCAGCTCATACAGCCGCCCACGAGTGAGTAATGACAACCCTTATTCTGAAGCTTTGTTTAGAACGGTAAAGTATTGTCCTGACTGGCCTGGCAGTGGCTTTGATAGTCTTGATGAAGCCCGGGAATGGGTAGGTAACTTTGTCGAATGGTATAACAACGAGCACCGGCACAGCAAAATAAAATTCGTCACACCTGCGGAACGACATGAAGGAAAAGACAAAAATATTCTTGAAATGCGAGATAAATTATATCTCCAGAAGAAAAAAGAAAAACCTTCCAGATGGTCTGGCTCAACCAGAAACTGGGATGCTACAGAGCCAGTTTCATTAAATCCTGACAGGATTGATGAAGCGGCTTAAATAATTTAGGCGAAAACTATCTTGAAACTGAAGTTTCCCAATAATTATTTATGGTAAAATTGAAACTATGCTACAACTATATGAAAAAAAATAGTCTTTTCATTCGTTTCAAATGCTATTGCCTAAGGGGAATTAAGTAGGGGTTTGCTATAAACATGGCAAAACCACCTAAAATAAACCTCGATACACCAGCATTGTGTATTTCAGCTACTCAATAATTGGGAAACTTCAGTTCTAGGACAATACCTGTAAAAATGACTGTCTTAATCATCAGTGTTCCCATTGAAAGAAGAAGTACCTAAACAAAGCAGCCTATAACCTACCTGAAGGTAGCACCACTCGAATATTTCCATCTTTTTGATTTTAATCACTTATAACAGCAAATAGACACTCTGTAGGCACCGTAAAAAAACAACAAATAATTTCGAATAAAGCTTGCAATTGCCGAAAGAATTTTTTAAAAATTTCCGTTTTAATCACCTCATAAACGGATATCACCCATGCTTAAAGACCTACCACTCTCTGAACATATTCACCAACACTGCAATGAAAGTATGGAACGTGCCCTGTTAGCAGAGCGTCATCCTTTGTGGGCTCGTTCATGCCCAGAGTTGAAGGATATATCGACTTTATTCGCCTTGGGTTATTACGCTGTATCAGTGTAGTCGATAGTGGTCGCCATTTCCTCCAAACCAATGAACAGATTTATGGCCAGCTACTTCCCCACTCAACGTATTTTAAATCACTGAAGTCGCATAGACGAACAAGTATGCTTGAGGCATTTGAACAGCAGAGCTATCATCTTCACGCTGAAACACTGCTATCGCAAGGCATTGATTATCTTAAACTCGATGTTCAAGTTTTTCCATCCCATTGCCATCAAACTCTTACCTTCACCCAGCAGAACAATACTTTAATGATGCTGTTGGCCCTAAGCGCCCTAAATCTCTGCCAATCATATGTTTTCCTGATGGCATCAGTTGAAACACATCCTTTATTAATTCACCTATAGACTTTCAGAAAATTAATTTACGAACAAACAAAAACGACAGAGGGGAAACTGGCTTATAATTTTCGTCCCAACACTAACGGAAACAGTCAAAAATGGTATCCCTCACTTTTTCAAAGTCAATTGTAGACCGACTAAAAAAAATATGGCGACAGCTCTCAAGCTAAGTAATATTTGTTTATGTCGATTAACTCAAGCTCTACTCTGGTTCAGTGAATGCATGGGAATCAAAGAAATAGCACGCCTAATGGGAGTCTGTGAAAAAACCATTATAAATTGGCTGAAAACATTCATGCATAAAGGTGTCGGTTGGTTAATAGGGCAACACTATCAAGGACGTGGTCGGAAGTCAAAGTTAACTAAAGACCAGAAAAATAAATTGGTTGAGTTGATAAAGAAAGGCCCAGAAGACAATGGATTTCATTGTGGAATATGGAATACTGCGATGATTGCCGAGCTTATTTGGTTAACCCATCTTCGTCACTATTGATGATGTAGTTGTTATAAATCAATTGGTTGAAATTTTAAAAAGTAGCTAGTTGGCACTACAGATTTTGTGTTTTTGTATAAAACGTTGGATTTTTTAGAGTATTTTTGTAGCATGTAAATTACACTCAAATAATGATGATTTTTTTGACAAAAGTCAATGAATTTATCAACAAAAATAATATAAATGGCACTACAAAACTTTCAAAAAAAACACCATTGATTTTAAAGAGAATTTTCGACAAAAAATCGCTTAAACCGATGAATCAATGGCTTAGAAAGATGAAAGTGACGAAGATGGGTTAAAATTTGAAGTTCGTTATAACTTGAACTATTTATCAAGCCTAATGAAAAAACTGGGCTTCAGTTATCAAAAAGCTCGTTTTGTGACTGATCGCCAAGAAGAAGAAAAGTACGAGCTTGAAAGAAAAACGTGGCTGGAAGAAACATTGCCTGCCATTATGGAAAAGGCGGTAGAAGAAAAGAGTGTCGTTTTATTCGGTGATGAGGTGTCATTTGCTATGTGGGGTTCATTGGCACGAACCTGGGCTCCAATAGGAGAGCAACCCACAGTGAAAACATCAGGGATTCGAAAAGGGTTGAAAATGTTTGGTACGATCGAACTCGAAGGAGGGAGTTTTCAATACCGAGAATCATTGGCTTATGAGATAAAACCAAAGTCACTTAGACTTTTAAAAGAAGCTGGGCTGCCTCAAGAATTTTTAGCTATTCTTAAAAGCTTAAAAAATGAGAAATATCCAACACAGAAGCTTTTTATGGAAGCGATATATTCTATTGCCGACAACGTCTTAATCGAGAGTTATAAGCCAATGATATTACAACACGCTGAAACATCTGGGCGTTTTAATGGTGAAAGCTATGTTGAGTTTTTAACACAATTGCTGGCTTATTATAAAGGCAAGATTATTCTAATTGAAGATGGTGCCCCGTATCATGGAAGCGGTGTTATTAAGGAATTTAAGTTAGCTAATGTAGATCGTTTGACAGTAGAACGTCTCCCTGCGTTCTCGCCGGATTTTAATCCGATTGAGAAATTATGGAAAAATACGAAACGCGATTCGACTCATATGAAGTATTTTAAAACTTTTGAAGATCTTCATGATTCAGTTGTGCAAACTTTTAACACTTATATGCATGATGCCAGTAAAGTGATTTGTGTTATGCAAAAATTGCGGGAAGATTTCGTTGTTACCGCCTAAGTTTAAGCGCTCCAAATTTGGAAATTATTTATCTGAGAAACTATATAAGTTTCTTGAGACGCAATTTTGTGTTTGATATGTTTCATTTAGGAATTATTTTCTTCACCTATTCCTGCAAGGGAAGAGTTACACAGTTCATTTAATACAACTCTCAATAGGTGCTAGTTAATACGCAATTAATCAAACCAGTTTTCGACTCGCAAACCATTAAAATCCTTAAAGTCCTCAGTATTTCGAGTAACAAAGACAAGTTGATTAACACTTGCTACTGCAGCAATTTCACTGTCATATTTTGCGGGGATGATGCCTTTAGATTTTAAGCGAGCTCTTTCTTCGGCTAGCCATTCGGCTGCATTTTTTCAAAAAGGAAGAATACTAAAGTCATCTGAAGTTTCCCAATTATTGAGTAGCTGAAATACACAATGCTGGTGTATCGAGGTTTATTTTAGGTGGTTTTGCCATGTTTATAGCAAACCCCTACTTAATTCCCCTTAGGCAATAGCATTTGAAACGAATGAAAAGACTATTTTTTTCATATAGTTGTAGCATAGTTTCAATTTTACCATAAATAATTATTGGGAAACTTCAGCTAAAGTCATCTTCCCGTAGTAAATTCAAGTAAGATTCTAGTTCATTTCTACGCTTGCTATTTTCAACATCAGTGTTCCCCTATCAATTGAGGCCGTGAAACTAACCTCGCCACAAGAGAGCTCATAAAGCACTGTAAAGACATTCCTGTTATTATTGCGTTTTGAACTGCCCGAATGGTATACGAGCTGATACGAGATATTCTTGCCTGGAAAAATAATGGGGTCACAAAACGATCTCGTTTTTGAGCCTGTTGCTGCCTAATCTCCAGAGCCTCGCTATATTTTTTATCCGATGGATGAATCAATTCTGGCTGTTGTGTTTTTGAAATCTCTTCAAACACGCGCATTAAATTATAGCTCATTGCAGTCAGGCGCATTTGATTTTCAAGTGAGTGGGTATTGGAAGACCAAGCTTTAGTTTCCTTGAAATTACTTTTAGTGTTACTCGATGTTCAAGTTTTTGATATTGAGAAGGTAAAATCAGGTATTCTGAGGTTGTTGTAATTTTATCGGTGTAAGCCCATGTTAATGAATGTCCCAGCCACCTTTATCCAAAGCTATATTGACGATTTAAATGATGCGCTCAATCAGCTAAAACCCAGAGCCGCTTTGACACGGATTCAAGCCGCTTGGTTGGGCACTTGTTTAACGGGCATACTGCTAATGAACTCTATTTGCTGGGCTAAGTTTGAGCGAGCAAGCCTTGGAGATTGCAAAGTAGCCGCATTATCCTGGGTGTTTCGTAAAGCAAGTATACCCTGTGACTGGTTGCTACGGGTGAGTGTGGTCTTAATTTTAAAACGTTATGGCATTACTGAAGGTGTGTTGGCCTTTGATGAATCAGACCGAGCACGATCTAAGTCTACAAAACGTATTTATAAGGTTTACAAGCAGAAACACAAAGGCTCCGGCGGGTATGTTAATGGACAAACGATAGTATTATTGCTGCTAGTTACCTCATCCATTACAGTGCCTGTCGGTTTTTTCTTTTATATGCCGGATCCAGCCTTAAAGCAGTGGGATAAAGAAGATAAACGGTTGAAAAAGAGCGGTATAGCAAAAAAAGATCGGCCTATTAAGCCTGAACGTGACAGTGCCTACCCGACCAAAACAGAGATTGCATTAGGCTTATTAAAAGAGTTTAAAGTTGCGCATAGCCTGATTAAAATTAAAGGCGTACTGGCTGATGCGCTGTATGGTGAAAAAGCCTTTATGGACGAAGCCGCTAAAGAATCTGGAGGCTCGCAGGTGATTAGCCAATTACGTAAAAACCAAAATATTGAATATAGAGGTAGAATAAGGTCAGTCGAGAGCTACCGCTGTCAGCCCCGGACGGGCTGATAGTCTCCAGAAGGCGCAGGGAAATTTGCCAATCCGAAGTGCGCGATAGCGCGCGAGGGAGGCTAAAATTTTATCCCGAATAGCCGTAGAGCCATTTGAGGTAGCCATGACTGAGCTGCTTTGTGCTCAGTCTGTGGCGGACGCAGGGCGGCTGGAGCATCTCCTATTCGCTGCGTAGGTGAACGAATTACGGCGACAGGAGTCCCGGAATTTCGTGAGGTAGCATGGCGCGCCTGTTTAATTCGATTAACAAAGGCATTGATCAGATAATACGTGTACGTGGCGGCAAAGAGATTAAAGTGACTGTCAGCAGTGCACGATTGAAGGTGAGTTCTCACAGTAAAAAACGCTTTGTCATTGCCTTAAAATATGACGGTGAAAACGACTATCGCTATTTAGTGGCGACAGACCTGACTTGGCGCACACAAGATATTATTCAAGCCTATACGTTGAGATGGCTGATTGAGGTTTTCTTTGAGGACTGGAAGCTTTATGAAGGATGGGGGCGTGAAGCCAAACAATTAGATGAAGAGGGATCAAGCCGTGGCCTGATTCTGACGCTGAAAATCAGGGAAACGTAGCCTAAGCGAAGTGATGATTTTTAGTCCGCGATAGCCGTAGGGTCGTTGTTTTGTCGGAGTCTGAGCGTTAGCGAAGGTGGAGACAAAATAAAAGGCCATCCGACACGGCGTCAAGTCATTTGGAGCCTATGTTCCGACCCCTTGTTGGGTCGGGACGAGGTGACGAGGACGAATCGGGGCCGCCGGAGGCATAAGTGGTCGCGTTAAGTTTTTGCTGCTTGCTTGGGCTGGGATGCCCAAAACAAGCTTTCGCAAAAATAGCGACTCCCCGCGTCTTTTGTTTGACCATTGCCTTCTCCTTCACCCAGAGCAAATAGCCCGCATTGAATGCAAACTACCTGCGTATACCGTAGGAAGCTTACAGCGCAAGTCTCAAATGGATGTACTGCTTGAGTTCATCACGTCATTGCTAGAGTTTCCAGAACCTGGTGATAAGCTGAAAGAGTTAGGTGAATTAATAAAGGATGTGTTTCAACTGATGCCATCAGGAAAACATATGATTGGCAGAGATTTAGGGCGCTTAGAGCCAACAGCATCATTAAAGTATTGTTCTGCTGGGTGAAGGTAAGAGTTTGATGGCAATGGGATGGAAAAACTTGAACATCGAGTATCAGGGACTAAAAATCACCACTTCGCTAAGCTCCGTTTCCATGATTTTCAGCGGGCGAGGTTAGTTTCACGGCCTCAATTGATAGGGGAACACTGATGATAAATATACCATAAATGGCCATATTATTGCGATTACTTCAGTATTTAATCGCGAGTTTGTTCTGCGTAGATCACAGGGAAGTTATTTGCTCCCCGGCACTAAACAACTCCGCTAATTCATTAATTCTCTGCTCATCCGGCATATCTGTATACACTCCGCTCATAACTTGCTCAGTCTGCATGCCGCGAACAAACAAATACCGTACTCCGCCAAAGTGTTCTGTAAATTGATAACCGGGCAGGCGTTGTTGCAGGTATTGATGCAAAACCACACTATACAGCCAATATTGCAAACCGTAATTATGCTCACGCATCGCTTGCGTTAAAGTCTCGGGCTGATAATCGCTTAAGGCATTGCTTTTATAATCCAGCACATAGTAGCGATCTTTATAAACAAAAATTAAATCAATAAAGCCGGTTAAGTAGCCTTGCATTTGTTTGTCAGACAAAGGTTGAAAAGCAGGGCTATCTTGCAGGATATTATTAATTTCTTCGGTTGCAAAATCAGCCAGGCTTAAATAAAAGGGCATCTCCTTTAAGCAGAATTGTTCATTTATATTAGCTAGGTAAAAATCGCTATCATTATTGCTTAGCTGTGTCGTTACAGTCTGATAGAGCAATTCATTCAGAATATCCGGCATTTCAATTTTTAAGCCATAGCGCTGACAGCTAGAATCACGTTGCTGGCTAATATCTTCACGCTTTGCTAAAGCTGTAAAACTAATATTTTCCAGTAAATCATGGATAACATTTCCGGTATGCGCACCTTTTGCTAATGCGAATTGAGTTTGCTCAATTATCAGCGCGGTATCATTGCTCTCTCCGAATTTATCCAGAGGTAATTCAGTTGCTTCATGTAGGCTTAAATAAGATAAGGCTGTGTAACTGCTCATCTGCCAGTTGCTATATAAATGTCGCTTTTGTGCGGGCAGGGATAAACCCACACCTTGCTCAGTCTCCTTAAACGTACCTTGTAACTCGTTACCGGTATCTAGTAACTGATAGGCGAAGCTATCAGGGAAATCAGCGGCTAACTGCTGCAAGGTTTCTTGCTGTTCAGCGAATGGCATATCGGCGTGTTGATATAACAGATAAGCCAGTGCGGATTGGTTCGGCTTCTTGCTGGAGCGGCTATCCAGCCAGGTGACATAACAGCGATATTTAGCCCGCGTTAATGCAACATAGAGTATGCGCAAATCCTCGGCTAATTCCTCTTCCAGTGCATGCTCCCGGTGTTGCTCAAATAAATCTGAGCCAAAATCAACCAGCATCTGATCTTGTGCATGACAGGTAATAGTCAGCTTTTCTTTCCCTAGGCGATCACTGCGCCCCCATAGATAGGGGCAGAAAACAATAGGATATTCCATCCCCTTGGAGCGATGCATGGTAACAATTTTAACCGCATCGGCATCACTTTCCAGACGCAATTGCTGTTCATCGCCAGCATTATTTTCTGCGCTAACCTCTGCGCGCAGCCATGCGATGGTTTTAAGTATTCCTAAATGCTCATCCAGGCTTGCTTGCTGCACCAGCTCCAGCAAATGATGCAGATTGGTGATGCGCCGCTCTGCCTGCGCTGATTGACTTAGGTGTACGCGTACATTTTCCCGGCTTAAAAAGCGTAACATCATCGCCATAAAGCCTTTTTTCTGCCATAGCTCATGGTAATCTTGAAAGCGACTGACCCAGGCACCTAGTTGCACTTCATCATTCAGTATCTGATAGAGCTGCTGCCCATCCAAAGCAAACCATGACAGGCTTAAAGCTTGCTTTAACAGCGCCATATCACCCGCTTGCGCCAGGGCTTGCATCAGCCTATGTAAATCAACCGCTTCGACACTGGCAAAAACAGAGTCGGTACTATTCAGTACCGCGGGAATTCCTGCCTGCTTCAAGATGTCCCGATACAGCGCGGCCTGCTTATTGGTACACACTAAAATAGCGATATCGGCCGGCTGGATAGGCCGTTTTTCAGTATCACTTTGTAAATAGGTCTCCCCATCCAGCAGGCTTAAAACCTCATGAGTGACTGCTATTTTTATTTCCTCGGCTGCTTTACCGTTCGTCCAGTAACCACTAGAGCTATCACTTTCAGCTAACTGCCATAACACTAGGGGGGCAAGAGCCTGACCATTCTGCACCAATGTGCCCTGGGCTGCATCCAGAGCAGGTTTAACAGGATGAAATTCTAAATCCTGAAACACAAAAGGATTCTCACAACGACTAAATATCTGGTTAATCGCCTGCACTAAAGCAGGGTGAGAGCGCCAGTTCTGTCCCAGGGTATAATGCTGCTGAGCTTGTTGTTTGGCCTGCAAATAAGAGTGAATATCCGCACCACGAAATTTATAAATCGCCTGCTTTGGATCACCAATTAAATATAAGAATTGCCTAGCATCCGCAAATAAATGCGAGAAAATATGCCATTGATTCTGATCGGTATCCTGGAATTCATCTATTAATGCCACGCGATATTGTAGAGCGATAGCGGTAATTAATTGCGCGCCACCACGACTGTCTATTGCCTCTGTCGTGCGGCTAATCAAGCTATCATGTGACATAATATTCAGCTGTTGCAGACGTGTTTCCAGAGTTTGTTGCAGCTCCTCCGCCAGTGCGCGGCGCAACATCAAACTCACCTTTTGACTGGCACTTGCTAAAAGATCAAACACACGACTGTCAAAATTCAGCTGGTCTTTATACTTAACACGTATCTCATTCTGCAGATTCTCACTGCTGAGTAATTTAAACTCCGCCTCACTTGGGCAGGGGCAACTAAAATGCTCCGTTGCTTCTGCTGTCGCCTCTAGCCATTGCCTAAAATGCTGGAAGGCTTCCGGGAAATTATCGGTGTATGCTTTTTTAAAATAGCCTGAATCCACTGCCTCCTGTATTACTTCCCCTTGGGCATCCAAGGCATTTTTAGCTGTACAGGCTAGTGTTTTAAGAGCTACTAGTAAGCGGTTTAAATCTTCAGATTCTGGGTAGATAGCAAGCGTAGGCGGGAAGTTACCCAGACTGTTTAATAAAGCATCTGGCGTAGTATATTGATGGCAAAGTATGGAAACTTCCCAGGCATCACGTGGATAAATTGTCTTACGCCAGAAATCTTCACTTATCTGCTGACGTACAGCCAGCGTCTTATCACTCAGCTCCACATCAAACATCTGCCCACTTTCCAAGGCATGCTCTTTTAATAAACGCTGGCAAAAGCCATGAATGGTAAAAATCCCTGCCTGATCAATACTTAACAAGGCATTGCTTAAGCGCTGTACGGCAAGTTTATGATCGATTTCAGTATTTTCCAGCAGTTGCTCTGCCCATAGACATATATTGGCATCCAGCCCAGCGGGAGGCTGGCCAGTTAAGAACTGCTTCGCTTCGACTAAACGCGCACGCACCCGCTCTCTAAGCTCCTTAGTTGCCGCTTTGGTAAAAGTAACAATTAATAACTGCTCAACAGGATAATTCAACTCAACGACAAAGCGTAAGGCAAGCATGGCGATGGCATAGGTTTTACCTGTGCCGGCGCTGGCTTCTAATAAGTTAATTCCCGGCTTTAATTCCGTTGCAATAGGGTTGAAATTGTATTTATCTATTTGCATCTAGGAACCTTATTTATATGTAGTTCATCAGTGTTCCCCTGTCAATTGAGGCCGTGAAACTAACCTCGCCACAAGAGAGTTCATAAAGCACTGTAAAGACATTCCTGTTATTATTGCGTTTTGAACTGCTCGAATGGTATACGAGCTGATACGAGATATTCTTGCCTGGAAAAATAATGGATTCACAAAACGATCTCGTTTTTGGGCCTGTTGCTGCCTAATCTCCAGAGCCTCGCTATATTTTTTATCCGATGGATGAATCAATTCTGGCTGTCGTGTTTTTGAAATCTCTTCAAACACGCGCATTAAATTATAGCTCATTGCAGTCAGGCGCATTTGATTTTCAAGTGAGCGGGTATTGGAAGACCAAGCTTTAGTTTCCTTGAAATTACTTTTACTCGATGTTCAAGTTTTTCCATCCCATTGCCATCAAACTCTTACCTTCACCCAGCAGAACAATACTTTAATGATGCTGTTGGCCCTAAGCGCCCTAAATCTCTGCCAGTCATATGTTTTCCTGATGGCATCAGTTGAAACACATCCTTTATTAATTCACCTAACTCTTTCAGCTTATCACCAGGATCTGGAAACTTTAGCAATGACGTGATGAACTCAAGCAGTACATCCATTTGAGACTTGCGCTGTAAGCTACCTACGGTATACGCAGGTAGTTTGCTTTCAATGCGGGCTATTTGCTCTGGGTGAAGGAGAAGGCAATGGTCAAACAAAAGACTCAGAATCAGGCCACGGCTTGATCCCTCTTCATCTAATTGTTTGGCCTCACGCCCCCATCCTTCATAAAGCTTCCAGTCCTCAAAGAAAACCTCAATCAGCCATCTCAACGTATAGGCTTGAATAATATCTTGTGTGCGCCAAGTCAGGTCTGTCGCCACTAAATAGCGATAGTCGTTTTCACCGTCATATTTTAAGGCAATGACAAAGCGTTTTTTACTGTGAGAACTCACCTTTAATCGTGCACTGCTGACAGTCACTTTAATCTCTTTGCCGCCACGTACACGTATTATCTGATCAATGCCTTTGTTAATCGAATTAAAGTAGCTCTCGACTGACCTTATTCTACCTCTATATTCAATATTTTGGTTTTTACGTAATTGGCTAATCACCTGCGAGCCTCCAGATTCTTTAGCGGCTTCGTCCATAAAGGCTTTTTCACCATACAGCGCATCAAGCCAGTACGCCTTTAATTTTAATCAGGCTATGCGCAACTTTAAACTCTTTTAATAAGCCTAATGCAATCTCTGTTTTGGTCGGGTAGGCACTGTCACGTTCAGGCTTAATAGGCCGATCTTTTTTTGCTATACCGCTCTTTTTCAACCGTTTATCTTCTTTATCCCACTGCTTTAAGGCTGGATCCGGCATATAAAAGAAAAAACCGACAGGCACTGTAATGGATGAGGTAACTAGCAGCAATAATACTATCGTTTGTCCATTAACATACCCGCCGGAGCCTTTGTGTTTCTGCTTGTAAACCTTATAAATACGTTTTGTAGACTTAGATCGTGCTCGGTCTGATTCATCAAAGGCCAACACACCTTCAGTAATGCCATAACGTTTTAAAATTAAGACCACACTCACCCGTAGCAACCAGTCCCAGGGTATACTTGCTTTACGAAACACCCAGGATAATGCGGCTACTTTGCAATCTCCAAGGCTTGCTCGCTCAAACTTAGCCCAGCAAACAGAGTTCATTAGCAGTATGCACGTTAAACAAGCGCCCAACCAAGCGGCTTGAATACGTGTCAAAGCCGCTCCGGGTTTTAGCTGATTGAGCGCATCATTTAAATCGTCAATATAGCTTTGGATAAAGGTGGCTGGGGCATTCATTAACATGGGCTTACACCGATAAAATTACAACAACCTCAGAATACCTGATTTTACCTTCTCAATATCAAAAACTTGAACATCGAGTATAACAGTTTATTTTTTATGTTGGCCTGTAATACAGTAAGCGATATCGCGATAATGCCAGTATAATACCGCTCATCAACAAGCAATGACTTTACCATAGGTACAAAACAAATGATGACGATGGATGATAGAGACGGCGAAATCTGGATGGATGGCGAATGGGTAGAATGGCGTGAAGCAAAAGTACATGTACTCACCCATACACTGCATTATGGCGCAGGTGTTTTTGAAGGACTAAGAGCCTATCATACTGACCAGGGCCCGGCTATATTCAAACTCGCCGAACATACTGATCGCCTGTTTCGCTCGGCGCATATTCTGAATATGAAAATCCCGTTTTCCAAGGAAGAGATTAACCAGGCTCACCTAGGTGCAATTAGTAACAATAACCTAGATAGCGCCTATATCCGATCCATGTGTTTTTATGGCTCCGAAGGCATGGGCTTGCGTGCGGATAATTTAAAAGTACATGTGATGATTGCCGCATGGGAGTGGGGGGCTTATCTTGGTGATGAGAGCATGGAAAAAGGCATCCGCATTCGCACCTCTTCCTATACCCGCAACCACGTCAACAGTACTATGTGCAAAGCCAAGGCAAATGGTAATTACATCAATTCCATACTGGCTCTGCAAGAAGCCTTGAGCGCAGGATACGATGAAGCCTTATTACTCGATCATGAAGGTTTTGTCGCCGAGGGCAGCGGTGAGAATTTATTTATCGTGCGCAATGGCATTCTATATACCCCGGAAACCACCTCGGCATTAGAAGGAATTACGCGCGAAACTATCCTGACCATCGCTAAAGAACAAGGTCTGGAAGTTAAGGAAAAACGCATTACCCGGGATGAAGTCTATGTCGCAGACGAAGCGTTTTTTACCGGATCTGCTGCAGAAGTCACCCCGATCCGAGAATATGATGATCGCCTAATTGGCTCTGGCTCACGCGGGCCGATTACTGAAAAACTTCAGAGTTTATATTTTGATTATGTACATGGTAGAAAAGAGGATCATGCTGAGTGGTTGGCGCATGTGAAGGGATAAAGAACCAGCTAAGGTAACTCGCAACAAATAACCCACCCACCTTGCTTGTCTTTTTGTCCGTCTTCTGCGTTGTAGAAATATTTACGTAGCCTGCTATGCGCCTATTTCTACGCCTTGAAGGCGAACAAAAATCCTGCGCAATATTGGTAGGTTATTTATTGCGTGTTACCTAAGGAGTGTGCACGGAATAACTTCGACACAAGCTGGTCTTTATGCTCGTCTTCTGCGTTGTAGAAATAGTTGCGTAGCTAGTCTAGTTATGCGCCTGTTTCCACGCCTTGAATACGAACATAAATCCTGCGCCAGTTACCAAACTTATTCCGTGCGCGTTCCTAAAAGCATTAGTACTACTGAAGTTTCCCAATAATTATTTATGGTAAAATTGAAACTATGCTACAACTATATGAAAAAAATAGTCTTTTCATTCGTTTCAAACGCTGAAAATCATGGAAACGTAGCTTAGCGAAGTGGTGATTTTTAGTCCCTGATAGGCGACAGGGCAATTCGCTGATTCGACGTGTGCTAGCAGCACGCGAGAGGAGCAAGAATTGCATTCCGAATAGCCGTCCAGCCAGTGAGGTAGTAATGACGAAGCGGCTTTTGTGCGTAGTCGTTGCGGACGCAGGGCGTTCAGGGCATCTCCCATCCGCTGCGTAGGTGAACGAATTATGGCGACAGGAGTCCCGGAATTTCGTGAGGTAGCATGGCGCGCCTGTGCTATTGCCTAAGGGGAATTAAGTAGGGGTTTGCTATAAACATGGCAAAACCACCTAAAATAAACCTCGATACACCAGCATGGTGTATTTCAGCTACTCAATAATTGGGAAACTTCAGTAGTACTATACTAATCCAGTTAAATCAATATCAAAGTCCGATTGAGTTTGCTGGCCTTGGTGGTTATAAAATGTCACATGGCCATCTGCTGTGATTAGCCACACTTCATGTGCGCCTGCTTGTAAAAACAATCCTACCTTATCTTGCATTTCTTCTCGTGTATTCGAAGGAGAAATGATTTCTACACAGAGTTCTGGTGCTGATAATGCATATACATCTCTTATACTCGATGTTCAAGTTTTTCCATCCCATTGCCATCAAACTCTTACCTTCACCCAGCAGAACAATACTTTAATGATGCTGTTGGCCCTAAGCGCCCTAAATCTCTGCCAATCATATGTTTTCCTGATGGCATCAGTTGAAACACATCCTTTATTAATTCACCTAACTCTTTCAGCTTATCACCAGGATCTGGAAACTCTAGCAATGACGTGATGAACTCAAGCAGTACATCCATTTGAGACTTGCGCTGTAAGCTTCCTACGGTATACGCAGGTAGTTTGCTTTCAATGCGGGCTATTTGCTCTGGGTGAAGGAGACGGGGAGTCGCTATTTTTGCGAAAGCTTGTTTTGGGCATCCCAGCCCAAGCAAGCAGCAAAAACTTAACGCGACCACTTATGCCTCCGGCGGCCCCGATTCGTCCTCGTCACCTCGTCCCGACCCAACAAGGGGTCGGAACATAGGCTCCAAATGACTTGACGCCGTGTCGGATGGCCTTTTATTTTGTCTCCACCTTCGCTAACGCTCAGACTCCGACAAAACAACGGCCCTACGGCTATCGCGGACTAAAAATCATCACTTCGCTTAGGCTACGTTTCCCTGATTTTCAGCGAAGGCAATGGTCAAACAAAAGACTCAGAATCAGGCCACGGCTTGATCCCTCTTCATCTAATTGTTTGGCCTTACGCCCCCATCCTTCATAAAGCTTCCAGTCCTCAAAGAAAACCTCAATCAGCCATCTCAACGTATAGGCTTGAATAATATCTTGTGTGCGCCAAGTCAGGTCTGTCGCCACTAAATAGCGATAGTCGTTTTCACCGTCATATTTTAAGGCAATGACAAAGCGTTTTTTACTGTGAGAACTCACCTTCAATCGTGCACTGCTGACAGTCACTTTAATCTCTTTGCCGCCACGTACACGTATTATCTGATCAATGCCTTTGTTAATCGAATTAAAGTAGCTCTCGACTGACCTTATTCTACCTCTATATTCAATATTTTGGTTTTTACGTAATTGGCTAATCACCTGCGAGCCTCCAGATTCTTTAGCGGCTTCGTCCATAAAGGCTTTTTCACCATACAGCGCATCAGCCAGTACGCCTTTAATTTTAATCAGGCTATGCGCAACTTTAAACTCTTTTAATAAGCCTAATGCAATCTCTGTTTTGGTCGGGTAGGCACTGTCACGTTCAGGCTTAATAGGCCGGTCTTTTTTTGCTATACCGCTCTTTTTCAACCGTTTATCTTCTTTATCCCACTGCTTTAAGGCTGGATCCGGCATATAAAAGAAAAAACCGACAGGCACTGTACTGGATGAGGTAACTAGCAGCAATAATACTATCGTTTGTCCATTAACATACCCGCCGGAGCCTTTGTGTTTCTGCTTGTAAACCTTATAAATACGTTTTGTAGACTTAGATCGTGCTCGGTCTGATTCATCAAAGGCCAACACACCTTCAGTAATGCCATAACGTTTTAAAATTAAGACCACACTCACCCGTAGCAACCAGTCCCAGGGTATACTTGCTTTACGAAACACCCAGGATAATGCGGCTACTTTGCAATCTCCAAGGCTTGCTCGCTCAAACTTAGCCCAGCAAACAGAGTTCATTAGCAGTATGCCCGTTAAACAAGTGCTCAACCAAGCGGCTTGAATCCGTGTCAAAGCGGCTCCGAGTTTTAGCTGATTGAGCGCATCATTTAAATCGTCAATATAGCTTTGGATAAAGGTGGCTGGGGCATTCATTAACATGGGATTACACCGATAAAATTACAACAACCTCAGAATACCTGATTTTACCTTCTCAATATCAAAAACTTGAACATCGAGTTATATGCTTTTGTACATATCCTGTTGAAACCCATACCACATCAAGCACTCGAACTCCCTTATTGTTTGTACTGCTAGCTCAGGGAAAACAAGGAAGAGGAAAAAAAGGGTCAGAGTTTAATACCGCTACCAGTGGCGAATCAAGTGTTTGAATAATATGGATTTAGATGAATTAAAGTTAAGCTCTAACGACGTATTGGATATAATCGAATTTCATACAAAACAACCAATCCTAAGAAAAGGCTTAACTCATGAAATTTCTAGTCGATTAAGCCTCCGTTTACAAATTTGATCCTTCAAAAATACCTTTTTTCAACTCAATGACCTTCCTTCTAATGGACTTCTTCCTGATAGTTTAATCGAAGCTATCCATAAACCTGGGGATGTTCGCAGCACAGTTTTTATTCCGCGGGTCACACTGAGAGATTTTTTATTTCAAGAACTAAGCTCTACGGGGTATTGTAAAGAGGCAGTTGCACATGTTTTGGTCGAACGAATTGGCTTGGATTATAATGCAAACTCCATGAACACCGGGCCTTATTGTAACGCCCGACTAAGATTGCAACTCCCTCCATTAAAAGAAGCTGTTACCTCTTCAGGTCAAGTATTGCATGAGAAAGCTTCAGACAGCTGGTTGTGGAATGGGCACCGGATTTTGCTGGTCGATGGCACGACTTTACTTATGCCCGATACGGATAATAACCAGAAAACCCACCCTCAACAAAGTGCACAAAAGCCAGGGCTGGGGTTTATAATTGTACGGTTGGCTGGCCTTGTGTCGTTAGCGACAGGAGCTTGTGTTGACTATGCTATTGGCCCTTTCCAGGGTAAAAAGACAGGCAAACGCTGAAAATCATGGAAACGGAGCTTAGCGAAGTAGTGATTTTTAGTCCCTGAAAGGCGACAGGGCAATTCGCTGATTCGACGTGTGCTAGCAGCACGCGAGAGGAGCAAGAATTGCATTCCGAATAGCCGTCCAGCCAGTGAGGTAGTAATGACGAAGCGGCTTTTGTGCGTAGTCGTTGCGGACGCAGGGCGTTCAGGGCATCTCCCATCCGCTGCGTAGGTGAACGAATTATGGCGACAGGAGTCCCAGAATTTCGTGAGGTAGCATGGCGCGCCTGACATCGCTGTTTTCTAATTCAATTCAGTCCCTTTGCAAACAGGACTTACTTCTTGCCGGCCGTTATTATACGTCTTACGCCAAAATTGCTCTCCTGACGAGGCAGGGAACGGCACTGGTTTTTAGACAGCAGAGTACTGTAAAAAGCGATTTTAGCCTAGGCATACATCCCGGAACAAAAGATCATATGATCCGTGTTAAAAAACCAAAGAAAAAAACCGTCTGGATATCAGAAGCAGCATGGGCAGAACGCCCTAATGAACTGTTCATTAGGGCGTTCTCTGTCAAAGGGACCGTTTATGTCACAACGCTAATGGATGCCAACATTTACCCCAAACAACCCCTAGCTGAACTATATCAGCAGCGCTGGCAAATCGAGGTGGATTTTAGAACCATAAAAAAACAGATGGGGATAGAGATGTTACGCTGCAAAACAGCAGAAATGATTAAGCAGGAGATTGCAGTGCATCTCTTGGCCTATAATCTTATACGTGCAAATATTGCCAGGGCTGTCTGTCTCAATGACAAGGAGCCACGCCACCTCAGCTTTATGGCAGTTGTTCAGCTGATGCGTAATACTGCAAGCTTGTGTAATACGCTAACGGGAGCGGCTTTAGGGAAAATAGTACACCCTCTCATAATAGCTATGGCTCAAACGGAAATCGGGCAACGAACTAGGCCAAATCAACCAAGATTTGTTAAGCGTTGTTGCCAGATTAAAAAGTATCACATTAACAGCTCAGCAGTTAAATGTGGGGCAGCCTTCTGTTTCAGGCCAGTTAAAATTATTACAGACTTTTGTAGGAGAGCCACTTTATGAACGTAAAGGGAATCAAATCAAGCTGACAGCAGCAGGTGAAGGATTGTTAAGGTACGCTGACAAAATGGATAGCTGTTATAGCAAGGCGCTGGAATATGTACGTAGCTCATCAGTGTTCCCCTATCAATTGAGGCCGTGAAACTAACCTCGCCACAAGAGAGCTCATAAAGCACTGTAAAGACATTCCTGTTATTATTGCGTTTTGAACTGCCCGAATGGTATACGAGCTGATACGAGATATTCTTGCCTGGAAAAATAATGGATTCACAAAACGATCTCGTTTTTGAGCCTGTTGCTGCCTTATCTCCAGAGCCTCGCTATATTTTTTATCCGATGGATGAATCAATTCTGGCTGTTGTGTTTTTGAAATCTCTTCAAACAGGCGCATTAAATTATAGCTCATTGCAGTCAGGCGTATTTGATTTTCAAGTGAGCGGGTATTGGAAGACCAAGCTTTAGTTTCCTTGAAATTACTTTTAGTGTTATTGAATGTCTTTTCAATCGTCCATCGCTTGAAATACAGCATGGCAATGGTTCCAGGGTTAATAGTCATTGGCAAGGTTGTCACGAACCGGTGAAGTTTTCCGGTTTCTGGATCACGGTAATCCACCACGTTAAATTTGATGCCCTTGTTTTCGTACACACTGTATGCTTCAACCCCTGTATTGATCTCATGGCGGGAGTCAAAAGGGATAGACTCAACCAGAGTCGCAATTGAATTTTCTTTTAGCATTGAAATCATGTAATTAGCATGTCGTTTCTGCCGATCCCACCAGACAAAGTCGGTGACGGCTTTATCGTAGACATAGAGATGTTTCTGAGAGCTGTTATTTCCCTTGTTTTGCTTTTCAATATGATTTCGTAACACAGGTATTTCTTGATGTCTCTGAGTTCCGTTTGTCACCAGACAAAGAAATCTGAGCAACCCACTTCTGAGATTCAACGCGTAAATCCCCCCGGCCGCATAAACTTTCCCCTTGCTGTTTTTTTCAGTATGGCAGGCATGATCAATAAAATGTCCATCCGCTGCTTCTATGGTGTATTCGTCAAGTTCTGGGAATGCTTTAAGATAATCAATGCCTTGCGATAGCAGTGTTTCAGAGTGAAGATGATAGCTCTGCTGTTCAAATGCCTCAAGCATACTTGTTCGTCTATGCGACTTCAGTGATTTAAAATACGTTGAGTGGGGAAGCAGCTGGCCATAAATCTGTTCATTGGTTTGGAGGAAATGGCTACCACTATCGACTACACTGATACAGCGTAATAACCCAAGGCGAATAAAGTCGATATCCTTCAACTCTGGGCATGAACGAACCCACAAAGGATGACGCTCTGCTAACAGGGCACGTTCCATACTTTCATTGCAGTGTTGGTGAATATGTTCAGAGAGTGGTAGGTCTTTAAGCATGGGTGATATCCGTTTATGAGGTGATTAAAACGGAAATTTTTAGAAAAATTTTTTCGGCAAATGCAAGCTTTATTTGAAATTATTTGTTGTTTTTTTACGGTGCCTACAGAGTGTCTATTTGCTGTTATAAGTGATTAAAATCAAAAAGATGGAAATATTCGAGTGGTGCTACATTCAGGTAGGTTATAGGCTGCTTTGTTTAGGTACTTCTTCTTTCAATGGGAACACTGATGCTAATAATAGTATTTAAGCAATGCAGAACTTTTTTGATTCCGGATGTTTCAGTGTATCGACTACGTACACAAGGCACGTGCAGGGTTTGTACATTCGCGTGTGTCACCATATCATGTGAATGCACGATATCGAATTGTCCTTCGGTGGCAAGACGTGTCAGTTTAGAGAACTCTAATTGATTGATATAACGTGGCTTATCCCGTTTTTTCGGAATGTGGTGGACAACAATATTAGGCGATGGCTTGCACTCAATAGCCTGGCAGAATAAATGTACCTCGTGCCGCTCGGCCAGGCGCTCGGTTAATTCTACACAATAGCGCTCAGCTCCACCTATTGGCGTGTAATGGCGGACTAAAACAGCAATACGCAACCTGGCTAAGAGTAGGCCTCATAAAAACATAGTGGGGTGATTGTACTTGTCTAATTTCCTTCGAACTACTATGTGACTAGGGCGTGGCTTCAGCCCGCTCTTCAACATATTGGCGGGCTAAAGCCACGCCCTACTATAGCAATTCTCGTTGTTGTGTTAAAAAACAGATTGTATAGCTGATTGAACCTGAGCTACAGAAACATCGGTAAAACCTGCTATGCCATCCAGAGACTTTAGCTTGATTCTGTCTACTGCAGGGTTATTAAAATCAGCCTGTAAAATAATAGCTTTATCATTTAGCGGCGGTGTAAATTCTGGTGTGGAGCTACGATAAATGGCAATTTGCGGGATATTAACCGCTGCGGCAATATGCATTAGCCCTGAGTCATTGCTGATGGCCAGATCGGCACAGTAAAGCAGGTCTATCGCATCCAACAGGCTGGTTTTACCACAGAGGTTAATTAACTGAACACCACTTTTTAGTTCTATTTCCGAGGCCGTATTAGAGTCTTTGGGAGAGCCTAATATCAGTACATGGCTTCCTGCCTGGACTAGATCTTTTGCAATCTGCGCATAATTTTCTGCTGGCCAGCGCTTAGCAGGTCCAAACTCAGCCCCAGGCATCAATGCAACGATATTCTTACCAGGCTGGATGTTCAATTTTTGCAACCAGCTTGCTGCATTTTTGCTATCTATGCTTAACTGCGGCTTTGGAATTGCATCCAATTCAGGAACCTCTGCAGTCGGATCCAGTCCTAATGAAACATATCGCTGCACCATAAACGGGAGTTTGTTTATATCTAAATGTCGCCGATCATTTAATAAGCCGAAACGCATCTCGCCAAGAAAACCAGTGCGCCTGGGAGCGCCACTCCAGTAGCCATTTAAGGCTGATTTCCAGGTAACTGGCATGATAATCGCCCAGTCATAGTGTTTATCTTGCAACTGATTGGCAATATCGCGGCGTACTTGCCAGCTGAATTTTCCCCGTTGTACATTGATTTTGTAATGACTGCTAACCTCAGGCATGCGCTGCAATAAATCATAGGGCCAGGGTGGCGCGATAACATCAAGAGTCAAATCAGAATATTGTTGGTGTAGCACTTTAAATAAGCTCTGTGCCATAACCATATCACCAATCCAAGAGGGTGAGAAAATAAGGATATTCATAAGTTTAGTCAGTAGGGTGCAATGCACGCACCATTTGTCGTGGCTTGGAATAATGAATAGCTACTTATTCATTACCGTTAAAGATAGTACCTACTTTGTCCATTACCTGTTCTATGCTAATTAATTGCATTGCATCCAGGCTAGGTATTTTCTTTTGCCAGACTAATTGAGTAGCGGTTTTATGCATAACGCTCTTTGCAACCTCGGCGTAGATATTAATGCAATTGTCTAGTTGATTATAAGGGCCAATATATTCAGGGCGGGTCACCGCATATAGACCGATCACGGGGGTTGCCATAGCATTTGCAAGGTGCAGCGGTCCGGTATCGGGCGAGATAAGCAGTGAAACCTGTTTAAGAATAGCAGCTAACTGAGTCAGCGTTGTTTGCCCAATTAAGTTCAGGCAGGACGCCTGAGTTTGTTGCTCAATTTGCTGTCCAAAGGCAACTTCGGCTTCACCCGGCCCTCCAGTTAAGACGATATGCTTATCTGGGTATTGTCTATGTAAATTATTAATCAGACTAATATACCGCTCTGCTGCCCAGGTTTTCTCCTGAGTAGAAGCCATAGGGTTAATCGCAATCCATTGCTCATGAGGTTGTAATTTTTCACTAGCCCAGCTTATATCAACCTGACTAATAGGCAGGATACGATCCTCTGCTGTAATTTTTATCCGCTCATTTATACCCGCAAACTTTTGCGCTAGAGCAAAAAAAATATCGACCTGATGTAAGTTACTGGGTAAATCATAAGCCGTATCAGTAAATAAATGATGCCCTTCGCGAGAATAAGGTGAGCCAAACCCGGTTTTATGTTCAGCGGGCAAGAGTGCCATCAACATATTGCTTACAAAGCTAGTTTGAAAGCTAATTAACTGACCGGTATTTTTTTTTCGCCACTGCTTTTTTAGCTGCCAATAATCGCTGATAGCTTTAGGTTTATCGATAGCAACTACATTTACTTCAGTAAGCTGTGCCAGAAGACTGGCAACCGGTCGATCAATTAACCAGTCAATCTGGGTATCTGGAAACTGTTTTCTCAACAGCCGTACCGCTGGCAATAGCATTAAGACATCACCTATGGCAGAAAGCCGGATCAGGGTGATCTTTTCAGGGGCAGTGGCTCTACTGGTCATGCACTAATTAAGTCTGGGTAAAAGTTGGATAGATTTTAGCACTCTCGCACATTAGTTCAAAATCGACTCACTCTGTTTAGTACCTTACTCCTAAACATCCCATCAGTGTTCCCATTGAAAGAAGAAGTACCTAAACAAAGCAGCCTATAACCCACCTGAAGGTAGCACCACTCGAATATTTCCATGTTTTTGATTTTAATCACTTATAACAGCAAATAGACACTCTGTAGGCACCGTAAAAGAACAACAAATAATTTCAAATAAAGCTTGCAATTGCCGAGAAAATTTTTCTAAAAATTTCCGTTTTAATCACCTCATAAACGGATATCACCCATGCTTAAAGACCTACCACTCTCTGAACATATTCACCAACACTGCAATGAAAGTATGGAACGTGCCCTGTTAGCAGAGCGTCATCCTTTGTGGGCTCGTTCATGCCCAGAGTTGAAGGATATCGACTTTATTCGCCCGCCGAAAATCATGGAAACGTAGCTTAGCGAAGTGGTGATTTTTAGTCCCTGATAGGCGACAGGGCAATTCGCTGATTCGACGTGTGCTAGCAGCACGCGAGAGGAGCAAGAATTGCATTCCGAATAGCCGTCCAGCCAGTGAGGTAGTAATGACGAAGCGGCTTTTGTGCGTAGTCGTTGCGGACGCAGGGCGTTCAGGGCATCTCCCATCCGCTGCGTAGGTGAACGAATTATGGCGACAGGAGTCCCGGAATTTCGTGAGGTAGCATGGCGCGCCTTGGGTTATTACGCTGTATCAGTGTAGTCGATAGTGGTCGCCATTTCCTCCAAACCAATGAACAGATTTATGGCCAGCTGCTTCCCCACTCAACGTATTTTAAATCACTGAAGTCGCATAGACGAACAAGTATGCTTGAGGCATTTGAACAGCAGAGCTATCATCTTCACGCTGAAACACTGCTATCGCAAGGCATTGATTACCTTAAAGCATTCCCGGAACTTGACGAATACACCATAGAAGCAGCGGATGGACATTTTATTGATCATGCCTGCCATACTGAAAAAAACAGCAAGGGGAAAGTTTATGCGGCCGAGGGGATTTACGCGTTGAATCTCAGAAGTGGGTTGCTCAGATTTCTTTGTCTGGTGACAAACGGAACTCAGAGACATCAAGAAATACCTGTGTTACGAAATCATATTGGAAAGCAAAACAAGGGAAATAACAGCTCTCAGAAACATCTCTATGTCTACGATAAAGCCGTCACCGACTTTGTCTGGTGGGATCGGCAGAAACGACATGCTAATTACATGATTTCAATGCTAAAAGAAAATTCAATTGCGACTCTGGTTGAGTCTATCCCTTTTGACTCCCGCCATGAGATCAATACAGGGGTTGAAGCATACAGTGTGTACGAAAACAAGAGCATCAAATTTAACGTGGTGGATTACCGTGACCCAGAAACCGGAAAACTTCACCGGTTTGTGACAACCTTGCCAATGACTATTAACCCTGGAACCATTGCCATGCTGTATTTCAAGCGATGGACGATTGAAAAGACATTCAATAACACTAAAACTCGATGTTCAAGTTTTTTAACTGATTGATTTTATTGATAATTCTACTGACAAAGAAAGCATCAACATCATTGTAAATCAATCACTTATAAAACAAAGCCGGAAAAATTTACTTTTCTTAGCCCAGTTATAGCTGAAAACTTGAACATCGAGTAAAAGTAATTTCAAGGAAACTAAAGCTTGGTCTTCCAATACCCGCTCACTTGAAAATCAAATGCGCCTGACTGCAATGAGCTATAATTTAATGCGCGTGTTTGAAGAGATTTCAAAAACACAACAGCCAGAATTGATTCATCCATCGGATAAAAAATATAGCGAGGCTCTGGAGATAAGGCAGCAACAGGCCCAAAAACGAGATCGTTTTGTGAATCCATTATTTTTCCAGGCAAGAATATCTCGTATCAGCCCGTATACCATTCGGGCAGTTCAAAACGCAATAATAACAGGAATGTCTTTACAGTGCTTTATGAGCTCTCTTGTGTCGAGGTTAGTTTCACGGCCTCAATTGATAGGGGAACACTGATGAAACATCCACAAAGCACATGTGCTTAAACATCTTCCTTGCGATAAATCAACAAACTATGGACTGAAAATCGTCTAGCAATCATTTCAGGAGTATAATTAAAGAATTTTTTAACATAGAGTCTTTATGAAACTACTGGTACGCAACCTTACCCGCAATACTTCCGAAGCAGATCTTAAGGCGCTGTTTGTAGCATACGGTACAGTGCAGTCCTGCACTTTGGTATTGGACAAAGATACAGGCATTTGCAAAGGCTTTGGCTTTGTTGAAATGCCCAAGCCTGGTGAAGCTAAGTCCGCCATGAAAAATCTGAATGGCAGCGATGTCGCTGGTAGCAAGATCCGGGTAAAAAAGTCTGAACCACTTAAAACGCAGGGCAACAGCAATGCAAACAGCGAATAAACCTCGAATTCAGGATCCGCTACACAGCATAACACTAAAGCACATAGTCACCCAGTTAGTCGAAATGTATGGCTGGGAAGAGTTAGGCCAGCTGATTAAAATAATCGGGGAGTCGCTATTTTTGCGAAAGCTTGTTTTGGGCATCCCAGCCCAAGCAAGCAGCAAAAACTTAACGCGACCACTTATGCCTCCGGCGGCCCCGATTCGTCCTCGTCACCTCGTCCCGACCCAACAAGGGGTCGGAACATAGGCTCCAAATGACTTGACGCCGTGTCGGATGGCCTTTTATTTTGTCTCCACCTTCGCTAACGCTCAGACTCCGACAAAACAACGGCCCTACGGCTATCGCGGACTAAAAATCTTCACTTCGCTTAGGCTACGTTTCCCTGATTTTCAGCGACTGCTTTACCAGCAACCCCAGCATTCCCTCTAGCCTTAAATTTCTGCGCAAGACTCCTTGGGCACGGCAAAAAGTCGAGGCGCTTTACCTAAAACAAAAAGACAGCTATAGACTTTCAGAAAATTAATTTCCGAACAAACAAAAACGACAGAGGGGAAACTGGCTTATAATTTTCGTCCCAACACTAACGGAAACAGTCAAAAATGGTATCCCTCACTTTTTCAAAGTCAATTGTAGGCCGACTAAAAAAAATATGGCGACAGCTCTCAAGCTAAGTAATATTCGTTTATATCGATTAACTCAAGCTCTACTCTGATTCAGTGAATGCATGGGAATCAAAGAAATAGCACGCCTAATGGGAGTCTGTGAAAAAACCATTATAAATTGGCTGAAAACATTTATGCATAAAGGTGTCGGTTGGTTAATAGGGCAACACTATCAAGGACGTGGTCGGAAGTCAAAGTTAACTAAAGACCAGAAAAATAAATTGGTTGAGTTGATAAAGAAAGGCCCAGAAGACAATGGATTTCATTGTGGAATATGGAATACTGCGATGATTGCCGAGCTTATTTGGTTAAAATTTGAAGTTCGTTATAACTTGAACTATTTATCAAGCCTAATGAAAAAACTGGGCTTCAGTTATCAAAAAGCTCGTTTTGTGACTGATCGCCAAGAAGAAGAAAAGTACGAGCTTGAAAGAAAAACGTGGCTGGAAGAAACATTGCCTGCCATTATGGAAAAGGCGGTAGAAGAAAAGAGTGTCGTTTTATTCGGTGATGAGGTGTCATTTGCTATGTGGGGTTCATTGGCACGAACCTGGGCTCCAATAGGAGAGCAACCCACAGTGAAAACATCAGGGATTCGAAAAGGGTTGAAAATGTTTGGTACGATCGAACTCGAAGGAGGGAGTTTTCAATACCGAGAATCATTGGCTTATGAGATAAAACCAAAGTCACTTAGACTTTTAAAAGAAGCTGGGCTGCCTCAAGAATTTTTAGCTATTCTTAAAAGCTTAAAAAATGAGAAATATCCAACACAGAAGCTTTTTATGGAAGCGATATATTCTATTGCCGACAACGTCTTAATCGAGAGTTATAAGCCAATGATATTACAACACGCTGAAACATCTGGGCGTTTTAATGGTGAAAGCTATGTTGAGTTTTTAACACAATTGCTGGCTTATTATAAAGGCAAGATTATTCTAATTGAAGATGGTGCCCCGTATCATGGAAGCGGTGTTATTAAGGAATTTAAGTTAGCTAATGTAGATCGTTTGACAGTAGAACGTCTCCCTGCGTTCTCGCCGGATTTTAATCCGATTGAGAAATTATGGAAAAATACGAAACGCGATTCGACTCATATGAAGTATTTTAAAACTTTTGAAGATCTTCATGATTCAGTTGTGCAAACTTTTAACACTTATATGCATGATGCCAGTAAAGTGATTTGTGTTATGCAAAAATTGCGGGAAGATTTCGTTGTTACCGCCTAAGTTTAAGCGCTCCAAATTTGGAAATTATTTATCTGAGAAACTATAGTGCTGCACTAGTACAGCATAAATATGACCAGTTCATGACATATTATTTCCAATATAGAAACAATTAATGAATAATTAGTGTTATTGTGCAATAAACGCATCATAACTATAATAGCTGGGTGGGTTAAATAAAACCTACTTAATTTACCTTAGAGGATATATTGATGAATGATTTATACAAAGATGCGTTAACTGCAGTTGTTTTTTTTATTGGCCTATTTGGCTTTGTTTCAGGTGAGTTCATTATTTCATCAACATTATTTGCAGCGGCAGCTATAGCAAGTAATGTTAATGTGAACCGTAAAAGGAGAAGATCTGGACAGCTCGCATGAAATTAACGTCCGTTATCAAGCGGCGTAATCAATACAGCAAAACCAAAGGCTTCCTGGATCATTAGACCCTCGAAGCCTTTTTTCGTTATAGCTTTAGAAAAATACTCACCCGTTAATTGACGCATCTCTGCCTAATCAGCATAATTCCATGCATTGGGAACTTAATAGTCACTCACTACTTATAGTCCTATAATCCGCAGTTGAACACTATAAGCTATTGAATATTAAATATAATGATCATAAATACTTATCACCTTTCCGGTGAGTATACCCTGCTTTCAAGCTATTTAATGCACATTGCTGATCCACTAAACCAAAGTTGCCAAACTTTAGTGTGGGTCATTATCCGGATACAGGGAATACTCTCCGTCCGGCCCTGTATATCCCGGAGAATTAGGCCCCAGGTTCCTCACCACCCCCGGTATGCTCATCGCGCCAGGCTTCAGCAGCACGGGAGTCTGGGTCATAAAAACCCTCTTCAATAATTTCCCCCGCGCAACCCGCTAGTCCCAACAGAGTAAAGGACAGAGATGCTTTTAATATAAATTTTGATAAATCAAACATTTTTCACCTGTTAAATTCAGCTTTGAATTTCCTGAACCACTCCGTTATTAGCTAAAAGTACAGCACTAGCCAGCCGATAAAAAACACCATGCTCAACTACTCCCGGCGTAGCGCTTAATAATGCATTTAATTCGGCCACATCCAGAATTGTATTAAAGCGCATATCCAGCACTAAACTACCATACGACGTGACTGCCAGGCCACTAGCCTTGCTATTTTTCCGTAAGCCCCCTTGTCCGCCAAGTTGCGTCAGGCTCTGCTGCACTAATTGCCAGGCAACTAAGTATGTTTATCAAAGCATTTATGCTCATACAGAGAGAGAGCTGGATGTGAAGTTATCGAATTAAATGTACAAACTGATCATGTCCACTTACTTGTAAAAATACCCCCAAGGTTTCAGTATCAGATATAGCTGGAAGAGTAAAAGGAAAAACTGCAATTCAAGCTTTCCAGAAATTTCCGTGCTTGCGAACAAAGAAGTATTGGGGGAATCATTTTTGGTCGGCTGGTTACTGTGTTGATACCGTAGGTATGGATGCAGAAATGATAAGAAAGTATGTAAAGTTCCAAGAAAATAAATAACCACTAAAATATTTGGGGAGTCGCTATTTTTGCGAAAGCTTGTTTTGGGCATCCCAGCCCAAGCAAGCAGCAAAAACTTAACGCGACCACTTATGCCTCCGGCGGCCCCGATTCGTCCTCGTCAACCTCGTCCCGACCCCGTTAACAAGGGGTGGACCAAGGCTCCCAAATGACTTGGACGCGTGTCGGTCGGATGGCTTTTATTTTGTCTCCGACCTTGCTAACGTCAGACTACGACAAAATAACGGCCCTACGGCTATCGCGTGACTAACGCTGTCAGCCCCGGACGGGCTGATTAGGTCTCCAGAAGGCGCAGGGGAATTTGCCAATCCAGAAGGGCGCGATAGCGCGGTGGGCGGAAAAGCGAGGGAGGCTAAAAAATTTATCCCGAATAGCCGTAGAAGGCCATTGTGGTAGCGCATGATAGTGCTTTAGTGCTAGTCTGTGGCGGAAGCAGGGCGGCTGGAGCATCCTCCTATTCGCCTGCGAGGTGAACGAATTACGGCGACAGGAGTAACGAATTTCGTGAGGTAGCATGGCGCGCTGAAAACATCACTTCGCTTAGGCTCGGTCCCTGATTTTCAGCGTGCGGAACAACTTGATCTTATTTTCGCAAGGCCCCATAGGGTTTTGCTGAGGAACGGCGTTAGGCGAATTTAAACCCCACGTTTTATAAGCGTGGTAGTTAAATTTTTTAATAGAGGAATGAATCAATCTGGCTGTTGTGTTTTTGAAATCTCTTCAAACACGCGCATTACATTATAGCTCATTGCAGTCAGGCGCATTTGATCTTCAAGTGGGGAGCGGGGATTGGAAGACCAACGTTTAGTTTCTTGAAAATTACTTTTAATCGATGTTCAATTTTTTGATATGAGAAGGTTAAAATAGTATTCCGAGATTGTTGTAATTTTTCGGTGTAAGCCCATGTTAATAATGCCCCAGCCACTTGATCCAAAGATATATTGACGATTTAAATGATGCGTCAATCAAGCTAAACCCGGAGCCTCTTTGACCACGGATTCAAGCCGAATTGGTTGGGCAATTGTTTAACGGGCATTACTGCTAATGAACTCTGTTTGATGGGCTAAGTTTGAGCGAGCAAGGCCTGGGAGATTGCAAAGTAGCCGCATATCCCTGGGTGTTTCGTTAAAGCAAGTCTACCCGGGACCTGGTTGCTAGGGTGAGTGTGGTCTTAATTTTAAAAACGTTATGGCATTACTTGAAGGTGTGTTGGCCTTTGATGAATCGACCGAGCAACGATTCTAAGTCTACAAAACGTATTTATAAAGTTTACAAGCAGAAACACAAGGCTTCCGGCGCGGTATGAGGGCCAAAACGTAGTATATTGCTGCTAGTTAACATCATCCATACAGTGCCTGCCGTGTTTTTTTCTTTTAATGACGGATCCAGCCCCTTAAAGCAGTGGGATAAAAGAAGATAAACGGTTGAAAAAGAGGGTATAGCACAAAAAAGATGGGCCTATTTAAGCACGAAACGTGAACGTGCCTACCCGACCAAAACAGAGATTGCATTTAGGCTTATTAAAAGGAGTTTTAAAGTTGCGCATTAGCCTTTGATTAAAATTAAAGGCGGTACTGGCTTGATCGCTGTATGGTAAAACGCCTTTATGGACGAGCCGCTAAAGAATCTGGAGGCTCGAAGGTGATTAGCCAATTACGTAAAAACCAAATATTGGAATAATAGTTTCTCAGTAAATAATTTCCAAATTTGGAGCGCTTAAACTTAGGCGGTAAACAACGAAAATCTTCCCGCAATTTTTGCATAACACAAAAATCACTTTATGGCGCATACATAAAGTGTAAAAGTTTGCACAACGAATCTGAAGATCTTCAAAGTTTTAAAATTACTTCATAGGAGTTCGAATCGCGTTTCGTAATTTTTCCATAATTTCCAATCGGATTAAAATCCGGCGAGAACGGCAGGGAGACGTTTACTTGTCAAACGATTCTAGTCAATTAGCTAACTTAAAGTTAATAACACCGCTTCCCATGATAGGGGCACCATCTTCAATTAGAATATCTTGCCTTTATAATAAGCCAGCATTGTGTTAAAAAACTCAACATAGCCTTTCACCATTACAACGCCAGCCCAGATGTTTCAGGCTGTTGTAATATTTTCATGGGCTTATAACTCTCGATTAAGGACGTTGTCGGCAAAGAATATATCGCTTCCATAAAAAGCTTCTGTGTTGGATATTTCTATTTTTTAAGCTTTTAAGAATAGCTAAAAAATTCTTGAGGCAGCCCAGCTTCTTAAAGTCTAAGTGACTTGGTTTTATCTCATAAGCCAATGATTCTCGGTATGAAAACTCCCTCCTTCGAGTTCGATCGTACCAAACATTTTCAACCCTTTTCGAACCCTGATGTTTTCAATGTGGTTGCTTCCTATTGGAGCCCAGGTTCGTGCCAATGAACCCAATAGAAAATGACAACCTCATCAACCGAAAAAAACGACACTCTTTTCTTTCTACCGCCTTTTTCCATAATGGCAGCAATGTTTGTCCAGCCCACGTTTTTCTTGTCAAGCTCGTACTTTCTTATTCTTGGCGATCCAGTCAACAAAAACGAGCTTTTTGATACTGAAGCGCAGTTTTTTCATTAGGCTTCGATAAATAGTTCAAGTTTATAAACGAACTTCAAATTTTAAACAAATAAGCTCGGCCAATCATCGCAGTATTCATATTCCACAATGAAATCCATAGTCTTCTGGGCCTTTCTTTATCAATCTCAACCAATATATTTTTCTGGTCTTTAGTTAACTTTGACTTCCGACCACGTCCTTGATAGTGTTGCCCTATTAACCAACCGACACCTTTATGCATGAATGTTTTCAGCCAATTTATAATGGTTTTTTCACAGACTCCCATTAGGCGTGCTATTTCTTTGATTCCCATGCATTCACTGAACCAGAGTAGAGCTTGAGTTAATCGATATAAACAAATATTACTTAGCTTGAGAGCTGTCGCCATATTTTTTTTTAGTCGGTCTACAATTGACTTTGAAAAAGTGAGGGATACCATTTTTGACTGTTTCCGTTAGTGTTGGGACGAAAATTATAAGCCAGTTTCCCCTCTGTCGTTTTTGTTTGTTCGGAAATTAATTTTCTGAAAGTCTATAGAGGTAGAATAAGGTCAGTCGAGAGCTACTTTAATTCGATTAACAAAGGCATTGATCAGATAATACGTGTACGTGGCGGCAAAGAGATTAAAGTGACTGTCAGCAGTGCACGATTAAAGGTGAGTTCTCACAGTAAAAAACGCTTTGTCATTGCCTTAAAATATGACGGTGAAAACGACTATCGCTATTTAGTGGCGACAGACCTGACTTGGCGCACACAAGATATTATTCAAGCCTATACGTTGAGATGGCTGATTGAGGTTTTCTTTGAGGACTGGAAGCTTTATGAAGGATGGGGGCGTGAGGCCAAACAATTAGATGAAGAGGGATCAAGCCGTGGCCTGATTCTGAGTCTTTTGTTTGACCATTGCCTTCTCCTTCACCCAGAGCAAATAGCCCGCATTGAAAGCAAACTACCTGCGTATACCGTAGGAAGCTTACAGCGCAAGTCTCAAATGGATGTACTGCTTGAGTTCATCACGTCATTGCTAGAGTTTCCAGATCCTGGTGATAAGCTGAAACTCGATGTTCAAGTTTTTTAACTGATTGATTTTATTTATAATTTTACTGATAAAGAAAGCATCAACATCATTATAAATCAATCACTTATAAAACAAAGCCGGAAAAATTTACTTTTCTTAGCCCAGTTATAGCTGAAAACTTGAACATCGAGTGAAAGAGTTAGGTGAAGTTTTCCGGTTTCTGGATTACGGTAATCCACCACGTTAAATTTGATGCCCTTGTTTTCGTACACACTGTATGCTTCAACCCCTGTATTGATCTCATGGAGGGAGTCAAAAGGGATAGACTCAACCAGAGTCGCAATTGAATTTTCTTTTAGCATTGAAATCATGTAATTAGCATGTCGTTTCTGCCGATCCCACCAGACAAAGTCGGTGACGGCTTTATCGTAGACATAGAGATGTTTCTGAGAGCGGTTATTTCCCTTGTTTTGCTTTTCAATATGATCTCGTAACAGAGGTATTTCTTGATGTCTCTGAGTTCCGTTTGTCACCAGACAAAGAAATCTGAGCAACCCACTTCTGAGATTCAACGCGTAAATCCCCCCGGCCGCATAAACTTTCCCCCGCTGAAAATCAGGGAAACGGAGCCTAAGCGAAGTGATGATTTTTAGTCCGCGATAGCCGTAGGGCCGTTATTTTGTCGGAGTCTGAGCGTTAGCGAAGGTGGAGACAAAATAAAAGGCCATCCGACACGGCGTCAAGTCATTTGGAGCCTATGTTCCGACCCCTTGTTGGGTCGGGACGAGGTGACGAGGACGAATCGGGGCCGCCGGAGGCATAAGTGGTCGCGTTAAGTTTTTGCTGCTTGCTTGGGCTGGGATGCCCAAAACAAGCTTTCGCAAAAATAGCGACTCCCCGATTGCTGTTTTTTTCAGTATGGCAGGCATGATCAATAAAATGTCCATCCGCTGCTTCTATGGTGTATTCGTCAAGTTCCGGGAATGCTTTAAGATAATCAATGCCTTGCGATAGAAGTGTTTCAGCGTGAAGATGATAGCTCTGCTGTTCAAATGCCTCAAGCATACTTGTTCGTCTATGCGACTTCAGTGATTTAAAATACGTTGAGTGGGGAAGCAGCTGGCCATAAATCTGTTCATTGGTTTGGAGGAAATGGCGACCACTATCGACTACACTGATACAGCGTAATAACCCAAGGCGAATAAAGTCGATATCCTTCAACTCTGGGCATGAACGAGCCCACAAAGGATGACGCTCTGCTAACAGGGCACGTTCCATACTTTCATTGCAGTGTTGGTGAATATGTTCAGAGGGTGGTAGGTCTTTAAGCATGGGTGATATCCGTTTATGAGGTGATTAAAACGGAAATTTTTAGAAAAATCTTTTCGGAAAATGCAAGCTTTATTTGAAATTATTTGTTGTTTTTTTACGGTGCCTACAGAGTATCTATTTGCTGTTATAAGTGATTAAAATCAAAAAGATGGAAATATTCGAGTGGTGCTACCTTCAGGTAGGTTATAGGCTGCTTTGTTTAGGTACTTCTTCTTTCAATGGGAACACTGATGATATACATAGTATTAAAGCGTCATAAGTATCGCAGTAAAGTTCAGTATATGAGCGCTGCAATCGCCTGTACTGCTATTGCCCCGTGCAGGCTAAAGCCTACGCCCCAATATTAAAGTAAGAACTTAGCCTATTACTTTACTAGCTGCCACGATATTGTAGCTGCTTGACTCTTTCTAGCATGGCTTGAACGTGTCCTTCATGATTAACGCCATATAAGGCTTCGACTAACTTTCCTTGTTTATCAATAATAAAAGTAGACCGAAGAATAGCCATCGTGGTCTCGCCATTTTTTACCTTTTCCCGCCAGACATCATACTTAACACATAGCTCGCCACTTTCATCTGCAAGCAAATCCAGCTTTAAACCAAATTTTGCAATAAAGTCGGCATGGCTGGCGCAGGAATCTTTGCTGACACCGATAACCACCGTGTCCAGTGCAGCAAATTCATTTGCCAAGGCAGTAAAATCATTCGCCTCTATGGTGCAGCCAGGGGTGTCATCCTTAGGGTAGAAATACAACACAACATTCTTGCTGCCTTTAAAAGAAACAAGCTCAACGCCTTTTTCATCCTGATTGATCGAGCTGAATTCCGGGGCCATCTGGTTTTTTTCTAACATATTAACTCCTTCGTTTTTATTAATTAAAATCGAACAATTTGATTATCACTGAATTTTGCGCGTATAAAAACCTTAAAATTAGTCTAAGAATCAAGTTTCAACGTCCGGCTTTTTAGCATTTAATTTATTACGCACCAGTTCTATATCTGAAGTTTCTTAGAAATTCATCAAGCAACCATTCGCAATAAAACGGCTACCACCGAATTTACAGGGGAGCTGCTGTATTTGGGGCAAACCCTTTCAAAATCCGGATCCAAAGCCGCTTCGGCAATGATGCGGCGGATATCTGAAAAGGCGAAACTGGCTCGCCCCTTCACTTTGTGCCGACGTTCCGGATCGGTTTTTAAACGATCCGCGTAAATCCACGTCAGCGTTGTTGCCATCATACAGAAGTTCAAATGGTTGGTCACTGCCTGCGCATTTCGACACTGACTTTTCTGACTCCCTATGTCTTGCTTGAGCTCTTTGAACCCGGATTCTATTTTCCATCGCGCACCATAATACTCAATAATCTGTGTGACGGATAAACTTAGATCGGTCGTAAACAAAGCAATCCACTGTGTGCGACGAAACACCCAGACAACCTGAACGGGTCGTTTCAATGTTTTCAGCATGACAACGCGACTATAAGCCCTGACTTCACGCTGTTTTCCATAGAGATTCACGGTATACGATCGGGCCTTTTGTTGTACTGTTTTTGCCATGTCTGTGGCTGACCCCAGACGCTACCCGTACTTTTTATTCCGCCCCCTCTGCTTGGGTTTTCTTTTTTCTGGACGATCGTACAGTACATTATTGCACCTTAACCTAGAGAGAATATTAAACCGGCTTCCGATAGCTTTGTAAACAGGCTTCCATAGGCCATTGTTGCCAAACCAGCTATCAGTGACTGTCAATATCGGAGCGGTGGAAAAATGTTCTGCAATTGCAATTGCAATTGCAATCAGCATTTGAGCCGCCTGAGCCATCTTGGTCTGGAAAGGAACGACATCACCTCTTATCGTGGCGGTTTCTTTTTTTGCCTGAATTGTTTTTAAGGGCAGATAAAATCGGAAATCTAAAAATAAGCACGCCCAGCGACCTTTGACCTGTTTCAGCAACCCTACCGATACAATATTTTGTGCCCATGGATATTTGCTTTGATTCGGCCGCGAGGTCAAAAATGGCTTCACAGCCGAAGATATTTTTGCCTACTTTAGTGATAATGGAGTCATCCAGTGCAACCAATATGCGCCCATCTGTTTCAGGAGACGGAATCAGCTCCCAGATAGTTTTCCACAGCCCAGGCCACGGCAAAGTTGAAGAAGCCATGAAAGTGTAAAAGCGCTTATTCTTGATCTCAAACCCAAACAACGTATCAAGGCAACGCCAAAGATTAGATGTCATCGACGACGTAAAGGGAACGAGAATAGACAGGATCGTGTAAACAAACAGAGAGGCTCGTTCGCGGCCTAAAGTGGTTTTGGAAAAATGATCTTGAAGCGGGAGTAAAATATCGCGTAAAATGAACATGAATGAGGTCGTTTTATTTGTATAATCAATGTGTTAGAAACTTTCATTATACACTAAAACCAGGCCTCATTCACGATTAACCTGTTGTTTTTAAAAAGAGTTCAAGGCTTTTAGTCAACGGAACGCCATTAATATTAGTAATATCTAATATTTAATAAAAATAGGCATTAGCTGATATTCTTATGCTTTAAAAACCAGGAAACTTCAGTTCTATATGTAACACTCGATGTTCAAGTTTTTCCATCCCATTGCCATCAAACTCTTACCTTCACCCAGCAGAACAATACTTTAATGATGCTGTTGGCCCTAAGCGCCCTAAATCTCTGACAATCATATGTTTCCTGATGGCATCAGTTGAAACACATCCTTTATTAATTCACCTAACTCTTTCAGCTTATCACCAGGATCTGGAAACTCTAGCAATGACGTGATGAACTCAAGCAGTACATCCATTTGAGACTTGCGCTGTAAGCTTCCTACGGTATACGCAGGTAGTTTGCTTTCAATGCGGGCTATTTGCTCTGGGTGAAGGAGAAGGCAATGGTCAAACAAAAGACTCAGAATCAGGCCACGGCTTAATCCCTCTTCATCTAATTGTTTGGCCTCACGCCCCCATCCTTCATAAAGCTTCCAGTCCTCAAAGAAAACCTCAATCAGCCACCTCAACGTATAGGCTTGAATAATATCTTGTGTGCGCCAAGTCAGGTCTGTCGCCACTAAATAGCGATAGTCGTTTTCACCGTCATATTTTAAGGCAATGACAAAGCGTTTTTTACTGTGAGAACTCACCTTTAATCGTGCACTGCTGACAGTCACTTTAATCTCTTTGCCGCCACGTACACGTATTATCTGATCAATGCCTTTGTTAATCGAATTAAAGTAGCTCTCGACTGACCTTATTCTACCTCTATATTCAATATTTTGGTTTTTACGTAATTGGCTAATCACCTGCGAACCTCGAGATTCTTTCGCTGTCAGCCCCGGACGGGCTGATAGTCTCCAGAAGGCGCAGGGAAATTTGCCAATCCGAAGTGCGCGATAGCGCGCGAGGGAGGCTAAAATTTTATCCCGAATAGCCGTAGAGCCATTTGTGGTAGCCATGACTGAGCTGCTTTGTGCTCAGTCTGTGGCGGACGCAGGGCGGCTGGAGCATCTCCTATTCGCTGCGTAGGTGAACGAATTACGGCGACAGGAGTCCCGGAATTTCGTGAGGTAGCATGGCGCGCCTGAGCTTGCTCGCTCAAACTTAGCCCAGCAAACAGAGTTCATTAGCAGTATGCACGTTAAACAAGTGCCCAACCAAGCGGCTTGAATCCGTGTCAAAGCGGCTCCGGGTTTTAGCTGGTTGAGCGCATCATTTAAATCGTCAATATAGCTTTGGATAAAGGTGGCTGGGGCATTCATTAACATGGGCTTACACCGATAAAATTACAACAACCTCAGAATACCTGATTTTACCTTCTCAATATCAAAAACTTGAACATCGAGTTATACCAACGATAAATTTTGGAACGAATACGCCAGCGGTAGAGCGGTGGCATTATTTTCCCCAAAGGCAGTAACAATGCTAACAGCGGCACTAGCATAACAATCATTCTATCGATAAATACCGCAGGCCAGACAGGCGCGCCATGCTACCTCACGAAATTCCGGGACTCCTGTCGCCATAATTCGTTCACCTACGCAGCGGATGGGAGATGCCCTGAACGCCCTGCGTCCGCAACGACTACGCACAAAAGCCGCTTCGTCATTACTACCTCACTGGCTGGACGGCTATTCGGAATGCAATTCTTGCTCCTCTCGCGTGCTGCTAGCACACGTCGAATCAGCGAATTGCCCTGTCGCCTATCAGGGACTAAAAATCACCACTTCGCTAAGCTACGTTTCCATGATTTTCAGCGAAGGTAGCATGGCGCGCCTGCTCGTTTTTGAGCCTGTTGCTGCCTAATCTCCAGAGCCTCGCTATATTTTTTATCCGATGGATGAATCAATTCTGGCTGTTGTGTTTTTGAAATCTCTTCAAACACGCGCATTAAATTATAGCTCATTGCAGTCAGGCGCATTTGATTTTCAAGTGAGCGGGTATTGGAAGACCAAGCTTTAGTTTCCTTGAAATTACTTTTAGTGTTATTGAATGTCTTTTCAATCGTCCATCGCTTGAAATACAGCATGGCAATGGTTCCAGGGTTAATAGTCATTGGCAAGGTTGTCACAAACCGGTGAAGTTTTCCGGTTTCTGGATCACGGTAATCCACCACGTTAAATTTGATGCCCTTGTTTTCGTACACACTGTATGCTTCAACCCCTGTATTGATCTCATGGCGGGAGTCAAAAGGGATAGACTCAACCAGAGTCGCAATTGAATTTTCTTTTAGCATTGAAATCATGTAATTAGCATGTCGTTTCTGCCGATCCCACCAGACAAAGTCGGTGACGGCTTTATCGTAGACATAGAGATGTTTCTGAGAGCTGTTATTTCCCTTGTTTTGCTTTTCAATATGATCTCGTAACACAGGTATTCCTTGATGCCTCTGAGTTCCGTTTGTCACCAGACAAAGAAATCTGAGCAACCCACTTCTGAGATTCAACGCGTAAATCCCCCCGGCCGCATAAACTTTCCCCTTGCTGTTTTTTTCAGTATGGCAGGCATGATCAATAAAATGTCCATCCGCTGCTTCTATGGTGTATTCGTCAAGTTCTGGGAATGCTTTAAGATAATCAATGCCTTGCGATAGCAGTGTTTCAGCGTGAAGATGATAGCTCTGCTGTTCAAATGCCTCAAGCATACTTGTTCGTCTATGCGACTTCAGTGATTTAAAATACGTTGAGTGGGGAAGCAGCTGGCCATAAATCTGTTCATTGGTTTGGAGGAAATGGCAACCACTATCGACTACACTGATACAGCGTAATAACCCAAGGCGAATAAAGTCGATATCCTTCAACTCTGGGCATGAACGAGCCCACAAAGGATGACGCTCTGCTAACAGGGCACGTTCCATACTTTCATTGCAGTGTTGGTGAATATGTTCAGAGAGTGGTAGGTCTTTAAGCATGGGTGATATCCGTTTATGAGGTGATTAAAACGGAAATTTTTAGAAAATTTTTTTTCGGCAAATGCAAGCTTTATTTGAAATTATTTGTTGTTTTTTTACGGTGCCTACAGAGTGTCTATTTGCTGTTATAAGTGATTAAAATCAAAAATATGGAAATATTCGAGTGGTGCTACCTTCAGGTAGGTTATAGGCTGCTTTGTTTAGGTACTTCTTCTTTCAACGGGAACACTGATGGGCTTCCTAGCGAATAAAGCCCCGGCTCATTATTTCCGGTTCCTCCTTGAATAAAAGCAATATCCGCCTGTTTATTGATTAAGCGGCTGATATTCTCTCCGGAACCTGATGAGCTGATGATTTCCAGCTCTATGCCTTCTTTGGCAAGTTCCACCCGGTATTGCTGTGCTATTTTGTAATAGCTTCCAGTCTCCGACCCTGTGCTAATCACAATTTTTTTCGGTGGCGGTGGCGCGACAAACTGATAGGCAAACCAGAAACCGGCAATAACCAGCAGTATTACGGGACCAAAAGTAATGACCAGATCCATATAAGATCTTTTCGAGGCACTGTTTGACATTGCTTTACCCTGTAATTGTATTAAACTCTCGGATCATAATAGTCGCTATTGCTGGCTATGTATATTGTAAAAACAGCATTAGCGATTTAAGTCAGGATAATAAGACAAGCAAGTTTCGAATGTTATAAAATTAGCACTTTGAAATTTAATCGGCTAATTAATATCTGCGCCCATGCAAGCACCTGAATTACCCTTACGCGATATACATTTACCACCAGCAATTAGCTGGTGGCCGCCGGCCATAGGCTGGTGGATTTTAGCACTCCTTATTCCACTGAGTCTTTATCTCGGCTATCGATTGTATAAACATCTTACCCGCAAGACGGCCCTAAAATCGGCAAAAACACAGCTTGCGCTACTGAAGCAAAATGAGCAATTAAGCAAACGTGAAAAATTAGTCGCTTTATCCAGCTTAATGCGCCGCACAGCTATCAGCCTATATCCGCGTACCGATGTTGCCAGCCTGACTGGAGAGGACTGGTTAAATTTCCTTGATAACAGCATTGCTAATCGCGGCTTTAATAGTGATACCGGCTGGTTATTAACGCATGCAACCTATAGCCCAGTAGTTGATACAAAATATCTGGGGCCGTTATTTAATTTATGTGAACGCTGGTTAAACGCCCAGAAAGAGCCTAAGACATGATGCATTTTGTATGGCCGTGGTTATGGCTGATTCTACCTTTACCCTGGATAATCAGGCGCTTTTTTCCAGCTGCAAAATCCAGTGGGCAAGCAGCATTAATAGTGCCTTTTCTACAAGACTTTAATGTGGCTCAAAGCCAGCAGACAACTCAGTCCAATAAACCCTGGACATTATGGTTGGCAATTCTAGCATGGTGCTTATTAGTCCTGGCCAGCACCCGCCCGCAATGGCTAGGAGAGCCAATAGAGCAAGGAGTCAGTGGGCGTGATTTAATGCTTGCAGTGGATTTATCCGGCAGTATGAAGGAGCAGGACTTTATCGTTAATAATCAGGCGATAGATCGCCTGACTGCAACCAAGGCTGTTGCTAATGAGTTTATTGAGCGGCGCGTTGGTGATCGCCTTGGCTTGATATTATTTGGCACCAACGCTTATTTGCAAACACCCCTCACCTTTGATCGCAAAACGGTACAAATTTTATTAAATGAGTCAGTTATAGGTTTGGCAGGTGGGGGTACCGCAATAGGCGATGCCATAGGCCTTGCAGTAAAGCGTTTGCAAGATCAGCAAACAGATAGCCGGGTATTAATTCTACTTACCGATGGTGCAAACACGGCTGGCGAAGTGTCGCCGATAAAAGCGGCAGAAATTGCCGCGCAGCATCATTTAAAAATATATACCATTGGTATAGGTGCTGACGAGATGATTGTGCGCAGCTTTTTTGGCAATCAAAGAGTCAAACCTTCACGCGACCTTGATGAAAAAACCCTAACAGCGATAGCCGAAAAAACCGGTGGCCAATATTTCCGCGCCAGAAACACCGAAGAGCTTAAGCAAATCTACCAGCTACTCGACGAATTAGAACCGGTCGAAAAAGATAAGCAGTTCTTTCGCCCGCGCAATGAGTTATTTTTCTGGCCCTTAGGCGCTGCTTTATTTTTAGCAGCACTGCTGAGTTTAATGCGAATACGATGGACATAACCTTGAGCGAATTTCACTTTATTAGACCGTACTGGCTGTTAGCCTTTTTACCCTTACTGGTCTTTGTTTTTCTAAGCGTAAAAAACAAGCTCCAGCAGGGTAGCTGGCAAGCTGTTTGTGATGCGGAATTATTACCCTATGTATTGCAGGAAAAACAATCTCCACAAAGCCGGGTGCCCTTAATAACTAACAGCCTGGCCGCGATCCTGACTATTATTGCGTTGGCAGGTCCCACCTGGCAGCGCATACCTACCCCGGTATTTAGAAATGCCGCAGCACTGGTGATCGTACTGGATTTATCGCGCTCTATGGATGCGGGCGATATAAAGCCGTCGCGATTAATACGCGCGCGCTACAAGATTGCCGACCTGTTACAAAATCGCAAAGACGGACAAACAGCTCTGGTGGTTTATGCCGCGTCAGCCTTTACAGTAACTCCTCTAACTGATGATACTAGAACAATTAACAGTCAGCTTTCCGCATTAAGCAGCGACATTATGCCCGCGCAGGGTAGTAATACCGCTGTCGCTCTGCAACACGCAGTGCAATTATTTAAAAATGCAGGCCTGCAACAAGGACAGATATTACTGATTAGCGATGATAATAAAATTGCCCAGGCTATCGATCAGGCTGATTTACCTAGCGCATTTCAGTTATCTATCCTGGGCGTAGGTACAGCGGAAGGTGCGCCAATAAAACTGGCACAGGGCGGATTTTTAAAAGACAATAAGGGCAATATCGTGCTGGCTAAATTAAACTCTCGCGCCTTACGCCAAGCAGCGCAAGAAAGTGGAGGTATATACCAGCAAATTACCGATACTGATGCTGATATACAGCGACTGAGTCATTATTTCGACCAAAAGGCCAAGCGCAATGAAGCGCAGCATAATGACTTACTACTAGAAAACTGGGTGGAAGCGGGTGTCTGGCTATTACTGCCAATATTACTGCTATCAGCCCTTTCATTCAGGCGAGGTTTATTGGCTGATCGCTGATAATATCAAATGTAAATTTAAGCAGTGGTTTTTACTATGAACTGAAGTTTCCCAATAATTATTTATGGTAAAATTGAAACCATGCTGCAACTATATGAAAAAAATAGTCTTTTCATTCGTTTCAAATGCTATTGCCTAAGGGGAATTAAGTAGGGGTTTGCTATAAACATGGCAAAACCACCTAAAATAAACCTCGATACACCAGCATTGTGTATTTCAGCTACTCAATAATTGGGAAACTTCAGTTACCATGAAGAGAGCACAATATAATCCAAAACTAGTAGGGTGTGCTGAGGAACGAAGCGCATCACACAATGGTGCGCTTCGTTCCTCAGCACACCCTACAGAATATTATAGTTTCGGATATTAATAAACTCTGATTCCTGAATATCCATAGCTACTTACATGAAACTGGCGAACAACAAACAAGGGTTAAATAACCTTGTCTTATAAAATCGTACGAATTATACACAAAGCTAATAAAGAAAGACCTTCATGCGCTTCATGGTGAACTTAATGACATTACCTAAAATCAACATCCTGGCAATTTGCTTATTTATCTTATTATTGCCACTGCCACAAAACAGCGATGCTTTTGAGTGGCAAGACTTATGGCAGACCAAAGAGCAACAAGCTCAGCAAGAATATTTAAACGGCAACTACCAGCAAGCCGCAGAGCAATTTACCGATCCGGCCTGGCAGGCGGCGGCACGCTATAAAGCCGATAAAAAACTGACAGAAGATGAGCAGCTGCTCCCTGCAACAAGTGATACTGGGTTTTATAATCAGGGCAACCTATTAGCAAAATCAGGGCAACTGGAAAAGGCGATTAGCGCGTATGACGAGGCCTTAAAGCTCAATCCAGATAATAAAGACGCGCAATATAATAAACAACTGGTAGAAAAATCACTGGAGCAACAAAAACAGCAACAGCAATATCAAGATAAAGACCAGCAACAAGAAAAAGATCAGTCCGGCGATCAACAAGATCAGCAAAAACAACAGGGTCAACAAGGCGAGCAATCTGAGCAACAAGAGTCTCAGGAAGCAGGAGAGTCAGATAAGCAACAGCAACAGGATGCAAGTGCTGAAGCAGACCAGCAGCAGGACAAGGAAAATGAGCAACAAAAAAACGCGCAAGCTCAAGAACAGGAAAATCAACAGCAAGAGCAGGAAGCTGAAACAGCAAAAGCAAGTGAGACTGATATACAGGATAGCGAACAGCAGCAAGCAAGCAAGCAGTGGTTAAAGCGTATTCCTGACAACCCATCCGGGCTATTAAAACGTAAATTCAAATACCAGTATGGCCGCATTCAACAACCACACCAGAGTGAACAGCAGTGGTAAAAAGTACAATAGGAACACAACGTAGGGCGCGGTTTTAGCACGCCAACCATGCGTAAAAAGCGGGCTAAAGCCGCGGCCTACGTTGTATTTGAATAAAACCTAATCCCACCAACAGGAGTTGGAAATAACATGCAAACAGGAATCATTGGTCTAGGCGCTATGGGTACAGGCATGGCGCGCAATCTTGCACGCTCAGGTAATTTAAACCTGCTATGGAATAGAACCTCAGCAACAGCAGACACCCTGACTAAAGAGCTGGACATAACAGCAGCTGCATCTATCCAGCAATTAGCCTCTAGCGTGGATATAATTATAGTCTGTGTCTCTGCCGATAAAGATTTGCTAGAAGTGATAAAAGCCATACAGCAAAGCATCCGCCCCGGAAGCATCGTTATAGATACCTCTACAGTCAGCAGCGAGACGGCGACAAAAGCTGCAGAATTATTGGCTGTCAGGCAGGCGCACTTGCTGGATGCGCCAGTATCCGGAGGGGTAGAAGGCGCTAAAAATGGCACATTAGCCATGATGGTCGGGGGTGATCAGGCAATACTAGACAAAGTAAAACCGGTATTAGACTCCATCTGTAGCCGTATCATTTATATGGGGCCAACTGGCTCAGGACAAGGAACTAAAGCCGTTAACCAGATTATAGCGGCAGGGATAAACCAGGCGGTGACCGAAGCACTCGCATTTGCACAGGCAGAAGGCTTGCCATTAGAGAAAGTGATTGATGTAGTTTCAGGTGGTGCTGCCGGGAACTGGTTTTTAGAGCACCGAGGCTTAAGTATGACGCGGCAGCAATATCAGCCGGGATTCAAACTCGCCTTACATCATAAAGACCTGAAAATCTGTCAGTCTATGGCAGAGCAAAACTCCGCAGATTTACCTCTGGTTCAACAGACTATTATCGATTATCAGCAACTAATGAATGATGGCTTTGGCGATGAAGATATTTCAGCCCTGTATCGCCTAAAACAAAAAAATCTAGCGTAGAGCGGACTGAAGTCCGCTCTACAAGTAAATCACAGCCTCCAAATTGCTATATTAGATGAGAGAAGTAATAAGCATGGTACAGCTACTTTTATTAAGTTATTTTTCATTTTTTCCTCTTGCAGTTTAGTGGTTTTAAATTTTTCACCGTGGCAATTCTACTTGACCTGAATTCGCCTCATCGTGACTAAGCTCACATTAACTAACAAAATTTAGAGTGTGTGAGCTACGCCCGGTATCTTCTTGCGCTGCATTTACCCTGGTTGGCTGTAAAATTAAAGGCTCTCTCCTTTTACGAGATTTTTTTGTTAACTTGCGGTTCCTGATCATAAACCGTATGCGTACAAAAAACCGCAATTAACCGTTGTTTATTTACAACATAAACCCACAACGGTCAGCAATGATTATGTTAATTATTAGAACTACTCCATTAGTCACTGAAATACATAGATAATTATTTTCAAAAAAAATGCTATATAAACTTGTAAGCTGAAGTTTCTTAGAAATTCATCAAGGAACCATTCGCAATAAAACGGCTACCACCGAATTTACAGGGGAGCTGCTGTATTTGGGGCAAACCCTTTCAAAATCCGGATCCAAAGCCGCTTCGGCAATGATGCGGCGGATATCTGAAAATGCGAAACTGGCTCACCCCTTCACTTTGTGCCGACGTTCCGGATCGGTTTTTAAACGATCCGCGTAAATCCACGTCAGCGTTGTTGCCATCATACAGAAGTTCAAATGGTTGGTCACTGCCTGCGCATTTCGACACTGACTTTTCTGACTCCCTATGTCTTGCTTGAGCGCTTTGAACCCGGATTCGATTTTCCATCGCGCACCATAATACTCAATAATCTGTGTGACGGATAAACTTAGATCGGTCGTAAACAAAGCAATCCACTGTGTGCGACGAAACACCCAGACAACCTGAACGGGTCGTTTCAATGTTTTCAGCATGACAACGCGACTATAAGCCCTGACTTCACGCTGTTTTCCATAGAGATTCACGGTATACGATCGGGCCTTTTGTTGTACTGTTTTTGCCATGTCTGTGGCTGCCCCCAGACGCTGCCCGTACTTTTTATTCCGCCCCCCTCTGCTTGGGTTTTCTTTTTTCTGGACGATCGTACAGTACATTATTGCACCTTAACCTAGAGAGAATATTAAACCGGCTTCCGATAGCTTTGTAAACAGGCTTCCATAGGCCATTGTTGCCAAACCAGCTATCAGTGACTGTCAATATCGGAGCGGTGGAAAAATGTTCTGCAATTGCAATCAGCATTTGAGCCGCCTGAGTCATCTTGGTCTGGAAAGGAACGACATCACCTCTTATCGTGGCGGTTTCTTTTTTTGCCTGAATTGTTTTTAAGGGCAGATAAAATCGGAAATCTAAAAATAAGCACGCCCAGCGACCTTTGACCTGTTTCAGCAACCCTACCGATACAATATTTTGTGCCCATGGATATTTGCTTTGATTCGGCCGCGTGGTCAAAAATGGCTTCACAGCCGAAGATATTTTTGCCTACTTTAGTGATAATGGAGTCATCCAGTGCAACCAATATGCGCCCATCTGTTTCAGGAGACGGAATCAGCTCCCAGATAGTTTTCCACAGCCCAGCCCACGGCAAAGTTGAAGAAGCCATGAAAGTGTAAAAGCGCTTATTCTTGATCTCAAACCCAAACAACGTATCAAGGCAACGCCAAAGATTAGAGGTCATTGATGACGTAAAAGGAACGATAATGGACAGGATCGTGTAAACGAACAGAGAGGCTCGTTCGCGGCCTAAAGTGGTTTTGGAAAAATGATCTTGAAGCGGGAGTAAAATATCGCGTAAAATGAACATGAATGAGGTCGTTTTATTTGTATAATCAATGTGTTATAAACTTTCATTATACAGTAAGACTAGGCCTCATTCACGATTAACCTGTTGTTTTTAAAAAGAATTCAAGGCTTTTAGTCAGCGGAATGCCACTAATATTAGTAATATCTAATATTTAATATTTAATATAAATAAGCATTAGCTGATATTCTTATGCTTTAAAAACTAGGAAACTTCAGCTTATTGGTTATGCCTGGATGAAATGAATCTGGCACCAGTCGAACAATATTTTGCTGATTATTTCATCAGTGTTCCCCTATCAATTGAGGCCGTGAAACTAACCTCGCCACAAGAGAACTCATAAAGCACTGTAAAGACATTCCTGTTATTATTGCGTTTTGAACTGCCCGAATGGTATACGAGCTGATACGAGATATTCTTGCCTGGAAAAATAATGGATTCACAAAACGATCTCGTTTTTGAGCCTGTTGCTGCCTTATCTCCAGAGCCTCGCTATATTTTTTATCCGATGGATGAATCAATTCTGGCTGTTGTGTTTTTGAAATCTCTTCAAACACGCGCATTAAATTATAGCTCATTGCAGTCAGGCGCATTTGATTTTCAAGTGAGCGGGTATTGGAAGACCAAGCTTTAGTTTCCTTGAAATTACTTTTAGTGATATTGAATGTCTTTTCAATCGTCCATCGTTTGAAATATAGCATGGCACTGGCTCCAGGGTTAATAGTCATTGGCAAGGTTGTCACAAACCGGTGAAGTTTTCCGGTTTCTGGATCACGGTAATCCACCACGTTAAATTTGATGCCCTTGTTTTCGTACACACTGTATGCTCCAACTCCTGTATTGATCTCATGCTGGGAGTCAAAAGGGATAGACTCAACCAGAGTCGCAATTGAATTTTCTTTTAGCATTGAAATCATGTAATTAGCATGTCGTTTCTGCCGATCCCACCAGACAAAGTCGGTGACGGCTTTATCGTAGACATAGAGATGTTTCTGAGAGCTGTTATTTCCCTTGTTTTGCTTTTCAATATGATCTCGTAACACAGGTATTTCTTGATGTCTCTGAGTTCCGTTTGTCACCAGACAAAGAAATCTGAGCAACCCACTTCTGAGATTCAACGCGTAAATCCCCCCAGCCGCATAAACTTTCCCCCGCTGGAAATCCTGGAAACGGAGCTTTAGCGAAGTGAAGATTTTTAGTCCGCGATAGCCGTAGGGCCGTTGTTTTGTCGGAGTCTGAGCGTTAGCGAAGGTGGAGACAAAATAAAAGGCCATCCGACACGGCGTCAAGTCATTTGGAGCCTATGTTCCGACCCCTTGTTGGGTCGGGACGAGGTGACGAGGACGAATCGGGGCCGCCGGAGGCATAAGTGGTCGCGTTAAGTTTTTGCTGCTTGCTTGGGCTGGGATGCCCAAAACAAGCTTTCGCAAAAATAGCGACTCCCCGATTGCTGTTTTTTTCAGTATGGCAGGCATGATCAATAAAATGTCCATCCGCTGCTTCTATGGTGTATTCGTCAAGTTCTGGGAATGCTTTAAGATAATCAATGCCTTGCGATAGCAGTGTTTCAGAGTGAAGATGGTAGCTCTGCTGTTCAAATGCCTCAAGCATACTTGTTCGTCTATGCGACTTCAGTGATTTAAAATACGTTGACTGGGGAAGCAGCTGGCCATAAAGCAGAAATTTTAGATGCGGGAAATGTTATAGGCTGGATGCAGGGGCGTATGGAGTTTGGCCCAAGAGCACTGGGTGCCCGCTCTATTATTGGCGATCCACGCAATAAGCAAATGCAGACGACAATGAATCTCAAAATTAAGTACCGGGAATCATTTCGTCCCTTTGCGGCTATTGTTCTGGCTGAAAAAGTAGCTGATTATTTTGAACAAAAAGGCAAGAGCCCCTACATGCTTCTTGTAGCGCCTATAAAAGAGAGCCTGCGCCTGGCTATAACACCGGCGCAAAAAGCACTTTTTGGTATCGACAAACTCAATATCCCCCGATCTGAATTACCGGCAATCACGCATGTCGATTATTCCGCACGTATTCAAACCGTACACAAAGAAACAAACCCGAGATTACATCAGCTGCTAGAAAAATTTGCAGCCCGAACAGGCTGTTCCGTATTGGTTAATACATCTTTTAATGTGCGTGGTGAGCCCATTGTTAATACGCCAGAAGATGCATGGCGGTGCTTTATGCGCACAGAAATGGATTATCTGGTCCTTGAGAATTATTTAATAGCGAAATCAGAGCAACAAGAAATTGCCAAAGATGAAAGCTGGAAAATGAAATTTGAACTAGATTAGAGAGACATAACAATGCTTAAAAAAAATACCTCCCATAGACAATGCAGGCTTAAGACAATTTGGTTTGATATTGAGTTTATTTATAGCCCTGTTGTTTGGGTATATCCTGCCGTTTTACCTAGACGCTCAGATATTCGCGATAGAATACTGGGGTGCTGCCTGTGTTCTTATTATGCTTGTGGCACTGGGTTTGCCCAGATTGATACGCTCGCTGTCAGCCCCGGACGGGCTGATAGTCTCCAGAAGGCGCAGGGAAATTTGCCAATCCGAAGTGCGCGATAGCGCGCGAGGGAGGCTAAAATTTTATCCCGAATAGCCGTAGAGCCATTTGTGGTAGCCATGACTGAGCTGCTTTGTGTTCAGTCTGTGGCGGACGCAGGGCGGCTGGAGCATCTCCTATTCGCTGCGTAGGTGAACGAATTACGGCGACAGGAGTCCCGGAATTTCGTGATGTAGCATGGCGCGCCTGGGATTTACATACCTTGGATGGCTATGTCGCTTTTTATAGGGCATATAATTAACACCATTATCCTGACCACGGTGTTTTATTTGCTGATTACCCCTATGGGTATGCTGATGAAGGTCATAGGCAATGATCCAATGAGTAGGTCACTGGATAAAAATCCTCTAACATACCGTAAGGAAAGTAAACTTTTTAATAAAAATAATTTTGAGAGGCCATTCTAAATGCTTGATTTAATAAAAGACCTTTGGTTGTTTATGCGGGAAAGAAAGAAGTTCTGGTTAGCTCCCATTATTCTTGTTCTTTTGTTACTGGGTGTATTGGTTGTCTTTGTCCAGGGTACAGCACTAGCTCCTTTTATCTATACACTGTTTTAGAGCTGAAGTTTCCCAATAATTATTTATGGTAAAATTGAAACTATGCTACAACTATATGAAAAAAACAGTCTTTTCATTCGTTTCAAATGCTATTGCCTAAGGGGAATTAAGTAGGGGTTTGCTATAAACATGGAAAAACCACCTAAAATAAACCTCGATACACCAGCATGGTGTATTTCAGCTACTCAATAATTGGGAAACTTCAGTTTTAGAGTAGACGGGTGAAGATGAATAACTATGTGAAAACAGCTTTGCTGTTATTTTTTAGTGTGCTTGTTGCATTGTTGCTGGCTGAAGCTAGCCTGGCTCTGGTTGGTTATTCTAGCCATTCATTTCACCAATCTGATAGTCTGCTTGGTTCTAGTTTAAGAGCAAATGCTGAAGGTGTCTGGAAGCAAGAAGGGAATGCAGTCGTCAAGATTAATTCTGATGGATTGCGTGATGTAGAACATGCCTTAGAAAAACCACAAGATGTTTTTAGAATCGCAGTACTGGGTGATTCTTATATGGAGGCGTTTCAGGTTGATTTTGAGCGCAGCTTCCCTAGACTCTTACAGCAAAATCTACAACATAAAGGCACGTTAGCAGGTAAAAAAATTGAAGTTATTAATTTTGGATGTGCTGGCTATGGCACCGCCAGAGAGCTAATAATGCTGCAGCAGCATGTCTGGAAGTATAAGCCTGATTTAGTTCTATTAGCCTTTCTCACCGCGAATGATGTTCGAGATAATAGTAAAGCACTCAATAAAGTTGAATATATTCCTTATCTGAAGTTTCCTAGTTTTTAAAGCATAAGAATATCAGCTAATGCTTATTTTTCTGAAATATTAGATATTACTAATGTTAATAGCGTTCCGTTGACTAAAAGCCTTGAATTCTTTTTAAAAACAACAGGTTAATCGTGAATGAGGCCTAGTTTTAGTGTATAATGAAAGTTTCTAACACATTGATTATACAAATAAAACGACCTCATTCATGTTCATTTTACGCGATATTTTACTCCCGCTTCAAGATCATTTTTCCAAAACCACTTTAGGCCGCGAACGAGCCTCTCTGTTTGTTTACACGATCCTGTCTATTATCGTTCCCTTTACGTCGTCGATGTCATCTAATCTTTGGCGTTGCCTTGATACGTTGTTCGGGTTTGAGATCAAGAATAAGCGCTTTTACACTTTCATGGCTTCTTCAACTTTGCCGTGGGCTGGGCTGTGGAAAACTATCTGGGAGCTGATTCCGTCTCCTGAAACAGATGGGCGCATATTGGTTGCACTGGATGCCTCCATTATCACTAAAGTAGGCAAGAAGATCTTCGGCTGTGAAGCCATTTTTGACCACGCGGCCAAATCGAATCAAAGCAAATATCCATGGGCACAAAACATTGTATCGGTAGGGCGGGGAGTCGCTATTTTTGCGAAAGCTTGTTTTGGGCATCCCAGCCCAAGCAAGCAGCAAAAACTTAACGCGACCACTTATGCCTCCGGCGGCCCCGATTCGTCCTCGTCACCTCGTCCCGACCCAACAAGGGGTCGGAACATAGGCTCCAAATGACTTGACGCCGTGTCGGATGGCCTTTTATTTTGTCTCCACCTTCCCTAACGCTCAGACTCCGACAAAACAACGGCCCTACGGCTATCGCGGACTAAAAATCATCACTTCGCTTAGGCTACGTTTCCCTGATTTTCAGCGGTTGCTGAAACAGGTCAAAGGTCGCTGGGCGCGCCTATTTTTAGATTTCCGATTTTATCTACCCTTAAAAACAATTCAGGCAAAAAAAGAAACCGCCACGATAAGAGGGGAAGTCGTTCCTTTCCAGACCAAGATGACTCAGGCGGCTCAAATGCTGATTGCAATTGCAGAACATTTTTCCACCGCTCCGATATTGACAGTCACTGATAGCTGGTTTGGCAACAATGGCCTATGGAAGCCTGTTTACAAAGCTATCGGAAGCCGGTTTAATATTCTCTCTATAGACTTTCAGAAAATTAATTTCCGAACAAACAAAAACGACAGAGGGGAAACTGGCTTATAATTTTCGTCCCAACACTAACGGAAACAGTCAAAAATGGTATCCCTCACTTTTTCAAAGTCAATTGTAGGCCGACTAAAAAAAATATGGCGACAGCTCTCAAGCTAAGTAATATTCGTTTATATCGATTAACTCAAGCTCTACTCTGATTCAGTGAATGCATGGGAATCAAAGAAATAGCACGCCTAATGGGAGTCTGTGAAAAAACCATTATAAATTGGCTGAAAACATTCATGCATAAAGGTGTCGGTTGGTTAATAGGGCAACACTATCAAGGACGTGGTCGGAAGTCAAAGTGTAACTACTCAGCGTACGCTTAAAATCAGGGAAACGGAGCCTAAGCGGAGTGATGATTTTTAGTCTCTGGTAGGCGACAGGGCAATTCGCTGATCCGAAGTGCGCTAGTAGCGCGCGAGGGAGGCAAGAATTGCATTCCGAATAGCCGTCCAGCCATTTGAGGTAGACTTAACTGAGCAGGGTTTTGTGCGTAGTTGAGTAGTTGAGACGGACGCAGGGCGACCAGGGCATCTCCCATTCGCTGCGTAGGCGAATGAATGTTGGTGACAGGAGTCCCAGAATGTTGTGAGGTAGCATGGCGCGCCTGAATAATTAAAAAAGTTCTTGACAGGGTTTTAGTCTGGTTTTTGTGATTTTTAGTAAACTGCCCAACAGTCGATTAATCCACGCTTTATTGCTTCTATCGCTATAGTCATCACAAAATGTCCCCTTAAACATCTACGACCTCGAAGAACTTTTTTATTCGCCTTACAATCGCTTAAAACAAGGAAAATTCGGGATTTAAAACCCATGAGATAATAAGCCTGTCCTTAAAGCAATACAGGTTACCCTTTGAAAATAGACTTCATCGATGTTGATTCCGCAATCAGTCATGCCAAACAGTTACTTGAAACTGAGCGTGATATATCGCCTGCGCTAAAATCAGCACTGGAAGTGATTCTATTATTAGTCACGGTATTACTCAATCGAGTGACACTGAACAGCAAAAATAGCAGTAAACCACCTGCAAGTGATCCCAACCGTAAAAAAGGGAATCGAAAAAAATCAGATAAGCCTTCTGGCGGACAAAAATCGCATGTCGGCACGACACTTCAAAAAATAGATGACCCGGATGAAATCGAGATCATTACCATTGATCGCCGTACCTTGCCAAAAGGGCGATACACGGCAGATGGCTTTGAAACACGCCAGGTATTCGATATTGATATCTCAAGGGTAGTGACAGAATACCAGGCGCAACGGTTGATAAATGAAAAAGGGCAGTGTTTTATCGCTCCTTTTCCAGATGAGGTTACTAAGGCTGCGCAATATGGTAATGGGATAAAAGCCCATGTGGTTTATCTTTCGCAATATCAGTTATTGCCCTACAACCGAATACAGGAGTATTTCGCTGATCAATTAGGTATGCCGATTAGTGAAGGCTCTATCTATAATTTCAATGAACTGGCCTATGAGAAGTTGGCTGGGTTTGAAACTATCAGTAAAGAACACTTAGTCGAATCAGCGTGCATTCATGCGGATGAAACAGGCATTAATATTAATGGTAAGCGCCATTGGCTACATGGGGCCTCCAATGTTCAGTGGACACACTTCTTTCCCCATGCCAAACGTGGCACAGAGGCAATGAATGACATTGGTATTTTACCCCATTTTCATGGGATTATATGTCATGATCATTGGAAGCCCTACTATAAATATGATTGTACTCATTCGCTTTGTAATGCACATCATTTGAGGGAATTAACGCGCGCCTGGGAGCAGGATAAACAGGAGTGGGCGCTTGAAATGAAACGACTACTTGAAAAAATGAATGATGCCGTCAATGAAGCAGGTGGCATGCTACTACATAAAGAAGCAGAAAAATGGAAGGTACAATACAGAGAATTACTTGGCAAAGCGGAGATCGAATGCCCACCACCCGATAAGCCTAAAGAAGTAAAACGGGAGCGAATAAAACGCAGTAAAGCTAGAAACTTACTGGAAAGGCTGATTAATTATGAAGAGGATGTCTTGCGCTTCATGACAAATACCTGGGTGCCATTTACCAATAATGCCGCAGAAAATTCGATTCGGATGACCAAGGTTCAACAGAAAATATCCGGCTGCTTTCGTAGCACCAAGGGTGCAGAGATATTTTGTCGTGTCAGAGGGTATTTATCAACGTGCCGTAAACAAGGTCTAAGTGCAACTCAGGCAATGACCTTGGTCTTTGAGGGAAAGTTACCTGAATTTGCTTTATAATTTCATTGAACTACTCAGCTTCGCTGAGTAGTTACTTAATGCCAAGCCTTTTTTGGGCGTGCGCATTAGTAATATTTCGCTAGATCCATGCCTTTATAAAGAGCAGCAACTTGCTCGCCATAGCCATTAAATAGCTCTGTTTTGCGTTTCGGAGTGAAGATGCTTGCGCCTAAAATGCGTTCTCTGCTTTGACTCCAGCGTGGGTGTGCAACCGCAGGATTTACATTGGCATAAAAGCCATATTCACTGGGCGCCATTTTATTCCAGGCCGTTGCGGGCATAGTTTCGGTAAAGCGAATTTTTACGATGGCTTTAATGCTTTTAAAGCCATATTTCCATGGTACGACCAGGCGCAAAGGTGCGCCATTCTGTTTGGGTAGCGCCTCGTCGTACACGCCAGTTGCCATAAAAGCCAACAGGCGCGCCATGCTACCTCACGAAATTCCGGGACTCCTGTCGCCGTAATTCGTTCACCTACGCAGCGAATAGGAGATGCTCCAGCCGCCCTGCGTCCGCCACAGACTGAGCACAAAGCAGCTCAGTCATGGCTACCACAAATGGCTCTACGGCTATTCGGGATAAAATTTTAGCCTCCCTCGCGCGCTATCGCGCACTTCGGATTGGCAAATTTCCCTGCGCCTTCTGGAGACTATCAGCCCGTCCGGGGCTGACAGCGGGGGTGCATGGCTTCATCAATTCTTAGACCTTCGACATAAGGCCAGTCTAATACATTGTTCTGCTGGCCGAGCATGACTTTTGGGTCATAAAGGGTAGTAAATTGCACAAACCTGGCTTTCGATGTAGGTTTGAACTGCTGGAGCATTGCGCCGAGTGGAAAGCCTATCCAGGGCACCACCATAGACCAGGCTTCTACGCAACGAAAGCGATAAATACGCTCTTCCAGCGAGTTGTTTTTTAGTATATCTTCTAAATTAAACACCCCAGTTTTTTCTGCTTCGCCTGCAACGGTTATAGTCCACGGGCTGGTTTTCAGGTTTTTTGCTAAAACAGTCGAGTCTTTTTTATTGGTACTGAACTCATAGTAATTGGTATAGCTGGCGACATCCTGGTAATCGGTAGGCTGAATTGTGCTCGAACGCTGCCAGCCATGGAGAGCGAAAGCGAGGGCTGGTAGTCCCCAGAAGGCGTAGGGCCGTTGTTTTGTCGGAATCGTAGCGCTAGCGTAGGTGTAGACAAAATAAAAGGCATTCCGAAACGCCGTCCAGTCATTTGAGGGAGTGTTACGAAGCCAGCACCGAGTTTACGATGGTAATGGCGAAGTGGCACGTACGCAGGACGTCTGGGGCGCCGAAGGCATTAGTGGTCGCGTTAAGTTTTTGCCGCTTGCTTGGGCTGGGATGCCCAAAACAAGCTTTCGCAAAAATAGCGACTCCCCGCTAAGGCCCTATCGGAACCTGTGCATATTTTTTTGTAGCAGCACTGAGCTGGACAGGTAGCAGAGATGCGATAGATATTCCCGCAGCGGCTTTGATCAGTTTGCGCCTATTGATAAAGACAGATTTGTCGGTAATATCGCTACTTGATAATGATGTTTTTTCCCCGCTTATCATGACGTTCTCCTTGTTTGTTTTTGGTTTCTGGCTGGACTGTGATGCAAAAAGGGTTAAGAACAACCTAAAGGTTTAATACGCCTGTATCAAGCAAATTATGCGCCTGGGGCATTAAAAGGAAATAGTCCTGGGCTTTTTGTCTGCTAAAGGGAGCTTAAAGCGTATAGTCATAATCCATAATCAGCGGCGCGTGATCTGAAAAGCGCTGATCTTTATAAATACTGGCGGATTGCACTTTGTCTTTTAAATGCTGGTTAATTACCTGGTAATCGATACGCCAGCCTACGTTTTTCGCCCAGGCCTGACCGCGATTTGACCACCAGGTATATTGATCGGCCTCTTGATTGATAGCCCTGAAGCCGTCAACCCAAGGCTCTTGCTCAAATAGCTGGTCTAGCCAGGCACGCTCTTCGGGTAAGAAGCCTGAGTTTTTTTGATTAGCCTTCCAGTTTTTAATATCTATATTTTTATGCGCAATGTTCCAGTCACCACAGATAATATAATCGCGATCATTGCCCGCGATTTCCTGTAAAATTGGCATGTAGCGATCCATTACGCTATATTTGAATGCCTGACGTTCTTCTTTAGACGATCCTGAGGGTAAATAGAGCGAAATGACGCTGAGCTTGCCCAGTTGTATTTCTAAATAGCGGCCTTCTTTATCTACGTCATCAAAGCCCATACCGACGATGACCTGGTCGGGCTTGTGCTTACTGTAGATTGCCACGCCACTATAGCCTTTTTTTTCTGCGCTATGATAGTAGCAATGATAACCAGCAGGACGAAAAGCATCTGCGGTAAGTTGCTCAGGCTGGGCTTTGGTTTCCTGTATGCAGACTACATCTGCGTTCTGTTGAGCCAGCCACTGGAAAAAACCTTTGCGCTCTGCGGCGCGAATGCCATTGGTGTTGATGGATATAATACGCATGTTTTTCGGTAGTGACTTGCAGTTGTTGTAAGAAAGAAGTATTATACTCTGTTCAAAAAAGTATGTTAGTCGATTTATTAGACGTGTAAAGGCCATTATGAAACCAGAAATTCACCCAGAATATAAACAAATAACCGTGACTTGCGGTTGTGGCAATGAGTTTGTTACCGGCTCAGTCCTAGGTAAAGATTTGCATATTGAGGTATGCTCATCATGTCATCCGTTTTATACCGGTAAGCAACGTGTTGTTGATACTGCTGGGCGGGTAGATAAATTCCGTAAGCGTTATAACAAGTAAGCCTTATAGATTAAGGCAGTGCCTAATCAAAGTACAGGAAATATTATGACTCAAGAAACAGCAACGATTAGAAATAATTCTACAGGCGAGGAAGCAGAATTTTCTTTGCTTAAAGGTACTGTGGGAACGCCAGTTGTTGATGTGAGTAATTTAAATAAGCAGTTAGGCTTGTTTACGTTTGATCCTGGCTTTATGTCTACGGCGAGCTGCAAGAGTGCCATTACCTATATAGATGGTGAGCAAGGCATCTTGCTTTATCGGGGCTACCCGATAGATCAGCTGGCAGAGAAGTGCTCCTTTCTTGAAGTGGCTTATTTGTTGATGAATGGTGAATTAGGCAATCAGCAAGAACAGGCTGAATTCGAGCATGAAATTGGTCAGCATGCAATGTTGCATGAGGCGATGCATGGGTTTATTGATGGCTTTCATTATGACGCGCATCCAATGGCGATGATGGTTGGTATCGTTGGCTCTCTGTCTGCTTTTTACCATAGCGAGCTAAATATGAATGACCCTGAGCATCGTAGAATTTCTGCAATGCGCATGTTGGCAAAAATGCCGGTTATTGCTACCGCTTGCCATCGTCATTCAATTGGTTATCCGTTCGTCTATCCACGCGCGGATCTGAGCTATTGTGAAAACTTTTTGAATATGATGTTTTCACTACCTTCGCAGAAATATATAGATAAAGATAATTATATCGACCCTATCGCAGTTAATGCTTTAAACTTGCTATTTATATTGCATGCCGATCATGAGCAGAATGCGAGCACCTCGACAGTGCGTCTGGCAAGCAGCACAGGGGCAAATCCTTATGCCTGCATAGCAGCGGGTATCGGTGCACTTTGGGGTCCTGCACATGGCGGTGCTAACGAAGCCGTGTTGAGCATGCTGGAAGAGATTGGTTCGGTTGATAGAATCCCCGAGTTTATCGCGAAAGCCAAAGACAAGAATGACCCGTTTCGGCTGATGGGTTTTGGTCATCGAGTGTATAAAAACTTTGATCCCAGGGCAACGATTATCCGTAAAGCTTGCTATGAAGTTCTGGAGAGTACTTCTGCACAAGATCCATTATTTGATCTGGCGATAGCGTTGGAAAAATTTGCTTTGGAAGACGAGTATTTTGTCGAGAAAAAGCTCTATCCGAATGTCGATTTTTATTCAGGTATTATTTATAAAGCGCTTAATATTCCGGTTGATATGTTTACCGTGATGTTTACTATTGCTCGTACTGCAGGCTGGGTGTCTCATTGGCTGGAGATGATGGCCGAGCCTGGTCAGCGTATCGGCCGTCCGCGACAAGTTTATACCGGGAAAAATTTGCGCAACGTTTAGAATAGTGATTCCGGAGTTGCTTCATCGCTAGTATTTTGTTCGCGCGCGGGGTCATCTTCTAACCCTAAATAGGGCGCATATTGAGTAGGAACTGTTTCTTCAGTAAAGTACTCCCAGATTCCCATCGGCGAATCCTCACGGGCAAGCACACCTGTTTCAGGGTCGATAAGCACCTTACTGATACCTTCCGGCATTATTAGTTGTTGTTCTGCTTTGTCTTTAAGTGCGTAACGCATAAAATCAATCCACATTGGCAGTGCTGCCTTGCCCCCTGTTTCCCAGCGACCCAGACTTTTTGAGTTATCCTTTCCTACCCACGCTATGCCGACAATATCAGGTGTAAAGCCGTTAAACCAGGCATCTTTTTGGTCGTTGGTTGTGCCAGTTTTGCCAGCCAAATCTATACGCTGTAAAGATTTTGCTTTAACTGCAGTGCCGCGTTGCACAACGTCCCGCAAAAGCGAGTTCATAAGAAAATTAATCTGTGGTGAGATGATTCTGGGGGCTGTATTGTTTGCGCACTGCGCGCACGCGCTTAATGGTTCGGCTTGAAATAATAGCTCGCCGGTACTGGATTCTATGCGCTCAATATAATATGGGTTTATTAAATATCCGCCGTTGTCAAAGACTGCATACATGCGCGCCATTTGCAGTGGGGAGGCATAACCACTACCAAGTGCCAGAGATAGTTTTGCTGGTAGTTGCTGCTGCTGGAAACCAAAACGTATGGCAGTATCGGTAATCGTTGTAATGCCAAGAGCTCTGGTCAGGCGTATGGCGATTAAGTTGCGTGACTTGCGTAATGCGGTGCGGATACTGGTCGGCCCGTAAAACTTATGGCTATAGTTTTCCGGGCGCCAGGCACTTTCTTCGGCTGAATTACTGGTGCTAACTATCGGCGCGTCGTTAATCATGCTGGCTGCAGTGTAGCCAGATTCAAGCGCGCTAGTGTAAATAATAGGTTTGAAGCCTGAGCCAGGTTGGCGCTTTGCCTGAGTGGCACGATTGTATTTATTGTTGAAAAAAGCGTAGCCGCCGGATAATGCCAGAATAGCGCCGGTTTTGGGATCTAAAGCCACAAAAGCGCCTTCTGCATCCGGGATTTGAGCAAGCCGCCAGGTATTTTGGATTTGCCTGACGCGGATGGTATCGCGCAGTTCGATAATATCCTGGTATGAGTTTATATGCGCTGTTTTTCGGGAATCTGGGTCATATTTTGTACTCCAGGGGCAGTTCTTCCATAATAACTTGATTTCCGTACCGTCTTTGAGTTCGGCGGTCAATTGTTGGTTGTTAATTTGCGTGACTAGTGCAGGAACTGTTGCGCCGGTGTTATGGCTAGACTTTAACGATCGCTTTTGTTGCGGGTTGATTCGATAGCTGTGGCGTTCATCGTATTGATGTAGATTTGCACGTAGGGCGGTGACTGCGGCATTTTGCAGATCTGAATTCAGGGTAGTGTAGACATGCAGGCCGGCAGTGTATGCGGCATTTTTACCATATAGCTTAATAATGTCATTGCGTACCATTTCTGCGATATAAGGCGCATACAGCTCGCGTTGAGTGGTGTAGCTGCCTGCTGTAATCGGGGACGCAGTGGCAGAAGCATAGTCTTGCTGGTTTATATAGTCTAAATCCAGCATGCGCTGTAAAACATAATTACGCCGGATTAATGCACGCTTTGGGTTCGAGATAGGGTTGTAACTGGACGGAGCTTTAGGCAGTCCGGCGATCATGCTTAGTTCTGCAAGGCTTAACTCAGATAAAGGGCGATCGTAATAGATCTCGGCAGCCGCCGCAATCCCATAGGCGCGTTGTCCCAGGTAGATTTTATTTAGATATAGCTCAAGAATTTCATTTTTACTAAATTCCTGCTCGATTTGTATAGAGAGAATAATTTCCTTAAGTTTTCGGGTGTAGGTTTTTTTGTTGTTGAGCAGAAAATTACGCGCCACCTGCATGGTGATAGTGCTGCCCCCCTGTTTTTTCTTGCCAGTGAGGGCAAGCTGTATGACGGCACGCGCGAGGCCTTTAAAGTCGATACCGATATGCGAGAAGAAATTGCCATCTTCGGCTGCTATAAAAGCATTAGTCAGTTGTTCAGGTGTATCAGAAATACTGATGGGGATGCGTATTTTTTCGCCAAATTGCTCGATAAGTAATCCGTCTTGACTATAGATATTTAACGGCTGGTTGTATTGTATATCTCTTAGGACGTTGATATCGGGCAGTTCTGACTTTAATTGCTGATAAACAAAAAAGCCAATGATCAGGCCCAGGATCGAGAAAGTGAAGAGTATGCTGAACAGCCATTTTATTATTCTCATTGCTACAAAGATATCAGTATTTTGTTGAAAAAAGCATTTACTAGCGCTATGTGTTTTGCATAAGGTAACGCGCAATAAATAATCTACCCATATTGTGCAGGATTTTTGTTTATCTTCAAGATGTGGACATAGTGTATAGATAGCTACGAAACTATTTTTACAACGCAGAAGACGGGAAAAAAGACCAGCAAAGTGGGTGTATGTTGCGAGTTGCCTTAGCTCAGGGCTGCGACTTGTATTATACTGCGTATCAATTGTGATGTGTTGTGATAAATCTGCACCGAGAGCAGCTTGTATTTTATCTTGGGTGAATGTTTTTAAGTATTCTTTTTTGAATTTGAAAAAACAGAAAGAGCATGTCTTTATAAACGCTGGTAACTAGAAAAATGTACAGAGAATCAAAATCTTTCTGTGATAATTAACGTTATATTACAATCTATTATGTTATTTGTTTAATTTTTTATATTAGGTTTTCCTTTAAGGGTGGTATGAAAATATAAAAACATGGCTATACTTCTTATTAGTTTGGGATATGCTTGTTTGTGTATGGGTATTCCCTGGTGTATTTGAAAAAATAAAAGAGTTTCTACATGAAATGGTTCAATCGTAAGCATGATCATCTTCTTGGGATCGATATTAGTACCGCAGCTGTTAAGTTATTAGAACTAAGCAAGACAGGCAGCAGGTATAAAGTTGAAAGTTATGCTGTTGCTCCTTTGGCTCAAGATGCAGTGGTTGATAATAATATCTCTAATATAGAGATGATCGCTGAGGCGATCAAAGTCGCGGTAAAGCAATCGGGAACACGTGAGCGTCATGCCTGTGTTGCGATTGCTGGCTCTTCAGTGATGACTAAAGTGATCAGTATGTCGGGCAAATTGTCGGAAGACGAAATGGAAGAGCAGATCATGGTTGAGGCTGACCAATATATCCCCTATTCACTAGATGAGGTGCGCCTAGACTTTGAAGTACAGCATGTTAATGAAGCAAACCCTGAAATGGTTGATGTGTTACTTGCAGCTTCCAGGCGTGAAAATCAGGCGCGCCATGCTACCTCACGAAATTCCGGGACTCCTGTCGCCTATCAGGGACTAAAAATCACCACTTCGCTAAGCTCCGTTTCCATGACTTTCAGCGGTGGATGAGCGAGTAGAGGTCTTGGAAATGGCTGGATTAACGGCGAGTATTGTGGATGCTGGTGCATTTGCCATGGAGAATTCCTATGCTTTGCATCAGTGTTCCCATTGAAAGAAGAAGTACCTAAACAAAGCAGCCTATAACCTACCTGAAGGTAGCACCACTCGAATATTTCCATCTTTTTGATTTTAATCACTTATAACAGCAAATAGACACTCTGTAGGCACCGTAAAAGAACAACAAATAATTTCAAATAAAGCTTGCATTTACCGAAAGAATTTTTCTAAAAATTTCCGTTTTAATCACCTCATAAACGGATATCACCCATGCTTAAAGACCTACCACTCTCTGAACATATTCACCAACACTGCAATGAAAGTATGGAACGTGCCCTGTTAGCAGAGCGTCATCCTTTGTGGGCTCGTTCATGCCCAGAGTTGAAGGATATCGACTTTATTCGCCTTGGGTTATTACGCTGTATCAGTGTAGTCGATAGTGGTCGCCATTTCCTCCAAACCAATGAACAGATTTATGGCCAGCTACTTCCCCACTCAACGTATTTTAAATCACTGAAGTCGCATAGACGAACAAGTATGCTTGAGGCATTTGAACAGCAGAGCTATCATCTTCACGCTGAAACACTGCTATCGCAAGGCATTGATTATCTTAAACTCGATGTTCAAGTTTTTCCATCCCATTGCCATCAAACTCTTACCTTCACCCAGCAGAACAATACTTTAATGATGCTGTTGGCCCTAAGCGCCCTAAATCTCTGCCAATCATATGTTTTCCTGATGGCATCAGTTGAAGCACATCCTTTATTAATTCACCTATAGACTTTCAGAAAATTAATTTCCGAACAAACAAAAACGACAGAGGGGAAACTGGCTTATAATTTTCGTCCCAACACTAACGGAAACAGTCAAAAATGGTATCCCTCACTTTTTCAAAGTCAATTGTAGACCGACTAAAAAAAAATATGGCGACAGCTCTCAAGCTAAGTAATATTTGTTTATATCGATTAACTCAAGCTCTACTCTGGTTCAGTGAATGCATGGGAATCAAAGAAATAGCACGCCTAATGGGAGTCTGTGAAAAAACCATTATAAATTGGCTGAAAACATTCATGCATAAAGGTGTCGGTTGGTTAATAGGGCAACACTATCAAGGACGTGGTCGGAAGTCAAAGTTAACTAAAGACCAGAAAAATAAATTGGTTGAGTTGATAAAGAAAGGCCCAGAAGACAATGGATTTCATTGTGGAATATGGAATACTGCGATGATTGCCGAGCTTATTTGGTTAAAATTTGAAGTTCGTTATAACTTGAACTATTTATCAAGCCTAATGAAAAAACTGGGCTTCAGTTATCAAAAAGCTCGTTTTGTGACTGATCGCCAAGAAGAAGAAAAGTACGAGCTTGAAAGAAAAACGTGGCTGGAAGAAACATTGCCTGCCATTATGGAAAAGGCGGTAGAAGAAAAGAGTGTCGTTTTATTCGGTGATGAGGTGTCATTTGCTATGTGGGGTTCATTGGCACGAACCTGGGCTCCAATAGGAGAGCAACCCACAGTGAAAACATCAGGGATTCGAAAAGGGTTGAAAATGTTTGGTACGATCGAACTCGAAGGAGGGAGTTTTCAATACCGAGAATCATTGGCTTATGAGATAAAACCAAAGTCACTTAGACTTTTAAAAGAAGCTGGGCTGCCTCAAGAATTTTTAGCTATTCTTAAAAGCTTAAAAAATGAGAAATATCCAACACAGAAGCTTTTTATGGAAGCGATATATTCTATTGCCGACAACGTCTTAATCGAGAGTTATAAGCCAATGATATTACAACACGCTGAAACATCTGGGCGTTTTAATGGTGAAAGCTATGTTGAGTTTTTAACACAATTGCTGGCTTATTATAAAGGCAAGATTATTCTAATTGAAGATGGTGCCCCGTATCATGGAAGCGGTGTTATTAAGGAATTTAAGTTAGCTAATGTAGATCGTTTGACAGTAGAACGTCTCCCTGCGTTCTCGCCGGATTTTAATCCGATTGAGAAATTATGGAAAAATACGAAACGCGATTCGACTCATATGAAGTATTTTAAAACTTTTGAAGATCTTCATGATTCAGTTGTGCAAACTTTTAACACTTATATGCATGATGCCAGTAAAGTGATTTGTGTTATGCAAAAATTGCGGGAAGATTTCGTTGTTACCGCCTAAGTTTAAGCGCTCCAAATTTGGAAATTATTTATCTGAGAAACTATATGCTACAACTATATGAAAAGACTATTTTTTTCATATAGTTGTAGCATAGTTTCAATTTTACCATAAATAATTATTGGGAAACTTCAGAGGTAGATAAAGGCGATGTTATTGAACTACCTATCGATATAAAAGTAATCGGGCAATATAGTGAGTTAGGATTGTTTATCAGTGGTTTGGCAACATTGCCAAGAATTGTCACAATTAAAAACATTCAAATTCTTCCCACTAATAATAAGCCCTTGCTGGCTATGAACGCTTTGATTACAACTTATCGTGAAGGCGTAAGTCAAATAGAAAATGATGATGAGGTATTAAATAACTGAAGTTTCTTAGAAATTCATCAAGCAACCATTCGCAATAAAACGGCTACCACCGAATTTACAGGGGAGCTGCTGTATTTGGGGCAAACCCTTTCAAAATCCGGATCCAAAGCCGCTTCGGCAATGATGCGGCGGATATCTGAAAATGCGAAACTGGCTCGCCCCTTCACTTTGTGCCGACGTTCCGGATCGGTTTTTAAACGATCCGCGTAAATCCACGTCAGCGTTGTTGCCATCATACAGAAGTTCAAATGGTTGGTCACTGCCTGCGCATTTCGACACTGACTTTTCTGACTCCCTATGTCTTGCTTGAGCTCTTTGAGCCCGGATTCGATTTTCCATCGCGCACCATAATACTCAATAATCTGTGTGACGGATAAACTTAGATCGGTCGTAAACAAAGCAATCCACTGTGTGCGACGAAACACCCAGACAACCTGAACGGATCGTTTCAATGTTTTCAGCATGACAACGCGACTATAGGCCCTGACTTCACGCTGTTTTCCATAGAGATTCACGGTATACGATCGGGCCTTTTGTTGTACTGTTTTTGCCATGTCTGTGGCTGACCCCAGGCGCTGCCCGTACTTTTTATTCCGCCCCCTCTGCTTGGGTTTTCTTTTTTCTGGACGATCGTACAGTACATTATTGCACCTTAACCTAGAGAGAATATTAAACCGGCTTCCGATAGCTTTGTAAGCAGGCTTCCATAGGCCATTGTTGCCAAACCAGCTATCAGTGACTGTCAATATCGGAGCGGTGGAAAAATGTTCTGCAATTGCAATCAGCATTTGAGCCGCCTGAGCCATCTTGGTCTGGAAAGGAGCGACATCACCTCTTATCGTGGCGGTTTCTTTTTTTGCCTGAATTGTTTTTAAGGGCAGATAAAATCGGAAATCTAAAAATAAGCACGCACAGCGACCTTTGACCTGTTTCAGCAACCTTACCGATACAATATTTTGTGCCCATGGATATTTGCTTTGATTCGATTTGGCCGCGTGGTCAAAAATGGCTTCACAGCCGAAGATATTTTTGCCTACTTTAGTGATAATGGAGTCATCCAGTGCAACCAATATGCGCCCATCTGTTTCAGGAGACGGAATCAGCTCCCAGATAGTTTTCCACAGCCCAGCCCACGGGAAAGTTGAAGAAGCCATGAAAGTGTAAAAGCGCTTATTCTTGATCTCAAACCCAAACAACGTATCAAGGCAACGCCAAAGATTAGAGGTCATTGATGACGTAAAAGGAACGATAATGGACAGGATCGTGTAAACGAACAGAGAGGCTCGTTCGCGGCCTAAAGTGGTTTCGGAAAAATGATCTTGAAGCGGGAGTAAAATATCGCGTAAAATGAACATGAATGAGGTCGTTTTATTTGTATAATCAATGTGTTATAAACTTTCGTTATACAGTAAAACTAGGCCTCATTCACGATTAACCTGTTGTTTTTAAAAGGAATTCAAGGCTTTTAGTCAACGGAACGCCATTAATATTAGTAATATCTAATGTTTTAGAAAAATAAGCATTAGCTGATATTCTTATGCTTTCGCTGAAAATCATGGAAACGTAGCTTAGCGAAGTGGTGATTTTTAGTCCCTGATAGGCGACAGGGCAATTCGCTGATTCGACGTGTGCTAGCAGCACGCGAGAGGAGCAAGAATTGCATTACGAATAGCCGTCCAGCCAGTGAGGTAGTAATGACGAAGCGGCTTTTGTGCGTAGTCGTTGCGGACGCAGGGCGTTCAGGGCATCTCCCATCCGCTGCGTAGGTGAACGAATTATGGCGACAGGAGTCCCAGAATTTCGTGAGGTAGCATGGCGCGCCTGAAAAACTAGGAAACTTCAGTTAAATAATAGTGCTTTAGTTTGCCTTGATCATGATGGATTAGTCGTGCCGGGGTGTAAAAAGAAAAGTACGGTGGTTGTTAGCTACCCTGAACTTGAGCAAAGGTTAAAAGAAAAAAGACAAAACACCCGGCCTATTGCGGTTAAGCCTATTGAGCCCATGCCGCCGGTCGGAAGTTTTTTATTTGACCCGAATGGCCTAAGGGACCCTTTTAGACCCATTGAGAAAAGCGTTCAAGCAATGGCTATTCAGGCGGTTGCATCCAATGGAATCCAGCCTGACTTTAATCGGCACAAAGAAGAATTGGAAAACTATTCGCTGGATACGTTAAGAATGGTGGGTACGGTGAAAATGAAAGGTGTCTTCTGGGGCTTGATCAAAGCCAGCGAGGGTACAATTCATCGCGTACGTGAAGGAAATTACCTGGGTAAAAATTATGGACGTATATTGCAGGACTGAAGTTTCCCAATAATTATTTATGGTAAAATTGAAACTATGCTACAACTATATGAAAAAACAGTCTTTTCATTCGTTTCAAATGCTATTGCCTAAGGGGAATTAAGTAGGGGTTTGCTATAAACATGGCAAAACCACCTAAAATAAACCTCGATACACCAGCATTGTGTATTTCAGCTACTCAATAATTGGGAAACTTCAGTTGCAGGATAAAATAGAAATAATGGAAATTATTCCAGATCAGCCTGGTACATGGCGTGAACATCAAACATCAATAGCGTTATCTGAATAAGCTGGAGATTAATATGTGTATTAAGCAAGGTGGTTTTGTATGAGCTTTTTAAAGCAGTGGTCGCGCATATTGTAGGTGCTTGCAATATGCGTATTAATGTTGGGGCAGGTCTCACCGGTTGTGGCTCAGGAAGTTGCGCTAAGTTCGGTAAGCCTGAATGCATTATCTGGTGATAACTTACGGTTGACCTTTGAAATGACCGGTGATGTTGCCAGGCCAAAAGTCTTTCATACGGATAATCCGGCAAAAATAGTATTAGATTTCGCGGGTGTTAAAAGTGCTTTAAAAAAGAAAAAAATATCATCAATGCAGGCGGTATTACCAGTTATGTTGCAGTTGCAGCTGAAGGACGGCTGAGAGTGGTTATTAACCTTGTAAAACTAGTGGGTTACAAGGTCAAGGTACAGGGAAATCGCGTTATAGTTTTATTTTATAGCTCTAGTCGAATGGCCAGGGATAGTCATGAAAAAATAACTAAAAAAACGCTGAAACAATTTGCTACATTACTGCCGGAGCAGACGACTAATAAAATTGATTTCCGCCGGGGTAAGAAAGGCGAAGGGCGCTTATTAATATATTTATCTAATCCTAATACTGTCGTAAATACACAAGAAAAGGCGGGCAAGATCGCGTTAAGTTTCTTGAATACCAGATTACCTTCTAGGTACATTAAAAAAATGGATGTGCTTGACTTTGCTACACCTGTGTCAATGATAGAGGCGAGAAGAGTCGGGACTAAGGTGAAAGTGCTAATCACCCCGGTGAATAATGATTTTAGCTATTCCACAGGAAGTAACCCTAATAATGGCACACCAGGCGATATAGTATCGCCGATCTTATCTAATCTAGCAGTTTCTAATCCATATGGAGCATTAGGTATGACTTTGGCAAGTGGCGCAAACTATGTGCTTAATCTGGAAATCTCAGCGCTACAGGATGATAGAAAGGCAGAATTTATATCTAACCCTAAAGTATTAACCTCGGATCGTTGTGTTGCTGCAATAAAGCAAGGTGTGCAGATACCTTTTCAGACTGGCAGTCAGAATGGAACACAAACTCAATTTGAAGATGCAGCAATTATTTTGGCTGTCAGGCCGCAAATTACACCGAGTGGTAGTGTGATTACGGACTTATTTATTACTAAAGATACCCCCGGGGTTCCTACGCAGGACGGCTTGACAATCAATACACGACAAATTACCACAAGTGTGCATATTGAGGATGGAGAGACCGTTGTCTTGGGTGGGGTGTTTGAAGGAGATACAAGTCATGAGATTAACTCGGTACCCTGGTTTGCTGACTTGCCTTTAATTGGCTGGATGTTTAGAAAAAACGATAGATAGCGATGTTAAAAAAGAGCTATTAATTTTTATTACGCCTAAAATTACTAAAGATTCCATGAAAATGCGCTAGTAAACTTCAATTGCAGCAAGAAAAGGGGCATAATGCCCCTTTTTTTATGAAAAAATATTAATGAATAAAAAAAATATATATTTAACCGGCTTGATGGGTGCCGGGAAAACAACGTTAGGTCGGCTTTTAGCAAAGTCATTAAGTGTGCCGTTTTATGATAGTGATAAGGCCATTGAAGATATCACTGGTGTAGATATAGCTACTATCTTTGAGTTCGAAGGAGAGAAAGGCTTTCGCATCAGAGAAAACAAGATGATCAAAGAGTTGACCGAATTAGATGAAATCGTCCTGGCAACAGGGGGAGGGGTTATCTTAAATGAAGAGAATAGATCCCTACTAAAAGAAAATGGTTTTGTTGTTTATCTGCAGTGCTCAGTTGATAGAATTGTAGACCGTACCTCACGGAATTCCCAAAGGCCGCTACTCAACGTGGATAGCCCAAGAGAAAAAATACAAGCCTTGTTAAATGAGCGTGAGTCGTTGTATCAGGCGTGTGCGGATTTTGTTATTGATAGTGGGCAAATGCAGAGTAAGGCTGCAGTCAAAGAAATCCTTAAAGTATATACGAGAAAATTTGTGTAATGAACAATACCATGCAAGTGCAACTGGGAGATAGAAGTTACCCTATTTATATGGGCCCTGGAAACCTGAATAAACAAGAATTATTGACCAGACATATCAAGGCAAAGCAAGTGCTTATCGTGACTAATGAAACGATTGCACCGCTGTATTTAGAGCAAGTAAGCAAACACTTGCAGCAGTATCAACTCGAGGTTGTTGTCTTAGCAGATGGTGAGCAATACAAAAACCTGGTGACAATGGAACATATTTTTGCTGCGCTGTTGGGGAAGCGATTTAGCCGCAATTCAACAATAATAGCACTAGGTGGTGGAGTGGTTGGTGATATTAGTGGTTTTGCGGCTGCCTGTTATCAGCGAGGAATTGCGTTTATTCAGATCCCTACGACTTTATTAGCGCAGGTTGATTCGTCTGTTGGCGGAAAAACCGGGGTTAATCATGCGCTGGGTAAAAACATGATTGGTGCTTTTTATCAGCCACAATGTGTAATTATCGATGTTAATGTGTTACAGACACTGGATGACCGGCAGTTAGCAGCGGGCTTGGCAGAAGTTATCAAGTATGGCTTAATTCGAGATGCCAGTTTTTTTTCATGGATAGAGTCAAACATTGAAAGTTTGCTGGCGAGAGACCAGAATGCACTAACTTATATTATTGAGCAGTCATGTCGAAATAAAGCTGAAATTGTCGCAAGCGATGAAAGAGAATCCGGGGTTCGCGCAATATTAAATTTAGGTCATACCTTTGGGCATGCGATTGAGACAGGAATGGGCTATGGGCGTTACTTGCATGGTGAAGCTGTTGCAATAGGAACTTGTCAGGCTGCTGATTTATCCAGACGAATGGGTTGGTTAAACGATGAAGATGTGAGTCGGGTAGTGGCTCTTTTCCAGAAGGCTGGGCTACCAACAGAGCCACCTACTGATTTATCAGCAGAGGAATTTATTAAGTTAATGGCAGTAGACAAAAAAAATGTAGATGGCGATATTCGGCTGATTTTACTTAAAAAAATAGGCGAGGCGAGTTTGCCTGTTAGCGTGGAGGAGCCTGTATTACTTGAAACATTAACCTGCTGCGGACGCTGACATATTATTACCGCCCTGCTCTTTCTTTGGGGCATTAGTGTGGCAGCAAGCGATTACGGAGTTGCAGTATTTTCGGTTGCATACTTTATTATAGCTGAAGTTTCCCAATAATTATTTATGGTAAAATTGAAACTATGCTACAACTATATGAAAAAATAGTCTTTTCATTCGTTTCAAATGCTATTGCCTAAGGGGAATTAAGTAGGGGTTTGCTATAAACATGGCAAAACCACCTAAAATAAACCTCGATACACCAGCATTGTGTATTTCAGCTACTCAATAATTGGGAAACTTCAGTTTATTATAGAAATAAGCTAGGCAGCTAGGGAACATATATCACCGTCAAATAAGTGATGGTACAAGGACTAAAACAAAATATGATTGACTTAAAGAACGATAGATTCATTCGCGCTTTATTAAAACAGCCGGTAGATAAAACGCCGATTTGGATGATGCGCCAAGCAGGCCGTTACTTGCCAGAATATAAGGAGATACGCGCACAGGCAGGTAGTTTTATGAACCTATGTACTAACCCTGAGTTAGCATGTGAAGTTACACTACAGCCGCTGGCGAGATTTGATTTTGATGCGGCTATTTTGTTCTCTGACATTTTAACAATCCCGGATGCAATGGGCTTGGGCTTGTACTTTAGTGAAGGAGAAGGGCCGCGCTTTAAAAAACCGGTGCGGACTGCAGCAGATATAGAGAGGTTGCCGATTCCTGACCCTGAGCTGGAGCTCAAATATGTAGTGGATGCAGTGCGCTTGATTAGGAAAAACTTGCAGGGGCGTGTGCCTTTAATTGGTTTTTCGGGCAGTCCATGGACGCTAGCCACCTATATGGTAGAAGGAAGTAGTAGTAAAACTTTTTCTAAAGTTAAAGGCTTAATGTTTGAACAGCCACGCTTAATGCATCAAATGCTGGATAAGCTGGCACAATCGGTTGCTGTCTACCTTAATGCGCAAATTGCCGCCGGTGCGCAGGCGGTTATGTTATTTGATACCTGGGGTGGTGCGCTGGGTACCGAGGAATATCTGGAATTTTCTTTACGTTATGCTCAGCAAGTGCGAGCCTTATTAAATACCACGCAAGATGGTCAGCAGATTCCCTCAATCTTGTTTACAAAGGGTGGGGGGCAGTGGTTAGAGTCTATGGCAGATGCGGGCTATGATGCATTAGGCCTCGACTGGCAAACTGATATTAATCAGGCGCGCGCAAGAGTGGGAGGAAGTGTTGCACTACAAGGCAATATGGATCCGATTACACTGTATGCTAATCCAGATGTGATTAAATCAAAGGTTGCCGTTATACTGGAAAAGTTTGGAGCAGGTTCTGGGCATGTGTTTAATCTGGGGCATGGTATATTGCCAGATATCAATCCAGAACATGTAAAAGTAATGGTCGATGCAGTGCATGAATTAAGCGTGCCTTATCATAAAAGGTGAAATAATGAAAAAAATATTAATAATTTGTTTAATCAGTGTTTTTGGTATGGGTGTATGCCAGGCGGAGAGTGTTTGGGATAAGCCTGCAGCTAAGCTAGAGGATGGTGACAAAGATATTGTGGTATATAGAAGTCCGACTTGTGGTTGTTGCAGTAAATGGCTGAAACACCTTGAAGCACATGGCTTTAATGTACAGGATAATGTTGTTGAAGACATTCAAAAGATTAAAGACCAGTATGCGGTTAATCGCTCATTAGCTTCGTGTCATGCTGCAATTATTAATGGCTATATTGTCGAGGGACATGTGCCAGCAGGTGACATTATAACTATGTTGCAGAATAAGCCAGAAATAAAAGGTTTGACCGTGCCAGGTATGGTCGTTGGTACACCAGGTATGGAGATGGGTAGCAAGAAATCGCCGTTTCGGGTTATTGCATTTGACAAGGATGGGCAGACAGAAGTTTATAAGGCTTATGATAATTACTAAACAAGCGTGATTATAGAATTGTAAATAGGCTTTGTATCGTATATATAAAGTTTATTGATAGCGAGACGCCTAACTAGAGTAAGTTAATGATTATTGGTGTACCAAAGGAAATTAAAATACAGGAGTACCGCGTCGCAATTATTCCATCGGGAGGTGCTGAACTTGTTAAAGCAGGCCATCGGCTTTTAATAGAGAGGGGGGGCAGGGCAGGGCTCAGGCTATGTTGATCAAGAATATGAGCAAGCTGGCGCAACTATAGTTTCTGCGGAAGCAGCATGGGTTGCTCAAAGGCTTTTTCACCATACAGCGCATCAGCCAGTACGCCTTTAAATTTAATCAGGCTATGCGCAACTTTAAACTCTTTTAATAAGCCTAATGCAATCTCTGTTTTGGTCGGGTAGGCACTGTCACGTTCAGGCTTAATAGGCCGATCTTTTTTTGCTATACCGCTCTTTTTCAACCGTTTATCTTCTTTATCCCACTGCTTTAAGGCTGGATCCGGCATATAAAAGAAAAAACCGACAGGCACTGTAATGGATGAGGTAACTAGCAGCAATAATACTATCGTTTGTCCATTAACATACCCGCCGGAGCCTTTGTGTTTCTGCTTGTAAACTTTATAAATACGTTTTGTAGACTTAGATCGTGCTCGGTCTGATTCATCAAAGGCCAACACACCTTCAGTAATGCCATAACGTTTTAAAATTAAGACCACACTCACCCGTAGCTAAATTTAATCATGAAATGCGGCATGCAGGCAAGGGTGTTGGGTAATTCGGCCACGGAAATGTATTAGTGGTACTCGATGTTCAAGTTTTTCCAGCCCATTGCCATCAAACTCTTACCTTCACCCAGCAGAACAATACTTTAATGATGGTGTTGGCTCTAAGCGCCCTAAATCTCTGCCAATCATATGTTTTCCTGATGGCATCAGTTGAAACACATCCTTTATTAATTCACCTAACTCTTTCAGCTTATCACCAGGATCTGGAAACTCTAGCAATGACGTGATGAACTCAAGCAGTACATCCATTTGAGACTTGCGCTGTAAGCTTCCTACGGTATACGCAGGTAGTTTGCTTTCAATGCGGGCTATTTGCTCTGGGTGAAGGAGAAGGCAATGGTCAAACAAAAGACTCAGAATCAGGCCACCGCTGAAAATCAGGGAAACGTAGCCTAAGCGAAGTGATGATTTTTAGTCCGCGATAGCCGTAGGGCCGTTGTTTTGTCGGAGTCTGAGCGTTAGCGAAGGTGGAGACAAAATAAAAGGCCATCCGACACGGCGTCAAGTCATTTGGAGCCTATGTTCCGACCCCTTGTTGGGTCGGGACGAGGTGACGAGGACGAATCGGGGCCGCCGGAGGCATAAGTGGTCGCGTTAAGTTTTTGCTGCTTGCTTGGGCTGGGATGCCCAAAACAAGCTTTCGCAAAAATAGCGACTCCCCGAAGCGGCTTCGTCCATAAAGGCTTTTTCACCATACAGCGCATCAGCCAGTACGCCTTTAATTTTAATCAGGCTATGCGCAACTTTAAACTCTTTTAATAAGCCTAATGCAATCTCTGTTTTGGTCGGGTAGGCACTGTCACGTTCAGGCTTAATAGGCCGATCTTTTTTTGCTATACCGCTCTTTTTCAACCGTTTATCTTCTTTATCCCACTGCTTTAAGGCTGGATCCGGCATATAAAAGAAAAAACCGACAGGCACTGTAATGGATGAGGTAACTAGCAGCAATAATACTATCGTTTGTCCATTAACATACCCGCCGGAGCCTTTGTGTTTCTGCTTGTAAACTTTATAAATACGTTTTGTAGACTTAGATCGTGCTCGGTCTGATTCATCAAAGGCCAACACACCTTCAGTAATGCCATAACGTTTTAAAATTAAGACCACACTCACCCGTAGCAACCAGTCCCAGGGTATACTTGCTTTACGAAACACCCAGGATAATGCGGCTACTTTGCAGTCTCCAAGGCTTGCTCGCTCAAACTTAGCCCAGCAAACAGAGTTCATTAGCAGTATGCCCGTTAAACAAGTGCCCAACCAAGCGGCTTGAATCCGTGTCAAAGCGGCTCCGGGTTTTAGCTGATTGAGCGCATCATTTAAATCGTCAATATAGCTTTGGATAAAGGTGGCTGGGGCATTCATTAACATGGGCTTACACCGATAAAATTACAACAACCTCAGAATACCTGATTTTACCTTCTCAATATCAAAAACTTGAACATCGAGTGGTAGGAGATGGAGTTGTCGGATTTCATGCAGCTCGAACTATAAACTGAAGTTTCTTAGAAATTCATCAAGCAACCATTCGCAATAAAACGGCTACCACCGAATTTACAGGGGAGCTGCTGTATTTGGGGCAAACCCTTTCAAAATCCGGATCCAAAGCCGCTTCGGCAATGATGCGGCGGATATCTGAAAATGCGAAACTGGCTCGCCCCTTCACTTTGTGCCGACGTTCCGGATCGGTTTTTAAACGATCCGCGTAAATCCACGTCAGCGTTGTTGCCATCATACAGAAGTTCAAATGGTTGGTCACTGCCTGCGCATTTCGACACTGACTTTTCTGACTCCCTATGTCTTGCTTGAGCTCTTTGAACTCGGATTCGATTTTCCATCGCGCACCATAATACTCAATAATCTGTGTGACGGATAAACTTAGATCGGTCGTAAACAAAGCAATCCACTGTGTGCGACGAAACCCCCAGACAACCTGAACGGGTCGTTTCAATGTTTTCAGCAATGACAACGCGACTATAAGCCCTGACTTCACGCTGTTTTCCATAGAGATTCACGGTATACGATCGGGCCTTTTGTTGTACTGTTTTTGCCATGTCTGTGGCTGCCCCCAGACGCTGCCCGTACTTTTTATTCCGCCCCCTCTGCTTGGGTTTTCTTTTTTCTGGACGATCGTACAGTACATTATTGCACCTTAACCTAGAGAGAATATTAAACCGGCTTCCGATAGCTTTGTAAACAGGCTTCCATAGGCCATTGTTGCCAAACCAGCTATCAGTGACTGTCAATATCGGAGCGGTGGAAAAATGTTCTGCAATTGCAATCAGCATTTGAGCCGCCTGAGTCATCTTGGTCTGGAAAGGAACGACTTCCCCTCTTATCGTGGCGGTTTCTTTTTTTGCCTGAATTGTTTTTAAGGGTAGATAAAATCGGAAATCTAAAAATAAGCACGCCCAGCGACCTTTGACCTATTTCATCAACCCTACCGATACAATGTTTTGTGCCCATGGATATTTGCTTTGATTCGGCCGCGTGGTCAAAAATGGCTTCACAGCCGAAGATATTTTTGCCTACTTTAGTGATAATGGAGTCATCCAGTGCAACCAATATGCACCCATCTGTTTCAGGAGACGGAATCAGCTCCCAGATAGTTTTCCACAGCCCAGCCCTCGGCAAAGTTGAAGAAGCCATGAAAGTGTAAAAGCGCTTATTCTTGATCTCAAACCCAAACAACGTATCAAGGCAACGCCAAAGATTAGATGTCATCGACGACGTAAAGGGAACGATAATAGACAGGATCGTGTGAACAAACAGAGAGGCTCGTTCGCGGCCTAAAGTGGTTTTGGAAAAATGATCTTGAAGCGGAAGTAAAGTATCGCGTAAAATGAGGCCGGTTTGTTTGTATAATCAATGTGTTAGAAACTTTCATTATACAGTAAAACTAGGCCGCATTCACGATTAACCTGTTGTTTTTAAAAAGAATTCAAGACTTTTAGTCAACGGAATGCTATTAATATTAGTAATATCTAATATTCCAGAAAAATAAGCATTAGCTGATATTCTTATGCTTTAAAAACTAGGAGGCTTCAGCTATAAATAGTATGGGGGCAAATGTATTCCAGGCAGGATTAGATAAGGCTAGGATTGGTATACAAGAGTCAGGGGAGCTACAGGGAGTAGAGTACTTTTATTCAACAGTAGCGGCTATTGCTGAAAAATGTCTAAAGGCTGACCTGGTTATAGGAGCCGTTTTAAATAAAGGAGCCAGGGCTCCACATGTGGTTAGCGAAGCAATGATTAGAACCATGCGTAAAGGATCTGTTGTGGTTGATGTCAGTATTGACCAGGGAGGGTGTATTGAAACATCAAGGGCAACAACACATGACGAGCCTATATTTGTAAGGCGTGGTGTCACGCATTACTGCGTAACCAATATGCCGGGTGCCTATCCACGTACCTCTACTATCGCATTGTGTGCAGAGACACTGGAGTATATTAAACTGATAGCAGATAAAGAGCTGACAGGTATTTGCACCCTGGAAAGTATTTCTAAAGCAATAAATATTTATCAATCAAGGATAGTAAAGTAAATCGCCAGGTCGCGATAAGTCTGGATATGCTTGAATATTTTATTCCACTAAAAGAGCTGTGCGAGTAAAGTAAAACTTTGCCCGCACCAAAAAACTACAGGCCTGAAATGCCGTAAAGAGTCCAGTTGTCTGAATCCATAACGCCTTCCATATCCGCGCCATCATCATAGCCAACCTGGCAGGCATATTTTTTGAAAAAACCCGCTTCTGTATCAGAGCTCAGCTCGATTTCTGCATTAATTATATATCGATAATTACCCAGAGACCATGATTGCAATGGCTCTGAGGGGAAAATAATATTAATATCGCTGTCGATCTCGTTCCTTATTTCTTTATTACATTGAATAAAAGCATAGCCGGTCATTTCGGTAGGCATGGGTAATCTACTTCCTTCGTCGCCTGAATCAACCATAAATAGACTGGAAGATGCAACTTTCTCGGCAAAAGGAATGGCTGCTTTGTATTGAAAAACGAGGATACCTACAATGCAGGCTACGAATATAAAGGTTTTTTTGTTCATATCTGAATAAAGCTGTAAATTAAATATTTCTCCATTCTAACAGAAAAATGATAGTGATATATGGCGGCTATAAAACATTTTACAATCATTATAATTAAGTCGCAGGGACAATGGGTGTGCAGTCAGATTGAAAATAAAATACGAATGGTAAAAGCATTATGGGCTGTAGCGGTTCGCCAGCTATAGAAAGGAGTTGGCAGAAAATATAAGGGCTAAAGGGTGTGGGAAAAGTAATAGTTATAAAAAAAGTTTTATATAATTTCAGAAAAATCATAAGTTTAAAGTCAGACTATAGGCTGGAAATGAAGCCGGCCTTAGATTTGCTTGACATGAAGAGTAAAGTTGATAAAATTAACAACACTCAAATGGAATGGAGTCATCATTAATAATGATGATGTTACAGGAAGTGCTAATGCTTTCGGTATTTGCCGAGAGATTTCAATATTTACTTTTAGGAGGTAATAATGGCTGCTACAACTGATTCAGTGAAAGCTGATGCTTCAGAAGCACCACTACTAAACAAAACTAACCTGTGGGCAGGTTTAGCGTTGTATTTTGTTTTCTATTCATTTATTCGTTGGTACGAAGGTGTATACGGATGGTCTGCTGGTTTGGATTCATTCGCACCTGAGTTCGAAACATATTGGATGAATATGCTATACATCGAGCTAGTTGTTGAGGTGATACTTGCTTCTACAATCTGGGGTTACTTATGGAAGTCACGTGATCGTAAGGTTATGTCTATCACTCCTCGTGAAGAGTTGAGAAGACATTTTACTCACTGGACTTGGTTAGTAATGTACGGTTGGGCTATCTACTGGGGAGCTTCATACTTCACAGAGCAAGATGGCACATGGCATCAAACTATTGTTCGTGATACTGACTTTACACCTAGTCATATCATTGAATTCTACTTGTCATACCCAATTTACATCATTACTGGTGTTTCTGCTTTCTTATATGCAAAAACTAGACTACCTGCTTACCAGGAAGGTCTTTCAATTATGTATATGGTATCAGTAATTGGTCCTTTCATGATTCTTCCTAATGTTGGATTGAATGAGTGGGGACACACTTTCTGGTTTATGGAAGAATTGTTTGTTGCACCTCTTCACTATGGCTTCGTATTCTTCGGATGGGCTGCTCTAGCGATTATGGGTGTTGTAAACATCGAAGTAGAAGCTTTAACTAAACTACTTAAGAAAGACTTAGCTTAATATAAAGCAAGCTTTTATAGATAGAGTAGTAAGAAACTTGTTATCTCCTTGTCTCGCCATCAATAGATGGCGAGATGGAAGAGAGATAATGATAATAAAAATAATTTTTTTGGAGGTAAGCTAATGAGTGCATCTCAATCAGCTGTACGTTCACGCGCTGAAGCGGTACAAGTTTCACGTGCGTTGGACTGGATGATTCTCTTTACACTATTCACTGCTGTACTGGGTGGATATCATATTCACTACATGTTAACTGGTGGTGACTGGGATTTTTGGACAGATTGGAAAGATAGACGTTTATGGGTAACTGTAGCGCCAATCGTATCAATTACTTTCCCTGCTGCTGTTCAATCTATGCTTTGGTATCGTTACCGCCTACCTTTTGGTGCGGTAGTAGCTGTAATGGCTCTTATGATTGGTGAGTGGATTAACCGTTATTTGAACTTCTGGGGTTGGACTTATTTCCCAGTAAATTTCGTATTCCCATCTAACCTAATACCAGGCGCAATCGTTCTTGATGTTGTGTTAATGCTTTCAGGCAGCTTTATCTTGACTGCTGTTGTGGGTGGTTTAGCATACGGACTATTGTTCTATCCAGGTAACTGGCCAATTATTGCTCCTTTACACGTACCTGTTGAATATAACGGTATGATGTTTACTTTAGCTGATTTACAAGGTTATCACTACGTACGTACTGGTACTCCTGAATACATCAGAATGGTAGAGAAAGGAACACTAAGAACGTTTGGTAAAGACGTTGCTCCAGTATCTGCATTCTTCTCAGGTTTCGTTAGTATTATCATTTATTTCTTGTGGCATTATTTCGGACGTTGGTTTAACAAAACTGACTTCGTTGATCCTGCGGATATTTAATAATAACTAAAAATGCAATAAATATTATATTTATTGATAAACGAACACAATTTCTCTAGTTTGGAGGAGATATATGAAAACAATAAAAGACAAGATAGCTAAACTATCATTTGTCGCATTGCTTTTGGCTGTAACATCTGCGATGTTCTACACGCCTACAGCATCTGCACATGGTGAAAAGTCTCAAGCAGCGTTCATGCGTATGCGTACTATTCACTGGTTTGACCTGAACTGGTCAAAAGATGAAGTACAAGTTAACGAAACAGTAGTTATTGAAGGTAAATTCCACGTTTTCTCGGGTTGGCCAGAAACTGTTGATAAGCCAGAAGTAGCATTCCTGAACATTGGTATTCCGGGTCCTGTATTTATTCGTGCAGGTTCTTGGATCGGTGGTCAGTTAGTGCCTCGTTCAGTATCACTAGAACTTGGTGATACTTATGAGTTTAAAGTACTTCTAAAAGCACGTCGTCCAGGTGACTGGCATGTTCACACTATGATGAACGTTGAAGGCGGGGGTCCAATCATTGGTCCAGGTAAATGGGTAACTATTACTGGTTCTATGGGTGACTTCGTTAATCCTTTAACTACATTAACTGGTGATGTTATTGACCTAGAAGATTATGCGTTAGATAACGTATACTTCTGGCATGCGTTATGGATGGGTCTTGGTTTAGCTTGGTTGTTATTCTGGATTAAACGCCCAATGTTCATTCCACGTCATATCGCTATTACTTCTGGTAAAGCTGATTCTCTAATCAGTGCTGGTGATAAGAAAGTTGGTATTGCATTTGCAGTGGGTACTATGGCTATTGTTATGGCGTCTATGGGTTCTACTAATGAAAAGTACCCAATTACGACTCCACTACAAGCTGGTTTAATGCGTGGTATTCAGCCAATCGATATGCCTGAAACTTCTATTTCTGTAAAAGTAGAAGATGCTAGCTACCGTGTTCCAGGTCGTGCTATGCAGATGACTCTAACTATTACGAACAATGGCGATTCTGCTGTTCGTTTAGGTGAGTTCATGACTGCATCTGTGCGTTTCCTAGAGCCTGATGTACTAGAAGATGAATCAGGTTATCCTGATGATCTACTAGCTGAAGAAGGTTTAACTGTTTCTGATAACAGCCCTCTAGCTCCAGGTGAGACTAGAACTGTTGAAGTAACAGCTTCTGATGCTGCATGGGAAGTTTACCGTTTAGCTGACTTGATCTACGATCCTGACAGTCGTTTTGCTGGCTTACTATTCTTCTTCGACGAAGATGGTAACCGTCAAATGATCATGGTAGATGCTCCATTAATTCCAACATTCATCTAATGAATAGAATGCTTAGTTAAATACTAGGCAGGAATTAGAAGCACAGGCCCCTGTTACGCAAGTAACAGGGGCTTTTTTTTGTCTGTAGCAGTGGCAAAAGATGATACACAGGATACTGATATTTTGAAAAAAATGAATTAATACAGTATTGTTTGTGTTGGATATTGCCTAAACAGGTTATAATCCCTCAGTTAAAAGTCTCATTAAGAATTCACACTTGGGTAAAAAGGATGCTAGGTAAGCTGGTTAAATTTGTTGTCGGTAGTCGTAACGATCGCATAATTAAAAAGAAAAGAAAATTAGTCACAGCAATTAATAAATTAGCTGAAGAATATGCACAGTTAACTGATGCAGAACTAAAAGCAAAGACAGAGGAGTTTAGATCCCGTTTGGCCGAAGGTGAAAAGTTAGAAAATTTAATTCCCGAGGCATTTGCAACAGTTAGAGAGTCATCTTCTCGCGTATTTGATATGCGCCATTTTGATGTTCAGCTAGTAGGTGCTATGGTGCTGAATGACGGCAAAATTGCTGAGATGAAAACCGGGGAAGGTAAGACACTGATGGCTACCCTGGCAGCCTATTTAAATGCATTACCTGAAAAAGGTGTGCATATTGTTACGGTGAATGATTACCTTGCTGCCAGAGATGCAGAATGGATGGGGCAGTTATATGGATTCCTCGGCCTAACAACGGGGGTTATTATCAGTGGCTTAGATCATGCCGAGCGCAAACAAGCCTATGCAGCTGATATAACGTACGGTACCAATAATGAATTTGGCTTTGATTATTTGCGCGATAATATGGCATTTAGTCTGGATCAAAAAGTACAAAGGGGATTGTTCTTTGGCATTGTAGATGAGGTTGACTCGATTTTAATCGATGAAGCAAGAACCCCGCTAATTATTTCAGGTCCTGTTGAAGATAGTACTGAAAACTATATTAAAACCAATGCAATCGTGCCTTTCTTAAAAAAGGTAGAGCGCCAGGAAGGTGAAAAAGAAGGTGAAGAGCAAGGCCCAGGTGACTACACTATTGATGAAAAATCCAAACAACTACACCTGACGGAAGCCGGGCATATTCATATAGAGCAGCTGTTAGTAGAACATGGTCTGCTGGAAGAAGGCGCAAGCTTATATGAGCCTGCGAACATCAGACTTATGCATTATTTGAATGCCTCGTTAAGAGCGCATGCATTGTTTCATCGCGATGTAGACTATATCGTGCAAAACAATGAAGTGATAATTGTCGATGAATTTACTGGGCGTATTATGCCGGGTCGCCGCTGGTCTGAAGGTTTGCATCAAGCAATGGAAGCGAAAGAAGGCACTAAAATTCAGGAAGAAAATCAAACCTTAGCGTCAATAACATTTCAGAATTACTTTCGCCTATATGAGAAGTTATCTGGAATGACTGGTACGGCAGATACTGAATCATTTGAATTGAATAAAATTTACGGTCTTGAAGTCGTGGTTATACCCACACATAGACCGATGATAAGAAAAGATAAAGGAGACATGATCTTCTTAACGGCTAAAGAGAAATACCTCGCAATTACTGAAGATATTAAAGACTGTGCGAAAAGAGGTCAGCCTGTTTTAGTCGGTACTACATCGGTAGAAAATTCGGAATTAATCTCAAGCATACTGGATAAAGCTAAAATAAAGCATGAAGTATTAAATGCCAAACAACACGAGCGTGAGGCTCATATCATTGAACAGGCTGGTATGTCAGGCGCAATAACCATTGCGACTAATATGGCCGGTCGTGGTACGGATATTGTTCTGGGCGGTAATTTAGATGCGCAAATTCTGGCGTTAGGTGAGAATGCTACAGAAGCAGCCATAAATAAAGTTAAGGCGGGTTGGCAAGAGCGGCATGAACAAGTAAAAAAGAGTGGCGGGCTGCATGTTATTGGATCTGAGCGACACGAATCACGTCGTATAGATAATCAATTACGTGGTCGGTCTGGGCGTCAGGGTGATGCTGGGTCTACGCGCTTTTATTTATCATTAGAAGATGATTTAATGCGCATTTTTGCTTCAGATCGAGTTGCAGGTTTAATGAAAAAACTTGGAATGGAAGAGGGTGAAGCAATAGAGCATCCATGGGTAACCCGGTCAATTGAAAATGCACAGAAAAAAGTAGAAGGCAGAAACTTTGATCAGCGTAAGGAAGTTCTTGCTTATGATGACGTAGCGAACGATCAGCGTAAAGTTGTGTATAAGCAACGTGATGAACTTATGGCATCAGAAGATATTAGCGATATTATCGAAGCAATTCGAGAAGATGTCGTTAATGACGTGATTACTAAATACATCCCACCTAAGACTATGGAAGAACAGTGGGATATAGCTGGCCTGGAAGCTCACCTACATGATGAATTTGAAGCTGATATTCCAGTCGCAAAAATGCTCAAGGAAGATACTAACTTACATGAAGAATCTTTGCGTTCAGAGATTATAGCTATTATCGCTAAAGAATATGCTGCTAAAGAAGAGCAAACAAGCGCAGAAGTCATGCGTCATTTTGAAAAATCAGTCATGCTTCAAGTGCTGGATAATAGCTGGAAAGAGCATTTAGCTGCAATGGATAGTCTACGTCAGGGGATTCATTTTAGAGGCTATGCGCAAAAAGACCCAAAACAGGAATATAAGCGCGAAGCATTTGAAATGTTTGCCGGACTACTGGACCAAATAAAATATGAAGTTGTCAGTATTCTTGCAAAAGTAAAAGTGACTCGGCAGGAAGAAGTGGATGCGCTAGATGATCAACGTCAAGCACCACAGGAAATGCACTTTGAACATGCCGAAGCAGAAAGCGGAATCGCTGAAGAACCTAGCCCGCTTATAGGCCAGAATGAAACTAAATCAGCTGAATCAGAAACTCCGTTTGTGCGCGAAGATAGAAAAGTGGGTCGTAATGAGCCATGCCCTTGTGGTTCAAGGAAGAAATATAAGCAATGTCATGGAAAACTATAACTCCGCAAGCGAATAAGTAGAGTGGATAATGGTAACTCAGTTGCAAATGAGCGACGCGTAAGAGAAGAAAAAATTAGATTCTTGCGTTTGTCGTATTGATGAATATATCAAATTGAGCAATACCTATCCCTTTATGAAAGAATTATTCAATTTTAAACTTAACTCGTAAAAGCAATGCCAACTCAAATTTTTAAAAAAAGTACTCCCTGTGCTGATATTACAACACTACCAAAATTAGGTTTAGGTAAAAAGGACTTTGTCGCAGACTTTAAGCGATATTACAGCCATCGTTTAGGCCGAGATCAAAATTGCCGCTCGCCTCATTACGCATACGAAGCACTATCCTTAGCGATTAGTGACCGCTTAGTTGAACGCTGGAAAAAAACGTATAATACCTACAGAGAAACCGATTGCAAGAAAGCCTATTACTTGTCTATGGAATTCTTAATGGGTCGTACGCTGAGTAATGCGATGCTAAATCTTGGGGTAACTGATGAAGTGACTCAAGCGATGTATGGCCTAGGTCTGGATATTGAAGAGTTAATCGAAAGTGAGCCTGATGCGGGGCTGGGAAATGGCGGTTTAGGTCGCTTGGCAGCTTGTTTTATAGATAGCTGCGCGACTCTACAATTACCAGTTACTGGTTATGGTTTGCGCTACGAATATGGAATGTTTACGCAGGCTATTATTAATGGTGAGCAGGTTGAGCGTCCCGATCACTGGTTGAAAAATGGCAATGTATGGGAGATAGAACGACCAGAATACACTGTTCGTATCAAGTTTGGTGGCAAGGTTGTGGAAGCTATCGATGATAAGGGTAGCAAAAAAAGAATGTGGATTGATACCCATGATATATTGGCAGTTCCTTACGACACGCCCATTCCAGGATATCAGAACGGGACGGTTAATACCTTGCGCCTGTGGAAAGCAACTGCAACAGAAGAATTTAAATTAGACGAATTTAATGCCGGCGCCTACGCAGAATCCGTTGCTGCAAAAAATACAGCTGAAAACATTAGCATGGTACTTTACCCTAATGACGCCAATGAAAATGGTAAGGCGCTACGCCTGAAGCAACAATACTTATTAGCATCAGCAAGCTTGCAGGACATTGTTGCTAACTGGGTCGGCCGGCATGGAAATGACTTTACCCATTTTGCAGAAAAAAATTGCTTTCAACTAAATGATACGCACCCGAGTGTTGCTGTTGCTGAATTGATGCGTTTGTTAATTGATGAACATGGATTAGAATGGGAGGATGCATGGAAAATAGTCCAGCAAACAATGGCCTATACAAACCATACATTATTGCCTGAAGCTTTGGAAAGGTGGTCAGTCGGTTTGTTTCAATCCTTATTACCTCGGGTAATGGAAATTATCTTTGAAATTAATGCCCACTTCCTGGCAGAAGTATCTAATCGCTGGCCTGGCGAGAATGACCGCTTGGCACGTATGTCGCTCATTGAAGAAGGGCATGGCCATAAGCATGTCAGAATGGCGTACCTGGCAATCGTAGGTAGTTTCTCGGTTAATGGTGTAGCAGAATTACATTCGCAATTACTACAGGAAGGCTTGTTTAAAGATTTCTATGAATTATGGCCGGAAAAATTCAATAATAAAACTAACGGCGTAACTCCTAGACGCTGGTTAGCGGCATGTAACACTGAATTGGCAGAGTTTATTACTGAGTCTATCGGTGATAAGTGGATTACTGACCTATCCGAGTTGAAAAAACTGGAAAAATTTCTAGATAATAAAAAATTCTGCAAAAGATGGTATGAGTTACAGCAAGGCGCCAAGCAGAAATTAATCGATTACAAAAAAACCGAGCACGATATTGATCTAAATGTAAACGCGTTATTTGATGTTCAGGTAAAGCGCTTTCATGAATATAAGCGCCAGCTATTAAATGTACTACATGTGATACATTTATATGATCGTATCAAACGTGGCGATACCGAAAACTGGACAGACCGTTGCGTTTTGATCGGTGGTAAGGCTGCTCCAGGTTATTACATGGCCAAGCGCATTATTAAGCTGATTAATAACGTGTCGGAAATCATTAACACTGATCCTGATGTGGGTGAGAGACTGAAGCTGGTGTTTATGCCGAATTACTGTGTTTCTGCGATGGAAAAAATATGTCCTGGAGCTGATTTATCAGAGCAAATTTCCACAGCAGGAAAAGAGGCGTCAGGCACTGGAAACATGAAGTTCATGATGAATGGTGCTTTAACAATTGGTACTCTAGATGGTGCAAATATAGAAATTCGTGAAGAAGTTGGTGAAGATAATTTCTTCTTGTTTGGCTTAACCGAGTCTGAAGTTGAAGCAACGCGGCATCATTATGACCCAATGGGTATCATTGCTCAGGATGAAGACTTGCAGCGTGTGATTAATTTGCTAGAAAGCGGGCATTTTAATCAGTGTGAACCGGGAATTTTTGATGATGTGATCAATTCCATAAAGAGCTCAGATGATATGTGGATGACAATTGCAGATTTCCGCAGCTTTGTCGATGCTCAAAAGCGTGTTGAAGCGGCCTATCAGGATAAAGATCGCTGGACGCGTATGAGTATTATCAATACGGCAAATAGCGGGAAATTCTCAACTGACCGAACGATCCAGAACTATAGTGATGAAATCTGGAAGCTAAAAGCGATGAATGTTAAATAAATAACATATCATCGATTTATTTATGTTAAGCCTAGTGTACTTTAATCAGTATATTGGGCTTTTTTATGCAATGAATAAATGTTTAATATAGTCCTTTTTGAGCCAGAAATACCGGCTAATACCGGTAATATTATTCGCTTATGCGCCAATACCGGCGCTAAACTTCACTTAATTCAACCCTTGGGCTTTGAGTTAGACGATAAGAAATTGCGCAGGGCTGGACTGGATTATCACGAGTGGGCTGATATAAAGGTGCATGCAAATATAGAGGCATTTTTCAGCAAAGAACAATATCAGGTGGTGTATGCGCTCACGACAAAAGCCAGTCGATGTTATTCAGATACCAGCTTTCAGCCGGGTGACGTGTTAATGTTTGGTCCTGAAACGCGGGGCTTGCCTGAGCATATTTTAACGGCATTGCCCGAGCAGCAGCGACTTCGTTTGCCTATGCTGCCTGCAAGCAGAAGTCTAAATCTGTCAAATACTGTTGCAGTCACCCTATATGAAGCCTGGCGACAGCAGGGTTTTGCTGATATAGACCCGCAGAGCGGAGAATGAAAGACTTTTCCCTCTCCTCTCCCAAAACAGTACCCACAAACTTTCTAAGACTAAAAGCGAAGATTTCCCCCTTCATTCTCATCAATATTAGATAGGCTTATTTCGTTGTCTGCAATGGAGAAGTCGGTATGTGCGCCTAGTTTAATCATCAAGCGAACTTCATTTTTAGAGTCAGCTGCATTAATTGCATCATCGTAGCTAATTTTCCCCTGCGTGTATAAATCATAAAGAGCCTGGTCAAAGGTCTGCATCCCTAGCTCTCTAGAAGACTTCATCAGCTCTTTAAGTTTATGCACCTCACCCTTGCGAATCAGATCGCATACAAGAGGGGTACCCAGGAGGATTTCCATCACTGGGTAACGTCCTTTGACATCTGCGCGGACGACTAGTTGCTGGGCAATGATTGCTTTTAAATTCAGCGAAAGATCCATAAACACCTGGGAATGCATATCTTCAGGAAAGAAATGCAGAATACGGTCAAGCGCCTGGTTAGCATTGTTGCATGTAGGGTAGATAAACATAAGTGCCCAGTCTCAGCAAAGGCAAGTGCATGCATCATGGTTTCGCGAGTACGAATTTCACCAATAAGAATAACATTGGGAGCCTGGCGCAGGGTGTTTTTTAGAGCAATTTCATAAGACTCAGTATCCATGCCTACTTCGCGCTGGGTAATAATGCAGCCTAAGTGCGGGTGGACAAACTCGATAGGGTCTTCAATGGTAATAATATGCCCAGTGCTATTTTCATTACGATATCTGATTAACGAAGCCAGGGAAGTAGATTTACCGGTGCCAGTAGCACCGACAAATAAAACCAGCCCACGGTTTTCCATAATGACACCTTTTAAGATGGGGGGCAGGTGCAAGCTCTCCCAGCTAGGAATATTAGATTCTATACGCCTTAGGACCATGCCTGCAGCATCTCTTTGCGTAAATGCACGCACCCTGAAACGCCCTAGCCCACGACGGCTAATGGCAAAATTACACTCTTTCGCTGCCAGCCATGGAGAGCGAAAGCGAGGGCTGGTAGTCCCCAGAAGGCGTAGAGCCGTTGTTTTGTCGGAATCGTAGCGCTAGCGTAGGTGTAGACAAAATAAAAGGCATTCCGAAACGCCGTCCAGTCATTTGAGGGAGTGTTACGAAGCCAGCACCGAGTTTACGATGGTAATGGCGAAGTGGCACGTACGCAGGACGTCTGGGGCGCCGAAGGCATTAGTGGTCGCGTTAAGTTTTTGCCGCTTGCTTGGGCTGGGATGCCCAAAACAAGCTTTCGCAAAAATAGCGACTCCCCACGGTATTTTCAAAGTCATCGCGCTGGCGTTGCGTCATAATACTTTTTAGCAGCTGTAAAGATTGCTCCTCAGTTAGCGGGGTCTTGGTAACATCCTTGATTTTGCCGTCAATTTTTAAAGCAGGGGGACGGTCTGCAGTAATAAATAAGTCAGACGCTGAAAATCAGGGAAACGTAGCCTAAGCGAAGTGATGATTTTTAGCGAGCGAAGTGGTGATTTTTAGTCTCTGATAGGCGACAGGTCAATTCGCTGATTCGACGTGTGCTAGCAGCACGCGAGAGGAGCAAGAATTGCATTCCGAATAGCCGTCCAGCCAGTGAGGTAGTAATGACGAAGCGGCTTTTGTGCGTAGTCGTTGCGGACGCAGGGCATTCAGGGCATCTCCCATCCGCTGCGTAGGTGAACGAATTATGGCGACAGGAGTCCCGGAATTTCGTGAGGTAGCATGGCGCGCCTGCCATGATTTCATGGGCGGCGATACGTCCGCCACCAATTCTTTTTAACAAGGTTTGTGAAATAACTGCCTGCAGTGATTCTGACAACATAGAGCGTATCATTTCCTTTTCAGCTGCGGGAAACACATCAATAATATGGCCTATGGTTTTTGCAGCAGAGGTGGTATGTAAGGTAGCAAAAACCAGATGACCGGTTTCAGCGGCAGTGAGTGCCAAACGAATGGTTTCAATATCACGCATCTCGCCAACCATAATAATATCGGGGTCTTCTCTAAGCGCAGATCTTAATGCGTTATTAAAACTCTGCGTATCTCTATGTACTGAAGTTTCCTAGTTTTTAAAGCATAAGAATATCAGCTAATACTTATTTTTCTGAAATATTAGATATTACTAATATTAATGGCATTCCGTTGGCTAAAAGCCTTCGCTGAAAATCAGGGAAACGGAGCCTAAGCGAAGTGAAGATTTTTAGTCCGCGATAGCCGTAGGGCCGTTGTTTTGTCGGAGTCTGAGCGTTAGCGAAGGTGGAGACAAAATAAAAGGCCATCCGACACGGCGTCAAGTCATTTGGAGCCTATGTTCCGACCCCTTGTTGGGTCGGGACGAGGTGACGAGGACGAATCGGGGCCGCCGGAGGCATTAGTGGTCGCGTTAAGTTTTTGCCGCTTGCTTGGGCTGGGATGCCCAAAACAAGCTTTCGCAAAAATAGCGACTCCCCGCGAATTCCTTTTAAAAACAACAGTTTAATCGTGAATTAGGCCTAGTTTTACTGTATAATGAAAGTTTATAACACATTGATTATACAAATAAAACGACCTCGTTCATGTTCATTTTACGCGATATTTTACTCCCGCTTCAAGATCATTTTTCCGAAACCACTTTAGGCCGCGAACGAGCCTCTCTGTTCGTTTACACGATCCTGTCCATTATCGTTCCTTTTACGTCATCAATGACTATAATACTCCCCATTGTCCAGACCAATTTATTAAATAGTTAAGATAGCCCTTCCCTTTTTATATTAATAATTTGTTATTATTGCGCCGCAGGCGTTTTGATACTACTCTTTGTCCACATGGAGTCCGCCTGCAGGGACTCTCACGTATAGACCGTTTTTTTTATAATAAACCTCCACTGGCGTTCGATAGTCCAAGGACTGATGAATTCGCCTGTGATTGTAAAATTCAAAATAGTCTTTCAGCCCTAAATATGCTTCATTCACTGTCTGAAAGTCATTCAGATAGACCTTTTCATACTTGACTGATCGCCACAATCGTTCAACAAAAATATTATCCAATGCGCGGCCTCTGCCATCCATGCTAACACGGATTCCTTTCTCCAATAAGGGCCCTGTAAATCGATTCGTTGTGAATTGACTTCCCTGGCCCGTATTAAAGATTTCACACTGTGATGAACTTAGTGTTTCATTAAGGGCTGCTATGCAAAAGTCTGCGTCCATTGTCGTACTTAACGCCCAATTAAGTACATATCGGCTATGCCAGTCAATAATGGCCATCAGATAGACAAAACCATGCTTCATGCGGATGTAGGTAATATCCGTACTCCAGACCTGATTGCATCGCTCGATCTGCAGGTTCCTCAGTAAATAAGGATAGATCTTATGCTCTGAGTTGCCATGACTTAGTCTTGGCTTTGGATATACCGCTTCCAGCCCCATCTGCCTTAGTAACCGTCTCACTCGCTTCGGATTGACCTGGTGCCCTTGAGATCTCAAATGCTCCGTCATTTTCAAGACACCGTAAAAGGGTGTTTCGGTATATTGTTTATCCAATTCATGCATCAGCATCATCTTAATGCGTTATTAAAACTCTGCGTATCTCTATGTACTGAAGTTTCCTAGTTTTTAAAGCATAAGAATATCAGCTAATACTTATTTTTCTGAAATATTAGATATTACTAATATTAATGGCATTCCGTTGGCTAAAAGCCTTCGCTGAAAATCAGGGAAACGGAGCCTAAGCGAAGTGAAGATTTTTAGTCCGCGATAGCCGTAGGGCCGTTGTTTTGTCGGAGTCTGAGCGTTAGCGAAGGTGGAGACAAAATAAAAGGCCATCCGACACGGCGTCAAGTCATTTGGAGCCTATGTTCCGACCCCTTGTTGGGTCGGGACGAGGTGACGAGGACGAATCGGGGCCGCCGGAGGCATTAGTGGTCGCGTTAAGTTTTTGCCGCTTGCTTGGGCTGGGATGCCCAAAACAAGCTTTCGCAAAAATAGCGACTCCCCGCGAATTCCTTTTAAAAACAACAGTTTAATCGTGAATTAGGCCTAGTTTTACTGTATAATGAAAGTTTATAACACATTGATTATACAAATAAAACGACCTCGTTCATGTTCATTTTACGCGATATTTTACTCCCGCTTCAAGATCATTTTTCCGAAACCACTTTAGGCCGCGAACGAGCCTCTCTGTTCGTTTACACGATCCTGTCCATTATCGTTCCTTTTACGTCATCAATGACTATAATACTCCCCATTGTCCAGACCAATTTATTAAATAGTTAAGATAGCCCTTCCCTTTTTATATTAATAATTTGTTATTATTGCGCCGCAGGCGTTTTGATACTACTCTTTGTCCACATGGAGTCCGCCTGCAGGGACTCTCACGTATAGACCGTTTTTTTTATAATAAACCTCCACTGGCGTTCGATAGTCCAAGGACTGATGAATTCGCCTGTGATTGTAAAATTCAAAATAGTCTTTCAGCCCTAAATATGCTTCATTCACTGTCTGAAAGTCATTCAGATAGACCTTTTCATACTTGACTGATCGCCACAATCGTTCAACAAAAATATTATCCAATGCGCGGCCTCTGCCATCCATGCTAACACGGATTCCTTTCTCCAATAAGGGCCCTGTAAATCGATTCGTTGTGAATTGACTTCCCTGGCCCGTATTAAAGATTTCACACTGTGATGAACTTAGTGTTTCATTAAGGGCTGCTATGCAAAAGTCTGCGTCCATTGTCGTACTTAACGCCCAATTAAGTACATATCGGCTATGCCAGTCAATAATGGCCATCAGATAGACAAAACCATGCTTCATGCGGATGTAGGTAATATCCGTACTCCAGACCTGATTGCATCGCTCGATCTGCAGGTTCCTCAGTAAATAAGGATAGATCTTATGCTCTGAGTTGCCATGACTTAGTCTTGGCTTTGGATATACCGCTTCCAGCCCCATCTGCCTTAGTAACCGTCTCACTCGCTTCGGATTGACCTGGTGCCCTTGAGATCTCAAATGCTCCGTCATTTTCAAGACACCGTAAAAGGGTGTTTCGGTATATTGTTTATCCAATTCATGCATCAGCATCAGGGTATAGTCATCTATGCCAACGGGTCGGTAATATAAACTTGACCTGTTGATGCTCAACAAGCAACACTGCTTTCTGATACTTAACTCTGAATGACCTGGCTCTATCCACATTTTTCGAGTCGCAAGTGGAAGAGTCATAGATTTTTTTTAGAAAATCATTCTCTACTTCCAGTTGCCCTATCTGCTTGTACAGATCGTCAACTAAAGCCTGCTGGTCATTATCCTGTTGTTTCCTTTTAGTCGAGAATGCTTCAGGAATAACCTCTAATACAGCTTTTTTCCAATTGTTGATTTGTGTTGCATGAATACCATATTTCGCGGTAATTTCAGCTCTTGTCTTTTCCCCTTTTAGTACGTCTAATACCACTTTTACTTTGGTTTGCGTACTATGCTTCTTCCGATTTATGGTCATTTCTTAATCCTCAGTTTTGAGGGCAAGATTCTATCTTAAATGCTGGTCTAGTTTTTGGGGATCATTATAGCTTTATGAAGGATGGGGGCGTGAGGCCAAACAATTAGATGAAGAGGGATCAAGCCGTGGCCTGATTCTGAGTCTTTTGTTTGACCATTGCCTTCTCCTTCACCCAGAGCAAATAGCCCGCATTGAAAGCAAACTACCTGCGTATACCGTAGGAAGCTTACAGCGCAAGTCTCAAATGGATGTACTGCTTGAGTTCATTACGTCATTGCTAGAGTTTCCAGATCCTGGTGATAAGCTGAAAGAGTTAGGTGAATTAATAAAGGATGTGTTTCAACTGATGCCATCAGGAAAACGGTAGTGGGTTAAACCTGTGTTTAGCATGAGAGCAATAGAATAAGAAAGTGATTTATTGCATAATTCCCTCATGAAATATTATCAAGAAATCACCTGCCCTAACTGTACTAATTCCAACCTGATGAAATCAGGTAGTAGCGATCGTGGTGTGCAGCGATATCGTTGCCAGACCACAGCTTGCTCAACCAACACCTTCATGTTGGAATATTGTTATAAAGCATGTGAATTTGGAACCAAAGAACACGTTGTCGAAATGGCTATCAATAGTAGTGGCACTCGAGACACGGCTAGGGTTCTTAAAATCAATAAAAATACGGTGACTCGTACTTTAAAAAACAAAGAAAACAGTCTTGTTCAAGTGAACCCTCTTTTTCAGACCTTTGATCAAGGGAAACCATTGGAAGTCAGACTAGAACAGGTCTGCTGTGATGAAGCCGAAATGGATGAACAGTGGTCTTTTGTAGGAAATAAAAGCAATCAACGCTGGCTATGGCATGCTGTTGATCATAAAACCAACACGGTACTCGCTTATGTTTTTGGCAAGCGTAAGGACATTGTTTTCAAAGAATTAAAAGCGTTACTTTTGCCTTTAAATATCAGTCGTTATTACACCGATGACTGGGGCGCTTATGAACGTCATCTCGATGCTGAGAAACATGAAATAGGTAAGAAAAACACCCAAAAAATTGAACGTAAAAACTTGAATTTTAGAGCATGGATAAAACGATTAACTCGTCGAACAATCTGCTTCTCTAAGTTAGAGAAAATGCATGATATTGTGATTGGTCTGTTAATAAATAAGGTGGAATTTGGCAGGGATATTCATGCAAAAACACAGATTTAACCCAGTTTACAAAGCTATCGGAAGCCAGTTTAATATTCTCTCTAGGTTAAGGTGCAATAATGTACTGTACGATCGTCCAGAAAAAAGAAAACCCAAGCAGAGGGGGCGGAATAAAAAGTACGGGCAGCGTCTGGGGGCAGCCACAGACATGGCAAAAAAAGTACAACAAAAGGCCCGATCGTATACCGTGAATCTCTATGGAAAACAGCGTGAAGTCAGGGCTTATAGTCGCGTTGTCATGCTGAAAACATTGAAACGACCCGTTCAGGTTGTCTGGGTGTTTCGTCGCACACAGTGGATTGCTTTGTTTACGACCGATCTAAGTTTATCCGTCACACAGATTATTGAGTATTATGGTGCGCGATGGAAAATAGAATCCGGGTTCAAAGAGCTCAAGCAAGACATAGGGAGTCAGAAAAGTCAGTGTCGAAATGCGCAGGCAGTGACCAACCATTTGAACTTCTGTATGATGGCAACAACGCTGACGTGGATTTACGCGGATCGTTTAAAAACCGATCCGGAACGTCGGCACAAAGTGAAGGGGCGAGCCAGTTTCGCCTTTTCAGATATCCGCCGCATCATTGCCGAAGCGGCTTTGGATCCGGATTTTGAAAGGGTTTGCCCCAAATACAGCAGCTCCCCTGTAAATTCGGTGGTAGCCGTTTTATTGCGAATGGTTGCTTGATGAATTTCTAAGCTGAAGTTTCCCAATAATTATTATGGTAAAATTGAAACTATGCTACAACTATATGAAAAAAAATAGTCTTTTCATTCGTTTCAAATGCTATTGCCTAAGGGGAATTAAGTAGGGGTTTGCTATAACTCGATGTTCAAGTTTTTTAACTGATTGATTTTATTGATAATTTTACTGACAAAGAAAGCATCAACATCATTGTAAATCAATCACTTATAAAACAAAGCCGTAAAAATTTACTTTTCTTAGCCCAGTTATAGCTGAAAACTTGAACATCGAGTATAAGCATGGCAAAACCACCTAAAATAAACCTCGATACACCAGCATTGTGTATTTCAGCTACTCAATAATTGGGAAACTTCAGTTTCTAAGAAACTTCAGTCTATGTACTTCTCTCTGGTTAATAAGGCATTTTTGACTGGTATGCAAGAACTCGATAGGGTCTTCGATAGTTAAAATATGCTCATAACGGTTGAGGTTGATATGATTAATCATCGCCGCCAGAGTCGTTGATTTACCCGACCCAGTAGGTCCTGTGACTAAAACTAGCCCGCGTGTTTTTTCCGTTAAAGTGGTAAAAAACTTTGGTGCGTCCAGGTCTTCCAGGGAGGAAATTTCAGAGGGAATAGTACGAAATACAGCCGCTGCACCACGCTCCTGATTAAAGGCATTCACACGAAAACGAGCCAGGTCGGGTAAGGCAAAAGAGAAATCAGTTTCAAAGAACTCTTCGTAATCACGCCGTTGCTTGTCGTTCATTATGTCATAAATAAGCGCATGTACCTGTTTATGGTTGAATGCATCGATATTAACCCGGCGTATATCGCCATCAACTCGAATCATGGGCGGAAGGCCGGCAGATAAATGTAAATCCGAGGCACCATTTTTTACAGAAAACGCAAGTAATTCAGCAATATCCATTGAGACTCGAGGTAGAATGAGAAAATATTATAAATGTCTTTGTTTACTGAAGTTTCCCAATTATTGAGTAGCTGAAATACACAATGCTGGTGTATCGAGGTTTATTTTAGGTGGTTTTGCCATCGCTGAAAATCATGGAAACGGAGCTTAGCTAAGTGGTGATTTTTAGTCCCTGATAGGCGACAGGGCAATTCGCTGATTCGACGTGTGCTAGCAGCACGCGAGAGGAGCAAGAATTGCATTCCGAATAGCCGTCCAGCCAGTGAGGTAGTAATGACGAAGCGGCTTTTGTGCGTAGTCGTTGCGGACGCAGGGCGTTCAGGGCATCTCCCATCCGCTGCGTAGGTGAACGAATTATGGCGACAGGAGTCCCGGAATTTCGTGAGGTAGCATGGCGCGCCTAGTTTATAGCAAACCCCTACTTAATTCCCCTTAGGCAATAGCATTTGAAACGAATGAAAAGACTATTTCTTTCATATAGTTGTAGCATAGTTTCAATTTTACCATAAATAATTATTGGGAAACTTCAGTTTGTTTATACCATAGCTTATGCTGTTGTTTTTTTAAAGTATACTTCGCGCCTTGAACGGGTGGGTTTTATTGCCAGATGACGATCAGTGAAAGTAACGCGCTGAAATAGCCGTATACCAGTAATTTTACAATCTCAGTTATAATGACAGATGGCAACTGCAGGTAATAGAAAGCCGCAACCGTGGCTGTGTGAAAGTATTAATGCTAATTAAATCGGGATGGTAAATTTTAGGTATGACATCAATTGCTAATCAATTAAACCAGATTAACGCTGAAATCCGTCACGCGGAGGCTGGTGCACAGCGCAGAGAATTTTCCGTGCAACTACTTGCGGTGAGTAAAACCAGGCCAGCTACAGATATTATCAAAGCATATCAGGCAGGGCAGAGGCAGTTTGGCGAAAGTTATTTGCAGGAAGCACTGCTAAAGCAAAAAGAACTGAGCTGCTACCAAATATGCTGGCATTTTATTGGTCCTATACAGTCGAATAAAACGCGGCAAATTGCGGCGCACTTTAGCTGGGTGCATAGTGTAGACCGGTTGAAAATTGCCCGGCGGCTAAGTGAGCAACGCGCAGAAAATTTGCCACCACTTAATATCTGTTTGCAAATTAATATCAGCAACGAGCCGAGTAAGTCAGGGTTTCAACTAGCTGAGCTGGCAGGTGCAGTCGCACAGATTTCAGAGTTGCCAAATCTTAAATTGCGCGGGGTAATGGCGATTCCTCAGCCAGCAACCGATTATCAGCAGCAGTGTGAGCCATATTACCAATTATATCAGGCGGTAAAGGCGTTACACCGCCCCGAAATAGATACTTTTTCCTTTGGTATGAGTGGCGACCTTAAAGCAGCAATTGCGCAAGGTGCAAGCATAGTGCGAGTTGGTACGGCATTGTTTGGCCGTCGACCGGGTAACTAAGTTCTTACCGTGAAATATATGTATCATGCGGACTAAAGTCCGCTCTTGCCCTGCGCTATGATTTTCTATCATCAGCGGTCATTAAGCGTGCCGCTAGATTATGGTCAGAAAATTTTTCTAGAGCGTGGCCGACCTGGCTACAGCGGCCGCCATTGCGGGCATAATTGGCGCTAAATTCATCAATAAAAATAAGTACGGTGTGGTCTATTAAACTGAAGTTTCCCAATTATTGAGTAGCTGAAATACACAATGCTGGTGTATCGAGGTTTATTTTAGGTGGTTTTGCCATGTTTATAGTAAACCCCTACTTAATTCCCCTTAGGCAATAGCATTTGAAACGAATGAAAAGACTATTTTTTTCATATAGTTGTAGCATAGTTTCAATTTTACCATAAATAATTATTGGGAAACTTCAGTTAAATAGCCACCGGAAAAATCAAAGATAATATGCTTGCCTTGCGCCTGCTCGTTCGCTGAAAATCCTGGAAACGGAGCTTTAGCGAAGTGAAGATTTTTAGTCCGCGATAGCCGTAGGGCCGTTGTTTTTTCGGAGTCTGAGCGTTAGCGAAGGTGGAGACAAAATAAAAGGCCATCCGACACGGCGTCAAGTCATTTGGAGCCTATGTTCCGACCCCTTGTTGGGTCGGGACGAGGTGACGAGGACGAATCGGGGCCGCCGGAGGCATAAGTGGTCGCGTTAAGTTTTTGCTGCTTGCTTGGGCTGGGATGCCCAAAACAAGCTTTCGCAAAAATAGCGACTCCCCGATGAAAATCATGGAAACGTAGCTTAGCGAAGTGGTGATTTTTAGTCCCTGATAGGCGACAGGGCAATTCGCTGATTCGACGTGTGCTAGCAGCACGCGAGAGGAGCAAGAATTGCATTCCGAATAGCCGTCCAGCCAGTGAGGTAGTAATGACGAAGCGGCTTTTGTGCGTAGTCGTTGCGGACGCAGGGCGTTCAGGGCATCTCCCATCCGCTGCGTAGGTGAACGAATTATGGCGACAGGAGTCCCGGAATTTCGTGAGGTAGCATGGCGCGCCTGTTTTTTGTGATAGACAGGGAGCAAGCCTAGCTCGGTTTTCAGGCTTCTAAAGGTCGCTTCAATCTCAGTCAGCATGGTATAGGTTAGCCATAACTGTTCTTCCGACCAGTCAGGGATATTCGTTCTTAGGCAGTAAACACCACAGTGCTTATCTTTTTGGTCACTTTCAGGCTTACGTTGCCATTCTATACCGATGGCTTTGTTTTTTTTGTCATCCGCGATAACGTTAATGGTGTAATCTGCAGCAACACGGCTATGTTTTTCACGTAGTCGTCCGATACGTTCCAGTATTTTGTCGTATTTTTTAAGGGTGCCTTTTTTGCTCAGACCTGTGTGCAGTTTTTCCAGGGCCTCTTCCAGACGAGCATGGAAGCGATTACGGATACCTTCGCTGAAAATCAGGGAAACGGAGCCTAAGCGAAGTGAAGATTTTTAGTCCGCGATAGCCGTAGGGCCGTTGTTTTGTCGGAGTCTGAGCGTTAGGGAAGGTGGAGACAAAATAAAAGGCCATCCGACACGGCGTCAAGTCATTTGGAGCCTATGTTCCGACCCCTTGTTGGGTCGGGACGAGGTGACGAGGACGAATCGGGGCCGCCGGAGGCATTAGTGGTCGCGTTAAGTTTTTGCCGCTTGCTTGGGCTGGGATGCCCAAAACAAGCTTTCGCAAAAATAGCGACTCCCCGCGTTCTTTTTTTGCTTTTTGTTCTGAATGACAATAGAGTCGGGTTTCCCCGGTTTCTTGACCAACTTCACGATAAACAACAACATTGCTGTCCCAGGTATCCCTGACCGCTACCGGAGTTTTCTGATCTCTTGGGTTTTTTACATGTTGTTCTCGACTGACAACGAGATAATGATAATCTTGTTCGATTAACCAGGCAATATTGTCAGCGCTGGCAATGCCGGCATCCATGATAACCACCGGCTTTATTTGATGAAAGGGATCCTTGTCTCGCAGTTCGTCAAGCATCAGTTTCAAGGTCGCGGGCTCACTGGCGTTGCCGGGAAAAACCTGACTACTCAATGGAAAGCCGTCACCATCCAGAACCAGCCCCAGAGTAACCAACGGGCAATCAGTGCGTTTCTCTTTAGAGCGACCGAATTTCGCTTTCGGGTTTCGGGCGCACTGGCCTTCAAAATAAGTATTGGTCAGATCGTACAATACAATCTTGCGGTTTAAATTGAACAACGTCTGCTCTCGGTCAGCCAGAAAATATTCAAGAGTTGCCTGATGTTTGAGTAGCTTGTCACTGACTGTATATAATCGCGTCAGGCTGGTGTTACCGTAGTCATGACCCAGTAATTCGCCCAGGCCTGTTTGATTTTGCAACCAGTCATGTGTTTGCAGTTCACTGCCGGGTGAAACCATACGTCCTATGATAGTGCCCAGGGCCGTCGCCGTATCTACTTTATTAAAGCCCAGCGCCATGAGTTTTTCGTCTAGCTGTAACTGCTGTGCGGCATGCAGTGCCAGGATTCCAACACCAATACTACGGGTATTAATGGCTTCGACATGATTAATATCGACATGATGAAAATCTCGCGTTGTTGTTTTTGAATCTAGCGGTTGTGACAGTTTTGCAGTCATCAGTGAGCTATAGCGCTGGGCTGTTGCTTCCAGAAGTTGATTTAAATCATCGGCTAAATTGAATAGCTCTTCCTGATGTGGTTCCAAACCTTGCTGTAATTGTTCGATTCTGGCCGTCAGCAAGGGCCAGTACTTTTTATCAATCGTAAAGTCCGCACCTATATTGAGCAATGTACGTTGCTTGACTTGTTTTCCTATACGCACAGATTCTACAATGCGGTAAGTGAAATAAGCTGAGCCGTCTTCCGCTAAAAATCTTCACTTCGCTAAAGCTCCGTTTCCAGGATTTTCAGCGAGGGATTTTTACGATGAATTTTTAATGCGGATTATAAATCAATGACTTGAAGAGATAAAAGTGACGAAGATAGGTTAAGGAAACTATAGGACTGGTTTTCGCATTACAAAATATGCATAGCAGTGACCGGACTTTGCGCCTGGCTGCCATTGAGTCACTGAAATACAAAACTAGTTTGGAAGCATTGAATCGCTTAAAAGCGCTAAATGATAAAGATAGCGAGGGCAACTATCTCGAAACAGATAAACATGTGCGTCAATTAGCACGTTCAGCCGTGGTTAAAATTGAATCGCGACTACAATTTTATGCCACCATAGAAACCATTTTTTTCGGTTTAAGCCTGGGTGCAGTCCTAGTTTTGGCAGCAATCGGGCTGGCTATTACCTTTGGGGTGATGGGCGTGATCAATATGGCGCATGGCGAACTGATGATGTTAGGTGCTTACACCACATATGTTATGCAGCAGATTATGCCTGATAATTTGGGCTTATCATTGCTATTCGCCGTACCGGCGGCGTTTATGGTGTCGGGAATTGTCGGTATTGGCATTGAGCGTGGCATAATCCGCTTTCTTTATGGTCGTCCACTGGAAACTCTGCTGGCTACTTTTGGTGTTATAGACTTTCAGAAAATTAATTTCCGAACAAACAAAAACGACAGAGGGGAAACTGGCTTATAATTTTCGTCCCAACACTAACGGAAACAGTCAAAAATGGTATCCCTCACTTTTTCAAAGTCAATTGTAGACCGACTAAAAAAAAATATGGCGACAGCTCTCAAGCTAAGTAATATTTGTTTATATCGATTAACTCAAGCTCTACTCTGGTTCAGTGAATGCATGGGAATCAAAGAAATAGCACGCCTAATGGGAGTCTGTGAAAAAACCATTATAAATTGGCTGAAAACATTCATGCATAAAGGTGTCGGTTGGTTAATAGGGCAACACTATCAAGGACGTGGTCGGAAGTCAAAGTTAACTAAAGACCAGAAAAATAAATTGGTTGAGTTGATAAAGAAAGGCCCAGAAGACAATGGATTTCATTGTGGAATATGGAATACTGCGATGATTGCCGAGCTTATTTGGTTAAAACTTGAAGTTCGTTATAACTTGAACTATTTATCAAGCCTAATGAAAAAACTGGGCTTCAGTTATCAAAAAGCTCGTTTTGTGACTGATCGCCAAGAAGAAGAAAAGTACGAGCTTGAAAGAAAAACGTGGCTGGAAGAAACATTGCCTGCCATTATGGAAAAGGCGGTAGAAGAAAAGAGTGTCGTTTTATTCGGTGATGAGGTGTCATTTGCTATGTGGGGTTCATTGGCACGAACCTGGGCTCCAATAGGAGAGCAACCCACAGTGAAAACATCAGGGATTCGAAAAGGGTTGAAAATGTTTGGTACGATCGAACTCGAAGGAGGGAGTTTTCAATACCGAGAATCATTGGCTTATGAGATAAAACCAAAGTCACTTAGACTTTTAAAAGAAGCTGGGCTGCCTCAAGAATTTTTAGCTATTCTTAAAAGCTTAAAAAATGAGAAATATCCAACACAGAAGCTTTTTATGGAAGCGATATATTCTATTGCCGACAACGTCTTAATCGAGAGTTATAAGCCAATGATATTACAACACGCTGAAACATCTGGGCGTTTTAATGGTGAAAGCTATGTTGAGTTTTTAACACAATTGCTGGCTTATTATAAAGGCAAGATTATTCTAATTGAAGATGGTGCCCCGTATCATGGAAGCGGTGTTATTAAGGAATTTAAGTTAGCTAATGTAGATCGTTTGACAGTAGAACGTCTCCCTGCGTTCTCGCCGGATTTTAATCCGATTGAGAAATTATGGAAAAATACGAAACGCGATTCGACTCATATGAAGTATTTTAAAACTTTTGAAGATCTTCATGATTCAGTTGTGCAAACTTTTAACACTTATATGCATGATGCCAGTAAAGTGATTTGTGTTATGCAAAAATTGCGGGAAGATTTCGTTGTTACCGCCTAAGTTTAAGCGCTCCAAATTTGGAAATTATTTATCTGAGAAACTATAGTTTAGTTTTACAGCAAGCAGTACGTTCTATTTTCTCACCTTTAAATAGAAGCGTATCGACCCCGGAGTTTATGAGTGGTTCTTTGCAAATTAATGACTTTCTGTCTTTTACCTGGAACCGGATGTATATTCTAATTTTCTGTTTTATGGTCTTTGCCATGTTGCTACAGATTTTTAAGAAAACGCGTCTGGGGCTGGAAGTCAGAGCGGTATCGCAGAATCGTAATATGGCTAAAGAAATGGGCATTCCAACCGACCGGGTAGATGCGATGACCTTTGGTCTAGGCTCTGGTGTTGCCGGGATTGCAGGTGTGGGACTTAGCCAGATTACCAATGTTGGGCCTAATCTGGGTCAGGCGTATATCGTGGATTCATTTATGGTGGTGGCCTTTGGCGGCGTAGGCAATTTGTGGGGAACGCTGGTTGCCGGCTTCTCGCTAGGTATAGCCAATAAAGTGATTGAGCCTTATGCGGGTGCTGTATTAGCGAAGATACTGGTGCTGGTATTTATTATCTGAAGTTTCCTGGTTTTTAAAGCATAAGAATATCAGCTAATGCTTATTTTTCTGAAATATTAGATATTACTAATATTAATGGCATTCCGTTGACTAAAAGCCTTGAATTATTGTTAAAAACAATAGGTTAATCGTGAATGAGGCCTAGTTTTAGTGTATAATGAAAGTTTCTAACACGTTGATTATACAAGCAAACCGGCCTCATTCATGTCCATTTTACGCGATACTTTACTTCCGCTTCAAGATCATTTTTCCAAAACCACTTTAGGCCGCGAACGAGCCTCTCTGTTTGTTTACATGATCCTGTCTATTATCGTTCCCTTTACGTCGTCGATGACATCTAATCTTTGGCGTTGCCTTGATACGTTGTTTGGGTTTGAGATCAAGAATAAGCGCTTTTACACTTTCATGGCTTCTTCAACTTTGCCGTGGGCTGGGCTGTGGAAAACTATCTGGGAGCTGATTCCGTCTCCTGAAACAGATGGGCGCATATTGGTTGCACTGGATGACTCCATTATCACTAAAGTAGGCAAGAAGATCTTCGGCTGTGAAGCCATTTTTGACCACGCGGCCAAATCGAATCAAAGCAAATATCCATGGGCACAAAACATTGTATCGGTAGGGTTGCTGAAACAGGTCAAAGGTCGCTGGGCGTGCTTATTTTTAGATTTCCGATTTTATCTGCCCTTAAAAACAATTCAGGCAAAAAAAGAAACCGCCACGATAAGAGGTGATGTCGTTCCTTTCCAGACCAAGATGGCTCAGGCGGCTCAAATGCTGATTGCAATTGCAGAACATTTTTCCACCGCTCCGATATTGACAGTCACTGATAGCTGGTTTGGCAACAATGGCCTATGGAAGCCTGTTTACAAAGCTATCGGAAGCCGGTTTAATATTCTCTCTAGGTTAAGGTGCAATAATGTACTGTACGATCGTCCAGAAAAAAGAAAACCCAAGCAGAGCAGGCGCGCCATGCTACCTCACGAAATTCCGGGACTCCTGTCGCCATAATTCCTTCACCTACGCAGCGGATGGGAGATGCCCTGAACGCCCTGCGTCCGCCGCTTAAAATCAGGGAAACGGAGCCTAAGCGGAGTGATGATTTTTAGTCCCTGGTAGGCGACAGGGCAATTCGCTGATCCGAAGTGCGCTAGTAGCGCGCGAGGGAGGCAAGCGCTGTCAGCCCCGGACGGGCTGATAGTCTCCAGAAGGCGCAGGGAAATTTGCCAATCCGAAGTGCGCGATAGCGCGCGAGGGAGGCTAAAATTTTATCCCGAATAGCCGTAGAGCCATTTGTGGTAGCCATCACTGAGCTGCTTTGTGCTCAGTCTGTGGCGGACGCAGGGCGGCTGGAGCATCTCCTATTCGCTGCGTAGGTGAACGAATTACGGCGACAGGAGTCCCGGAATTTCGTGAGGTAGCATGGCGCGCCTGAATTGCATTCCGAATAGCCGTCCAGCCATTTGAGGTAGTCTTAACTGAGCAGGGTTTTGTGCGTAGTTGAGACGGACGCAGGGCGACCAGGGCATCTCCCATTCGCTGCGTAGGCGAATGAATGTTGGTGACAGGAGTCCCAGAATGTTGTGAGGTAGCATGGCGCGCCTGAACGACTACGCACAAAAGCCGCTTCGTCATTACTACCTCACTGGCTGGACGGCTATTCGGAATGCAATTCTTGCTCCTCTCGCGTGCTGCTAGCACACGTCGAATCAGCGAATTGCCCTGTCGCCTATCAGGGACTAAAAATCACCACTTCGCTAAGCTCCGTTTCCATGATTTTCAGCGGGGGGCGGAATAAAAAGTACGGGCAGCGTCTGGGGTCAGCCACAGACATGGCAAAAACAGTACAACAAAAGGCCCGATCGTATACCGTGAATCTCTATGGAAAACAGCGTGAAGTCAGGGCTTATAGTCGCGTTGTCATGCTGAAAACATTGAAACGACCCGTTCAGGTTGTCTGGGTGTTTCGTCGCACACAGTGGATTGCTTTGTTTACGACCGATCTAAGTTTATCCGTCACACAGATTATTGAGTATTATGGTGCGCGATGGAAAATCGAATCCGGGCTCAAAGAGCTCAAGCAAGACATAGGGAGTCAGAAAAGTCAGTGTCGAAATGCGCAGGCAGTGACCAACCATTTGAACTTCTGTATGATGGCAACAACGCTGACGTGGATTTACGCGGATCGTTTAAAAACCGATCCGGAACGTCGGCACAAAGTGAAGGGGCGAGCCAGTTTCGCCTTTTCAGATATCCGCCGCATCATTGCCGAAGCGGCTTTGGATCCGGATTTTGAGAGGGTTTGCCCCAAATACAGCAGCTCCCCTGTAAATTCGGTGGTAGCCGTTTTATTGCGAATGGTTGCTTGATGAATTTCTAAGAAACTTCAGTCAGTTAGGTTAAGGTTAATTATTCCATCGCTCGCCAGAAAGAGTACTGAGAGAGTGTAATAGCCTTAGCTATTGCCGTTACTTAAAATGTAAAAAGCCTAAAAAAGCTAGAGTTTTTTACACCTGCGCTGAAAATCCTGGAAACGGAGCTTTAGCGAAGTGAAGATTTTTAGTCCGCGATAGCCGTAGGGCCGTTGTTTTGTCGGAGTCTGAGCGTTAGCGAAGGTGGAGACAAAATAAAAGGCCATCCGACACGGCGTCAAGTCATTTGGAGCCTATGTTCCGACCCCTTGTTGGGTCGGGACAAGGTGACGAGGACGAATCGGGGCCGCCGGAGGCATAAGTGGTCGCGTTAAGTTTTTGCTGCTTGCTTGGGCTGGGATGCCCAAAACAAGCTTTCGCAAAAATAGCGACTCCCCGATTTGAGTGTTTTATTCGATTATTTATAATGAGCAATAGGAAAGTTTATGAGTGCTTATCAAACAAGTAAAAAGGTGAGATACATCACCTCAATTATTTTTATACTATTTATGGCGTTTATTGTCGGGGGTTCTTATCTTGCCCAGCAAAATCAGATAACGACTGATAATACGACAACTTTTTAATCGTTTGATACCTATGTCAAAAAAACTCCTGCTGATTGATGGTTCCTCTTTTCTATTCCGTGCCTATCACGCGGTTCCTCCGCTAAGTAATGCCGAAGGCCTGCCGACCAATGCGATTTTTGGAGTCGCAAATATGTTGCGCCGATTAATCAAAGATCATAAAACCGACTATTTTACCGTGGTCTTTGATGCGCCCGGAGGCACATTTAGAAATGAGCTTTATAGTGAATATAAGGCGCATCGACCACCCATGCCAGATGACTTGCGGGTACAAATTCAGCCCTTGCATGATTTAATTGTCGCCATGGGCGTGCCGCTGATTATGGAAACAGGAGTGGAAGCCGATGATGTGCTGGGCGCATTAGCGCAGATGGCTGTGCAGGAGGGCTTTAATGTGGTGATCTCAACTGGCGATAAGGATATGGCGCAATTAGTGAATGAGCAGATTACTCTGGAAAATACCATGTCCAACACAACAATGGATATTCAGGGTGTTATAGACAAGTTTGGCGTAACACCAGCGCAAATTATCGATTATTTAGCCCTAATGGGAGATACTGCAGATAATATCCCCGGAGTGCCTAAGGTAGGGCCAAAAACAGCAGCAAAATGGTTGGCTCAATATCAGACGCTTGATAACTTGATAGCTAATGCGCATGAGATTAAAGGTAAAGTAGGAGATAGCTTGCGTGCCAGCCTGGTCGATCTGCCGTTATCCAAACAGCTGACGACGATAAAATGCGATCTGGGGTTACCCTATAAAATAGAAGATTTACGTTGTAAACAGGTAGATAATGCCGAGTTACAGGAACGCGTGGAAGCTTTGGGGCTTTCTGCATGGTCAAAAGAGTTACTGCGGGCGCCAGTGACCCAACAAGCACTGGCTCCTGAATCTGAAGCTCCAGTGGAGACAGCAGTAGTGGCTACAGAATATGCAATGATTGTAAGCTGGGATCAGTTTGATCACTGGCTGGATAAATTAACCGCAGCAAAGCTGTTTGCTTTTGATACCGAAACCACCAGCCTGGATTATAGCGAGGCTGAGATTGTAGGTGTGTCTTTTGCTGTTACCGAGGGCGAGGCTGCGTATATACCTTTAGCGCATGATTACCCCGATGCTCCTGAACAATTGCCGCGGGATGCGGTGTTGCAGAAATTAAAGCCCTTATTAGAGGATCCCCAACAAGCGAAAGTGGGGCAAAATTTAAAATATGATGCCAATGTGCTGGCTAATTATGCGATTAAATTGCAGGGAATAGCTGAAGATACCATGCTGGAATCCTATGTGCTGAATAGCACGTTAACCCGGCATAATATGGATGGTCTGGCGAAAACCTACTTGCAGCGAAAAACCACACACTATGAAGATGTTGCGGGAAAGGGCACAAAACAGATAGGCTTTGCTGAAGTGTCAGTGGAACAGGCTGCAGAATATGCGGCAGAAGATGCTGATATTACCCTGGCTTTGCACCATGTGCTGGCGCCAAAGCTGGCTGAACATCCAGCGCTGGTTGACCTCTATCGCAATATAGAGCTGCCGGTATTAAGCGTTTTATCGCGTATGGAGCGTAATGGAGTGCTGATAGACAGTGATATGTTGGCGCAGCAGAGTATGGAACTGGCAAATCATATTATGGCGATAGAGCAGCAGGCGCATGAAATGGCTGGGCGGAGCTTTAATATCGCCTCGCCCAAGCAAATCCAGCATGTGCTATATGATCAGTTAAAACTCCCGGTATTAAAGAAAACCCCAAAAGGCCAGCCATCTACGGCTGAGTCGGTATTGCAGGAGTTAGCAGAAGAATATCCGCTACCGGAGCTGATCTTAAAACACCGTAGTATGAGTAAGCTGAAATCAACTTATACCGATAAATTGCCATTGCAAATCAGCGCTAAAACGGGGCGGGTACATACCTCGTATCATCAGGCCGTTGCAGCTACAGGACGTTTATCTTCTTCTAATCCAAATTTGCAAAATATCCCGGTGCGTAGCGCAGAGGGTCGGCGAATTCGCCAGGCGTTTGTAGCGCCAGAAGGATATACAATAGTGGCTGCTGATTATTCGCAAATCGAATTGCGTATTATGGCGCATTTATCCGGTGATGCGGGTTTGCTGGATGCCTTTTCCAAGGGTGAAGATATTCATAAGGCAACGGCTGCCGAGGTGTTTGCCGTGAACCTGGAACAAGTCACAGCTGATTTACGCCGTTCTGCCAAAGCGATTAACTTTGGCCTGATTTATGGCATGTCAGCGTTTGGTCTGGCCAAACAGCTGGGTTTGGGACGTAATCAGGCGCAGGAATATATTGATTTATATTTTTCTCGATACCCGGGTGTTAAGCAGTATATGGATGATACCCGCGAACTGGCGAAAGAGCAGGGCTATGTTGAGACCTTATGGGGGCGGCGCTTATACTTGCCTGAAATTCATTCAAAAAATGCTGCGCGCAGACAGTATGCAGAACGCACCGCAATCAATGCGCCTATGCAGGGAAGTGCAGCGGATATTATTAAGCTGGCGATGATTGCAGCAGATGCCTGGTTACAGGAACAGCAAACCGATGCCAAAATGATTATGCAGGTGCATGATGAGCTGGTCTTTGAAATTGCGCATGATAAAGTAGAAGACTACAGCACGATCATTAGAAGGCTGATGTCTGGAGCGGCTACATTAGATGTGCCCTTACTGGTGGATATAGGCGTAGGGATAAACTGGGATGAAGCGCATTAAAATATGGTGTAGAGCGGACTTTAGTCTGCTCTACCATGCCTGAGTAAATTATTCGGCCTGAAACCAGCTATCTAATAACTGATGAATATCATCGACCCCCGTCTTTTTTAATGCCGAAAACATTTGTAGCGTGACCGATATATCTTGCTTCTCAAGTTCACGCTGCACTTTAAACAAGGTATTCTTGGCCGCACCATAGTTGAACTTATCAGCTTTGGTTAGCAGTAGGTGCAGTGGTTTTTTGCTATAGGCGCACCATTCGATCATTTGCCAGTCAAATTCAGTCAATGGGTGGCGGATATCCATAACCAGAATAATACCGTATAAAGATTCACGCTCGCGTAAATAGCTCTCCATTAATAGATGCCATTGTTGCTTGATACGCTCAGGCACTTTGGCATATCCATAGCCAGGCAGATCAACAAAGCGCTGCTGTTCATTCAGGTTAAAAAAATTAAGTAGTTGTGTGCGACCCGGTGTTTTACTGGTTCGTGCCAGTGATTTTTGCCGGGATAAAGTGTTTAAAGCGCTGGATTTTCCTGCGTTTGAGCGGCCAGCAAAGGCGACTTCCCTACCTGTGTCAGTAGGGCAGGAGTTTAAGTCAGGTGCGCTTAGAATAAATTTGGCCTGATGATAGAGAGGATTCATGCGTAACTCGTGTGGAGGGATTAATTAATTTAGAGTAGAATTCTACCTAACTATTGTACATAACAACCTTATGTTTATCTTATTCCGAAAGGGGAATCTAATGAAGAAAAGTTTAATGGCGGTTGCAGTTTCGTTTGCTTTACTCGATGCGTCTGGCATTGCTCTGGCAGCAGGGGATGTTAGTTCAGGTCAGGAATTAAGCGGCTCTTGTGCCAGTTGTCATGGTGGTGATGGTAATAGTATGATGCCTCTGTTTCCAAAATTAGCTGCACAAAATGAAGGCTATCTGGTTAAGCAGCTTCATGCTTTTAAAGATGGCTCACGCAATGATGCAACAATGAATTCGATGGTTGCAGGACTTTCTGATCAGGATATTCAGGATATAGCCGCTTTTTATGCAGCACAGACAGTCTCGGAAAATGCGGCACCGCAAGTGAACCCAGATGATCTGGATGATATTGATGATGACGATGCGCTATCTGCAGATGAAAAAGCAGCAGCAAAACAAGTCTTACAAGATCAGCAGGCTACCTTGTTAGCAACGGGCTACGATGTGTATCGCAATGGCGATCTGGATAATGAGATATCCGCTTGTATTGCTTGTCATGGTCCTAATGGTGAAGGGAATGAACCTGCTTCTTTTCCGGCTTTAAAGGGGCAGCATGCGGATTATCTAAAGAAAACCTTAGCAGATTTTAAAACTGGCGCGCGTAGTAATAACGCTGATAATATGATGCATATGATTGCCAAAAAAATGTCCGAAGAGGAGATAAAGGCAATGGCATTTTATGTTTCTACAATGAAATGATGATGTGAGATAAATAAGAGAAAAGGAAATAGCATGTTTAAAAATATCATTAAAGCGAGCCTGGTAAGCTTGCTGGTTTTGACTAGCGTCAGCTTTGCAGCGGACAAAGGCTATAAGGACCTGGCGACAATACAGCCAACTCAGGATCCTACTAAGGTCGAAGTGATCGAGTTATTCTGGTATGGCTGCCCACACTGCTATCAATTCGAGCCGGCTATAGAAAAATGGCGCTCTAATTTACCTGATAATGTTATCTTTATACGCCAGCCAGCAGTGTTTAGTGCGCTTTGGGCAAAGCATGCGAAAGCTTATTTTACGGCTGAAGTGCTGGGTGTTGTAGATAAGGTTCATGCCGACTTTTTTCAGGCGATACAGGTTAATAAGCAACAATTAACCAGCGAAGATGATTTGGCGAAGTTCTTTGTAGCGCATGGTGTTGATGAAACTGCTTTTCATGATGCCTACAATTCTTTTATCGTAGATACAAAAATGCGTCAGGCAAAAAGTATGGGACCACGTTATGGTATTGCCGGTGTTCCAGCCATTGTGGTTAATGGCAAGTATCTGGTTAATGGCAGAACCGCTGGTTCCCATGGAGGCATTATCAAGGTGATGAATGAGTTAATTACTCAGGAAAGTAAATAAGTAGAGTGGTATTACGCGATAGCTAATGCCAGGGCTTGTTGCAGGATTAGTGGACTGAAGTCCGCTCTATCCTGCTCAATAAGATAAAAATCCAGACCTGCCTATTTCACTAAGTCGGAAGGAATTTCTGTAGGTGCTTGCTGCTCGGTTTGTACTACTTCTGATAGCGGGACGTTTTGTCTGTTTCCTTCGCCAAACATGATAGCAGCAGCCATAAATAAAACCAGTGACACGCCGACAATGATATACCTGTTCGGTTGCTCCATCCAGAATAGCAGCCATTTCGGTTTGATTAAACCTACTACTAAAATACCAACCGCCAGAATAAGTAAATTAAACGCCCAGATAATCATGATTTTTCCTATTGTAAATAAAATATGACTATTGTACTTAATCGGGCATGAAATAAAATAAATTTTAAGGGGAGGAGGACTGATGGAGTGGTTAAATGCAAATATTGCTTACTGGCACTGGCTGATTTTTGGGCTAGGCTTAGCGCTGGCGGAGATATTATTGGTTAGTTTTGTTGCCTTATGGTTCGGTGTCAGTGCAATTATTGTCGGCTTGCTGTTATGGATAGTGCCTTTTTCATTTACTGTGCAGCTGATGCTCTGGATAATCTTGTCCATTATTATCGTATTTTCCTGGTTTAAATGGGTATCACCACATCTTAAAAATAAAACCTTTTCCGGCATGTCGCGGGAGAGCATGATAGGGCAAGTTGGCACGGTGATTGAGTATAATTCAGTGCATGAGGGGCGTGGAACTTTGCGCTTTCCTGCCCCGATTCTGGGCAATGATGAATGGCAATTTATTTGTACTGATACAGTAGATTTAGGTGGTCGCGTCATGGTGCGCGAATTTTCGGGTAATACGCTGATTGTTTCAGCAAAATAATGTGAGAGGATAGTATATGGAAGGTTTATCAGTTGTAGGAGTATTTGTATTATTAGTGATTGTAACGGTCGTAAAAGGCGTGCGCATAGTCCCACAGGGTTATAAGCATATCGTGCAACGCCTGGGGAAATATCACTCGACCTTAACGCCCGGCTTGAATTTTGTGATTCCCTATGTGGATTCTATTATCGACAGGCTGACGACTAAGGATATCGTACTGGACATCCCTTCGCAGGAAGTGATCACCAAAGATAATGCGATGATTATTGCCAATGCGATAGCTTATATTAATATCGTATCCCCAGAGAAAGCTGTTTATGGCGTAGAAGATTACGAGCTGGCAATCGTAAAGCTTATCCAGACATCACTGAGAGCAATTATTGGTGAAATGACTTTAGATGAAGCTTTGTCATCAAGAGAGCATATCAAAACAAAGTTAAAAGACGGCACCTCCGATGATATCGCCGACTGGGGTATCACCCTTAAAACCGTGGAAATTCAGGATATCAATCCGTCTACAACCATGCAGGCATCAATGGAAGAGCAAAGTGCTGCAGAACGGGAACGTCGTGCAGCAGTCACGCGGGCAAAAGGCGCAAAACAAGCGGCTATTCTTGAAGCGGATGGGCGATTAGAAGCCTCCCACCGTGATGCCGAAGCAAAAATATTACTCGCAGATGCCAGTGGTAAAGCGATAGAAAGCATTACCACCGCGCTGAAAGATAAAGAGCTACCGGCAACTTATTTACTAGGTGAAAAATATATTGAGGCGATGCGCGAATTAGCCGAGTCTGATAATTCTAAAACAGTCGTCTTACCCGCTGATTTATTACATGCAGTCAAAGGTATTTTAGGTAAGTAAGCGCGCACGCTGCCCTGCGTAGGCTGATGATATGGACTCCTCTCCCACCAACAGTGTCATAATGCACCTAAGGGTAATAACGGAGCAAAGAGGAGCCCAACATGAATAATAGCGTAATTGGATTGGATATAGCAAAAAATATTTTTCACATGTATACATTTGATGAAAAAAATCAAAACCTGTTAAGAAAAAGCTAAAACGAGCTGAGCTTTTAATATTTTTTGCAAATTATCCAGTGAGCTTAATTGGAATAGAAGACTGTGGCGGAGCTCATCACTGGGCAAGAGAGTTAACTAAACAAGGGCATGAAGTCATTTTGCTTAATGCCCGTCATGTAAAGGGTTTTGTGGTGGGGAACAAAAATGACTTTAATGATGCCGCTGCTATATTTGATGCGGTTACCCGTCCAAATAAGCGCACAGTGTCGATAAAAACGATTGGACAGCAAGACATTCAACTTGTTCATAGAATACGTGAAGGCCTTGTTGGCAAACGTACTGCGCTGGTTAATCAAGTGCGAGGGCTACTCAGTGAAAGAGGCATTGTTATTCCTAAAGGTATAAAGAAACTGAAGTTTCTTAGAAATTCATCAAGCAACCATTCGCAATAAAACGGCTACCACCGAATTTACAGGGGAGCTGCTGTATTTGTGGCAAACCCTTTCAAAATCCGGATCCAAAGCCGCTTCGGCAATGATGCGGCGGATATCTGAAAAGGCGAAACTGGCTCGCCCCTTCACTTTGTGCCGACGTTCCGGATTGGTTTTTAAACGATCCGCGTAAATCCACGTCAGCGTTGTTGCCATCATACAGAAGTTCAAATGGTTGGTCACTGCCTGCGCATTTCGACACTGACTTTTCTGACTCCCTATGTCTTGCTTGAGCTCTTTGAACCCGGATTCTATTTTCCATCGCGCACCATAATACTCAATAATCTGTGTGACGGATAAACTTAGATCGGTCGTAAACAAAGCAATCCACTGTGTGCGACGAAACCCCCAGACAACCTGAACGGGTCGTTTCAATGTTGTCAGCATGACAACGCGACTATAAGCCCTGACTTCACGCTGTTTTCCATAGAGATTCACGGTATACGATCGGGCCTTTTGTTGTACTGTTTTTGCCATGTCTGTGGCTGACCCCAGACGCTGCCCGTACTTTTTATTCCGCCCCTCTGCTTGGGTTTTCTTTTTTCTGGACGATCGTACAGTACATTATTGCACCTTAACCTAGAGAGAATATTAAACCGGCTTCCGATAGCTTTGTAAACAGGCTTCCATCGCTGAAAATCCTGGAAACGGAGCTTTAGCGAAGTGAAGATTTTTAGTCCGCGATAGCCGTAGGGCCGTTGTTTTGTCGGAGTCTGAGCGTTAGCGAAGGTGGAGACAAAATAAAAGGCCATCCGACACGGCGTCAAGTCATTTGGAGCCTATGTTCCGACCCCTTGTTGGGTCGGGACGAGGTGACGAGGACGAATCGGGGCCGCCGGAGGCATAAGTGGTCGCGTTAAGTTTTTGCTGCTTGCTTGGGCTGGGATGCCCAAAACAAGCTTTCGCAAAAATAGCGACTCCCCGAAGGCCATTGTTGCCAAACCAGCTATCAGTGACTGTCAATATCGGAGCGGTGGAAAAATGTTCTGCAATTGCAATCAGCATTTGAGCCGCCTGAGCCATCTTGGTCTGGAAAGGAACGACATCACCCGCTGAAAATCCTGGAAACGGAGCTTTAGCGAAGTGAAGATTTTTAGTCCGCGATAGCCGTAGGGCCGTTGTTTTGTCGGAGTCTGAGCGTTAGCGAAGGTGGAGACAAAATAAAAGGCCATCCGACACGGCGTCAAGTCATTTGGAGCCTATGTTCCGACCCCTTGTTGGGTCGGGACGAGGTGACGAGGACGAATCGGGGCCGCCGGAGGCATAAGTGGTCGCGTTAAGTTTTTGCTGCTTGCTTGGGCTGGGATGCCCAAAACAAGCTTTCGCAAAAATAGCGACTCCCCGATCTTATCGTGGCGGTTTCTTTTTTTGCCTGAATTGTTTTTAAGGGCAGATAAAATCGGAAATCTAAAAATAAGCACGCCCAGCGACCTTTGACCTGTTTCAGCAACCCTACCGATACAATATTTTGTGCCCATGGATATTTGTTTTGATTCGATTTGGCCGCGTGGTCAAAAATGGCTTCACAGCCGAAGATATTTTTGCCTACTTTAGTGATAATGGAGTCATCCAGTGCAACCAATATGCGCCCATCTGTTTCAGGAGACGGAATCAGCTCCCAGATAGTTTTCCACAGCCCAGCCCACGGCAAAGTTGAAGAAGCCATGAAAGTGTAAAAGCGCTTATTCTTGATCTCAAACCCAAACAACGTATCAAGGCAACGCCAAAGATTAGATGTCATCGACGACGTAAAGGGAACGATAATAGACAGGATCGTGTAAACAAACAGAGAGGCTCGTTCGCGGCCTAAAGTGGTTTTGGAAAAATGATCTTGAAGCGGAAGTAAAGTATCGCGTAAAATGAACATGAATGAGGCAGGTTTGTTTGTATAATCAATGTGTTAGAAACTTTCATTATACACTAAAACTAGGCCTCATTCGCGATTAACCTGTTGTTTTTAAGAAGAACTCAAGGCTTTTAGTCAACGGAATGCCATTAATATTAGTAATATCTAATATTTCAGAAAAATAAGCATTAGCTGATATTCTTATGCTTTAAAAACTAGGAAACTTCAGTAAAGAAAGTAAGAGTAGAATTACCGTTGATTTTAGAAGATAGCGACAATGATTTGACTGATTTAAGTCGAGAAATGTTTGCTGAGCAATATGAAAAACTAGTTGCACTAGATGAAGAGATTAAACAACAGGACAGACGTATTAGCCGGCTATGTAATAGCAATCAGTTAAGCCAGCGTTTTCTTGATGTGCCAGGTATTGGGGCAATAACAGCCACCATCATTGCCTCAGACATAGGGACAGGTAAAAGCTATCAGAGTAGCCGAGATTATGCAGCCAGCTTAGGGATTGTTCCGAGACAACATAGCAGTGGTGATAATCAGGTTTATTTAGGAATTAGTAAGCGAGGTAACCGCTATATTCGTACGATGTTAATTCATGGAGCACGATCGGTGTTAAAGCACTGTAGTGGTAAAAAAAGATAAATTAAGCCTATGGCTACAAGCACTCATTGAGCGGCGTGGATTTAATAAAGCCGCCGTTGCGCTGGCCAATAAAAATGCCCGAATACTGTGGGCGATGGCGAGTCAGGATAAAGAATATGATGCAGCTCTGACATAGTTAGAGTGCATAAGCAGGGTTACCCACCCTTTGCCCACCGACTGCGAGCTAGGAGGGCTCTTCGTCTGTGGACAAAGCGTGGATAACCCTGAGATAACCGAGTAACCAAGATTGCGGAGGCAAGTTAACCAATATTGATGACAACAACAGGTCAGACCGATACTTTTACAGAACCCTTGCAACCCAGAGAGTCCATTGCGAGACCGTTAGGCTGGTAGGGTCAAAAAGTATGCGAATAGATTCATCAGGAGTCCTGAGGCAAAAAAGCCTCTGTTACTCGATGTTCAAGTTTTTGATATTGAGAAGGTAAAATCAGGTATTCTGAGGTTGTTGTAATTTTATCGGTGTAAGCCCATGTTAATGAATGCCCCACCACCTTTATCCAAAGCTATATTGACGATTTAAATGATGCGCTCAATCAGCTAAAACCCGGAGCCGCTTTGACACGGATTCAAGCCGCTTGGTTGGGCACTTGTTTAACGGGCATACTGCTAATGAACTCTGTTTGCTGGGCTAAGTTTGAGCGAGCAAGCCTTGGAGATTGCAAAGTAGCCGCATTATCCTGGGTGTTTCGTAAAGCAAGTATACCCTGGGACTGGTTGCTACGGGTGAGTGTGGTCTTAATTTTAAAACGTTATGGCATTACTGAAGGTGTGTTGGCCTTTGATGAATCAGACCGAGCACGATCTAAGTCTACAAAACGTATTTATAAGGTTTACAAGCAGAAACACAAAGGCTCCGGCGGGTATGTTAATGGACAAACGATAGTATTATTGCTGCTAGTTACCTCATCCATTACAGTGCCTGTCGGTTTTTTCTTTTATATGCCGGATCCAGCCTTAAAGCAGTGGGATAAAGAAGATAAACGGTTGAAAAAGAGCGGTATAGCAAAAAAAGATCGGCCTATTACTCGATGTTCAAGTTTTCAGCTATAACTGGGCTAAGAAAAGTAAATTTTTCCGGCTTTGTTTTATAAGTGATTGATTTACAATGATGTTGATGCTTTCTTTGTCAGTAAAATTATCAATAAAATCAATCAGTTAAAAAACTTGAACATCGAGTATTAATATGTAGGCTTAGGTCTTTCGCTGGTGCCGCGTTGAGCCTGATGGAATGCTCCGCCCAATAAAGTGAGTTTATAGTAAACATCAAAGCAGAAGTCAGATAATAATACTGCAAAAGAATTGATTACAGCGCTGATTTTACTACTTCTTTTTTAAAAAGCTGGAATGTTAGAAATCTGAAGTTTTCCAATAATTATTTATGGTAAAATTGAAACTATGCTACAACTATCATCAGTGTTCCCCTATCAATTGAGGCCGTGAAACTAACCTCGCCACAAGAGAGCTCATAAAGCACTGTAAAGACATTCCTGTTATTATTGCGTTTTGAACTGCCCGAATGGTATACGAGCTGATACGAGATATTCTTGCCTGGAAAAATAATGGATTCACAAAACGATCTCGTTTTTGGGCCTGTTGCTGCCTTATCTCCAGAGCCTCGCTATATTTTTTATCCGATGGATGAATCAATTCTGGCTGTTGTGTTTTTGAAATCTCTTCAAATACGCGCATTAAATTATAGCTCATTGCAGTCAGGCGCATTTGATTTTCAAGTGAGCGGGTATTGGAAGACCAAGCTTTAGTTTCCTTGAAATTACTTTTAGTGTTATTGAATGTCTTTTCAATCGTCCATCGCTTGAAATACAGCATGGCAATGGTTCCAGGGTTAATAGTCATTGGCAAGGTTGTCACAAACCGGTGAAGTTTTCCGGTTTCTGGATCACGGTAATCCACCACGTTAAATTTGATGCCCTTGTTTTCGTACACACTGTATGCTTCAACCCCTGTATTGATCTCATGGCGGGAGTCAAAAGGGATAGACTCAACCAGAGTCGCAATTGAATTTTCTTTTAGCATTGAAATCATGTAATTAGCATGTCGTTTCTGCCGATCCCACCAGACAAAGTCGGTGACGGCTTTATCGTAGACATAGAGATGTTTCTGAGAGCTGTTATTTCCCTTGTTTTGCTTTTCAATATGATCTCGTAACACAGGTATTTCTTGATGCCTCTGAGTTCCGTTTGTCACCAGACAAAGAAATCTGAGCAACCCACTTCTGAGATTCAACGCGTAAATCCCCCCGGCCGCATAAACTTTCCCCTTGCTGTTTTTTTCAGTATGGCAGGCATGATCAATAAAATGTCCATCCGCTGCTTCTATGGTGTATTCGTCAAGTTCTGGGAATGCTTTAAGATAATCAATGCCTTGCGATAGCAGTGTTTCAGAGTGAAGATGGTAGCTCTGCTGTTCAAATGCCTCAAGCATACTTGTTCGTCTATGCGACTTCAGTGATTTAAAATACGTTGAGTGGGGAAGCAGCTGGCCATAAATCTGTTCATTGGTTTGGAGGAAATGGCGACCACTATCGACTACACTGATACAGCGTAATAACCCAAGGCGAATAAAGTCGATATCCTTCAACTCTGGGCATGAACGAGCCCACAAAGGATGACGCTCTGCTAACAGGGCACGTTCCATACTTTCATTGCAGTGTTGGTGAATATGTTCAGAGAGTGGTAGGTCTTTAAGCATGGGTGATATCCGTTTATGAGGTGATTAAAACGGAAATTTTTAGAAAAATTTTTTCGGCAATTGCAAGCTTTATTTGAAATTATTTGTTGTTTTTTTACGGTGCCTACAGAGTGTCTATTTGCTGTTATAAGTGATTAAAATCAAAAAGATGGAAATATTCGAGTGGTGCTACCTTCAGGTAGGTTATAGGCTGCTTTGTTTAGGTACTTCTTCTTTCAATGGGAACACTGATGACAACTATATGAAAAAAACAGTCTTTTCATTCGTTTCAAATGCTATTGCCTAAGGGGAATTAAGTAGGGGTTTGCTATAAACATGGCAAAACCACCTAAAATAAACCTCGATACACCAGCATTGTGTATTTCAGCTACTCAATAATTGGGAAACTTCAGTCTTGAAAAACACCGCCAGAGTCGCAATTGAATTTTCTTTTAGCATTGAAATCATGTAATTAGCATGTCGTTTCTGCCGATCCCACCAGACAAAGTCGGTGACGGCTTTATCGTAGACATAGAGATGTTTCTGAGAGCTGTTATTTCCCTTGTTTTGCTTTTCAATATGATCTCGTAACACAGGTATTTCTTGATGCCTCTGAGTTCCGTTTGTCACCAGACAAAGAAATCTGAGCAACCCACTTCTGAGATTCCAGGCGCGCCATGCTACCTCACGAAATTCCGGGACTCCTGTCGCCGTAATTCGTTCACCTACGCAGCGAATAGGAGATGCTCCAGCCGCCCTGCGTCCGCCACAGACTGAGCACAAAGCAGCTCAGTGATGGCTACCACAAATGGCTCTACGGCTATTCGGGATAAAATTTTAGCCTCCCTCGCGCGCTATCGCGCACTTCGGATTGGCAAATTTCCCTGCGCCTTCTGGAGACTATCAGCCCGTCCGGGGCTGACAGCGAACGCGTAAATCCCCTCGGCCGCATAAACTTTCCCCCGCTGAAAATCCTGGAAACGGAGCTTTAGCGAAGTGAAGATTTTTAGTCCGCGATAGCCGTAGGGCCGTTGTTTTGTCGGAGTCTGAGCGTTAGCGAAGGTGGAGACAAAATAAAAGGCCATCCGACACGGCGTCAAGTCATTTGGAGCCTATGTTCCGACCCCTTGTTGGGTCGGGACGAGGTGACGAGGACGAATCGGGGCCGCCGGAGGCATAAGTGGTCGCGTTAAGTTTTTGCTGCTTGCTTGGGCTGGGATGCCCAAAACAAGCTTTCGCAAAAATAGCGACTCCCCGATTGCTGTTTTTTTCAGTATGGCAGGCATGATCAATAAAATGTCCATCCGCTGCTTCTATGGTGTATTCGTCAAGTTCCGGGAATGCTTTAAGATAATCAATGCCTTGCGATAGCAGTGTTTCAGCGTGAAGATGATAGCTCTGCTGTTCAAATGCCTCAAGCATACTTGTTCGTCTATGCGACTTCAGTGATTTAAAATACGTTGAGTGGGGAAGCAGCTGGCCATAAATCTGTTCATTGGTTTGGAGGAAATGGCGACCACTATCGACTACACTGATACAGCCGCTGAAAATCATGGAAACGGAGCTTAGCCCATCTTCGTCACTTTCATCTTTCTAAGCCATTGATTCATCGGTTTAAGCGATTTTTTGTCGAAAAATTCTCTTTAAAATCAATGGTGTTTTTTTTGAAAGTTTTGTAGTGCCATTTATATTATTTCTGTCGATAAATTCATTGACTTTTGTCAAAAAAATCATCATTATTTGAGTGTAATTTACATGCGACAAAAATACTCTAAAAAATCCACCGTTTTATACAAAAACACAAAATCTGTAGTGCCAACTGTCTACTTTTTAAAATTTCAACCAATTGATTTATAACAACTACATCATCAATAGTGACGAAGATGGGTTAGCGAAGTGGTGATTTTTAGTCCCTGATAGGCGACAGGGCAATTTGCTGATTCGACGTGTGCTAGCAGCACGCGAGAGGAGCAAGAATTGCATTCCGAATAGCCGTCCAGCCAGTGAGGTAGTAATGACGAAGCGGCTTTTGTGCGTAGTCGTTGCGGACGCAGGGCGTTCAGGGCATCTCCCATCCGCTGCGTAGGTGAACGAATTATGGCGACAGGAGTCCCGGAATTTCGTGAGGTAGCATGGCGCGCCTGGTTGGTGAATATGTTCAGAGAGTGGTAGGTCTTTAAGCATGGGTGATATCCGTTTATGAGGTGATTAAAACGAAAATTTTTTCGGCAATTGCAAGCTTTATTTGAAATTATTTGTTGTTTTTTTTACGGTGCCTACAGAGTGTCTATTTGCTGTTATAAGTGATTAAAATCAAAAAGATGGAAATATTCGATTGGTGCTAGCTTCAGGTAGGTTATAGGCTGCTTTGTTTAGGTACTTCTTCTTTCAATGGGAACACTGATGCCTACTGTACCAATGTATGCATCGGTTCCTTTATAACTGAAGTTTCCCAATTATTGAGTAGCTGAAATACACAATGCTGGTGTATCGAGGTTTATTTTAGGTGGTTTTGCCATGTTTATACTCGATGTTCAAGTTTTTGATATTGAGAAGGTAAAATCAGGTATTCTGAGGTTGTTGTAATTTTATCGGTGTAAGCCCATGTTAATGAATGCCCCAGCCACCTTTATCCAAAGCTATATTGACGATTTAAATGATGCGCTCAATCAGCTAAAACCCGGAGCCGCTTTGACACGGATTCAAGCCGCTTGGTTGGGCACTTGTTTAACGGGCATACTGCTAATGAACTCTGTTTGCTGGGCTAAGTTTGAGCGAGCAAGCCTTGGAGATTGCAAAGTAGCCGCATTATCCTGGGTGTTTCGTAAAGCAAGTATACCCTGTGACTGGTTGCTACGGGTGAGTGTGGTCTTAATTTTAAAACGTTATGGCATTACTGAAGGTGTGTTGGCCTTTGATGAATCAGACCGAGCACGATCTAAGTCTACAAAACGTATTTATAAGGTTTACAAGCAGAAACACAAAGGCTCCGGCGGATATGTTAATGGACAAACGATAGTATTATTGCTGCTAGTTACCTCATCCATTACAGTGCCTACCCGACCAAAACAGAGATTGCATTAGGCTTATTAAAAGAGTTTAAAGTTGCGCATAGCCTGATTAAAATTAAAGGCGTACTGGCTGATGCGCTGTATGGTGAAAAAGCCTTTATGGACGAAGCCGCTAAAGAATCTGGAGGCTCGCAGGTGATTAGCCAATTACGTAAAAACCAAAATATTGAATATAGAGGTAGAATAAGGTCAGTCGAGAGCTACTTTAATTCGATTAACAAAGGCATTGATCAGATAATACGTGTACGTGGCGGAAAAGAGATTAAAGTGACTGTCAGCAGTACACGATTAAAGGTGAGTTCACACAGTAAAAAACGCTTTGTCATTGCCTTAAAATATGACGGTGAAAACGACTATCGCTATTTAGTGGCGACAGACCTGACTTGGCGCACACAAGATATTATTCAAGCCTATACGTTGAGATGGCTGATTGAGGTTTTCTTTGAGGACTGGAAGCTTTATGAAGGATGGGGGCGTGAGGCCAAACAATTAGATGAAGAGGGATCAAGCCGTGGCCTGATTCTGAGTCTTTTGTTTGACCATTGCCTTCTCCTTCACCCAGAGCAAATAGCCCGCATTGAAAGCAAACTACCTGCGTATACCGTAGGAAGCTTACAGCGCAAGTCTCAAATGGATGTACTGCTTGAGTTCATCACGTCATTGCTAGAGTTTCCAGATCCTGGTGATAAGCTGAAAGAGTTAGGTGAATTAATAAAGGATGTGTTTCAACTGATGCCATCAGGAAAACATATGATTGGCAGAGATTTAGGTCGCTTAGGGCCAACAGCATCATTAAAGTATTGTTCTACTGGGTGAAGGTAAGAGTTTGATGGCAATGGGATGGAAAAACTTGAACATCGAGTAACAATTAAAAATCAGGCCGGTTGCTTTATGGTATAAAATACTTTGAAAAAAACGCTTTGTACCCAAACTTACATCTAGGCAAATCAAAAAATGCATTCGGTATTCAGCACAACAACTTATGAATCTATTGAATCTATTTGGCAAAAAAACCTTCCCTCATGGCATCCATCCTGATGCCTATAAAGAAGAAACTAATGCTAAGATCACTCGCCGCCTGCCATTTGCCGATGAAATAGTAGTGCCGCTAGCGCAAAGCATAGGCAGACCGGCTAAAGCAATTGTATTCAGAGGTCAGCATATTATTCGCGGTGAAGTCATTGCCGAAGCGGATGGCTTTATGTCCGTGCCTATCCATGCTCCGGTTAGCGGTACAATCAAAGAAATTGATATCGCGCCAACTGCAAAAGGCGGCAAGCAGCCTGCGATTATTATTACCACATCGTTAAATTCTGGTCAGCAGGTTTTGGATTCCGGTGAGCGTAACGATTATCTGCAAATGACCCGCGAGGAATTAGTCAAAGCAGTACAAAATACCGGGCTAGTCGGCCTGGGTGGCGCGGCATTTCCCACCCATGTGAAAATGGCTATTCCTCCCGATCGGTCAATTCATACTGTGCTGGTGAATGGTTGCGAATGTGAGCCGTTTCTAACCACTGACCACCGGGTGATGCTGGAGAAAATTGATAATCTGCTGTTAGGCATACGTATTGCCATGAAAACAGTGGATGCCCCCAGGGCGATTATCGGCATAGAAGATAATAAGTTAAATGTATTAGAGGCGATTAAGCCCTATTTACCTGATGACGACAGCATTACTATTGAAGCCGTTGAAACCAAGTACCCGCAAGGTGCCGAAAAGATGCTGGCATATTCTTTATTAGGCATTGAAATTCCTTCTGGCGGTCTGCCTTCTGAAGTGGGTCTTGCTGTTTTTAATGTTGCTACCCTGGCAGAGCTCGGTGCATTACTGCCAGCTAAGCAAGGCCTGATTGAGCGCATCATTACTATAACCGGAGATGGGGTTAAAAAACCGGGTAACTATCTGGCTCCGATCGGCACACCGGTTCGTTTTTTACTCGAATATGCCGAGTTTATTGGTGCTGAAGCAGAGCTTATTTTAGGTGGGCCAATGATGGGCATGCCTGCTCGCTCGCTTGATGTGCCGATTACTAAAGGCACTGGCGCATTACTGGTACTGGATAAGCGCGCCACCAAGCGTGATGACATCTTGTCCTGTATTAAATGCACCCAATGCCTGCAAGCCTGTCCAATTAACTTAAACCCGTCCGAACTGGGTTTATTAGCCACCAAGCGTCAGTATGATGTAATGGAAGAAAAATATCATCTTAATGACTGCTTTGAATGTGGTTGTTGTAGCTATGTTTGTCCTTCCAATATCCCGCTGGTGCAATATTTTAGAATCGCAAAAGCTCTGAACAGAGAGAGGCACTTACAAAACAGCTAAGAGCATTACCTTAACAATCGAAAATAAATGGATTTTATGAATTTAGCAAAACTATTTGGCAAAAAAACCTTTCCTCATGGTATTCACCTTGAGGAATTTAAAAATGAAACCAATGCAAAACCTACCCGCCGCCTGCCGTTTGCACCTGAAGTTATAGTGCCACTCGCGCAGCATATAGGTAAACCGGCAAAAGCACTGGTATATAAAGGTCAACAGGTGACGCGCGGTGAACTGATTGCAGAGGCAGATGGCTTTATGTCGGTGCCAATTCATGCACCTGTGACCGGTACTGTTAAAGAGATTAGCCTGGCGAAAACTGCACAGGGCGGTAAGCAGGAAGTGATTATTATCACCACGGCACTAAGCTCTGGTCAGCATATACTGGATTCCGGTACGCATTATGATTATCGGGAGATGTCCCGCGAAGAATTGATCCAGGTGGTGCAGAATACCAGCGTAGTTGGTCTGGGTGGCGCTGCGTTTCCTACTCATGTCAAAATGCAGACTCCGCAGGATTGTTGCATTCATACTGTATTAGTGAATGGCTGTGAGTGTGAGCCATTTCTAACGACCGATCATCGTCTTATGTTAGAAAGAATAGATCACCTATTACATGGCATACGCATCAGCATGAAATGTGTAGGCGCGCCTAAGGCGATTATCGGCATAGAAGATAATAAAATGGATGTGTTACATGCCATTGAGCCATTTTTGCCCGACGATAATAGTATTAGTATTAAGGCGATTGCCACTAAATACCCGCAGGGCGCGCAGAAGATGCTGGCCTATTCTTTATTGGGCATAGAAATTCTATCTGGCAGTCGTTCATCGGAAGCGGGTTTAGCTATTTTTAATGTCGCGACTTTAGCCAAGATTGGCGCATTACTACCCAAAGGACATGGCCTGATAGAGCGTACCATCACCATTACCGGCGATAATCTGGAAAACCCGGGGAATTTCTGGCACCCATCGGTACGCCGTTACGTTATATTCTGCAACATGCAGGGTTTAAAGGTGATGAAGCCGGGCTTATTCTGGGCGGGCCAATGATGGGCACTCCGGTACGTTCGCTGGATGTGCCGATTACCAAAGGCACGGGGGGTGTGCTGGTACTGGGTGAAAGGGCGACTAAACGCGATGACATACTACCGTGTATTAAATGCTCAAAGTGCCTAACCGCCTGCCCTATCCATTTAAACCCATCGGAGTTGGGATTATTGGCAGCCAAGCGACAATATGATGTGATGGAAGAAAAATATCATCTGAATGACTGCTTTGAATGTGGTTGTTGCAGCTATGTTTGCCCATCTAATACCCCGCTGGTACAGTATTTTAGAATTGCAAAAACACTAAACCGTGAAAGGCACAGACAAGATGGCTAAAACTGATTTAAAAATTGATATACGCACTTCGCCGTATATCCGCAAGGCACCGACTGTTGCACAGATTATGCGCAATGTTGTGTATGCCCTGCTGCCTTTAGTAATGTACTCCGTATATCATTTTGGTATCAGTGCATTAGCGCTGATACTGGTCACCACCCTGTCATGTATTGCGACTGAGCATTTTTTCTGCAAAATGTCTGGCAAAAAATCTACCATATTAGATGCCAGTGCAGTCGTGAGTGGCTTATTGCTGGCCATGACTTTACCGCCAAGCTTTCCCTTATGGATGGGCGCTGTTGCCGGATTTACTGCGATAGCCATGGGTAAAACCCTGTTTGGTGGACTGGGCTTTAATATCTTTAACCCTGCTTTAGTTGGGCGTGCCTTTGTGCAAGCAGCTTTTCCTGTGTCTATTACGACCTGGACACCTGCTTTAGCCACTGAACGCTTTGCCGAATTTATCCCCTCGACTCTGGCCTGGCCTTTTATGAAGCCATTGCCCACGGAGGAATGGTCGACTCAGGTTGCTGTTGATGGCTTTACCGGCGCAACACCTCTGGCATTGATGAAATTTCAGGGTATTATCACCGATTCCTATGATTTATTTATCGGCAATGTAGCAGGCTCAACTGGTGAGACCTCGACGCTGTTAATTTTAGTCTGCGGCGCTTATTTAGTGTATAAGAAAATGCTCGACTGGCGCATTCCTGCTGCTGTTATCTTTGGCACTGCAGTATCTGCCGGGTTTTTTTATCTGCTGGATCCTGCCAAGTACCCCGCGCCTGCGTTTATGCTTCTTTCAGGTGGCTTAATGTTTGCCGCAGTATTTATGGCTAGCGATATGGTTGCATCCCCAGTCACGCCTTTAGGGATTTTCGTATTTGGCTGCTTAGTCGGTTTTTTAACCGTTATTATTCGCTTATTTGGTGGTTTGACGGAGGCAGTAATGTACGCAATCTTATTTGGTAATGCCGCCACGCCTATTATAGAAACCTACACCCAGCCGCGTATATATGGGGCGCGCAAGAAAAAGCAGGATAAATCATGAGTACGCCAGAAAATCAGGTACCTGAGCTACCTTCAAGCGCCAAGCTGATTACCACACTGGCTACAGTTGCCATGATCTCTGGTTTATTAGTCGTGCTGGTCTATGAATTTACCAAACCCATTATTGCCGAGAATCAGCGCATGGCGACTGAGCGGGCTATTTTTACGGTGCTACCCAGCGCAAAAAGTCACTTAACCTTTGTCGTTGAGCAGGATAAATTAAAATTAACCGGAGACAAGACCGAAGGTGAACTTGTTTATGCAGGCTATGATCAACATAATAACTTAGTTGGTGTCGCGATTAATGCCGCAGCGCAAGGTTACCAGGATATTGTTAAAATACTCTATGGTTATAATCCTGATAGTAGCTGCATCGTTGGCTTTGATGTGTTAAAAAGCACAGAAACCCCTGGCTTTGGCACCAAGATCACTACAGATAAGCAATTTTTAGCTAATTTTAAATGTTTAGATTCGCAGCTTAATATGGCACAATCTGGATTAGCCAATGCAATCACTACAGTGCGGCATGGTACAAAAAAACATGATTGGCAGATTGATGCCATTTCAGGTTCGACCATTACATCAAATGCAATCGGGCGAATGTTAAACAAAAGCGCACAAAAGTTGATTCCGGTGCTTATCAAAAATTTAGAAGTCTTAAAGCAAGGAAAGCATTAAGTTAAATTTTTATCATTAAAATCAACCTATTACATGTAGGCTAGTTAGATTATCAAGCGTAGCGCAGATAACGTAACCCAGCATTTTATGAGCCTTCTAAGGCGCTGGGTTACGTTTTTAGTGCTTCGCAAAAAAATCTAACCCAACCTACTCCATAACTCAAAATGTAAAACAAGATCTGAAGTTTCCCAATAATTATTTATGGTAAAATTGAAACTATGCTACAACTATATGAAAAAAATAGTCTTTTCATTCGTTTCAAATGCTATTGCCTAAGGGGAATTAAGTAGGGGTTTGCTATAAACATGGCAAAACCACCTAAAATAAACCTCGATACACCAGCATTGTGTATTTCAGCTACTCAATAATTGGGAAACTTCAGAAACAAGATTAGAATGAGGTAAATATGACTCAAGCCACAAAAAAAGAAACACCCTTAACTCTCGATGTCTTTACTGCAGGCATCTGGAAAGAAAACCCAGTATTCGTAATGATGCTTGGGCTATGCCCGGTATTGGCGGTGACTAATTCGGTACTGAACTCGCTTGCCATGGGTATTGCCAGTGTTTTTGTACTGGTTTGCTCTAATGCGCTGGTATCCGCCTTGCGCAACTTTATTCCCAAGCAAGTGCGCATCACCACTTATATTATTATTATCGCCACCTTTGTAACGCTGGTGGATTATATTATTCAGGCAGTTAGCCTGGATTTATATAATAGACTAGGTGCTTTTATTCAGCTAATCGTAGTTAATTGCTTAATTTTAGGCCGTGCAGAAGCCTATGCGTCAAAGCACTCATTTACTAAATCAGTGGTTAGCGCACTGGGCATGGGGCTCGGCTTTACCCTAGCACTGGTGATGCTAGGCGGTGTACGAGAATTATTAGGTGCGGGGCAATTATTAGGCTATCAGGTGTTTAGCACCCAGTTCGAACCCTGGTTAGTGATGATTTTACCTCCGGGTGGGTTTATAGTGCTAGGCTGCTGGTTATTGCTGATTAATTATGTCGAGCAACGTAAAACAGGCAAATTAATTTTACACGATGAAATAGCAACGCACAGTCAATTACCGTCAGAGAGCTTTAATTAAGCTCAGGTCAACGACATCACAACTCGGCTTTTATAAAGTTTCTCCTTATTGTAGCTGAAATACACAATGCTGGTGTATCGAGGTTTATTTTAGGTGGTTTTGCCATGTTTATAGCAAACCCCTACTTAATTCCCCTTAGGCAATAGCATTTGAAACGAATGAAAAGACTATTTTTTTTCATATAGTTGTAGCATATTTTCAATTTTACCATAAATAATTATTGGGAAACTTCAGATATAAAAATCTACGCCATTAATCTGTTTGAGTACTCTCTGCCTTATTATTTACAACGCAATATCAGCGTCGTTGGCTATCAAGGCAATATGCAATTTGGTATAGGCCGTGAGCCTGGAAACTGGATAGCTAGTGAGGCTGATTTTTTGCCTGTGTGGTTAGCAACACAACAAGCCCTGGCGATAGTTTCGCCAGATACTTACCAGAACTGGCAAAAACAAAATATTCCGATGAAAATCGTTTATCAAGACCCGCGCCGTATTGTCGTCGCAAGATATTAATATGCAACATACTGAACTTTTATCCATCATTATTCCGTTTCATAATGAACAGGAAGTGATTAACGAGTGCCAGCAGCGCATATCAGAGGCCATCAAAGCAATTGATATGCAAGTAGAAATACTTTATGTAAATGATGGCAGTAAAGATAAGACCTTAGGTATACTTATTGATTTAATGCGGCAAGACCCACGTATTAAAATCATCGATTTAAGTCGTAATTTCGGCAAGGAAATTGCCATGACCGCAGGCCTGGATAAGGCACTAGGCGATGCTGTGATAGTCATAGATGCTGACTTGCAAGACCCGCCCGAGCTTATTGCTGAAATGGTAAGCACCTGGCGCACAGGATTTGACGTGGTGTATGCCAAACGCACCCAGCGCAAAGGCGAGAGCTTTATTAAAAAAATCACTGCCCGGCTGTTTTACAAGCTGATTAATAAGATCAGTGACCATGAAATTCCGGAAAATGTGGGCGACTTTCGGCTTATGAGCCGCCAGGCTGTCGATGCGTTAAACCAGGTACGTGAGCGGAAACGTTTTATGAAAGGCCTGTTTGCCTGGATCGGCTTCTCGCAAACCGCCATAGAATATAGTCGCGACCCCAGGCTGGCAGGTGAAACTAACTGGAATTACCGCAAGCTCATAAAATTTGCCATAGAGGGCATCTCATCATTTACGCAAGAACCTTTGCGTTTAGCAACTTATGCGGGCTTTATTACCGCATTTTGCGCCTTTGTATTAGGGTTATATTTTATTGTCAAAACCCTTATGTTTGGCGAAGTGATACAGGGTTTCCCAACTTTGATTACCGTCATATTATTTTTCTCGGGTGTGCAGCTATTATCGATCGGTATCTTAGGTGAATATATCGGGCATATGTTTATCGAATCGAAACAACGACCGCTTTATTTTATTAAAAAGACCTACTCAGCCAAAGCAGATGACTAAAGCATTCAGCAAACTATCCCTGGCTATTCTTTTTATTGCCGTTTTAACGCGCTTGTTAGGGATTATTGAATATCCACTACACGACCCAACCGAAGCGCGTTATGCAGAAACCCCCCGCTTAATCATAGAAACCGGCAACTGGATTATGCCACCGTTTAATTATGATGTACCGTTTTGGGGCAAACCCCCGCTGACATTCTGGCTGACAGCGATCTCATTTAAACTATTTGGTTATTCCGAATTTGCAGCGCGCTTGCCGGTGTTTTTATTAGCGGGCCTGGTGTTATGGCTGAGTTACCGCTTTGCAAAAGGATTACTCGGCGCTGAAAAAGCGGCTTTTAGCAGTATCGTACTCATCAGCACAGCGCTGTTTTTTATTGCCAGTGGCGCGGTGATGACCGATATGGCTTTATGCCTGTGTATCAGTTTATCCATGATTAGCTTTTGGCATGCGCTCAATACCCCTGATGCACGACAGGCAAAAAAGTGGAGCTACTTATTCTTTGTAGGTCTAGGCCTGGGCTTATTAGTGAAAGGGCCGATTGTTGGTGTGCTGGTTTTATTACCGCTGATCGCGTGGGTTGCCCTGGAAAAACAATGGCTACCCGCCTGGCAGCAGATACCCTGGTTTAAAGGCTCTACGCTGATGTTATTAATCGCGGTCCCCTGGTATATCATCGCCGAAATTGACAGCCCCGGATTTATCAATTATTTCCTCGTAGGTGAGCACTATAAGCGCTTTGTCGATGCGGGCTGGCATGGTGATTTATATGGTGTCGCACATAAGCACCCGCATGGAGAAATCTGGTTATTGTGGCTATTTGCCAGCTTTCCCTGGTCGTTTATTTTTCTTGGCAGTATCTTAAGCTGGCCGTTACGCAAGAACAAGACGCTCACCTTAAAAAATGCCTGTCAGGGTAGCTGGCACAGCTATCTGTTATTCTGGGCAATTGCTCCGATGGTGTTCTTCACTCTCTCTGGCAATATTCTATATACCTATGTATTGCCGGGATTACCCGCTTTCGCCATGATGGTCACAGAAATGCTGTACCTGCGCTTTGATATCAAAAAGCTTATGCAAAGCAAGTGGCTATATGCTGGATTTATCATACCCATTGCAGGTCTGGTGTTTATGAGCCTGGAATGGACAATGCCGGAAAAATTAAAGTTTGAAAAGAATCAAAAATACCTGGTCGAAATTTATCAAAATGACAGCCAGACAGATAATAGCCAGTTGTCTTATGCTGGAGAGCGCTTGTTTTCAATAGATTTTCATACTCAGGGTCAGGCTAAACGTATCGGTTTAGATGAGGATTCTATCAATGCATTAAGCAATAACACAGTGGAAGATTATTTAATTATAGAAAAAAAACATCTCAAGCGACTTCCCAGCTCATACCTCAAGAGCTTTACAGTGCTGGCAGAGTATCGTAAATATGCTCTTTTAAAAGAAAAATAAGCGCCTATGAGTACACATAGTTTTTTTAAGACCTTTATACGCTATACCATTTCAGGTGGGCTTGCCACTGCGGTGCAATTCATCGTATTAATCCTGTTAATTGAATACCAGCTAACGACCCCGCTACAGGCAAGCATGATAGGCGCTGTATGTGGATTTATCGTTAATTACAATATCCAGTTTCACTGGGCATTCAAGGTTAACGGTCCGCATAAGGCTTTTTTTACACGTTACTTAATTGTCAGTGCAACGATGTTTGGTCTTAATGCAGCAATTTTCTGGCTGAGCACAATCCCTGAAATACTTGCATTATTGCAAAGCATTCCTTATCCTGAACAAATCCCATTTGCGCAGCCCAAAAATATTGCCTACTGGTATGCACAAATTATTGCGAGTACGGTCGTGTTTTTAGGTAATTTTCTGACCAATCGCTATTACACCTTTAATGAGTGAGGATTTAATAATACCCGAAAGTATGGCGCAGGATTTTGGTTTCACAGTCGTGCTAGGAAAATAAGCGCATAGCTGGCTACGTAATTGTTTTTGTAGTGCGACTGTGGAGCCAAAAAACAAGTCAGACTCGGGTATTATTGAATTCTCGCTCTTAAACACATTAAACCAGCGATACTTGTACAGTAATGTACCGGGTATTAACAAGGTAACCCACTATGAATCCAGAATCCCTCAGTTATATTTTTCTCAGTGCCTTCCTGATTAACAACTTTGTGCTCGCCATGTTTTTAGGCTTATGCCCCTTTGTTGGCGTTTCCGCTAAACGCGATACTGCTTTTAATATGAGCCTGGCAACTACCTTTGTCATGTTCGTTAGCTCGACTTGCGCTTATGGTATTAACCAGGTATTAATGGCTTTTGAGCTGGAGTTTCTACGTTTAATCAGTTACATCGCATTAATTGCCTCATCGGTGCAACTAGTGGAAATGGTATTGAAAAAATTTAGCCCCGCTTTATTTAGAGCTCTGGGGATTTTTCTGCCACTCATCGCCACCAATTGTGCAATCTTAGGTGTCGCCCTGTTTCAAACCTCACGTGAATACGACTTTTTACAATCAGTATCATTCAGCCTTGGCGCTGGTGCAGGTTTTGGTTTAGCTATTGTATTAATGGCTGGGTTACGCGAAAAACTGGAATTATCCAACTTACCCAACATCACCCAGGCAGCTGCTTTAAGCATGATGCTGGCGGGAATTCTATCCCTGACCTTTATGGGCTTTGCGGGTCTTGGTGGAACAACCGCCTAACAAAACAGACTGTAGCGCGGACTTCAGTCCGCCAATATTGGACAAACAAAAATCGGGAGAAAATGATGCTAAACTTTATTATCGCAATGGCAGTTATATTCGGGCTAATGATCGCCTGGATTTACATTCAGCAAGCCGCTAGAAACTATGCCGCCAAACACCCTGAATTTGGCGCAATGAAAGAAGAGGGTCTAGGCTGCGGCAAAAACTGTGGCTGCAAAGGCGGCGTATGTGAAAAATAAGTGATCGGTAACTTAGGCAACTCGCAATAAATAACCCACCCTTATACTCGATGTTCAAGTTTTTGATATTGAGAAGGTAAAATCAGGTATTCTGAGGTTGTTGTAATTTTATCGGTGTAAGCCCATGTTAATGAATGCCCCAGCCACCTTTATCCAAAGCTATATTGACGATTTAGATGATGCGCTCAATCAGCTAAAACCCGGAGCCGCTTTGACACGGATTCAAGCCGCTTGGTTGGGCACTTGTTTAACGGGCATACTGCTAATGAACTCTGTTTGCTGGGCTAAGTTTGAGCGAGCAAGCCTTGGAGATTGCAAAGTAGCCGCATTATCCTGGGTGTTTCGTAAAGCAAGTATACCCTGTGACTGGTTGCTACGGGTGAGTGTGGTCTTAATTTTAAAACGTTATGGCATTACTGAAGGTGTGTTGGCCTTTGATGAATCAGACCGAGCACGATCTAAGTCTACAAAACGTATTTATAAGGTTTACAAGCAGAAACACAAAGGCTCCGGCGGGTATGTTAATGGACAAACGATAGTATTATTGCTGCTATAGACTTTCAGAAAATTAATTTCCGAACAAACAAAAACGACAGAGGGGAAACTGGCTTATAATTTTCGTCCCAACACTAACGGAAACAGTCAAAAATGGTATCCCTCACTTTTTCAAAGTCAATTGTAGACCGACTAAAAAAAATATGGCGACAGCTCTCAAGCTAAGTAATATTTGTTTATATCGATTAACTCAAGCTCTACTCTGGTTCAGTGAATGCATGGGAATCAAAGAAATAGCACGCCTAATGGGAGTCTGTGAAAAAACCATTATAAATTGGCTGAAAACATTCATGCATAAAGGTGTCGGTTGGTTAATAGGGCAACACTATCAAGGACGTGGTCGGAAGTCAAAGTTAACTAAAGACCAGAAAAATAGATTGGTTGAGTTGATAAAGAAAGGCCCAGAAGACAATGGATTTCATTGTGGAATATGGAATACTGCGATGATTGCCGAGCTTATTTGGTTAAAATTTGAAGTTCGTTATAACTTGAACTATTTATCAAGCCTAATGAAAAAACTGGGCTTCAGTTATCAAAAAGCTCGTTTTGTGACTGATCGCCAAGAAGAAGAAAAGTACGAGCTTGAAAGAAAAACGTGGCTGGAAGAAACATTGCCTGCCATTATGGAAAAGGCGGTAGAAGAAAAGAGTGTCGTTTTATTCGGTGATGAGGTGTCATTTGCTATGTGGGGTTCATTGGCACGAACCTGGGCTCCAATAGGAGAGCAACCCACAGTGAAAACATCAGGGATTCGAAAAGGGTTGAAAATGTTTGGTACGATCGAACTCGAAGGAGGGAGTTTTCAATACCGAGAATCATTGGCTTATGAGATAAAACCAAAGTCACTTAGACTTTTAAAAGAAGCTGGGCTGCCTCAAGAATTTTTAGCTATTCTTAAAAGCTTAAAAAATGAGAAATATCCAACACAGAAGCTTTTTATGGAAGCGATATATTCTATTGCCGACAACGTCTTAATCGAGAGTTATAAGCCAATGATATTACAACACGCTGAAACATCTGGGCGTTTTAATGGTGAAAGCTATGTTGAGTTTTTAACACAATTGCTGGCTTATTATAAAGGCAAGATTATTCTAATTGAAGATGGTGCCCCGTATCATGGAAGCGGTGTTATTAAGGAATTTAAGTTAGCTAATGTAGATCGTTTGACAGTAGAACGTCTCCCTGCGTTCTCGCCGGATTTTAATCCGATTGAGAAATTATGGAAAAATACGAAACGCGATTCGACTCATATGAAGTATTTTAAGACTTTTGAAGATCTTCATGATTCAGTTGTGCAAACTTTTAACACTTATATGTATGATGCCAGTAAAGTGATTTGTGTTATGCAAAAATTGCGGGAAGATTTCGTTGTTACCGCCTAAGTTTAAGCGCTCCAAATTTGGAAATTATTTATCTGAGAAACTATAGCTATGAATCATCAAGATGAAAGTTCCAGTACTCTGATACCTGGCATAGCAGGATATAACTATGCTGACCTGCATAAACCTGAAAAATTAGCTGAGATTTATGCCGAATTTGAGCATACTGTAAAACTCAAGATGCAGCGTTATACGCCGAATTCACCAAGTATCGCAATTCCCAGGATGACGCTATAAGCGTAGTGCAACAATCTGAACTGCTGGTCAAAATGACACCGCTGCTAGGCGCGTTTATAGCGAAATTATTTAATGTGGGTGATAGCCGCATACAACAGATCAACAGAATACAACATGAATTCGATCATGTCTTTGTGTATCGCAATGAAATAATCAGCAAACTGGCAAAACACTTTAAGTAGGAAAATATAGCTGACTGGAATATCCAGACCTTACAACAGCAGTTAGAGGCATTACTGGCAGGCACTGGGCGCTCAGACTTATGGCTTAAAGACCCTGAAATGGCCATCAGTGAATTGGCTAGCGAATTATGGCGGGCTACAAACAATGATTCTGGCAATCATCTCAATGCCGTTGAACTCCACGCAAAAGCCCTATTACTTAAACAGCAATTAAGTAAAAACTCACAGACCACCTTACTATTAGCACCGCAACTGGAAATCCAAAGTCCAGCCGACTTTATCCAATCATTACTAGAAATTGTCCGACACTGGAGTTTTGCCGCGCTGAAAATTCCACACATTAAGGCACAGGTAGCCCTGTGGGTCAGCTTCAAAACACCCGCTAAAACAGATTTTACAGACCTGATTGAGCATACAACCCGGACAGAAAATCAATACTCAGTCTGGTCAGCACATCGAAGCGATCATCGTCGCCGTGATGGGTTTGGCTTAACTGATAAGCGCTTTAATCAGCGCCAGGTACTGTATGAAGTTGATCACTGCATATATACTGTCATGACCGCGACACGGACTCCTGTTCCAAGGGCATGAAAAACAAAAAGGACGGTCGTTTTAAAACTAACCCACTGGGTGTGACTATTACCGGCTGCCCACTGGAAGAAAAAATTTCGGAAATGTATGTGCTCAAACGTCAGGGCGATAATATCGGCGCACTGTCTATCGTGATGATCGATAATCCCATGTGCCCTGGTACCGGCCACCGTATTTGCAATGATTGCATGAAAGGCTGCATCTATCAGAAAACCGAGCCGGTCGATATCCCGCAAATCGAAACCAATGTATTAACCGATGTACTGTTTATGCCCTGGGGATTTGAAATCTATAGCCTGTTGTCTCGCTGGAATCCATTAAATATCAAACGTCCCTATATGCTGCCCCACAACGGTAAAAATGTACTGGTGGCCGGTATGGGACCCGCAGGTTATACCTTGGCACATTATTTACTAAATGAAGGTTTCGCTGTAGTGGGTATTGATGGTTTAAAAATTGAGCCATTATCCACGTCGCTGACCGGAGATAGTCAGACAGTACCGTCACCCATAAGAGACTTCAATGATCTTTATGATGAGCTGGATAAGCGGGTCATGCTTGGCTTCGGTGGCGTTGCAGAATACGGTATTACCGTGCGCTGGGATAAGAACTTTCTCAAAGCCATTTACCTAAACCTGCTACGTCAGCAGACATTTCGCTGCTATGGTGGCGTGCGTTTTGGCGGCACTCTAACCATTAATGATGCATGGGATTTAGGGTTTGACCATATTGCTATTGCCAGCGGTGCCGGGAAACCGACGGTGATCGGTATAAAAAACAACTTGGTCCGTGGCATTCGTAAAGCGTCTGATTTTTTAATGGCGCGGCAACTCTCAGGAGCTGCCAAGGAATCTTCCCTGGCTAATCTACAGGTACGTTTACCAGCCGGTGTTATCGTAACCGCAGTTGATACCACTACAGAATTGCTCGCCTATTACCCGGTGCAGGTGAGTAAAATTCTGCACCGCTATGAAAACATTCTGGCTGTGTACGGCGAAGACAGCGTTCGGCAGGCATACGACGAGGAAGAGTTGCAAATCCTGGACGAGTTTCTGGCACACGGGTGCGTTATTCAGGCCGAACGCGAGCGGGCTAATGGTGCCGGAGAAACGCCCAATTTCCTGCCTTTTCTACAGCAATGGCGCGGCGCGACGCTGCCTTAAAATATGACGGTGAAAACGACTATCGCTATTTAGTGGCGACAGACCTGACTTGGCGCACACAAGATATTATTCAAGCCTATACGTTGAGGTGGCTGATTGAGGTTTTCTTTGAGGGCTGGAAGCTTTATGAAGGATGGGGGCGTGAGGCCAAACAATTAGATGAAGAGGGATCAAGCCGTGGCCTGATTCTGAGTCTTTTGTTTGACCATCGCTGAAAATCATGGAAACGGAGCTTAGCGAAGTGGTGATTTTTAGTCCCTGATAGGCGACAGGGCAATTCGCTGATTCGACGTGTGCTAGCAGCACGCGAGAGGAGCAAGAATTGCATTCCGATGGATGTACTGCTTGAGTTCATCACGTCATTGCTAGAGTTTCCAGATCCTGGTGATAAGCTGAAAGAGTTAGGTGAATTAATAAAGGATGTGTTTCAACTGATGCCATCAGGAAAACATATGATTGGCAGAGATTTAGGGCGCTTAGGGCCAACAGCATCATTAAAGTATTGTTCTGCTGGGTGAAGGTAAGAGTTTGATGGCAATGGGATGGAAAAACTTGAACATCGAGTAAAAGTAATTTCAAGGAAACTAAAGCTTGGTCTTCCAATACCCGCTCACTTGAAAATCAAATGCGCCTGACTGCAATGAGCTATAATTTAATGCGCGTGTTTGAAGAGATTTCAAAAACACAACTGCCAGAATTGATTCATCCATCGGATAAAAAATATAGCGAGGCTCTGGAGATAAGGCAGCAACAGGCTCAAAAACGAGATCGTTTTGTGAATCCATTATTTTTCTAGGCAAGAATATCTCGTATCAGCTCGTATACCATTCGGGCAGTTCAAAACGCAATAATAACAGGAATGTCTTTACAGTGCTTTATGAGCTCTCTTGTGGCGAGGTTAGTTTTACGGCCTCAATTGATAGGGGAACACTGATGCCCAGCTTGCCAATCGCGTATATGCCGCCTATCAGTGCACCGATGGAACAACCTGAAATAGACTTAATTTGATAGCCTTGTTTTTCCAGTTCTTGGATAATACCAATATGTGCCAGCCCCCTGGCGCCGCCACTACCTAAAATCAAAGAAACAGTTTTGTTATTCATGCAAGCCCTTAAAAATAGATATGGGTGGTCGGTTCGCTCCTCCTATACCAATATGTAACATGGTTATAATTTTAAATTTCTGTAATATGAGCCGAAATTAAGAGTGTAACAAACAATATTTTACGAATAAAAGTAATTGAAACTCCTGGTTGTGTCTAAACACAGTATCTTGTGTCTGATGGAGCTAACCACCCACCTCACTTAAATTCATATCACGCACAGACCAGCTTACTTGTTCTCCTGGTTCGAGCGAGTTCGGTTATTTCTGCCTCTGGGATTATTGCCCTGTTTACTCGCACCAGAACGTTGTCCATCTCTATGCCCGACTCGAGGCTTTTTCGGTTTGATAGGTCGGCGGTCTAAGCGCGACTCCGGCAAGGTATGTACAGGCTCGAAATCATCCACGATTTCACGCGTCAGCACTGTTTTAATCAACCGTTCTATATCAGACAGTTGCACAAATTCATCTGCACTAACTAATGATACCGCCTGACCGCTTGCTCCGGCGCGTCCTGTACGGCCAATACGGTGAATATAATCTTCTGGCACATTAGGCAGATCGAAATTAACCACTTGTGGCAACTGATCTATATCCAGTCCGCGTGCAGCAATATCGGTTGCCACTAGAATGCGGATATGGCCAGTTTTAAAATCAGCCAAAGCTTTAGTGCGTGCGCCCTGGCTTTTATTACCATGAATTGCTGCAGCCTGGATGCCTTCTGTTTCCAGGTGACGGACTAATTGATTCGCACCGCGTTTGGTACGGGTAAAAACCAGCACCTGCTGCCATTGGTACTGTTTGATCAAGTGCGTAAGCAAGTAAGCTTTTTTTTTCTTATCGACTGGATAAATGCGCTGCTTAACAGTTTCTGCCGTGGTATTGCGCGGACTCACAGAAATTTCTATCGGGTTATGTACGATAGTTTTTGCTAACTTGCGAATCTCATCAGAAAAAGTGGCCGAAAACAGCAGGTTCTGTCGTTTCTTAGGCAGTGTGGCCATGATCTTGCGGATATCATGGATAAAGCCCATATCCAGCATACGATCTGCCTCATCCAGGACCAGAATTTCTAATTGCGAAAACCGAATCGCTTTTTGATTATGTAAGTCTAATAAACGACCAGGAGTGGCGACTAGAATATCCACGCCTTTACGCAGGCGCATCATTTGCGGGTTGATTTTAACCCCGCCAAAAACAACGGTAGAGCGCAAGGGCAAGTGCTTGCCATAACTAACAATGCTCGCTTCGATTTGTGCTGCCAGCTCGCGTGTCGGGGTTAATATTAATGCGCGCGCCTGGTTTGCATTTACGTGTACACCGGTATTCAATAATTGTAATAACGGCAATGTAAATGCGGCGGTTTTACCCGTGCCTGTTTGTGCAGCCGCCATGATATCGCGCCCTTGGAGTACCGCAGGGATTGCTTCAACCTGTATGGGGGAAGGTGTTGTGTAGCCTTTTTCTTCGATGGCTTGTAGAAGATCAGGAGATAGGTTTAGTGCGGCAAAACTCATGTATGGTCTCGTTTAAAATTAGAATCACTTTTCAGCGGGCAATGTAGTCTACAGGAACTTGGCGCAGAGCAGGTAATAAATTACCCTGCATGGACATACTAAATAGATAGCAGATATGCGGCTGATTATAGGCGAATAATAGTGCTGATTTAATTACTGAAGTTTCCTAGTTTTTAAAGCATAAGAATATCAGCTAATGCTTATTTTTCTGAAATATTAGATATTACTAATATTAATGGCATTCCGTTGACTAAAAGCCTTGAATTCTTTTTAAAAACAACAGTTTAGTCGTTGGGTATGAATTTCACTGGTGTATTGACTGCCTTGATCCGTATTAAAAATTTCAGGTGTTCCGTAGAGAGAAAGCGCTTCATCTAATACATCCATAACTAAAAAAGAATCCATTGTGTTTGATATTTTATGGGCGAGCACTGCTTTTGAGTGCCAATCAATAATCGCCGCTAAATAAACCATCCCTTCTTTGGTTTTAATATAGGTTATATCTGTACTCCAAACTTGGTTAGCGTGTGATATATCAAGATCTCTAAGCTTATAAGTATATTTTTTATGTTCTTTTATGGGGATCGTTGTATTGACTTGTTTTACCGCTAATACGGCTTTCAAGCCCATCTGCTGCCGATAACTCGCCACCGTGTTTAAACTGACTTTAAAACCACCTTCAAGCAACTGCTGGTGTACTTTAGCCGCACCATAAATAGGGATGTCTTTAAAAATGTGATTAATCTGAGTTTTGATCTCTTCTTTCTTTTTATTCTCTCTTTTTTTGAAGCTAGTTTTAGTGTATAATGAAAGTTTCTAACACATTGATTATACAAATAAAACGACCTCATTTCAGGTTGTCTGGGTGTTTCGTCGCACACAGTGGATTGCTTTGTTTACGACCGATCTAAGTTTATCCGTCACACAGATTATTGAGTATTATGGTGCGCGATGGAAAATAGAATCCGGGTTCAAAGCGCTCAAGCAAGACATAGGGAGTCAGAAAAGTCAGTGTCGAAATGCGCAGGCAGTGACCAACCATTTGAACTTCTGTATGATGGCAACAAGGCTGACGTGGATTTACGCGGATCGTTTAAAAACCGATCCGGAACGTCGGCACAAAGTGAAGGGGTGAGCCAGTTTCGCATTTTCAGATATCCGCCGCATCATTGCCGAAGCGGCTTTGGATCCGGATTTTGAAAGGGTTTGCACCAGATACAGCAGCTCCCCTGTAAATTCGGTGGTAGCCGTTTTATTGCGAATGGTTGCTTGATGAATTTCTAAGAAACTTCAGATATTCAATCTTAAGGAGTCATAATGTCTTACACTATTTACCTATCCGGTGAAATTCACAGCGACTGGCGCGAACAAATCAACCAGGGAATTGATCAGCTTAAGCTGGATATCAAAGTATTAAGCCCGATTACCGACCACGATAGTAGTGACCAGGTCGGTGAGAAAATCCTCGGCACAGAAGATAATAATTTCTGGAAAGATCATAAAGCAGCAAAAATAAATGCGCTGCGCACGCATAACTATATTCGTCGCGCGGATATAGTGGTGGTTAGATTTGGTGATAAATATCGCCAGTGGAACGCCGCATTTGATGCCGGCACAGCTTATGGGCTGGGCATTCCGGTTATCGTTATGCATGCTCCCGAACTGAAGTTTCCCAATTATTGAGTAGCTGAAATACACAATGCTGGTGTATCGAGGTTTATTTTAGGTGGTTTTGCCATGTTTATAGCAAACCCCTGCTTAATTCCCCTTAGGCAATAGCATTTGAAACGAATGAAAAGACTATTTTTTTCATATAGTTTTAGCATAGTTTCAATTTTACCATAAATAATTATTGGGAAACTTCAGATTGAATATGTATTCACTTAGGCTTATTATAACTAATATGCACTAGAGCCCGCTTGCTTAAGCGGGAAAGCAAACAGGAGGCGTTATGCTGGAACAAAATATCAATAGTTCGAATAAATCAACTGTAGTGATAACCGGAATCGTTACTGTACTGGTGCTGGCAGGCTTATTCTTTTACCTGCAGGCGGAAGATGACGATCCCGGTGTTAGTACACAGCAGGCTGAGCAAGTGTTAGTGATACCCGAAGTAGAGTCACGCAGTGCAGCGGAAACTGAACCTGAAAATCTGGATTTTGCCAGTCAATTACCTCGCTATGATGACGATGGCTTGCAGTTTGTAGCGAGTGATCCATTGCCTGAGCTGACAAAAAGCGATGCTGAATTTTCTCAGGATATGTTGTCACTTTCAGCGCAAATGCAGCCCATGTTATTTAAAAAACAGGTGATCAGGAAAAGCATTTTTTCTATTAATGATCTGGCTCAGGGAATGCGCCCTCCGGTAAAACGCTTACGTGAATTATCTTTTAATCAGCCCTTCACCGTGAGCGAAGTTGCCGATAAGCTATATATCTCGCCGGCATCCTACCGGCGCTATGATCAATTAGCACAGGTAATTGATGCTATCGATGTTCAGGCAGCTGTCATGGTGTATCAAAAATACCTGCCACTTTTTCAGCAGGTCTTTAGCGAACTGTCCTACCCGGAAAATTATCAGCTACTGGACATTATTAAAGCAGCGACAGCGAGAATAATAGAGGCACCTGTTATCAACGGAAAAATCGAAGTGATACGTCCAGCTGTACGTTATAAATTTGCTAATCCCAAGCTGGAAAAGTTAACACCACTGGAAAAGCAAATGTTACGTATGGGGCCTGAAAACACGCGGCTGATTCAAAATAAATTACGTGAACTGGTCGCTGTCTTGATTGTATCTGAAAAAGAATAAGTAGCATGATTAGTTTCGTCAGCCTGAAGCTATTGACATATTATCTTAGATTGATGAGCTCAGTTAAACATAGTTTATTTGTACAGGCGCGCCATGCTACCTCACAACATTCTGGGACTCCTGTCACCAACATTCATTCGCCTACGCAGCGAATGGGAGATGCCCTGGTTGCCCTGCGTCCGTCTCAACTACGCACAAAACCCTGCTCAGTTAAGACTACCTCAAATGGCTGGACGGCTTTCGGAATGCAATTCTTGCCTCCCTCGCGCGCTACTAGCGCACTTCGGATCAGCGAATTGCCCTGTCGCCTACCAGGGACTAAAAATCATCACTCCGCTTAGGCTCCGTTTCCCTGATTTTAAGCGGCAGTGTTTATACTGATGTCAGCGTGCGTTCCGCATGGTAATCAGGTGCATACGCGTACGGAAGCAGGGAGCTTTCCAGCGGATAGTACAAGTATACACAGCGCACCCGGTCATTCAGGAGTGCTTAAGTTAATTATCCTGAATGTCGCGCATGGCAGAAAGCAGGCAGCCAACCAGATCTTCGTTAGCAAAGAGCAAATTCAGCAGAACCTGTTGTAAATTGCTAATGCGATAGCTGAGCAAGATGGGGATATTGTTGCCTTGCAGGAAGCAGATGGACCTTCGCGCTGGGGCGGCAGCTTTGATCATGTAGAATTTATTGCCAAACATGCGAACTACCCCTGGTATTATCGGGCAGTGAATGCGCATAGCTGGCTATTCAACTATGGAACTGCAGTCTTATCCCGCTGGCCAGTTGCCGAAACGCTGGCATATAATTTTAAGCCTTCGCCGCCTACCGTTAATAAGGGGTTTCTATTAACGCGTATGACATGGCGACCGGATCCCTCTAAGGATAAAGAAATTGGTATTGATATTATTTCAGTGCACCTGGATTTTTCCCGGCAGAAAGTACGAGAAAAGCAGATAGCCGAGATGCGCGAACTGTTATCCAACAGGAATAATCCAGTGATTATATTGGGTGATTTTAATAGTGAATGGTTTGCGGACAGGTCGGTTATTAGGCGACTTGCTGACGCTGAAAATCATGGAACCGGAGCTTAGCGAAGTGGTGATTTTTAGTCCCTGATAGGCGACAGGGCAATTCGCTGATTCGACGTGTGCTAGCAGCACGCGAGAGGAGCAAGAATTGCATTCCGAATAGCCCTCCAGCCAGTGAGGTAGTAATGACGAAGCGGCTTTTGTGCGTAGTCGTTGCGGACGCAGGGCGTTCAGGGCATCTCCCATCCGCTGCGTAGGTGAACGAATTATGGCGACAGGAGTCCCGGAATTTCGTGAGGTAGCATGGCGCGCCTGGAACAGGGGGTTAAAGGTTTATCAACCCCAGGCTGATAATTTACCGACGTATAGCAATGGTGATAGTCGGCTAGACTGGATTTTAATTTCCAGTGAGCTGAAATTTGTTAGTTACAAAGTGTTGCCAGACAAACTCTCGGACCATCTTATGCTGGTTGCAGAAATACAATTAAGCCGTGAAGCGGGTTCGATTCACCAAATGGGTGTGGGAGAAAAAAGTTGATTAGACTAAATATTCAATAACTTATGCATATAGTCAGCGTTCAACTGATATTTCTAGGTTTATGCAAAGTCAGGACTTATTTTCCAGATGGAAAGGCGAGTATTTGTGTTTTTCTGAGTACCTGAAAAAAATTTTAAAAGTGCTATGCTTTGAATATGATTAAACTGAAGTTTCCTAGTTTTTAAAGCATAAGAATATCAGCTAATGCTTATTTTTCTGAAATATTAGATATTACTAATATTAATGGCATTCCGTTGACTAAGAGCCTTGAATTATTTTTAAAAACAATAGGTTAATCGTGAATGAGGCCTAGTTTTAGTGTATAATGAAAGTTTCTAACACGTTGATTATACAAACAAACCGGCCTCATTCATGTCCATTTTACGCGATATTTTACTCCCGCTTCAAGATCATTTTTCCAAAACCACTTTAGGCCGCGAACGAGCCTCTCTGTTTGTTTACACGATCCTGTCTATTATCGTTCCCTTTACGTCGTCGATGACATCTAATCTTTGGCGTTGCCTTGATACGTTGTTTGGGTTTGAGATCAAGAATAAGCGCTTTTACACTTTCATGGCTTCTTCAACTTTGCCGTGGGCTGGGCTGTGGAAAACTATCTGGGAGCTGATTCCGTCTCCTGAAACAGATGGGCGCATATTGGTTGCACTGGATGACTCCATTATCACTAAAGTAGGCAAAAATATCTTCGGCTGTGAAGCCATTTTTGACCACGCGGCCGAATCAAAGCAAATATCCATGGGCACAAAATATTGTATCGGTAGGGTTGCTGAAACAGGTCAAAGGTCGCTGGGCGTGCTTATTTTTAGATTTCCGATTTTATCTGCCCTTAAAAACAATTCAGGCAAAAAAAGAAACCGCCACGATAAGAGGTGATGTCGTTCCTTTCCAGACCAAGATGGCTCAGGCGGCTCAAATGCTGATTGCAATTGCAATTGCAGAACATTTTTCCACCGCTCCGATATTGACAGTCACTGATAGCTGGTTTGGCAACAATGACCTATGGAAGCCTGTTTACAAAGCTATCGGAAGCCGGTTTAATATTCTCTCTAGGTTAAGGTGCAATAATGTACTGTACGATCGTCCAGAAAAAAGAAAACCCAAGCAGAGGGGGCGGAATAAAAAATACGGGCAGCGTCTGGGGGCAGCCACAGACATGGCAAAAAAAGTACAACAAAAGGCCCGATCGTATACCGTGAATCTCTATGGAAAACAGCGTGAAGTCAGGGCTTATAGTCGCGTTGTCATGCTGAAAACATTGAAACGACCCGTTCAGGTTGTCTGGGTGTTTCGTCGCACACAGTGGATTGCTTTGTTTACGACCGATCTAAGTTTATCCGTCACACAGATTATTGAGTATTATGGTGCGCGATGGAAAATAGAATCCGGGTTCAAAGAGCTCAAGCAAGACATAGGGAGTCAGAAAAGTCAGTGTCGAAATGCGCAGGCAGTGACCAACCATTTGAACTTCTGTATGATGGCAACAACGCTGACGTGGATTTACGCGGATCGTTTAAAAACCGATCCGGAACGTCGGCACAAAGTGAAGGGGCGAGCCAGTTTCGCATTTTCAGATATCCGCCGCATCATTGCCGAAGCGGCTTTGGATCCGGATTTTGAAAGGGTTTGCCCCAAATACAGCAGCTCCCCTGTAAATTCGGTGGTAGCCGTTTTATTGCGAATGGTTGCTTGATGAATTTCTAAGAAACTTCAGTATTGTAAGTGCAATCGTCAGGATAATAGCAAATGCCCCTTCATTTCGGTTGGGTTCAGGCTTATTGGAAAAGAGTGCAGTTGTAGCCTTGTCTTTAGGGAAACTGAAGTTTCCCAATTATTGAGTAGCTGAAATACACAATGCTGGTGTATCGAGGTTTATTTTAGGTGGTTTTGCCATGTTTATAGCAAACCCCTACTTAATTCCCCTTAGGCAATAGCATTCGAAACGAATGAAAAGACTGTTTTTTTTCATATAGTTGTAGCATAGTTTCAATTTTACCATAAATAATTATTGGGAAACTTCAGTAGGGAAATTAAATTTCATTTATTTAAGAGGAGAAGTGGAAAGATTAATCATTGTGTAAATAGTTGCGTATTATCTTTCCAGGCTTTCATCAGTAGACAGTTATGGAAATTATAGGAAGAAGCTAAAAAATCATACCTTTTGAATGTGCTGTGTCTATACTTCGCACGGTCACGAGTGTGTATTTCTAGCGGCTGAGTTTTTGCCAATAGCTACGTTGCTGAAACCGTTACGTAGCCAGCTTTGCGCTAGTTTCAGCGCCTTGCTCTCGACAAAAATCAGCTCACTATATTTTCCGCATCCGTGACCACGCGAAGTATAGTTCGGCAAGCTTAGCTATTGCAGCATTGTATCCAGGATTTTATGATAAAATGTTCCAATCTAACATTTTTAGTTAATAATTTTCCCATAAGTTCTTGTATGAATCTTTGTTTTTAGTTCACTATTTGAAGTGGCTTGTATATTGCGATAATTATTCATCCATGAATGCGAGTGTAGCACCAGGGCGATGGGAACACACATCATCCAAAAACTGCTGGCCATTTTCTCCGTATTCTGCGTTGTAATAACTTTACGTAGTCTGCTATGCGCCTGTTACTACGCCTTGAATACGCACAAAATACTGCCTAATATTGGACAATTATCTATTTCCAGCTCCCCTAGTTGTAACAACAGGAGTTGTTATCAATTCAGTTTAGGATGCTTTCTTGACTAAAGTAAAAAAAATTTTTTCTCACACCCATGCTTTGCGCTTGTTAATCGGGCGAGAACTTTCCAGTCGTTATAAAGGCACGATGCTTGGAGCTGTCTGGTTGTTTTTACAGCCGCTGATGATGGTGGTGGTTTATTCATTTGTGTTTTCTGTGATTATGAAGGTAAGAATTCCAGGAATGGAAAATTCTTATCATTTTGCGTTGTTTCTGATGGCAGCGATGATGCCATTTTTTGCTTTCCAGGATGCTATTCTGGCAGCAAGTAATTCTTTGTTTGCTGGTAGCTCTTTATTACATAAATCTACTTTACCTGCGCTATTAATTCCTTTAGTGCCTATGCTTACCACGATCATCACTGAGTTTATTGCCTTGTTAATTATAGTATTTGCAACATTTCTATTGCTAAAGCAAGTGTCCTGGTTTTTGTTGTTACTCCCGGCTCTGATGTTTATTCGACTATGTTTAAGTATTGCTATTGGCTATATAGTGGCTACCTTATCGGTATTTATTCAGGACTTGCGCCAGGCCTTGGGTTTGTTGCTGACTATGTTGATGTTTTTAACGCCTATTCTGTATCCCGTGAGCATGATACCCGCTGAGTTTATACCGGTGAATAATTTTAATCCGCTGTATCATTTGCTGGATGCGTATCGAGCTGTGATTCTAAGAGCTGAGTTGCCTGATGTGGCTGTGCTTTATGTCGCTGGTTTTTCAGTCGTGCTTTTATTGCTAGGTGTTTATTTCTTCCAGAAAACCATAGAACGCGCCAAGGAATTTGTATGAGTGCGATTATCGCAAGGGATTTGGCGAAAGCGTATCGGCGTTATCACAAGCCCATCGATAGCTTAAAAGAGCTGATTTTCAGGCGCCAGTATCATGAGCAATTCTGGGCGCTGAAAGGCGCTAGCTTTACTTGTGAGCCAGGCGAGGTTTTAGGCATAGTCGGTGATAATGGTGCAGGTAAAAGTAGCTTATTAAAGTTATTAGCGGGTACTATGCAGCCTACGCAGGGTGAGTTGATTATTAATGGGCGCGTATCGGCAATCCTGGAACTAGGTTCGGGTTTTCACCCCGACTTTACCGGGCTGGAAAATATTCATCTGGGCTGTGCAATGCTGGGCTTAAGTGCTGAGAAAATTGCTGCTAAAGTAGATGCGATTATTGATTTTTCTGAATTAGCTGATTTTATTCACCAACCAGTTAAGACCTATTCTTCAGGTATGTTTGTACGCCTGGCTTTTTCTGTGGTGACTTCGGTTGATCCGGATATTCTGGTGGTTGATGAGGCTTTGTCTGTAGGCGATCAGCATTTTCAGAAAAAAAGCATGGATCGCATGATGTCCTTTAAGGAGCAGGGCAAGGCGTTGGTATTCTGTTCACACAATCTTTACCATGTGAAAGAATTGTGTCAGCGTGTTATCTGGCTGGATAAAGGTATCATACAGGCGCAAGGTGATAGTGGCGAGGTGATTGATCAGTATAATGATCATGTACGTATGCAAAATCGTGTGTCTGTTGCTAAACCTGTGCAAGCTGAAATGGTAGAAAAAGTCGATAAAAGTCAGTTAACAGCGTATTTAATCGAGGCGGTTTTACTAGGGGCTAAAAAGGCAGAGGATGGTTTTGTTATATACCAGACAGGCGATGCCTTTCGGGTTAAGGTTCTGGCACATAAACAGAGTAGTCTGACAATAGACGATGTACATATAGGTATTATCATTAAACGTAATGATGGTGTGCAATGTTTTGGAGTGAGCACCATATTAGATGACGTTTCTTTGTTTACCAGTGCAAATAAAAATGATCTAGGCGTGGTTTATGAAATCCCGGAATTAAGTCTGTTATCTGGGCTATATAGCCTGGAAGTCTGGCTGATTGATACGACAAGTGCGCATGTATATGACTCCATGCAAAGCTGCTGTGAATTCAAGGTAAGGCAGTCGGGCACTGAGGTCGGAGTGGCCTATCTTGAGCATCAGTGGAGTGCGCCGGTATGAATTTAGTATTTAAATATCACTATTATTTGCCATTGTTAGCGCGTTTTCCGCAGAATATGGCATACCGGTTAGCCAGTTTGTCGGGACGATTTTCACGCGCTGAACACGTTGCCGAGAAAGAATTTATTATTGGGCAAATGCACACGGTTTTTCCTGAAAAAAGTCAGGATGAATTGGCGGCCTGCGCAGATTATTTTTTTTCCATGGTTGAGCGTGAAGCCCTGGACACCTGGTTTTTTAGAACCTGTAAGACCCAAAAGCAAATAGGTCAATTTATTCAATTAGAGGATTTTCATCATGTGACTGATGCACGTCAATCAGGGCGGCGAGTTATTATCAGTAGTGGGCATTTTGGCCGTTTCTGGATGGCGGGTGTGGGCATGCAGGCACAAGGGGTATCGGTGGGAACCATTACCCGTGATGGAGGGGATACTAATGAACATGGCCTGCCTGAAGCTGAATATCAGTATCGGCTAAAAAAACTAGCCTGGTTGCAACAATGTTTTGGTGGCCCATTTCTGGTTGAAGGAGATTCTGTCCGGCCAATTTACCGTGCATTAAATGAGTATGTGATGGGCTTGTTTATTGATGTGCCTTATTCAGGTGATAAAAATGGTTGCATCAGTTTGCCGTTTTTAGGGAGTGAAACACGGTTTCCCTTGGGGCCGGCAAAACTAGCTAAAAAAGCTAAAGCCTTGATTGTCCCTTTTTATGTGTTTGAGTCACGAGCAGGACTAAGAGCAAAATTTTATCCTCCGCTTGATACTGAGAGTTTAAATGAGCAAGAAATAATGACTCAATTGGTGGGCATGCTGGAACAACAAATTCGAGCCTTTCCTGAGCAGTGGTGGCTGTGGCAGGCTTTGCCGTTAATGCGGCAATAAGCTGTTATGCTGATGAAGAGCTTTGAGAATACCAGCGGGCTGAAGACCCGCGCCCCGAGTGAAATTTATTCAGGGGTGCGGGTCTTTAGCCCGTATATGAATTAGTGGGTAGTCTCACATGAAAAGTGATTATTTATCTATATACTGAAGTTTCCCAATAATTATTTATGGTAAAATTGAAACTATGCTACAACTATATGAAAAAAATAGTCTTTTCATTCATTTCAAATGCTATTGCCTAAGGGGAATTAAGTAGGGGTTTTCTATAAACATGGCAAAACCACCTAAAATAAACCTCGATACACCAGCATTGTGTATTTCAGCTACTCAATAATTGGGAAACTTCAGTCTATATATTTAAAGAGTGTGAAATATGACCAAACCAGCAATGCGTGAATACAATTTGTTATCCAAGCGTTTTATTGCATTAGCCAATGAAATGGAAAATGAAGGTAAAAGCCAGCAAATGATTAATGCAGCTTTAATGTCTGCATCGGGCATTTATACGACTTATACTGCGGCAGGCAATGCTGGTGGCTTAAATCCCTCCGGAGTTGATCAGGTGGTTGCAGTGTATAAAGCCAATCTGGAAAATGTTCAGAAATTGAAACGGCAACAAGTAGCGAAGTAACGACTGTAGAGCGGACTTTAGTCCGCTACTGGACGCGATGTTAATATTACTCGATGTTCAAGTTTTTTAACTGATTGATTTTATTGATAATTTTACTGACAAAGAAAGCATCAACATCATTGTAAATCAATCACTTATAAAACAAAGCCGGAAAAATTTACTTTTCTTAGCCCAGTTATAGCTGAAAACTTGAACATCGAGTATTAGGGATATGGAATAAAATTCTCAATCATAAGAGGGAGAGGCATAGGATGTGCTGAGGAACGAAGCGCATCTTTCGGTGATTGATGCGCTTCCTATCGTCAGCACATCCTATGTTAATCCTCTTATAGAGGCAACTCTCATGAGTTAACACATTGGATAATTAATTTCCCTTAATACACCGGGTGCTGGGCTTAGCGGACAAAAGTCCGCTCTACAATTGAATACATCCAGAATATCGAAGTTTTTTAAAAATATCTATGAGCAAAAACAAATACCAATTTACCCTTGATACGACTGAGAAGAATGACTCCCATATGGGGCTGGTAACTCGAATCAAACCAAATCAGCGAGTTCTGGAATTAGGCTGCTCTAGTGGGTATTTATCAAAGTTTTTACAACAAGACCTGGCTTGTGAGGTTGTTGGTGTGGATATTGATAGCCATGCTTTACAGCAAGCTGCGCCTTTTTGTGTGCAAACCATTGTTGCTGATCTGGATACTGAGACCTGGTTAACTGAAATACAAGGGCAACAGTTTGATGTGGTTTTGTGCGCAGATGTTCTGGAGCATTTAAAAAATACAGCGGCAATGCTGGCGAGCTTAAAGCCCTTTTTACATGCCGATAGTTGTCTTTTAGCTTCAGTGCCTAATGTGGCTCATGCGTCTATACGCTTAGAGTTATTGCAGGGACATTTTGATTATGAGTCGCTAGGCTTGCTGGATGATACACACTTACATTTTTATACCCGTGATGGTTTGATCGCTATGCTTATGCAGGCAGGTTATGTCTGTTGTGATATTAGTTATAGTATTCAGGATCTGGCTGATGAGGCGATAGATCAGCATTTGAAGAATTCGGGTCTAAAATCATCTGATAAAGCACTTGAGTTATTCCATGCTCCTGATGCAGTCGCCTATCAGTTTATTATCGAGGCGCGTCCGGCACAATCTGAATTAGTACAGCATTTGCCTCAAGCGTTATCTCCTAAACCTTTAGTGAGTTCAGGGGTGTTTTATGGTGAAAAACAGGAAAAAATTGCTGGTTTAGAGCAGCAACTAGGTATCGAACGAGAGCATAATACGCATCACCAGAAACATGTTTTTCAGCTTGAAGAAAGGATAGTTTCGCTGGAGCAGCAATTAAATACTGACTTATCTTCTCAAGTTGCTCACTTACAAAAGGAAGTTGCCTATTTATCAGTTGATACTCAGCGACTGGAACAGGTCTTACAGCGAGTACATAACAAATTCAGTTACCGGATTGTGCGTGGCGTGAAAAACGCATCGAAAAGACTGATAGGTCTTTTTAGTAAGACAGAGAAATCTGATCAGCAACAGCCGGTGGTTTTTTTTGATTATGATGCCTGGCTAGTTGCGTACGGTGATTTGGATAAGCAGGAATTATCGGCTTTTAAGCAAGAGGCTAAAACCTGGCAATCTGCACCTAAAATTGCTGTATTAATGCCAGTTTATAATCCAGACAAAGCCTGCCTGGTGAATGCGATTGAGTCTGTTTTATCGCAGACTTATGGCAATTTCGAGCTATGTATTGCCGATGATGCATCAACTGAAAGCTATGTACATAAAGCATTACAGTCCTTTATGGAGAAAGATAACCGGGTTAAAGTGATCTTTCGTGAACAAAACGGGCATATTTCTGCCGCATCAAATAGCGCTTTGTCATTAGTCGAGGCAGATTATGTAGCATTGATGGATCATGATGATTTACTAACCCCGGATGCACTTTACTGGGTAGCAAAAACCATACAGCAGAATCCTGATGTGCAGCTGATTTATTCTGATGAAGATAAAATGGATTTACAGGGTAAGCGTTATGCACCATATTTTAAGCCGGACTGGAACCCTGAATTATTGTTATCGCATAATTATATTTGTCATTTAGGAGTTTATAAAACTGAACAGGTAAAGGCTCTAGGTGGTTTTGATTCGGCATTTGATGGTGCTCAGGATTATGATCTGGCGCTGCGTTATGCGGCAGAATTAAAAACTGGGCAGATTATACATATTCCACGTGTGCTTTATCACTGGCGCGCTGTTGCCGGTAGCACTGCAAATGGCGTACAGGAAAAACCTTATGCAGAAACCAGGATTGCAAGAGCCGTTGCAAGTGCCTTAGAGCGTAAGCAACGTCCTGCTAAAGTGTCTGCACATAAGCAGTTGCCTGGTGCGTTACGCGTACGCTATTGTTTACCTAAAGATTTACCCCTGGTCAGTATCGTGATACCGACACGCAATGGCTTTCATTTATTACATCGCTGTATAGAAAGTATTATTGCTAAAACGATCTATGCTAATTACGAATTTATTATTATAGATAATGGTAGTGATGATTTAGTAACCTTAAGATATTTACAGCGCTTGCAGGAAAATCCACGGGTAACCATTATTCATGATGATAGTCCGTTTAACTATGCCGCATTAAATAATAAGGCGGTGGCAGAGGCTAAGGGTGAAATCATTGCTTTATTGAATAATGATCTGGAAGTGATTAATGCAGACTGGCTAGATGAAATGGTCAGTCATGTTATCCATCCCGAAGTGGGTGCAGTAGGCGCTAAATTATATTACCCCGATGATACTATCCAGCATGCTGGTGTTATTGTCGGTTTAGGGGGCGTAGCCGGGCATTCGCATAAACATTCTCCGCGAGATAATCCAGGCTACTGTGGTCGGTTGTTATTAGCGCAGAATTTATCTGCAGTCACTGCAGCTTGTTTACTGGTCAGAAAAGAAGTATTTGATGCAGTAGGCGGCTTTGATGAACAGAACCTATCAGTGGCATTTAATGATGTAGACCTATGCTTACGTATTCAAGAAAAGGGTTTTCATAATGTATGGACACCGTATGCTGAAATGTATCATTATGAGTCGGCAAGCCGGGGCTATGAGGATACCCCCAAGAAACAGGCGCGTTTTAATAAAGAAGTAGCATATATGAAACAACGCTGGGGTGAGGGCTTGCTAATAGATCCGGCCTATAATCCAAATTTAACTCTGGACCGGGAAGACTTTTCTTTCGCCTGGCCACCACGTAAGGCGTAGGCAGGTGTTGAGGTACGAAACCCAGCCGCTGTCAGCCCCGGACGGGCTGATAGTCTCCAGAAGGCGCAGGGAAATTTGCCAATCCGAAGTGCGCGATAGCGCGCGAGGGAGGCTAAAATTTTATCCCGAATAGCCGTAGAGCCATTTGTGGTAGCCATGACTGAGCTGCTTTGTGCTCAGTCTGTGGCGGACGCAGGGCGGCTGGGGCATCTCCTATTCGCTGCGTAGGTGAACGAATTACGGCGACCGCTGAAAATCATGGAAACGGAGCTTAGCGAAGTGGTGATTTTTAGTCCCTGATAGGCGACAGGGCAATTCGCTGATTCGACGTGTGCTAGCAGCACGCGAGAGGAGCAAGAATTGCATTCCGAATAGCCGTCCAGCCAGTGAGGTAGTAATGACGAAGCGGCTTTTGTGCGTAGTCGTTGCGGACGCAGGGCGTTCAGGGCATCTCCCATCCGCTGCGTAGGTGAACGAATTATGGCGACAGGAGTCCCGGAATTTCGTGAGGTAGCATGGCGCGCCTGAGGAGTCCCGGAATTTCGTGAGGTAGCATGGCGCGCCTGAAATGCTCAGAATATTTTGAATATAAAATAATGTAGATAGGGCTTCTGCCCAGAGTTTGGTTTAGCGGACTGAAGTCCGCTCTACAACGGTTTTTTAAAAACCTTATTCAACAGGTCGGGTAAAAACATATCTACCTGCTGATGCCCTGTTTTTTCTAAGTTTAGACAAGCGTTGAATTTCATTTAAGATAATCAAGTTGTCTTCTGGCTTTCCGTATACTTTATTCAGCCTGAGCTGAAAGCCTAGAAACATGATCCTATTCAGGCGTGCCATGCTACCTCACGAAATTCCGGGACTCCTGTCGCCATAATTCGTTCACCTACGCAGCGGATGGGAGATGCCCTGAACGCCCTGCGTCCGCAACGACTACGCACAAAAGCCGCTTCGTCATTACTACCTCACTGGCTGGACGGCTATTCGGAATGCAATTCTTGCTCCTCTCGCGTGCTGCTAGCACACGTCGAATCAGCGAATTGCCCTGTCGCCTATCAGGGACTAAAAATCACCACTTCGCTAAGCTACGTTTCCATGATTTTCAGCGATCGTTGATATAGCGTTCTATGGCGGAAAGAGTTTTCCGTCTTAAGTTTCCTATGGCAGTAAGTGCATCGCCAGAAAGTGTGGTGTTAGCGGGATTAGGATCATAGCGTACAGAGAATGTTTGATAATGTTGCCAGGTTTGATAACTTAAATATCCGCCTAGCAGAGTTATAGGTAAACTGAGAACCCATGACCAGAGAAATAGACGCAGTAGTACTTTTTTAATTAATAGCATATTGCGCTTAATCTTTAGAGTTGGCAGAGCGAGAAATTTCTGCCTGATAAAACTGGTTTAACAATGAATGTTGTGGAAAGCGTTGAGTAGCCATCTCTAACCCCAGCAAACCCTCTGCGTAATCTTTGTCACTTTGTAATAAAGCTGCATAATAATAGGCCATTGCCGTGACATCACGGCCATCCAGTTGATACCACTCCTTTCCCCAGTCTACCCAGGATTTATCTGTATTTTGCTTATATGATTGTTGTACCAAGGCCAGTATTAGTTGCCGTTTCATCGGGTATAAACGGTCGCCTTTTTTGATTGCGCCCAAATCTTCACGCAGTAAATTTTGAATGGGCTTATTGTTTCCCTGTTGAAGAGCGATTAATGCTTGCTCAGCCATTATTTGATGCTGAGTAACATAACTCTGTTTATAAGTCTCACCAAAATTATTGATAGTTGCGGGATAAAAGAAAACCATGATTGCCAAAGCACAAAAAATTAGTGCGCTTAGCCCATCTTCGTCACTATTGATGATGTAGTTGTTATAAATCAATTGGTTGAAATTTTAAAAAGTAGCCAGTTGGCACTACAGATTTTGTGTTTTTGTATAAAACGTTGGATTTTTTAGAGTATTTTTGTCGCATGTAAATTACACTCAAATAATGATGATTTTTTTGACAAAAGTCAATGAATTTATCGACAAAAATAATATAAATGGCACTACAAAACTTTCAAAAAAAACACCATTGATTTTAAAGAGAATTTTTCGACAAAAAATCGCTTAAACCGATGAATCAATGGCTTAGAAAGATGAAAGTGACGAAGATGGGTTAGGGCCAACAGCATCATTAAAGTATTGTTCTGCTGGGTGAAGGTAAGAGTTTGATGGCAATGGGATGGAAAAACTTGAACATCGAGTATAAACATGGCAAAACCACCTAAAATAAACCTCGATACACCAGCATTGTGTATTTCAGCTACTCAATAATTGGGAAACTTCAGCTTCAGTAATGCCATAACGTTTTAAAATTAAGACCACACTCACCCGTAGCAACCAGTCCCAGGGTATACTTGCTTTACGAAACACCCAGGATAATGCGGCTACTTTGCAATCTCCAAGGCTTGCTCGCTCAAACTTAGCCCAGCAAACAGAGTTCATTAGCAGTATGCACGTTAAACAAGTGCCCAACCAAGCGGCTTGAATCCGTGTCAAAGCGGCTCCGGGTTTTAGCTGATTGAGCGCATCATTTAAATCGTCAATATAGCTTTGGATAAAGGTGGCTGAGGCATTCATTAACATGGGCTTACACCGATAAAATTACAACAACCTCAGAATACCTGATTTTACCTTCTCAATATCAAAAACTTGAACATCGAGTGTTATAAACTTTCGTTATACAGTAAAACTAGGCCTCATTCACGATTAACCTGTTGTTTTTAAAAGGAATTCAAGGCTTTTAGTCAACGGAATGCCATTAATATTAGTAATATCTAATATTTCAGAAAAATAAGCATTAGCTGATATTCTTATGCTTTAAAAACCAAGAAACTTCAGTAAGCTAATAAACCGACTAATAATGCTTTTAACTGATTTTGCTGTAGCGCTATGCCTAGACGTCTAGCAAGAATAATTGACTTGAGTTCTGTCAATGCGGTATTAAAGTCATCGTTAACAATAAGATAATCGTATTCCGCATAATGGCTTATTTCGGTTTTTGCTGCCTGCATGCGGCGGTCAATAATTTCGGGACTGTCCTGGCCTCTCTCTTGCAGGCGCTGGCGTAATACTTCAGTGGATGGTGGTAGAATAAAGATACTGATGGTGCCTTCAAGTAAGCGCCTGATTTGTGCGGCACCCTGCCAGTCTATCTCTAAAATTACATCTTTACCGCTGTTTAGGCTACGCTCGACTGAGCTTTGTGCTGTGCCGTAATAATTATCAAAAACCTGGGCGTATTCAAGAAAATCAGCTTGACTAATCATTTCTTTAAAGTTGCTCACTGAGGTAAAAAAATAATCAATACCTTCAGTTTCACCTGATCGCTGGGCGCGTGTAGTATGGGAAACTGAGACTACAACATTTTCCAGGTTGGGGACAAGTTTCTTGATTAAACTGGTTTTACCTGCACCCGATGGCGCTGAGATGATATAGAGCTTGCCTTTGTTCATGTTGCTACCTTTATTCAATATTCTGTACTTGCTCGCGCATTTGTTCGATCAGCACTTTAAACTCGATAGAAATCGCGGTCATTTCTTTGTCTGCTGATTTTGAACCCAGGGTATTGGCTTCTCTATTCATTTCCTGCATTAAGAAATCAAGGCGGCGACCTATGGGCTCATTTTGTTCTAAAACGCGCAACACTTCAACGATATGTGTATTGAGTCTGTCCAGTTCTTCGTCCACATCCAGTTTTTGGGTAAGTAGCACCATTTCCTGTTCTATCCGGTCGTTATTTGGTTCGCCCACTAATTCAGCAATATGGTGTCTGAATTTAGTGCGTAAATGCTCTAAAACCAGGGGTATGCGATTTTGTGCCTGACTAACCAGTTGTTGCATTTTTACACAGCGACTGGAAATTAGCTGGCTAAGTTGAGCGCCTTCACGTTGGCGTGCCTGTAATAAATTCTCAATAGCGGTTGCTAATAGCTGCATTAATACCTGCAATAGAGCCGTCTTATCGCTTTGCTTCTCAATTTGTATGCCGGGAAAGGCCAGCACTTCAAGTGCTGAAAAAGCCTGAGGATTTTCCATTTGTTGCTCAATACTCTGGGTGGTGGAAAGTAATGCCGAGACTGCATCCATATCTAGCGTAAGCTGTTGCTGTGCCAGGCTGTGTTTTTTATAGCTCAGGCTACATTCGATCTTACCGCGCTTTAGTTTGTCGCTCATGTTGTGGCGGATATTTGCTTCGGCAAAGCGGAAGCGCTCCGGTACTTTTATATTAATATCACAATAGCGGTGATTGACCGAGCGTAACTCACAGTTTATCGTCAGGTTTTCAAAGTCCATTTCGCTATTCGCAAAAGCAGTCATGCTATTAGTCATCTGTAGAGCCCTGTATAGATGCGTGTATGAAAAACTGTTGTAAAAGTTGTTCGGTATCCGTCATGCCTTGCTCAAGGTTTTTAATGATCTCTGGCATGCTAATTTCACCTGAGGATTTACCTGCTGCCCAATTGGCAACCACAGCAATACAAGCATAAGGAATTTCCAGTTCTCTGGCAAGTGCGGCCTCCGGCATACCGGTCATACCTACTAAATCACAGCCATCTCGTTGCAAGCGCGTGATTTCAGCTGCTGTTTCCAGTCTGGGCCCCTGCGTACAGCCATACACTCCATTGGGCTGAATATTGAGTTGCAATGCCGTTGCGCTGTTAATTAGTTGCTGGCGTAGATTTTCGTCGTAAGGGTAGCTAAAGTCAATATGATTGACTGGCTCCAGTTCAGCAGCAAAATAGGTATGCTCCCGGTCATAACTATAATCAATGATTTGCTCCGGAATAGCGATACGCGCAGGTTGCATTTCTGGCGTAATCCCCCCAACTGCCGCAACAGCAATAATCTGCTCGGCGCCAGCTTGTTTTAATGCCCAGAGATTCGCTCGATAGTTAACTTTATGTGGCGCAATAGTGTGCGGGTCGCCATGACGTGCCAGGAAAATGATTGTTTGCCCACAAAGCTCGCCTATGGTGCAGGCAGACGAAGGCAAACCGTATGGTGTCTGCTGATGGGTTTGCTCGATAATTTTTAACGATCCCATTTTCGTCAGGCCTGAGCCACCGATAATTGCAGTTGTTTTCATTTTATAAATATAGGTTAGGCAATAAATGTGCGCATCAGTAGACAGTTGTTTTAGCTATTATTGTAGGGCGCGGCTTTAGCCCGCCAGTGCAAACACCCAAAGGCGGGCTAAAGCCACGCCCTACAGAGGTTTGTTGTTACAGCTCAGTACAGGCATAGATCCCCGCTGCATTACGCAAATAGCCCTTATAGTCCATTCCATAGCCGTATAAATAGTGGTTAGCTACGGATAAGCCTATAAAGTCAGCTTGTATGGGTTTGATTTTATTTAGCTGTTTTTCGACCAATACCGCACCAAAAATCTGGTTTGCACCTTGTTCCTGACAATACTGATAAATAGCATTGAGAGTAATACCTTCATCAAGAATATCATCAACAATAAGCACGGTTCGATCTTGCAGAGAACTTACCGGCTTGTGTAACCAGTTTAAATCACTACCAGTAGTTTGCCGGCCATAACGGCTAACATTAATAGCATCGAGAGTTAAAGGGAAGGTTAGCCGGGTGATTAGCTTTCCTGTTATTATGATACCGCCATTCATAACACACAGTATGACTGGATTCGTATCAGCCAGGCACGAGTTGATTTTTTCTGCCATCGCGTCTATGGCGCTTTCTACTTCATTAAACGGATGTAATAAGCGGGCAGTTTTTTGTACTTGCATTATTTCATTAAGCATAAGCACTCGATAGTTGGGTTAACTGTTGACTCGCTGTTTTCCATCGGCTGCTTTGCTTAAGCTCTTGGGCAGTAAGGCTACTCTTTCCTAACATCGCTAGTAGGCGCTGATCACGTATAGCATTATGTTCAATCGGCGTGGATTCCAGTACCTGTTCGGCTGCGGATTCGTTATTGCAGACCAGAATCATATCGCAACCAGCTTGACGTGCAAGTTTGGCGCGCTCATCGAAATCACCGACGCAGGCAGCGCCTTCCATGCTCAGGTCATCGCTAAACACAGCACCATTAAAGCTAAGTTGCTTGCGTAAAATCTCGTTTATCCAGATTGCAGAAAATCCGGCAGGCAGCTCATCAATAGCGGGGTAAACCACATGGGCAGGCATAATGCCTTCCAGTCCTTCGTTAATTAACTGCTTAAAAGGCAGGATATCTTTACTGTTTATAGTGTCTAAGTCCCGCTTATCAATCGGTAAAGTCAGGTGAGAATCCAGAGCAACTGCGCCATGTCCAGGAAAATGCTTTCCCGTTGCAGCCATGCCCGCACTTCGCATTCCTTTTGTAAAACTACTGGCGAGCTGGCAAGTCAGTTCGGGATCTGGTGAAAAAGAGCGGTTAGCAATAATCTGGCTAACGCCGCAATCTATATCCAGTACCGGTGCAAAGCTAAAGTCTACACCTAGAACCAGCAATTCAGCTGCCATCAACCAGCCTGCTTCTTCGGATAATTCAGGATTTTCGGTAAAAGCAGCAACAGGGGGCAGGCGAGTAAAGCCATTTTGAAAGCGCTGTACCCGGCCACCTTCCTGATCAACAGCAATGAGAATCGGGCCGTTTCTGGCCGCTTTGATCTGTTTACATAGTTCGGCTACTTGTCTGGGTTCGGCATAGTTTCGGGTAAATAAAATGACACCCCCTGTATTCGGATGAGTAATCTTTTCTATATCATATGGGCTGAGCATCGTGCCCGAAATATCAATCATGATAGGGCCAACTGGAAGCGTTTTTTTCATTTTAGCTGTGCATAAATTAAGTTTGAACAAACATTATAAACAATCTTTGCTATTATCATTCAAGTATGCGCAAAATGTTTCGGTATTAGAGATTTATTCAGCAACATAAACATAGAAAAATGACCTTCAGACTCTATAGGCTCCTGCTGTTTTTTATATTCTACGGGCTTCTGCTGGGCAGTTGTAGCGAAACTGACCCGGTGATGAAGGATATACGCCGACAGGGTAAATTAATCGCCTTGACGCTGAACACATCAACGACCTATTACCTTCGCGAGAATGATACCCCTATGGGATTTGAATATGATTTGACTAAAGCGCTAGCTGACTCACTGAATATCGATGTGGAATATAAGGTAGCAGATAATATTGAAGAAATGTTGAGTGCTATTAACAATGGTGAAGGGCATGTCGTTGCGGCAGGTTTGACTCGCACCAGTGCGCGTGAACAGCAGTATCTTTTTGGTCCTGATTATAAAACAGTGCAACAGCAAGTGGTTTGCCATCGCAAATCAAAGTTACCTAAAAACATAGATGATTTACTTGGCAAGTCTATTTTGATTATTGCGCAAAGCAGCTATCAGGAAGCCTTGCAAGAGCAGCAAAAAGAATATCCTGAATTAAAATGGCAAGCTACTAGCAAGCTATCTACCGAGCAAGTGTTGGAAAAACTGGTTAAAAAGGAAGTAGATTGTACTATAGTGGATTCCAATATTTTTTCTTTGAACCACCGTTATTACCCTGACTTGGAAGAAGCTTTTCCATTCTCGGAGCAGCAGAGCCTGGCGTGGGTGCTGCCTCCGGATTCTGCTGCGTTTAAACAATATGTCACTGACTGGTTTCTGCAAATAGAAAGCAATTCAACTTTGAGTATCATCAATGAACGCTATTATGGCTATGTAGATATATTTGATTTTTATAATAATCATATCTATTTAAAGCGGATTAAGTCGCGACTCCCCAAATATGAAACTGCCTTTAGAGAAGTAGCAGAACAATACCAGATTCCCTGGACTTTACTGGCGGCACAGGCGTATCAGGAGTCTCACTGGAATGCAGGAGCACGTAGCCATACAGGTGTTAGAGGGCTGATGATGCTGACCCAGAGTACCGCTAAGGCTATGGGTGTAAAAAATCGCAATAACCCCCGGCAAAGTATAAAAGGTGGGGCAAAATATCTAAATCAGATGCGCAAAAGAGTCCCTGAGGATGTGGTTGCAGAAGATCGTATCTGGTTTGCTCTAGCGGCATACAATATTGGCTTTGGCCATTTACTCGATGCCCGAAAACTGGCCAGGGACTTAGGTAAAAGTCCCAGTACCTGGCATGACCTAAAAGAAGTTTTTCCCTTATTAAGTCAAAAAAAATATTACAAAAAACTGGAGTACGGCTATACCCGAGGCACCGAGCCAGTCAAATATATAGACCGGATACGCTATTATCAGGATGTGCTGGTTAACACTCTGGTGACTGGGTAATTCGAGTAGCCGAGTTTAAATACTGAAGTTTCCCAATTATTGAGTAGCTGAAATACACAATGCTGGTGTATTTCAGCTACTCAATAATTGGGAAACTTCAGTACCTAAACAAAGCAGCCTATAACCTACCTGAAGGTAGCACCACTCGAATATTTCCATCTTTTTGATTTTAATCACTTATAACAGCAAATAGACACTCTGTAGGCACCGTAAAAAACAACAAATAATTTCAAATAAAGCTTGCATTTGCCGAAAAAATTCTTCTAAGAATTTCCGTTTTAATCACCTCATAAACGGATATCACCCATGCTTAAAGACCTACCACTCTCTGAACATATTCACCAACACTGCAATGAAAGTATGGAACGTGCCCTGTTAGCAGAGCGTCATCCTTTGTGGGCTCGTTCATGCCCAGAGTTGAAGGATATCGACTTTATTCGCTTTGGGTTATTACGCTGTATCAGTGTAGTCGATAGTGGTCGCCATTTCCTCCAAACCAATGAACAGATTTATGGCCAGCGGCTTCCCCACTCAACGTATTTTAAATCACTGAAGTCGCATAGACGAACAAGTATGCTTGAGGCATTGAACAGCAGAGCTATCATCTTCACTCTGAAACACTGCTATCGCAAGACATTGATTATCTTAAAGCATTCCCGGAACTTGACGAATACACCATAGAAGCAGCGGATGGACATTTTATTGATCATACCTGCCATACTGAAAAAAACAGCAAGGGGAAAGTTTATGCGGCCGGGGGGATTTACGCGTTGAATCTCAGAAGTGGGTTGCTCAGATTTCTTTGTCTGGTGACAAACGGAACTCAGAGGCATCAAGAAATACCTGTGTTACGAGATCATATTGAAAAGCAAAACAAAGGAACAGAATATAAAGCAGAGCTTCTTCCTGCTTAAAAAAGAGTTCTAACAATAAAAATGCATAATCGAAGATAAAAATCAGCATGTTAAATCAGTAAGCAACAGAGAGATTCGAGCTCGTGAAACAGATTCGAAAACATGTCCGCGTAAATATCATAGAGCCAGGGTTAGCTACTCTATTAGAGCTCGTACATAAGTTCGTATTTATTTCTTTAATTAATTAATTAAAGAAATTTATTGTTGACACTCGATGTTCAAGTTTTTCCATCCCATTGCCATCAAACTCTTACCTTCACCCAGCAGAACAATACTTTAATGATGCTGTTGGCCCTAAGCGCCCTAAATCTCTGCCAATCATATGTCTTCCTGATGGCATCAGTTGAAACACATCCTTTATTAATTCACCTAACTCTTTCAGCTTATCACCAGGATCTGGAAACTCTAGCAATGACGTGATGAACTCAAGCAGTACATCCATTTGAGACTTGCGCTGTAAGCTACCTACGGTATACGCAGGTAGTTTGCTTTCAATGCGGGCTATTTGCTCTGGGTGAAGGAGAAGGCAATGGTCAAACAAAAGACTCAGAACCAGGCCAAGGCTTGATCCCTCTTCATCCGCTGTCAGCCCCGGACGGGCTGATAGTCTCCAGAAGGCGCAGGGAAATTTGCCAATCCGAAGTGCGCGATAGCGCGCGAGGGAGGCTAAAATTTTATCCCGAATAGCCGTAGAGCCATTTGAGGTAGCCATGACTGAGCTGCTTTGTGCTCAGTCTGTGGCGGACGCAGGGCGGCTGGAGCATCTCCTATTCGCTGCGTAGGTGAACGAATTACGGCGACAGGAGTCCCGGAATTTCGTGAGGTAGCATGGCGCGCCTGTAATTGTTTGGCTTCACGCCCCCATCCTTCATAAAGCTTCCAGTCCTCAAAGAAAACCTTAATCAGCCATCTCAACGTATAGGCTTGAATAATATCTTGTGTGCGCCAAGTCAGGTCTGTCGCCACTAAATAGCGATAGTAGTTTTCACCGTCATATTTTAAGGCAATGACAAAGCGTTTTTTACTGTGAGAACTCACCTTTAATTGTGCACTGCTGACAGTCACTTTAATCTCTTTGCCGCCACGTACACGTATTATCTGATCAATGCCTTTGTTAATCGAATTAAAGTAGCTCTCGACTGACCTTATTCTACCTCTATATCATCAGTGTTCCCCTATCAATTGAGGCCGTGAAACTAACCTCGCCACAAGAGAGCTCATAAAGCACTGTAAAGACATTCCTGTTATTATTGCGTTTTGAACTGCTCGAATGGTATACGAGCTGATACGAGATATTCTTGCCTGGAAAAATAATGGATTCACAAAACGATCTCTTTTTTGCGCCTGTTGCTGCCTAATCTCCAGAGCCTCGCTATATTTTTTATCCGATGGATGAATCAATTCTGGCGGTTGTGTTTTTGAAATCTCTTCAAACACGCGCATTAAATTATAGCTCATTGCAGTCAGGCGCATTTGATTTTCAAGTGAGCGGGTATTGGAAGACCAAGCTTTAGTTTCCTTGAAATTACTTTTAGTGTTATTGAATGTCTTTTCAATCGTCCATCGCTTGAAATACAGCATGGCAATGGTTCCAGGGTTAATAGTCATTGGCAAGGTTGTCACAAACCGGTGAAGTTTTCCGGTTTCTGGACCACGGAAATCCACCACGTTAAATTTGATGCCCTTGTTTTCGTACACACTGTATGCTTCAACTCCTGTATTGATCTCATGCTGGGAGTCAAAAGGGATAGACTCAACCAGAGTCGCAATTGAATTTTCTTTTAGCATTGAAATCATGTAATTAGCATGTCGTTTCTGCCGATCCCACCAGATAAAGTCGGTGACGGCTTTATCGTAGACATAGAGATGTTTCTGAGAGCTGTTATTTCCCTTGTTTTGCTTTTCAATATGATCTCGTAACACAGGTATTTCTTGATGTCTCTGAGTTCCGCTTGTCACCAGACAAAGAAATCTGAGCAAACCACTTCTGAGATTCAACGCGTAAATCCCCCCGGCCGCATAAACTTTCCCCTTGCTGTTTTTTTTCAGTATGGCAGGCATGATCAATAAAATGTCCATCCGCTGCTTCTATGGTGTATTCGTCAAGTTCCGGGAATTCTTTAAGATAATCAATGCCTTGCGATAGCAGTGTTTCAGCGTGAAGATGATAGCTCTGCTGTTCAAATGCCTCAAGCATACTTGTTCGTCTATGCGACTTCAGTGATTTAAAATACGTTGAGTGGGGAAGCAGCTGGCCATAAATCTGTTCATTGGTTTGGAGGAAATGACGACCACTATCGACTACACTGATACAGCGTAATAACCCAAGGCGAATAAAGTCGATATCCTTCAACTCTGGGCATGAACGAGCCCACAAAGGATGACGCTCTGCTAACAGGGCACGTTCCATACTTTCATTGCAGTGTTGGTGAATATGTTCAGAGAGTGGTAGGTCTTTAAGCATGGGTGATATCCGTTTATGATGTGATTAAAATCAAAAAGATGAAAATATTCGAGTGGTGCTACCTTCAGGTAGGTTATAGGCTGCTTTGTTTAGGTACTTCTTCTTTCAATGGGAACACTGATGCTCTATATTCAATATTTTGGTTTTTACGTAATTGGCTAATCACCTGCGAGCCTCCAGATTCTTTAGCGGCTTCGTCCATAAAGGCTTTTTCACCATACAGCGCATCAGCCAGTACGCCTTTAATTTTAATAAGGCTATGCGCAACTTTAAACTCTTTTAATAAGCCTAATGCAATCTCTGTTTTGGTCGGGTAGGCACTGTCACGTTCAGGCTTAATAGGCCGATCTTTTTTTGCTATACCGCTCTTTTTCAACCGTTTATCTTCTTTATCCCACTGCTTTAAGGCTGGATCCGGCATATAAAAGAAAAAACCGACAGGCACTGTAATGGATGAGGTAACTAGCAGCAATAATACTATCGTTTGTCCATTAACATACCCGCGGGAGCCTTTGTGTTTCTGCTTGTAAACCTTATAAATACGTTTTGTAGGCTTAGATCGTGCTCGGTCTGATTCATCAAAGGCCAACACACCTTCAGTAATGCCATAACGTTTTAAAATTAAGACCACACTCACCCGTAGCAACCAGTCCCAGGGTATACTTGCTTTACGAAACACCCAGGATAATGCGGCTACTTTGCAATCTCCAAGGCTTGCTCGCTCAAACTTAGCCCAGCAAACAGAGTTCATTAGCAGTATGCCCGTTAAACAAGTGCCCAACCAAACGGCTTGAATCCGTGTCAAAGCGGCTCCGGGTTTTAGCTGATTGAGCGCATCATTTAAATCGTCAATATAGCTTTGGATAAAGGTGGCTGGGGCATTCATTAACATGGGCTTACACCGATAAAATTACAACAACCTCAGAATACCTGATTTTACCTTCTCAATATCAAAAACTTGAACATCGAGTGACACGGGGGAGTCCACATAAGTTGCGTAGCCAGCTATGCGCCTATTTTAGCGCCTTGCTCTCGACAAAAATCAGTGCACTATAAATTCCGCATCCGTGACCGCGCGAAGTATATATCCGGCTTCTAGGTTAAATCAGCTATTGATAAAAGAATTGCTATCATATGCCTTTATGATTTCATAAGCCTGCACAATTTTTTCATCGGCAACCCATAAAGATACATTGCCGGAAGCCGGTAATTCACCGATACCACCTTGTAAATAATAGCCACCGATATAGAAGTCAATATTTTGCTGTTCAAGCATACCTTTGACAATATGCGCTTCAATCAGGTCGCTGGCGTCGTAAATACATTGCATAATAAAGTTTTTGGAGTCCTGATTGTGTAAAAGGAATATGTTATTTACTATACTTCGCATAGCCACGCGTAGCATAGCATTAACAGCTACTTGTATTTGCTAGCAGCTTATTGCCTGCTTTTACAACAGCATCTACCAATTCTCTTGCATGTTTTTCTGTGGTTCTAGCCCCGACAAAACAGGGACGAATCACTAATATGCCATTTATTATAGTGGTACTGGGAATGCAGTTCCCTTCTTGGACTAACTGGCGGTGGATCTGCTTATTCAGGGCGTTAAGGTCTGGCATGTGAGGGCTGATATAACGAAAGCAACAAATTGATAATGTAGGCTCTTGTACCACTTCCAGATCAGGGTGTTTGTGAGCCAGATCTGCCACAAGCTGCGCCATATCATTGTGACGACAAATACGTTCCTGCATCCCTACTTTACCGATTTCGCGAATAAGCGCCCAGACTACTGCACCGCGCGACGGTGCAGATAGCTCTACGCCAAAATCATGGTAGGGTACGCCCATACTGTGCATGGAGTTTTGAATATTATCGTCATGGCAAGCACCTTCAAGATAATCCGCAGCTCCCTGGCTAAAGGCGCGATATAAAATGCTCCGGTCACGCACATAAGTTGCACCTATGCCCACAGGAGCGCCTAGCCATTTGTGTGGGTCAACAATCACCGAATCAGCGAGTGATAAACCGTCGTATAAATGCCGAATACGAGGATCGAGGATGCCGGGTAAGCCATAGGCACCATCGATATGAAACCAGGTTTGATAATCTGCCGCAATCTCGCCAATTTCGCACAAGGGGTCAATTGCACCAGTATCTGTTGTTCCTGCACTGGCGACCACTGCAACGGATACAAATCCCTTGTTAATATCGGCTTGTAGTTGCTGACGTAATGCCTGTGGGGATAAGCGTCCGTTTTTATCAGTAGCAATGGTCACTAGAGCAGATCGTCCCATGCCCAATACTGCTGCTGCGCGATGTATGGTGCGATGACATGCGCTACTGACATAAACCCGGCAAGCTCTTGGTATACCATCTTCAGCTACATTAATGCCCAGCTGTTCAAATGCCCACTGCCTGGCAGCTCCCAGAGCGACTAAATTAGCTACTGAGCCTCCACTACTATAGATACCTTTCATTGCAGATGGCAGCTCAAACATCTCTGCCATCCATTGCAGGGATAGATCTTCAAGGTAGTTAAATGCGGTCAGGCCTACACGTTGTGGTGCTGCAACTGTTCCACTCAAACTGGCTAGTACGCCTATTGAGGTGGCACCAGTCGTAATAAAAGAAGTGCAGCCCGGTTTTGGGACTTGAGAGCCATTGGGAATCAAGTGCTTACCCATGATTTCAAGCAATTGCTCGCAAGCTATTCCTTGCTGTGGTAAAGATCCACCTAGAGCTGCTTTCCAGCTGTATTCATTGCTCATGGCATCGTGATGCTCAAAGCGCAGATACTGATCCAGATCCGCACCTAATTGCTGCAATAACTTAGGTAAGTTTCCACACTCTGCGCGTTCTTGAGACATATTGCTATCCTGCTGATTTTATAACCTAGAAACCGCAGTTGAGCGCGGATTTTGTGGAGAATCTGAGTGCGAAAGACAAGGCACAGCTCGCAGGCAATGGCTGTAGCCCTTGGCAAGAGCTGTAACGCAGTATTTTGTTCTCAGATTTATTCACAAAACCGTGAAGCGAGGTATATTCACTCAGCAGGTGATAAGTATTTACATTCATTGTATTTGACATTCAGTCATTTATGGTGTTTGGGCGGTCAACTGCGGTTTTTAGGTTTAAGCGTACGCTGCAATAAAATACTGTAAATCGGCTTGCCGCCTAATAATTCCGCAGTCACGGTGGCGGTAGCGACGGTTAGTATTAACGGCAAAATGAGCGAGTAGTTATTGGTTAACTCTATGCTTAAGGCAATGCCGGTGAGCGGCGCTCTGACGGTTGCAGAAAATAGCGCACCCATGCCTGCAATTGCAAACAACCCCGGTTGTAAATCGAGCCCGGGGAAATAGACATTGACATAATGCCCGTACCAGATTTCAAGCAGCGTACCTAATGCCAGCATCGGCGCAAAAATACCTCCGGGAGCGCCAGAGCTGTAGCTAAGTATCGTGGTGCCGATACGCATAAAAAACAATAAAATCAGCAGGCTGATCGCACCTGTGTGTTGTAGAGCCCAGAGCAGCGTTTGATCACCACTGCCGATAGTATTCGGCCACAAGCTACCCAAATCATCAGTGTTCCCCTATCAATTGAGGCCGTGAAACTAACCTCGCCACAAGAGAGCTCATAAAGCACTGTAAAGACATTCCTGTTATTATTGCGTTTTGAACTGCTCGAATGGTATACGAGCTGATACTCGATGTTCAAGTTTTTCCATCCCATTGCCATCAAACTCTTACCTTCACCCAGCAGAACAATACTTTAATGATGCTGTTGGCCCTAACCCATCTTCGTCACTTTCATCTTTCTAAGCCATTGATTCATCGGTTTAAGCGATTTTTTGTCGAAAAATTCTCTTTAAAATCAATGGTGTTTTTTTTGAAAGTTTTGTAGTGCCATTTATATTATTTTTGTCGATAAATTCATTGACTTTTGTCAAAAAAATCATCATTATTTGAGTGTAATTTACATGCGACAAAAATACTCTAAAAAATCCAACGTTTTATACAAAAACACAAAATCTGTAGTGCCAACTGGCTACTTTTTAAAATTTCAACCAATTGATTTATAACAACTACATCATCAATAGTGACGAAGATGGGCTAAGCGCCCTAAATCTCTGCCAATCATATGTTTTCCTGATGGCATCAGTTGAAACACATCCTTTATTAATTCACCTAACTCTTTCAGCTTATCACCAGGATCTGGAAACTCTAGCAATGACGTGATGAACTCAAGCAGTACATCCATTTGAGACTTGCGCTGTAAGCTTCCTACGGTATACGCAGGTAGTTTGCTTTCAATGCGGGCTATTTGCTCTGGGTGAAGGAGAAGGCAATGGTCAAACAAAAGACTCAGAATCAGGCCACGGCTTGATCCCTCTTCATCTAATTGTTTGGCCTCACGCCCCCATCCTTCATAAAGCTTCCAGTCCTCAAAGAAAACCTCAATCAGCCATCTCAACGTATAGGCTTGAATAATATCTTGTGTGCGCCAAGTCAGGTCTGTCGCCACTAAATAGCGATAGTCGTTTTCACCGTCATATTTTAAGGCAATGACAAAGCGTTTTTTACTGTGAGAACTCACCTTTAATCGTGCACTGCTGACAGTCACTTTAATCTCTTTTCCGCCACGTACACGTATTATCTGATCAATGCCTTTGTTAATCGAATTAAAGTAGCTCTCGACTGACCTTATTCTACCTCTATATTCAATATTTTGGTTTTTACTTAATTGGCTAATCACCTGCGAGCCTCCAGATTCTTTAGCGGCTTCGTCCATAAAGGCTTTTCACCATACAGCGCATCAGCCAGTACGCCTTTAATTTTAAGTAACTACTCAGCGAAGCTGAGTAGTTCAATGAAATTATAAAGCAAATTCAGGTAACTTTCCCTCAAAGACCAAGGTCATTGCCTGAGTTGCACTTAGACCTTGTTTACGGCACGTTGATAAATACCCTCTGACACGACAAAATATCTCTGCACCCTTGGTACTACGAAAGCAGCCGGATATTTTCTGTTGAACCTTGGTCATCCGAATCGAATTTTCTGCGGCATTATTGGTAAATGGCACCCAGGTATTTGTCATGAAGCGCAAGACATCCTCTTCATAATTAATCAGCCTTTCCAGTAAGTTTCTAGCTTTACTGCGTTTTATTCGCTCCCGTTTTACTTCTTTAGGCTTATCGGGTGGTGGGCATTCGATCTCCGCTTTGCCAAGTAATTCTCTGTATTGTACCTTCCATTTTTCTGCTTCTTTATGTAGTAGCATGCCACCTGCTTCATTGACGGCATCATTCATTTTTTCAAGTAGTCGTTTCATTTCAAGCGCCCACTCCTGTTTATCCTGCTCCTAGGCGCGCGTTAATTCCCTCAAATGATGTGCATTACAAAGCGAATGAGTACAATCATATTTATAGTAGGGCTTCCAATGATCATGACATAAAATCCCATGAAAATGGGGTAAAATACCAATGTCATTCATTGCCTCTGTGCCACGTTTGGCATGGGGAAAGAAGTGTGTCCACTGAACATTGGAGGCCCCATGTAGCCAATGGCGCTTACCATTAATATTAATGCCTGTTTCATCCGCATGAATGCACGCTGATTCGACTAAGTGTTCTTTACTGATAGTTTCAAACCCAGCCAACTTCTCATAGGCCAGTTCATTGAAATTATAGATAGAACCTTCACTAATCGGCATACCTAATTGATCAGCGAAATACTCCTGTATTCGGTTGTAGGGCAATAACTGATATTGCGAAAGATAAACCACATGGGCTTTTATCCCATTACCATATTGCGCAGCCTTAGTAACCTCATCTGGAAAAGGAGCGATAAAACACTGACCTTTTCCATTTATCAACCGTTGCGCCTGGTATTCTGTCACTACCCTTGAGATATCAATATCGAATACCTGGCGTGTTTCAAAGCCATCTGCCGTGTATCGCCCTTTTGGCAAGGTACGGCGATCAATGGTAATGATCTCGATTTCATCCGGGTCATCTATTTTTTGAAGTGTCGTGCCGACATGCGATTTTTGTCCGCCAGAAGGCTTATCTGATTTTTTTCGATTCCCTTTTTTACGTTTGGGATCACTTGCAGGTGGTTTACTGCTATTTTTGCTGTTCAGTGTCACTCGATTGAGTAATACCGTGACTAATAATAGAATCACTTCCAGTGCTGATTTTAGCGCAGGCGATATATCACGCTCAGTTTCAAGTAACTGTTTGGCATGACTGATTGCGGAATCAACATCGATGAAGTCTATTTTCAAAGGGTAACCTGTATTGCTTTAAGGACAGGCTTATTATCTCATGGGTTTTAAATCCCGAATTTTCCTTGTTTTAAGCGATTGTAAGGCGAATAAAAAAGTTCTTCGAGGTCGTAGATGTTTAAGGGGACATTTTGTGATGACTATAGCGATAGAAGCAATAAAGCGTGGATTAATCGACTGTTGGGCAGTTTACTAAAAATCACAAAAACCAGACTAAAACCCTGTCAAGAACTTTTTTAATTATTCAGGCGCGCCATGCTACCTCACAACATTCTGGGACTCCTGTCACCAACATTCATTCGCCTACGCAGCGAATGGGAGATGCCCTGGTCGCCCTGCGTCCGTCTCAACTACTCAACTACGCACAAAACCCTGCTCAGTTAAGTCTACCTCAAATGGCTGGACGGCTATTCGGAATGCAATTCTTGCCTCCCTCGCGCGCTACTAGCGCACTTCGGATCAGCGAATTGCCCTGTCGCCTACCAGAGACTAAAAATCATCACTCCGCTTAGGCTCCGTTTCCCTGATTTTAAGCGTACGCTGAGTAGTTACAATTTTAATCAGGCTATGCGCAACTTTAAACTCTTTTAATAAGCCTAATGCAATCTCTGTTTTGGTCGGGTAGGCACTGTCACGTTCAGGCTTAATAGGCCGATCTTTTTTTGCTATACCGCTCTTTTTCAACCGTTTATCTTCTTTATCCCACTGCTTTAAGGCTGGATCCGGCATATAAAAGAAAAAACCGACAGGCACTGTAATGGATGAGGTAACTAGCAGCAATAATACTATCGTTTGTCCATTAACATACCCGCCGGAGCCTTTGTGTTTCTGCTTGTGAACCTTATAAATACGTTTTGTAGACTTAGATCGTGCTCGGTCTGATTCATCAAAGGCCAACACACCTTCAGTAATGCCATAACGTTTTAAAATTAAGACCACACTCACCCGTAGCAACCAGTCCCAGGGTATACTTGCTTTACGAAACACCCAGGATAATGCGGCTACTTTGCAATCTCCAAGGCTTGCTCGCTCAAACTTAGCCCAGCAAACAGAGTTCATTAGCAGTATGCCCGTTAAACAAGTGCCCAACCAAGCGGCTTGAATCCGTGTCAAAGCGGCTCCGGGTTTTAGCTGATTGAGCGCATCATTTAAATCGTCAATATAGCTTTGGATAAAGGTGGCTGGGGCATTCATTAACATGGGATTACACCGATAAAATTACAACAACCTCAGAATACCTGATTTTACCTTCTCAATATCAAAAACTTGAACATCGAGTGATAGGAATAATAACGTGGGAAAAGTAGAGATTCATGTTGTATCGAGGTGAGGGGAAAGGGTGAGCCATGCCCACCCTTGTTAAGGAACCAGGATTTATTAATATCCGAAACTATATTATGTAGGGTGTGCTGAGGTACGAAGCGCACCATTGTGTGATGCGCTTCGTACCTCAGCTCATCCTACAGGATTCGGGTTTTATTTAATCCTCAATCCTAATTGATTTTGCTATAAAACCCATCAGTGTTCCCATTGAAAGAAGAAGTACCTAAACAAAGCAGCCTATAACCTACCTGAATGTAGCACCACTCGAATATTTCCATCTTTTTGATTTTAATCACTTATAACAGCAAATAGACACTCTGTAGGCACCGTAAAAAAACAACAAATAATTTCAAATAAAGCTTGCAATTGCCGAAGAAATTTTCTAAAAATTTCCGTTTTAATCACCTCATAAACGGATATCACCCATGCTTAAAGACCTACCACTCTCTGAACATATTCACCAACACTGCAATGAAAGTATGGAACGTGCCCTGTTAGCAGAGCGTCATCCTTTGTGGTCTCGTTCATGCCCAGAGTTGAAGGATATCGACTTTATTCGCCTTGGGTTATTACGCTGTATCAGTGTAGTCGATAGTGGTCGCCATTTCTTCCAAACCAATGAACAGATTTATGGCCAGCTGCTTCCCCACTCAACGTATTTTAAATCACTGAAGTCGCATAGACGAACAAGTATGCTTGAGGCATTTGAACAGCAGAGCTATCATCTTCACGCTGAAACACTGCTATCGCAAGGCATTGATTATCTTAAAGCATTCCCAGAACTTGACGAATACACCATAGAAGCAGCGGATGGACATTTTATTGATCATGCCTGCCATACTGAAAAAAACAGCAAGGGGAAAGTTTATGCGGCCGGGGGGATTTACGCGTTGAATCTCAGAAGTGGGTTGCTCAGATTTCTTTGTCTGGTGACAAACGGAACTCAGAGGCATCAAGAAATACCTGTGTTACGAGATCATATTGAAAAGCAAAACAAGGGAAATAACAGCTCTCAGAAACATCTCTATGTCTACGATAAAGCCGTCACCGACTTTGTCTGGTGGGATCGGCAGAAACGACATGCTAATTACATGATTTCAATGCTAAAAGAAAATTCAATTGCGACTCTGGTTGAGTCTATCCCTTTTGACTCCCGCCATGAGATCAATACAGGGGTTGAAGCATACAGTGTGTACGAAAACAAGGGCATCAAATTTAACGTGGTGGATTACCGTGATCCAGAAACCGGAAAACTTCACCGGTTTGTGACAACCTTGCCAATGACTATTAACCCTGGAACCATTGCCATGCTGTATTTCAAGCGATGGACGATTGAAAAGACATTCAATAACACTAAAAGTAATTTCAAGGAAACTAAAGCTTGGTCTTCCAATACCCGCTCACTTGAAAATCAAATGCGCCTGACTGCAATGAGCTATAATTTAATGCACGTGTTTGAAGAGATTTCAAAAACACAACTGCCAGAATTGATTCATCCATCGGATAAAAAATATAGCGAGGCTCTGGAGATAAGGAAGCAACAGGCTCAAAAACGAGATCGTTTTGTGAATCCATTATTTTTCCAGGCAAGAATATCTCGTATCAGCTCGTATACCATTCGGGCAGTTCAAAACGCAATAATAACAGGAATGTCTTTACAGTGCTTTATGAGCTCTCTTGTGGCGAGGTTAGTTTCACGACCTCAATTGATAGGGGAACACTGATGATAAAACCTGTAGGTAGTTCATTGCGTAAGTTCTATGCTTAAACCATTGCTACAGTCATTTTCTGGTTGTAATACTTTGGTTAGCACCCCGTAGGTAATGGCACTGGCAATAATTGCCGTAATCAGCACTGTTAAAAAGGTATTGCAACCACCGGATGCATCGCGGAATGGCTCTACACCTTCGATAATTGCATTGCTGGCTTTGGTTTTGCCGTTTTCTTCGATTAAGTCGTAATGAATAATATCACCGACTCGTGGACGTCGGCTCATATTATTGAGTGATGAAATATGAATAAATACATCGTCTTCTTTATTGTCACTTTCGGTACGGATAAAACCGAAGCCTCTATCATCTTTCCAGGCTGCGATAGCCCCGGTATATTCTTGTTTAGCCATATAAACCTCGTTCTTCGTTGCTTTATATCGTCGCGCCTGGCCCTTGGTGATAAATGTAGTCGGTAACAGGCGCACCACCCAGCAGATGTTCTTTGATAATGCGATCTAATTTTTCGCTGGTAACATCATAATACCAGACTCCATCCGGTTGTACGCAAATAAGAGGCCCAGATTTGCAGGTTCCAAAACAGGTGGCTCGGCTACGTTTGACTCGCAATGCACCTTCATTCAAACCGGATTGCTTGAATTTATCTTTTAATTGATCGTACAGCGCTTGCCCTGCACTGTTTTCAGAGCAGCGCTCGCCTACACAGACCAGCAGGTGGCGAGTATAATTCATCATTTTAGGTTTAATTTTATCAGTCATTGTTTGGCTCCTCTATTAGCGCTTGCCAGGTCTGCATATAGGCATTAATTTTTGTGGCACTAAATTCGCCATTCTCTTTCATTAGTAACAATCTGAAAACTAGATGGCCTTTATTATCAATAAAGTTCACCCCATAGGACTTATCTGTACGACATGCCAGATAGGCAGCATTGACTTTGCTCCAGTTGATATGGCAATGGAATGCATCGGTTTCAATATTTAACCAGTCACCGCGTAATTGAAAATCCTTTGCCCGGAGAAATAACTCAGTTACTGCACCCGCTTCTGCGCGCACTATACCACGTAAATGCCCCCAGCTTTCACAGGCGCTAACCACTTCATTTAATTTGCCAGCTTGAATGCGTGCGGCTTTATGTTCACCTGCGCTTTCACCTGCGGCGATGGCACTTAGTACTTCACCTACGACTACGCCAAAATAATCAGCTATTTTCTCCAGCGTTAACCCAGGATTATCTGCTACATACTGACGTAAACAGGCATACCAACCTTCTAGCCCCATAGTCAGGGAAATCCCTGCTTTTTCTCCTTCTTTTGCGGCGCCAGTCAAACTACTGTATTTATTGGCATATCCGCGCGGGGTAATCATCAAGCCGTGCTTGATAAAGGTCGATGAGTTACCAATCAGTACGGTGGTTAGCATGCCTATTTCACAATCAGACATTTCATCCAGGCGTACCAGCTGTATATCCTGTCGACGTCGATAGGCAGATTTAACAATGGCAACCGGAGTGTCAGGGCGACGATAACGTAATAATATTTTCTGCGCTTCAACGATCTGCTGCGTACGTCGGCCACTTTTTGGATTATATAAAGCAATAACGAAGTCAGCGTGTCCTGCGGCTTCTATTCGTCTGGCGATCACTGGCCATGGCGTTAATAGATCAGATAGGGAAATCGAGCAGAAGTCATGCGTTAATGGTGCTCCCACTAACGATGCACAGGCGGAAAGTGCGGTACTTCCCGGGACTATTTCTACCTGAATATCATCAGTGGGTGTCCAGCCGGCTTGTAATAATACTTCGTAGGTAGGCCCGGCCATGCCATATACGCCGATGTCTCCCGAAGAAATCAGGGCAATCGTTTTACCCAGTTTTGCCTGTTCATAGGCTTCGATACAGCGGTCGATTTCTTCGGTCATGCCTTTTCTGATGACCTCTTTGCCATCGAGCAAGTCTTTGACTAACTTGATATAGGTGGTGTAACCAATGACTACATCGGATTCTGCGATGGCAGATTTGGCCTTGAATGACATATGCTCTTCAGCGCCTGGGCCAAATCCGACTAAATAAATTTTTCCGTTCATCTTAGAAATTCCAGTTGAGCGCTGATATATTCACAAAACTGTGAAGTGGGGTATCTTCACCTGATAGGTGATAAGCATTAATAATCATTTTATATTCTAATCAGTGATTTATAGCGATCAACTGCGGTTGACAGGATCATGCCATTGTTCTCATTCTTACGATGGATACTGTGGCATTTTTTCCATCTGCGCCACGGTATTTGTATTTTTCGACTAGTAAATCGCTCATGTCGGTATCTGCGGCTAAAATGGCTGCTGCTTCAGATACCGACGGCGTGCCTACATATTTCATTACCACTGCGGATGGGCTAGGAACAGGGACGGCTGCTAACTGTTCCGCTGTGTAAAAATGCAGTGGTAATACAAGTTTCTTAGCTAAATCTAACAGCGCTACTTCATCCTGTTTTTTATCAATGCTGGCCAGTTGCACCACTTTCTCAAGTCTTAAATTGGCAGAATCCAGGGCTTTAGTTATGGCTGTTTCCACGGTAGTTAATGACGTACCCCTATCACAGCCTAAACCTAAAGCTAGTACAGTACTGTATTGCATTTGACGGGTAGAGCTGGAGTCATGTTTTGGATTTACCATTATCTATCAAACGACTGCTGTATTAGCTTCATTCAGGAACCCTGTAGACCACAAGGCTTTCATTGAGTTGTTGCAACAGGCCATCAGTAATTTCCTGATTAGTAACCCATAATACTGCTTTGAATTGATTTAAATCGACATCATTAAAGCTGTCGAATAAATGAATATTTTTCGGTAAGGGGCTGCTACGCGTCCACCAGTTTTTGCTGCCAGCATCCTGTACAAATGCAACCGGCTCTTCATTCACAACATGAGCAGAAACACGGGTGATATTGATTTTTGGCGCTTCAACTTGCCAGCCCAGTTCACGACCTAAAATATCCACAGGGATAGTCTTGCCTACATCTGAAGCGGTGGTTAATACCGGAGTGGCTGCCAGTAAATCAGCCAGCATTTCAGCGCAGGCATTGGCGCCGCCAACATGGCCCGATAACACCGGAATGACAAACTGAGCTGCATCATCAACAACAATAATGCCCGGGTCTTCATCTTTTGATTTTAAAAACGGTGCGACCAAGCGTACCACTGCTCCCAGAGACACAAAAAAAACAATTTGATCATATTTGCTAAACAGGCCGGAAATTTGCTCGCGAAAAGGTCCATTATAGAAGTGACTGGAATTATCAATATTCTGCAATAATTCACGGAATTTATCGGCGACTAGAATATCTGCATCGGGAAGTTTTGCAGCAAGTTGTGCAACTTGATTTGCGCCATGCTTGGTAATGGCGACTAGAGCAATTTTAGGAGAAGACATGATTTTACGCGATTATAAAAATGAATATTATAACCTAGCTGAAGTTTCCCAATAATTATTTATGGTAAAATTGAAACTATGCTACAACTATAGTTTCTCAGATAAATAATTTCCAAATTTGGAGCGCTTAAACTTAGGCGGTAACAACGAAATCTTCCCGCAATTTTTGCATAACACAAATCACTTTACTGGCATCATGCATATAAGTGTTAAAAGTTTGCACAACTGAATCATGAAGATCTTCAAAAGTTTTAAAATACTTCATATGAGTCGAATCGCGTTTCGTATTTTTCCATAATTTCTCAATCGGATTAAAATCCGGCGAGAACGCAGGGAGACGTTCTACTGTCAAACGATCTACATTAGCTAACTTAAATTCCTTAATAACACCGCTTCCATGATACGGGGCACCATCTTCAATTAGAATAATCTTGCCTTTATAATAAGCCAGCAATTGTGTTAAAAACTCAACATAGCTTTCACCATTAAAACGCCCAGATGTTTCAGCGTGTTGTAATATCATTGGCTTATAACTCTCGATTAAGACGTTGTCGGCAATAGAATATATCGCTTCCATAAAAAGCTTCTGTGTTGGATATTTCTCATTTTTTAAGCTTTTAAGAATAGCTAAAAATTCTTGAGGCAGCCCAGCCTCTTTTAAAAGTCTAAGTGACTTTGGTTTTATCTCATAAGCCAATGATTCTCGGTATTGAAAACTCCCTCCTTCGAGTTCGATCGTACCAAACATTTTCAACCCTTTTCGAATCCCTGATGTTTTCACTGTGGGTTGCTCTCCTATTGGAGCCCAGGTTCGTGCCAATGAACCCCACATAGCAAATGACACCTCATCACCGAATAAAACGACACTCTTTTCTTCTACCGCTGAAAATCATGGAAACGGAGCTTAGCGAAGTGGTGATTTTTAGTCCCTGATAGGCGACAGGGCAATTCGCTGATTCGACGTGTGCTAGCAGCACGCGAGAGGAGCAAGAATTGCATTCCGAATAGCCGTCCAGCCAGTGAGGTAGTAATGACGAAGCGGCTTTTGTGCGTAGTCGTTGCGGACGCAGGGCGTTCAGGGCATCTCCCATCCGCTGCGTAGGTGAACGAATTATGGCGACAGGAGTCCCGGGATTTCGTGAGGTAGCATGGCGCGCCTGTAGTGATTGGCAATATCCATAATGGCGATGGCATTATCCGCCCTAAAATCAGTTATGAATGGCAAGACAATCTTAAAACCTGGATCGGAGCTGATATTTTTTATGGTAACCAACAGGGTGTGTTTGGGCAATTTGATAATAATAGCCGGGTGGTGATGGGTGTGGAGGTTTCGTTTTAATGAAGTGCCATAGGACTCTGCTACCCACCTTTCCCCTCAGTTGCGGGCAACATTTGCAGAGAATATCGCCAAGCTCAACAGTTGACCGCCATTTTGAAGCGGTTGGCTTGCAAACAATATTTTGGTTACCAAACATACCAAACTCTTGAACCGCGCCGTCCAAATCTTTCGTATCAAGCCAATCTATCGATACAAAATACTCGCATTTTTCTTCATCATCAGCGAACTCTCAGTGATACGTTCCTTCGCTAAGGACACCCAACGCGGGAGAATCACCTTTATCGGTTGTTATAAAAAATTCCTTTGCCGGCTTTACCTCGCTAACGACATTGCCTACACCCACAAAACCTGATCTAGGTACTTTCACCCAAACTCTGTCGCCAGGTTGAAGTGTAATGGTCAACAAAAACCGGACACTATTTAAGACTGAAGTTTCCCAATTATTGAGTAGCTGAAATACACAATGCTGGTGTATCGAGGTTTATTTTAGGTGGTTTTGCAATGTTTATAGCAAACCCCTACTTAATTCCCCTTAGGCAATAGCATTTGAAACGAATGAAAAGACTATTTTTTCATATAGTTGTAGCATAGTTTCAATTTTACCATAAATAATTATTGGGAAACTTCAGTTTAAGATACTTTCCTATAACTCGATGTTCAAGTTTTCAGCTATAACTGGGCTAAGAAAAGTAAATTTTTCCGGCTTTGTTTTATAGGTGATTGATTTACAATGATGTTGATGCTTTCTTTGTCAGTAAAATTATCAATAAAATCAATCAGTTAAAAAACTTGAACATCGAGTATAAAACTCACTCTCAAATTGTAATGGTGATTGATAACCTAATTTTGAGTGAGCACGTTTACCGTTATAAAAAGCTACACATCAATAATGCTATTGATTGCTGCTTCTTTGGTTCTAAAGTTTTGGTCATTTAACTCCTCATGCTTAAGGCTGCGGAAAAGCGTTCTGTTGGTGCATTGTCCCAACAGTTACCTTTTCGACTCATACTCTGCTGCATTTGCATGATATTCAGGTGTTGACGATACTCATAGCTTGCATATTGGCTCCCTCTATCCGAGTGGTGCAATACACCGGGCGCGGGTTTTCTTCCCCAAAAAGCCATTTGCAGTGCTCTGACACATAATGATGTTCGCATATGATCACCAACTGCCCAGCCCACAACCTGTCGAGAAAATAAATCAATAACAACAGCTACATAGAGCCAGCCTTCAAGTGTCCACACATACGTTATATCGGTTGCCCAGACCTTATTGGGCTCTGCCACCTCAAACTCACGATTCAGCGTATTCGGTGAAATGGAATGATTATGGTCACTCGCTGAAAATCAGGGAAACGGAGCTTTAGCGAAGTGAAGATTTTTAGTCCGCGATAGCCGTAGGGCCGTTGTTTTGTCGGAGTCTGAGCGTTAGCGAAGGTGGAGACAAAATAAAAGGCCATCCGACACGGCGTCAAGTCATTTGGAGCCTATGTTCCGACCCCTTGTTGGGTCGGGACGAGGTGACGAGGACGAATCGGGGCCGCCGGAGGCATAAGTGGTCGCGTTAAGTTTTTGCTGCTTGCTTGGGCTGGGATGCCCAAAACAAGCTTTCGCAAAAATAGCGACTCCCCGAGTCAGTTATCACTTTAACTACTTAGGGTAGCGTACTTCCAGGCCTAGCAGTGCCATTGCTTGTCTGACTTTATAGCGTCCCGCATTATATAATACTCCCCATTGTCCAGACCAATTTATTAAATAGTTAAGATAGCCCTTCCCTTTTTATATTAATAATTTGTTATTATTGCGCCGCAGGCGTTTTGATACTACTCTTTGCCGACTGCGGTGAAATGTGGTCAAAGGGTGAATTAGTGTGGGTAAGTTCGTGGGAAACGGCTTTATCGTTTTCCATCAGCTTATCCACACGTTCCGTAGGAAATTCACGCTTTGTCCACATGGAGTCCGCCTGCAGGGACTCTCACGTATAGACCGTTTTTTTTATAATAAACCTCCGCTGGCGTTCGATAGTCCAAGGACTGATGAATTCGCCTGTGATTGTAAAATTCAAAATAGTCTTTCAGCCCTAAATATGCTTCATTCACTCGCTGAAAATCATGGAAACGGAGCTTAGCGAAGTGGTGATTTTTAGTCCCTGATAGGCGACAGGGCAATTCGCTGATTCGACGTGTGCTAGCAGCACGCGAGAGGAGCAAGAATTGCATTCCGAATAGCCGTCCAGCCAGTGAGGTAGTAATGACGAAGCGGCTTTTGTGCGTAGTCGTTGCGGACGCAGGGCGTTCAGGGCATCTCCTATCCGCTGCGTAGGTGAACGAATTATGGCGACAGGAGTCCCGGAATTTCGTGAGGTAGCATGGCGCGCCTGGTCTGAAAGTCATTCAGATAGACCTTTTCATACTTGACTGATCGCCACAATCGTTCAACAAAAATATTATCCAATGCGCGGCCTCTGCCATCCATGCTAACACGGATTCCTTTCTCCAATAAGGGCCCTGTAAATCGATTCGTTGTGAATTGACTTCCCTGGCCCGTATTAAAGATTTCACACTGTGATGAACTTAGTGTTTCATTAAGGGCTGCTATGCAAAAGTCTGCGTCCATTGTCGTACTTAACGCCCAATTAAGTACATATCGGCTATGCCAGTCAATAATGGCCATCAGATAGACAAAACCATGCTTCATGCGGATGTAGGTAATATCCGTACTCCAGACCTGATTGCATCGCTCGATCTGCAGGTTCCTCAGTAAATAAGGATAGATCTTATGCTCTGAGTTGCCATGACTTAGTCTTGGCTTTGGATATACCGCTTCCAGCCCCATCTGCCTTAGTAACCGTCTCACTCGCTTCGGATTGACCTGGTGCCCTTGAGATCTCAAATGCTCCGTCATTTTCAAGACACCGTAAAAGGGTGTTTCGGTATATTGTTTATCCAATTCATGCATCAGCATCAGGGTATAGTCATCTATGCCAACGGGTCGGTAATATAAACTTGACCTGTTGATGCTCAACAAGCAACACTGCTTTCTGATACTTAACTCTGAATGACCTGGCTCTATCCACATTTTTCGAGTCGCAAGTGGAAGAGTCATAGATTTTTTTTAGAAAATCATTCTCTACTTCCAGTTGCCCTATCTGCTTGTACAGATCGTCAACTAAAGCCTGCTGGTCATTATCCTGTTGTTTCCTTTTAGTCGAGAATGCTTCAGGAATAACCTCTAATACAGCTTTTTTCCAATTGTTGATTTGTGTTGCATGAATACCATATTTCGCGGTAATTTCAGCTCTTGTCTTTTCCCCTTTTAGTACGTCTAATACCACTTTTACTTTGGTTTGCGTACTATGCTTCTTCCGATTTATGGTCATTTCTTAATCCTCAGTTTTGAGGGCAAGATTCTATCTTAAATGCTGGTCTAGTTTTTGGGGATCATTATATTAATACCTGATTTTTTCAATTCTTTAGAGATACGACGTGACCCATAGATTTTTCTGTTTCCTTCAAAAATATCGCGTACTTTAATATCAAATGCCTCTCTTTTCCTGCGCTGTCAGCCCCGGACGGGCTGATAGTCTCCAGAAGGCGCAGGGAAATTTGCCAATCCGAAGTGCGCGATAGCGCGCGAGGTAGGCTGAAATTTTATCCCGAATAGCCGTAGAGCCATTTGTGGTAGCCATGACTGAGCTGCTTTGTGCTCAGTCTGTGGCGGACGCAGGGCGGCTGGAGCATCTCCTATTCGCTGCGTAGGTGAACGAATTACGGCGACAGGAGTCCCGTAATTTCGTGAGGTAGCATGGCGCGCCTGGCTTTATCTGTCATTTCAGGTTGTCGATTCCACGCATAAAAAGCACTGGTACTCACTCTCATAACGCGACATAACGCCGTAACAGGGTAGGTCTTCTGTTGCTCTCGAATAAAAACATACTTTATTCGACTTCTTTCGCAAAGAAGACCGCTGCCTTCGCTGTCAGCCCCGGACGGGCTGATAGTCTCCAGAAGGCGCAGGGAAATTTGCCAATCCGAAGTGCGCGATAGCGCGCGAGGGAGGCTAAAATTTTATCCCGAATAGCCGTAGAGCCATTTGAGGTAGCCATGACTGAGCTGCTTTGTGCTCAGTCTGTGGCGGACGCAGGGCGGCTGGAGCATCTCCTATTCGCTGCGTAGGTGAACGAATTACGGCGACAGGAGTCCCGGAATTTCGTGAGGTAGCATGGCGCGCCTGTTTTAATATTTCGCGCTCCAAACGCAATTGCTCAACTTCCTTACGTAACCTGACTAATTCGGTTTGACCATATAAGTTAGGCGTTGATTTTGCTTCAACTGCTGGGCCTCGTTCTGCTCTAACCCAGCGCCTAATCGTACTTAAGGAGACGCCCAAGCTGTCTGCGGCTTGTTGCTGGGTATATCCTTTCTTAATAACTAATTTGGCTGCATCTTGTTTGAATTCAAGACTATATACAGGTCTTTTTGGTTTAGTTTGCTTACTCATATTCACCTCTAATGATATTATAAATCTGTCTTTAGAAGTGTCCTGTTTTATTAAACCATTTCAACTAGCTATAGTCCTATTGATTTTTAACAACAAGTAGCTTTTCTTTAAACCTGTAAAAAACAGTCGTTTTATCACTAACGTTTTTGTCTATTACCATTCCTGCAGCGATTTCATTATTTGAGCCTATACTGATATGCGGAATTGTGACGCTATTAATTCCAAACATATTTTCATTACCCACTTTGCTAAAACCCGAAAAACATACATTAGGTGCGATAACATTATAAGCACCGATTGTAGTATCGTGCGCAATACTTGCGCGGGAATTTATAAGATTAAACTCACCGAGTTTGACATTAGGTCCAATATTTACATTTGGCGCAATAACCGAGCCCTTCCCTATATTTGCTGTCCTGGAAATAAAAGTAGTCGGACGGATAAATGTGTAAAATTCAGCACCTTGCATTAAGAAAGACTCGATGATAGTGCGTCTATGTTTAACCGTCGCTATTGCAATAATGTATTGACATGCAGGGTCAATTTTATGATCCTTAATCACCCCTAATAAAGGTGAACTAAATTGATATCGGTCATACGTTTCAGGGTAATCCGCTAAATAACCCTGGATATTAATTCGTAACTACTCAGCGAAGCTGAGTAGTTCAATGAAATTATAAAGCAAATTCAGGTAACTTTCCCTCAAAGACCAAGTCATTGCCTGAGTTGCACTTAGACCTTGTTTACGGCACGTTGATAAATACCCTCTGACACGACAAAATATCTCTGCACCCTTGGTGCTACGAAAGCAGCCGGATATTTTCTGTTGAACCTTGGTCATCCGAATCGAATTTTCTGCGGCATTATTGGTAAATGGCACCCAGGTATTTGTCATGAAGCGCAAGACATCCTCTTCATAATTAATCAGCCTTTCCAGTAAGTTTCTAGCTTTACTGCGTTTTATTCGCTCCCGTTTTACTTCTTTAGGCTTATCGGGTGGTGGGCATTCGATCTCCGCTTTGCCAAGTAATTCTCTGTATTGTACCTTCCATCGCTGAAAATCCTGGAAACGGAGCTTTAGCGAAGTGAAGATTTTTAGTCCGCGATAGCCGTAGGGCCTTTTATTTTGTCTCCACCTTCGCTAACGCTCAGACTCCGACAAAATAACGGCCCTACGGCTATCGCGGACTAAAAATCATCACTTCGCTTAGGCTCCGTTTCCCTGATTTTCAGCGGATGTGCATTACAAAGCGAATGAGTACAATCATATTTATAGTAGGGCTTCCAATGATCATGACATAAAATCCCATGAAAATGGGGTAAAATACCAATGTCATTCATTGCCTCTGTGCCACGTTTGGCATGGGGAAAGAAGTGTGTCCACTGAACATTGGAGGCCCCATGTAGCCAATGGCGCTTACCATTAATATTAATGCCTGTTTCATCCGCATGAATGCACGCTGATTCGACTAAGTGTTCTTTACTGATAGTTTCAAACCCAGCCAACTTCTCATAGGCCAGTTCATTGAAATTATAGATAGAGCCTTCACTAATCGGCATACCTAATTGATCAGCGAAATACTCCTGTATTCGGTTGTAGGGCAATAACTGATATTGCGAAAGATAAACCACATGGGCTTTTATCCCATTACCATATTGCGCAGCCTTAGTAACCTCATCTGGAAAAGGAGCGATAAAACACTGCCCTTTTTCATTTATCAACCGTTGCGCCTGGTATTCTGTCACTACCCTTGAGATATCAATATCGAATACCTGGCGTGTTTCAAAGCCATCTGCCGTGTATCGCCCTTTTGGCAAGGTACGGCGATCAATGGTAATGATCTCGATTTCATCCGGGTCATCTATTTTTTGAAGTGTCGTGCCGACATGCGATTTTTGTCCGCCAGAAGGCTTATCTGATTTTTTTCGATTCCCTTTTTTACGGTTGGGATCACTTGCAGGTGGTTTACTGCTATTTTTGCTGTTCAGTGTCACTCGATTGAGTAATACCGTGACTAATAATAGAATCACTTCCAGTGCTGATTTTAGCGCAGGCGATATATCACGCTCAGTTTCAAGTAACTGTTTGGCATGACTGATTGCGGAATCAACATCGATGAAGTCTATTTTCAAAGGGTAACCTGTATTGCTTTAAGGACAGGCTTATTATCTCATGGGTTTTAAATCCCGAATTTTCCTTGTTTTAAGCGATTGTAAGGCGAGTAAAAAAGTTCTTCGAGGTCGTAGATGTTTAAGGGGACATTTTGTGATGACTATAGCGATAGAAGCAATAAAGCGTGGATTAATCGACTGTTGGGCAGTTTACTAAAAATCACAAAAACCAGACTAAAACCCTGTCAAGAACTTTTTTAATTATTCAGGCGCTCCATGCTACCTCACAACATTCTGGGACTCCTGTCACCAACATTCATTCGCCTACGCAGCGAATGGGAGATGCCCTGGTCGCCCTGCGTCCGTCTCAACTACTCAACTACGCACAAAACCCTGCTCAGTTAAGTCTACCTCAAATGGCTGGACGGCTATTCGGAATGCAATTCTTGCCTCCCTCGTGCGCTACTAGCGCACTTCGGATCAGCGAATTGCCCTGTCGCCTACCAGAGACTAAAAATCATCACTCCGCTTAGGCTCCGTTTCCCTGATTTTAAGCGTACGCTGAGTAGTTACAAATACGTTTTGTAGACTTAGATCGTGCTCGGTCTGATTCATCAAAGGCCAACACACCTTCAGTAATGCCATAACGTTTTAAAATTAAGACCACACTCACCCGTAGCAACCAGTCCCAGGGTATACTTGCTTTACGAAACACCTAGGATAATGCGGCTACTTTGCAATCTCCAAGGCATGCTCGCTCAAACTTAGCCCAGCAAACAGAGTTCATTAGCAGTATGCCCGTTAAACAAGTGCCCAACCAAGCGGCTTGAATCCGTGTCAAAGCGGCTCCGGGTTTTAGCTGATTGAGCGCATCATTTAAATCGTCAATATAGCTTTGGATAAAGGTGGCTGGGGCATTCATTAACATGGGCTTACACCGATAAAATTACAACAACCTCAGAATACCTGATTTTACCTTCTCAATATCAAAAACTTGAACATCGAGTATAAACATGGCAAAACCACCTAAAATAAACCTCGATACACCAGCATTGTGTATTTCAGCTACTCAATAATTGGGAAGCTTCAGTTTATATTTATATACCATTGTATTAGTCATTTTCTCATCGGCTGTAGCCAACCAATACCTGGCAATCTGTATCGTCGCAATATCCATGCACTGGAATTTAATGTATGCACTGTATAGTATCGCCGGAACGCTTTATCTTTTAGCGTCAGGTGACGGCTTACACATTAAATTCTTTCAGGACTACCTAGGCAGTAATGGCAATACCAGTGTCATAGGCTATCAAGAGCTTATTTTCCTATTATTTCTCGGGCTGCTTGTACAATTAATAAGTAAAGAAAACCAGAACCGCTTGTTAGTCCTGTTTAAAAAACAGTTCAAAAGTCATCAGTGTTCCCCTATCAATTGAGGCCGTGAAACTAACCTCGCCACAAGAGAGCTCATAAAGCACTGTAAAGACATTCCTGTTATTATTGCGTTTTGAACTGCCCGAATGGTATACGAGCTGATACGAGATATTCTTGCCTGGAAAAATAATGGGTTCACAAAACGATCTCGTTTTTGAGACCTGTTGCTGCCTATCTCCAGAGCCTCGCTATATATTTTTATCCGATGGAGAATCAATTCTGGCTGTTGTGTTTTTTGAAATCTATTTCAAAACACGCGCCATTAAATTATAGCTCATTGCAGTCAGGCGCATTGATTTTCAAGTGAGGCGGTATCGGAAGACCAAGCATTTAGTTTCCTTGAAATTACTTTTATGTTATTGAAGTCTTTTCAATCGTCCATCGCTGGAAAGACAGCCATGGCAATGGGTTCCAGGGCTAATAGTCATGGCAAGGTGGTCACAAACCGTGCAGTTTTCCTGGTTTTGACACCGGTAACCCACCACGTTAAATTTGATGCCCTGTTTCGTACACACTGTATGATTCAACTCCTGTATTGATTCTGCTGGGGAGTCAAAAGGGATAGGACTCAACAGAGCGCAATGAATTTTCTTTACTCGATGTCAAGTTTTTGATATGAGAAGGTAACAATCAAGGTCATTCTGAGGTTGTTGTAATTTTTATCGGTGGGTTAAGCCCATGTGTTAATGAATGCCACAGCCACCTTTATCCCAAAGCTATATTGACGATTTAAATGAGCGCTCAATCAGCTAAAACCCGGAGCCGCTTTGACACGGATTTAAAAGCCGCTTGGTTGGGCACTTGTTTAACGGGCATACTGCTAATGAACTCTGTTGCTGGGCTAAGTTTGAGCGAGCAAGCCTTGGAGATTGCAAATAGCCGCAGTATCCTGGGGGTTCTCGTAAAGCAAAAGTATAACCTGTGACTGGTTGCTACGGGGAGTGTGGTCTTAATTTTTAAAACGTATGGCATTACTGAATGGTGTGTGTGGCTTTGATGAATCAGACCGAGGCACGATCCTAAGTGACAAACGTATGTATAAGGTTTACAAGCAGATAACACAAAAGGCTCCGGGGGTATGTTAATGTACAACGATCGTATTATTACTGCTAGTACCTCATCCATTACAGTGGCCTGTCGGTTTTTCGTTATATGCGGAGTCCAGCCTTAAGCAGGGGATAAAGAAGATAACGGTTGAAATAGCGGTATAGCAAAAAAAGTCGGATAGTAAGCCTGACGTGACAGTGCCTACCGACCAAAACAGAGATTGATTAGGCTTATTAAAAGAGTTTAAAAGTTGCGCATAGCCTGATTAAATTAAAGGCGTACTGGTGATGCGCTTATGGTGAAAAATCCTTTATGGACGAGCCGCCTAAAGAATTGGAGCTCGCAGGTGTATTAGCAATTACGTAAAAACCAAATATTGAATATAGAGGTAGAAATGAAGGTCAGTCGAGAGCTTACATTAATGCGATTAACAAAAGGCATTGCATCAGATAATGACGTGGACCGTGGCGGCAAAGAGACTAAAGTGACTGTCAGCAGTGACGATTGAAGGGAGTTATCACAGTAAAAAACGCCTTTGTCATTGCCTTAAAATGTATGACGTGAAAACGACTACGCGATTTAGTGGGGACAGGACCTGACTTGGCGCACACAAGATAATGATGCAAGCCTATACGTTGAGATGGCCTTGATTGAGGTTTTCTTTGAGGACTGGAAGCTTTATGAAGGATGGGCGGCGTTGAGGCCAAAACAATTAGATGAGAGGGATCAAAGCCGTGGCCTGGGTTCTGAGTCTTTGTTTGATCATTGCCTTCTCCTTCACCCGATGGGCCCCAAAATAGCCCGCATTGAAAGCAAACTACCTGAGTATCCGTGTAGGAAGCTTTACAGCGCAAGTCTCAAATGATTACTGCTTTGAGGTTCATCCACGTCATTGCTAGGAGTTTCCAGAATCCTGGTGATAAGCGAAAAAGAGTTAGGTGAATTAATAAAGGACGTGTGGTTTCAACTGATCATCAGGAAAGAATATGACTGGCAGAATGTTAGGGCGCTTAGGCTCCAACAGCATCATTAACGTATTGTTCTGGGTGAAGGTAAGAGTTTGATGGCAAATGGGGACGGAAAAACTTGAACACGAGTAACCAGGGCACGTTCCATACCTTTTAGTGCCCAGTGTTGGTGAATAGTTCAGGAGTGGTAGGTTCTTTAAGCATGGTGATATCCGTTATGAGCTGATTAAAACGGAAATTTTAGCAGAATTTTTTCGGCAATTGCAAGCTTTATTGAAATATTTGTGTTTTACGGTGCCTACAGAGTGTCTTTTGCTGTTATAAGTGATTAAAATCAAAAAGATGGAAATATTCGAGTGGTGCTACCTTCAGGTAGGTTATAGGCTGCTTTGTTTAGGTACTTCTTCTTTCAATGGGAACACTGATGTCAAAAGTACAAAAAATGCAATCATGGCGCAAATAAGATCACCGTGGTGACATATAATGTTGGCTGGTGAAATTTTTGCGTAGGCTGGGTTGAGGTACGAAACCCAGCAAAGTAAAGCTGGGATTACGCAAGCGCAGCACCTATTGTGGATAGAGAACTATAATTTTTCAAATCAGTTTCTTATGAAACATCATAACCAATAAACTAGAATAGGTGTTGCGCAAGCTTCATCCCAGCCTACGGCTTGTAACTTTTTATCGGATAATATCTATACTTAGATATATAATATCTGTTTTTTTACTTACGCCTTCCTGTCTATGTTCGACACCATTATTATTGGCGCTGGCTTTGCTGGCGCTGTTCTTGCGGAACGCCTGGCTACTCAGCGGCAGCAACGTATTCTAGTTATTGACAAGCGTCAGCATATCGGCGGCAACTGTTATGATCGCTTTGACGATCACGGGGTTTTAATCCATCAATACGGCCCGCATTTATTTCATACCGACAATAAAGACGTGTTTGATTATCTTAGCCAGTTTACTCAATGGCAACCTTATCAGCATGAAGTTTTAGCCTTTATCGATGGACAGAAGGTGCCTGTGCCGTTTAACCTGAATAGCCTGCACAGCTTATTACCTGCCTCACTTGCCGATTCCCTGGAGCTAAAGCTGATAGACCACTTTGGCTATGGGGTAAAAGTGCCTATTCTGGAGCTGCGTAATGTTGATGATAAAGAATTAAAGTTTCTTGCTGATTTTATTTATGAAAAGATCTTCGTCAATTACACGGCGAAGCAATGGGGCAAAAATCCCGAGGATATTTCGCCCGAAGTCACTGGACGCGTGCCGGTGCATATTTCCCGTGATAACCGCTATTTTCAGGATAAGTATCAGGCGATTCCTGCGCAAGGCTATGCCCGGGTGTTTCAAAATATGCTCAACCATCCGAATATCAGCGTCATGTTAAATACTGATTTTAAGGATGTGTTCAAGCTTGACTTTGATACCACCAAGATGCAGTTTATGCAGAGCGAATTTACTGGTCAGTTGATTTACACCGGGCTTATTGATGAGTTATTTAACAGTCATTTTGGTGAGCTTCCTTATCGCTCGCTGGCGTTTAAGTTTGAACATCTGCCCGTAGATCAGTTTCAGGATAAAACTACGATTAATTATCCTAATGATTATGATTTTACCCGCATCACCGAGTTTAAGCATATTAATCAGCAGATTGTACCTGGCACGACCATTGTTAAAGAGTTTCCTCAGGCCTTTGAGCGCGATAACCCGAAAAAGAATATCCCTTATTACCCTATTTTTACCGATGAAAACAAGCTGAAACTGGATCGCTATCTAGCCTTTGCCGAGCAATTTGAAAATATTACTTTAGTCGGGCGTTTAGCTGAAAATCGCTATTATGATATGGATGATATTGTTGCCCGGGCTTTGCAGGTGTTTAATGATATGCATTAACTTCGCCAACCTCGTTCCTAAACTCTGTTTGGGAATGCATGTTTTGTAAGCCCTGCTTACCATCGCACTCACAGCAGAGCTACCACAGTCGCTGAAAATCAGGGAAACGGAGCCTAAGCGAAGTGATGATTTTTAGTCCGCGATAGCCGTAGGGCCGTTATTTTGTCGGAGTCTGAGCGTTAGCGAAGGTGGAGACAAAATGAAAGGCCATCCGACACGGCGTCAAGTCATTTGGAGCCTATGTTCCGACCCCTTGTTGGGTCGGGACGAGGTGACGAGGACGAATCGGGGCCGCCGGAGGCATAAGTGGTCGCGTTAAGTTTTTGCTGCTTGCTTGGGCTGGGATGCCCAAAACAAGCTTTCGCAAAAATAGCGACTCCCCGACATCAGTGTTCCCATTGAAAGAAGAAGTACCTAAACAAAGCAGCCTATAACCTACCTGAAGGTAGCACCACTCGAATATTTCCATCTTTTTGATTTTAATCACTTATAACAGCAAATAGACACTCTGTAGGCACCGTAAAGAAACAACAAATAATTTCAAATAAAGCTTGCAATTGCCGAAAAAAATTTTCTAAAAATTTCCGTTTTAATCACCTCATAAACGGATATCACCCATGCTTAAAGACCTACCACTCTCTGAACATATTCACCAACACTGCAATGAAAGTATGGAACGTGCCCTGTTAGCAGAGCGTCATCCTTTGTGGGCTCGTTCATGCCCAGAGTTGAAGGATATCGACTTTATTCGCCTTGGGTTATTACGCTGTATCAGTGTAGTCGATAGTGGTCGCCATTTCCTCCAAACCAATGAACAGATTTATGGCCAGCTGCTTCCCCACTCAACGTATTTTAAATCACTGAAGTCGCATAGACGAACAAGTATGCTTGAGGCATTTGAACAGCAGAGCTATCATCTTCACGCTGAAACACTGCTGTCGCAAGGCATTGATTATCTTAAAGCATTCCCGGAACTTGACGAATACACCATAGAAGCAGCGGATGGACATTTTATTGATCATGCCTGCCATACTGAAAAAAACAGCAAGGGGAAAGTTTATGCGGCCGGGGGCAGGCGCGCCATGCTACCTCACGAAATTCAGGGACTCCTGTCGCCATAATTCGTTCACCTACGCAGCGGATGGGAGATGCCCTGAACGCCCTGCGTCCGCAACGACTACGCACAAAAGCCGCTTCGTCATTACTACCTCACTGGCTGGACGGCTATTCGGAATGCAATTCTTGCTCCTCTCGCGTGCTGCTAGCACACGTCGAATCAGCGAATTGCCCTGTCGCCTATCAGGGACTAAAAATCACCACTTCGCCAAGCTCCGTTTCCATGATTTTCAGCGGGGGATTTACGCGTTGAATCTCAGAGGTGGGTTGCTCAGATTTCTTTGTCTGGTGACAAACGGAACTCAGAGACATCAAGAAATACCTGTGTTACGAGATCATATTGAAAAGCAAAACAAGGGAAATAACAGCTCTCAGAAACATCTCTATGTCTACGATAAAGCCGTCACCGACTTTGTCTGGTGGGATCGGCAGAAACGACATGCTAATTACATGATTTCAATGCTAAAAGAAAATTCAATTGCGACTCTGGTTGAGTCTATCCCTTTTGACTCCCGCCATGAGATCAATACAGGGGTTGAAGCATACAGTGTGTACGAAAACAAGGGCATCAAATTTAACGTGGTGGATTACCGTGATCCAGAAACCGGAAAACTTCACCGGTTTGTGACAACCTTGCCAATGACTATTAACCCTGGAACCATTGCCATGCTGTATTTCAAGCGATGGACGATTGAAAAGACATTCAATAACACTAAAACTCGATGTTCAAGTTTTTCCATCCCATTGCCATCAAACTCTTACCTTCACCCAGCAGAACAATACTTTAATGATGCTGTTGGCCCTAAGCGCCCTAAATCTCTGCCAATCATATGTTTTCCTGATGGCATCAGTTGAAACACATCCTTTATTAATTCACCTAACTCTTTCAGCTTATCACCAGGATCTGGAAACTCTAGCAATGACGTGATGAACTCAAGCAGTACATCCATTTGAGACTTGCGCTGTAAGCTTCCTAGGGTATACGCAGGTAGTTTGCTTTCAATGCGGGCTATTTGCTCTGGGTGAAGGAGAAGGCAATGGTCAAACAAAAGACTCAAAATCAGGCCACGGCTTGATCCCTCTTCATCTAATTGTTTGGCCTCACGCCCCCATCCTTCATAAAGCTTCCAGTCCTCAAAGAAAACCTCAATCAGCCATCTCAACGTATAGGCTTGAATAATATCTTGTGTGCGCCAAGTCAGGTCTGTCGCCACTAAATAGCGATAGTAGTTTTCACCGTCATATTTTAAGGCAATGACAAAGCGTTTTTTACTGTGAGAACTCACCTTCAATCGTGCACTGCTGACAGTCACTTTAATCTCTTTGCCGCCACGTACACGCGCTGAAAATCATGGAAACGTAGCTTAGCGAAGTGGTGATTTTTAGTCCCTGATAGGCGACAGGGCAATTCGCTGATTCGACGTGTGCTAGCAGCACGCGAGAGGAGCAAGAATTGCATTCCGAATAGCCGTCCAGCCAGTGAGGTAGTAATGACGAAGCGGCTTTTGTGCGTAGTCGTTGCGGACGCAGGGCGTTCAGGGCATCTCCCATCCGCTGCGTAGGTGAGCGAATTATGGCGACAGGAGTCCCGGAATTTCGTGAGGTAGCATGGCGCGCCTGTATTATCTGATCAATGCCTTTGTTAATCGAATTAAAGTAGCTCTCGACTGACCTTATTCTACCTCTATATTCAATATTTTGGTTTTTACGTAATTGGCTAATCACCTGCGAGCCTCCAGATTCTTTAGCGGCTTCGTCCATAAAGGCTTTTTCACCATACAGCGCATCAGCCAGTACGCCTTTAATTTTAATCAGGCCATGCGCAACTTTAAACTCTTTTAATAAGCCTAATGCAATCTCTGTTTTGGTCGGGTAGGCACTGTCACGTTCAGGCTTAATAGGCCGGTCTTTTTTTGCTATACCGCTCTTTTTCAACCGTTTATCTTCTTTATCCCACTGCTTTAAGGCTGGATCCGGCATATAAAAGAAAAAACCGACAGGCACTGTAATGGATGAGGTAACTAGCAGCAATAATACTATCGTTTGTCCATTAACATACCCGCCGGAGCCTTTGTGTTTCTGCTTGTAAACCTTATAAATACGTTTTGTAGACTTAGATCGTGCTCGGTCTGATTCATCAAAGGCCAACACACCTTCAGTAATGCCATAACGTTTTAAAATTAAGACCACACTCACCCGTAGCAACCAGTCCCAGGGTATACTTGCTTTACGAAACACCCAGGATAATGCGGCTACTTTGCAATCTCCAAGGCTTGCTCGCTCAAACTTAGCCCAGCAAACAGAGTTCATTAGCAGTATGCCCGTTAAACAAGTGCCCAACCAAGCGGCTTGAATCCGTGTCAAAGCGGCTCCGGGTTTTAGCTGATTGAGCGCATCATTTAAATCGTCAATATAGCTTTGGATAAAGGTGGCTGGGGCATTCATTAACATGGGCTTACACCGATAAAATTACAACAACCTCAGAATACCTGATTTTACCTTCTCAATATCAAAAACTTGAACATCGAGTAAAAGTAATTTCAAGGAAACTAAAGCTTGGTCTTCCAATACCCGCTCACTTGAAAATCAAATGCGCCTGACTGCAATGAGCTATAATTTAATGCGCGTGTTTGAAGAGATTTCAAAAACACAACAGCCAGAATTGATTCATTCATCGGATAAAAAATATAGCGAGGCTCTGGAGATTAGGCAGCAACAGGCTCAAAAACGAGATCGTTTTGTGAATCCATTATTTTTCCAGGCAAGAATATCTCGTATCAGCTCGTATACCATTCGGGCAGTTCAAAACACAATAATAACAGGAATGTCTTTACAGTGCTTTATGAGCTTTCTTGTGGCGAGGTTAGTTTCACGGCCTCAATTGATAGGGGAACACTGATGATAATTTTCTTGATTCTTATAGTTTGTATGATTAATTTCTTATAGTTCCCACGGTCTCCGTGGGAATTCATACAGGAACGCTCTGCGTTCCGTGACTCGGAGCGTCACAGGCTGCATGCCCATGCTGGAGCATGGGAACGATAGATGAAGAAGAGAAATCAAAAGCTTTACCTTTCGTGTCTTTCGTGTCATTCGTGGTTTAATATTAATCCAGCTACATAAAAGCTTTGACGAAGGGGCGCTTACTTCTTGGCTACAGCTCCACACACACACACAGATTGGATAAGAATGAGCATGATCGCTAAACCAAAAAACAAACAGACGGCATTTGAAATATTTCGCGCACTGGCTGTGAGTATGGTGCTAGTCGGGCATTTCACGGATGCTGCGCAAGATATTCCGTTATTGGCTAAGAAAATAGGCTTTGCTTTTGGTTACTATGGCATACCTCTGTTCTTTATTATCAGTGGTTTTTTACTAACAGCCTCACTGGTATCAATTTTAAAAAATAAGCATTGCAGCTTTACAAAGGTTTGCGGTGTTTTTCTGGAAAAGCGCTTCTTAAGAATTTATCCCGCTTATCTGGTTTCTTTGATTATTTCAGCTATATATCTGGATTCTTCCGCATTTTATTTTTTAGTGCATTTTTTTAATGTGCATAATTTATTTGATGGCTATAACAGAAGTATTAATGTTGTATACTGGACCCTGGCGGTAGAATTCCAGTGGTATCTATTTGCGCCTTTATTAATCATGTTGTTTATAAAAAACACTATACAGGTGCAGGTTGCTTTATTAATGGTATTTATATTATTAAGCATAGTCTTGCGCCTTTATTTTTTTAATGAGTATCTGGATAATAAATATAGCCTAAGTAGCCTGGTTTGGGTTGGTAATGACCAGTTATATATACACCTATACAATTTTCTGATCGGTGTGGTTTTGTATCAGTTCAGAAACATAACAATAAAAATACATCTATCTCTGTTGCTTTTTTTAATGGCAGTGCTTTTTCTTATTGGCTATGTTGAGAGTGATCTGATTTCGGGTATTAATAATTATAATGAGCAGACTAGCCAATATAGGATATTATTAGGTTATGTTGCTATCCTTATTCTGGCCTTTATTGTATTTGCTTGTTTGCATGTTGAAATAAGTAGAGTACCTTATCAAGTCATTTCATTTATTTCGCTGGTTAGTTATAGTTTATATTTATACCACCTTCCTATACTGGGCTTTTTTAAGGCTTATAGTCTAGTGTGGTATATCTATTTACCTGTGTTTTTGTTCAGTTCTATTTTTATCGCAGCTTTATCGTACTATTTAATTGAGGCACCTTTTCTAAGATATTCTTCAAGTTTGAATCGGAGGTAGTTATCCTTACGCTTGTTAAGCGTTCGCTTAAAATCAGGGAAACGGAGCCTAAGCGGAGTGATGATTTTTAGTCCCTGGTAGGCGACAGGGCAATTCGCTGATCCGAAGTGCGCTAGTAGCGCGCGAGGGAGGCAAGAATTGCATTCCGAATAGCCGTCCAGCCATTTGAGGTAGTCTTAACGGAGCAGGGTTTTGTGCGTAGTTGAGACGGACGCAGGGCGACCAGGGCATCTCCCGTTCGCTGCGTAGGCGAATGAATGTTGGTGACAGGAGTCCCAGAATTTCGTGAGGTAGCATGGCGCGCCTGTTCTGGGGGCATATTCCGATAGGTCTATGAATAACTATAACTCGATGTTCAAGTTTTTGATATTGAGAAGGTAAAATCAGGTATTCTGAGGTTGTTGTAATTTTATCGGTGTAATCCCATGTTAATGAATGCCCCAGCCACCTTTATCCAAAGCTATATTGACGATTTAAATGATGCGCTCAATCAGCTAAAACCCGGAGCGGCTTTGACACGTATTCAAGCCGCTTGGTTGGGCGCTTGTTTAACGTGCATACTGCTAATGAACTCTGTTTGCTGGGCTAAGTTTGAGCGAGCAAGCCTTGGAGATTGCAAAGTAGCCGCATTATCCTGGGTGTTTCGTAAAGCAAGTATACCCTGGGACTGGTTGCTACGGGTGAGTGTGGTCTTAATTTTAAAACGTTATGGCATTACTGAAGGTGTGTTGGCCTTTGATGAATCAGACCGAGCACGATCTAAGTCTACAAAACGTATTTATAAGGTTTACAAGCAGAAACACAAAGGCTCCGGCGGGTATGTTAATGGACAAACGATAGTATTATTGCTGCTAGTTACCTCATCCATTACAGTGCCTGTCGGTTTTTTCTTTTATATGCCGGATCCAGCCTTAAAGCAGTGGGATAAAGAAGATAAACGGTTGAAAAAGAGCGGTATAGCAAAAAAAGATCGGCCTATTAAGCCTGAACGTGACAGTCGCTGAAAATCAGGGAAACGTAGCCTAAGCGAAGTGATGATTTTTAGTCCGCGATAGCCGTAGGGCCGTTGTTTTGTCGGAGTCTGAGCGTTAGCGAAGGTGGAGACAAAATAAAAGGCCATTCGACACGGCGTCAAGTCATTTGGAGCCTATGTTCCGACCCCTTGTTGGGTCGGGACGAGGTGACGAGGACGAATCGGGGCCGCCGGAGGCATAAGTGGTCGCGTTAAGTTTTTGCTGCTTGCTTGGGCTGGGATGCCCAAAACAAGCTTTCGCAAAAATAGCGACTCCCCGAGCCTACCCGACCAAAAAAGAGATTGCATTAGGCTTATTAAAAGAGTTTAAAGTTGCGCATAGCCTGATTAAAATTAAAGGCGTACTGGCTGATGCGCTGTATGGTGAAAAAGCCTTTATGGACGAAGCCGCTAAAGAATCTGGAGGCTCGCAGGTGATTAGCCAATTACGTAAAAACCAAAATATTGAATATAGAGGTAGAATAAGGTCAGTCGAGAGCTACTTTAATTCGATTAACAAAGGCATTGATCAGATAATACGTGTACGTGGCGGCAAAGAGATTAAAGTGACTGTCAGCAGTGCACGATTGAAGGTGAGCTCTCACAGTAAAAAAGGCTTTGTCATTGCCTTAAAATATGACGGTGAAAACGACTATCGCTATTTAGTGGCGACAGACCTGACTTGGCGCACACAAGATATTATTCAAGCCTATACGTTGAGATGGCTGATTGAGGTTTTCTTTGAGGACTTGAAGCTTTATGAAGGATGGGGGCGTGAGGTCAAACAATTAGATGAAGAGGGATCAAGCCGTGGCCTGATTCTGAGTCTTTTGTTTGACCATTGCCTTCTCCTTCACCCAGAGCAAATAGCCCGCATTGAAAGCAAACTACCTGCGTATACCGTAGGAAGCTTACAGCGCAAGTCTCAAATGGATGTACTGCTTGAGTTCATCACGTCATTGCTAGAGTTTCCAGATCCTGGTGATAAGCTGAAAGAGTTAGGTGAATTAATAAAGGATGTGTTTCAACTGATGCCATCAGGAAAACATATGATTGGCAGAGATTTAGGGCGCTTAGGGCCAACAGCATCATTAAAGTATTGTTCTGCTGGGTGAAGGTAAGAGTTTGATGGCAATGGGATGGAAAAACTTGAACATCGAGTTATAGGCTGCTTTGTTTAGGTACTTCTTCTTTCAATGGGAACACTGATGGAAAATTTCCGTTTTAATCACCTCATAAACGGATATCACCCATGCTTAAAGACCTACCACTCTCTGAACATATTCACCAACACTGCAATGAAAGTATGGAACGTGCCCTGTTAGCAGAGCGTCATCCTTTGTGGTCTCGTTCATGCCCAGAGTTGAAGGATATCGACTTTATTCGCCTTGGGTTATTACGCTGTATCAGTGTAGTCGATAGTGGTCGCCATTTCCTCCAAACCAATGAACAGATTTATGGCCAGCGGCTTCCCCACTCAACGTATTTTAAATCACTGAAGTCGCATAGACGAACAAGTATGCTTGAGGCATTTGAACAGCAGAGCTATCATCTTCACGCTGAAACACTGCTATCGCAAGGCATTGATTATCTTAAAGCATTCCCGGAACTTGACGAATACACCATAGAAGCAGCGGATGGACATTTTATTGATCATGCCTGCCATACTGAAAAAAACAGCAAGGGGAAAGTTTATGCGGCTGGGGGGATTTACGCGTTGAATCTCAGAAGTGGGTTGCTCAGATTTCTTTGTCTGGTGACAAACGGAACTCAGAGACATCAAGAAATACCTGTGTTACGAGATCATATTGAAAAGCAAAACAAGGGAAATAACAGCTCTCAGAAACATCTCTATGTCTACGATAAAGCCGTCACCGACTTTGTCTGGTGGGATCGGCAGAAACGACATGCTAATTACATGATTTCAATGCTAAAAGAAAATTCAATTGCGACTCTGGTTGAGTCTATCCCTTTTGACTCCCAGCATGAGATCAATACAGGAGTTGGAGCATACAGTGTGTACGAAAACAAGGGCATCAAATTTAACGTGGTGGATTACCGTGATCCAGAAACCGGAAAACTTCACCGGTTTGTGACAACCTTGCCAATGACTATTAACCCTGGAGCCAGTGCCATGCTATATTTCAAACGATGGACGATTGAAAAGACATTCAATATCACTAAAAGTAATTTCAAGGAAACTAAAGCTTGGTCTTCCAATACCCGCTCACTTGAAAATCAAATGCGCCTGACTGCAATGAGCTATAATTTAATGCGCGTGTTTGAAGAGATTTCAAAAACACAACAGCCAGAATTGATTCATCCATCGGATAAAAAATATAGCGAGGCTCTGGAGATAAGGCAGCAACAGGCCCAAAAACGAGATCGTTTTGTGAATCCATTATTTTTCCAGGCAAGAATATCTCGTATCAGCTCGTATACCATTCGAGCAGTTCAAAACGCAATAATAACAGGAGTGTCTTTACAGTGCTTTATGAGCTCTCTTGTGGCGAGGTTAGTTTCACGGCCTCAATTGATAGGGGAACACTGATGACAATACGAGCATGTTTTTGCTGCAGGTGATATTGCTAATATGCTTGCTAACCCACCGACCTAAAGCAGGTGTATATGCGGTTAGACAGGCGGATATTTTATTGCATAATCTGCGCGCGGTTCTGCTTAATCAGGCACTGCTCGAGTATAAGCCTCAGGATGGTTTTTTAAGCTTATTGGCTCTGGGCGAAAATAAAGCAACGGGCTCGAAGTCTTTTATCAGTTTTGCGGGTGACTGGGTGTGGCGCTGGAAAGATTCGATAGATCGGAAGTTTATGCAGCAGTTCCATCAATTGTCTGAGTTGTCGATGACAGCAACAACTGCGGTCAATCCAGCATTAATAGCAGATGTAGAGAAAGCTGAACAGCATGAACCGTTAAAGCGCTGCACGGGCTGTGGGGCTAAAGTGGGCGCTAATATATTAAAGCAAGTGCTGAATGAGGTACTGGGCGAAAAGTATTACCAACCGGAAGATGCAGTAAAAATCAGCTCTGATGCAGGGCTTATTTACCAGAGTGTGGATGCACTAAAAACACCGATTGAGGATGTCTGGTTATTTGGTCAAATTGCAGTGAATCATGCCTTAAGTGACCTGTATGCAATGAATCTTAAACCAGATTCAGCACAAGTGCTTATCACCTTGCCCTATGCTAGCCAGCGAGTACAAACAAGACAATTAAAAGCACTGATGCAGGGTATTACGCTGCAACTTGAAACTTTACAATGCCGTTTTCTAGGTGGCCACACCTCAGAGGCAGCTGAGCTTTCAGTAGGGCTAGTCGTTAACGGGGTAGCGCCAGACCAGCCGATATTTCATAAACAAGGTCTGGCTCCGGGTGATAAGCTGGTGCTATCCAAACCATTGGGAACAGGGGTTATACTGGCTGCTGCAATGCAGGATAAATGTGCTGGACGCATCTTTAATCAGGCGATTAGCACGATGTTACAAACTAATGAGCAGGCTGCAAAAGTCCTGAGTAATGTTGGCGTTAAAGCGTGTACCGATGTTACGGGCTTTGGTCTGTTAGGGCATTTGCATGAACTGTGTCTGGCATCGGACTGCGCTGCTAGTTTAAATTTAAATACTATTCCAGTCCTGCCCGGTTCTGAAGCGCTGGCTCAGTTAAATATCAAAAGTAGTCTTTATTCGCAAAACTATCAGGCACTTGGATTGCAGCAATGGCCGGATTCAATCACTGAGCAAGCGCGGTTTTATTTACTGTTTGATCCCCAGACATCAGGTGGTTTACTGGCTGGAATCCCCGCTGAACACTATGCAAGTCTGGACGCTGGTTTTCACCAGCAGTTTTATACCATTGGTGAAGTAAGTAATATTGGAGATGCATTAGCCCGGATTGTAATTGATGATACTTAAGGTAGAACTATGATTATTCCGGAATCCTGAAAACCCAATAGGCAATAGGAACAAAGGCAAATTCCATCAGCACATAAAGCGATAAAAGGCCCGAAGGTTGCCCGTCGAAAAAGAGGCTAATAATTCGTCCCTATACAAGCCCGCCTGCAAAAAGTAGAACAGACAGCACGGCAAAATTTCTATACTTATCACTAAAAGCGGCAAATAACCAGAACGCCCCCAGGGCAAGATATAGTCCCATTACCGCTCGAAGAATATGTGCAATATCCAGGCTACATCCAGAAATGTCTGTGCGAACCATTGCGGTGAAATCCCATAAAGCAGCGCAATTATCGCTATGAAACTAAAGGAAAAAGTCAGGAAATATTTTTTAATCAGCATGGTTAATATACTCTCTATTATGGTGTGAATAATTAGCTACATTTGCTTCCTGGCGGTTATTGGATGATCAACAATAATATCGTCATTTAATGAAAATAACGCAAAGCCTGGGAATTAAAAACTACTTTAAAAATTTGCGCAGTAAATTGATTTTGTTTCCATAAGGGGCATAGGTGAGAGGATTATCCATCCAGCTAGCGGTTTTAAGTACGCCTTTTTTATGTGAAGAGCACTCAAACCCATCAAAGCCATGGTATGCACCGATACCACTTTCACCAACACCACCAAAGGGAAGGTGGTGGTTAGCTGCATGAAAAATACAATTATTGATACAGGCCCCACCGGATTGGATATTATTGATAATTTCTTGCTGAAGAGCAGTACTTTCACTAAACAAATAGCAGGCCAGTGGGTGATGCGGTAATTGATCGACAATGGTATAGACTTCATCCAATGTTACATAATCCAGGACTGGCAATACCGGGCCAAAAATTTCATCAGACATCACTTTATCTGCTAGAGTCACATCGCGCATCACAGTAGGAGCAATGAATCTTGACTCCGCATCGCTTTGTCCACCCACAAGTACTTTTTGCTGATCAATCAAGCCGCAAATACGCTGGAAATGATTGTCGCTGACTATCCGTGCAAAATCGGGGCTAGTACTTGCATCTTCACCATACACGCTGATTATGCGATCTTTAAGCTTGCTTAGGAATTCTTCTTTTACTGATTTGTGCACTAAAACATAATCGGGCGCAACACAGGTTTGGGCTGCATTTAGAAATTTACTGCTGACTATACGGTTAACCGCTATATCCAGCTTGGCATCTTCATGCACAATCGCTGTCAGCCCCGGACGGGCTGATAGTCTCCAGAAGGCGCAGGGAAATTTGCCAATCCGAAGTGCGCGATAGCGCGCGAGGGAGGCTAAAATTTTATCCCGAATAGCCGTAGAGCCATTTGTGGTAGCCATGACTGAGCTGCTTTGTGCTCAGTCTGTGGCGGACGCAGGGCGGCTGGAGCATCTCCTATTCGCTGCGTAGGTGAACGAATTACGGCGACAGGAGTCCCGGAATTTCGTGAGGTAGCATGGCGCGCCTGACAGGGGCTTTTACCGCCTAATTCCAGAGTCACCGGCGTTAAATTTTTAGCCGCAGCACTCATTACAATAGACCCTACGCGAGGGCTGCCGGTAAAGAAAATATGTTCAAATTTCTGCTGAAGTAAAATCGTGGTCTCAGTTACTTCACCTTCGATATAGGCAATATAGTCTGACGCAAAAATTTCGCTGATGATTTTGCAGATCACCGCACTACAGGCAGGTGTTATTTCTGATGTTTTGATAACTGCCGTATTGCCTGCTGCTATTGCAGCAATCAGGGGGGCAAAGGTCAGCATGACCGGGTAGTTATACGGAGCAATAATGAGATTAACACCTAGAGGTGAATAATAAATTCGACTTGAACCCGGCTGAGTCAATAGTGAAGTCATTCGCCACTTAGGTTTCATCCAGCTTTTTAATTGACTGATTGTAGTCGATAAATCGTGCAGACAGAAACCTGTTTCAGAAAGATAGGATTCAAATTCTGGCTTACCCAGATCCTGCTTTAAGGCCGCATGCATTTCAGCTTCATACTTGATCAGCGCGGATTTAAGTTTATGCAGATTATCTAAACGACTCTGATAACTCTTAGTTGCTCCTGTTTTAAAATACTCATGTTGCCTGGCTACAATGTCAATAATTTCTTGTTCTGATGTTGCCATAGGCTGTAAATTATCGGTCGTCATATTCTTACCTCGAATTGTGGAATAAATGGCATGGCGGAATTTAGTCCGCTACTTGTCGTTATTGCTTATACTCGATGTTCAAGTTTTTGATATTGAGAAGGTAAAATCAGGTATTCTGAGGTTGTTGTAATTTTATCGGTGTAAGCCCATGTTAATGAATGCCCCAGCCACCTTTATCCAAAGCTATATTGACGATTTAAATGATGCGCTCAATCAGCTAAAACCCGGAGCCGCTTTGACACGGATTCAAGCCGCTTGGTTGGGCACTTGTTTAACGGGCATACTGCTAATGAACTCTGTTTGCTGGGCTAAGTTTGAGCGAGCAAGCCTTGGAGATTGCAAAGTAGCCGCATTATCCTGGGTGTTTCGTAAAGCAAGTATACCCTGGGACTGGTTGCTACGGGTGAGTGTGGTCTTAATTTTAAAACGTTATGGCATTACTGAAGGTGTGTTGGCCTTTGATGAATCAGACCGAGCACGATCTAAGTCTACAAAACGTATTTATAAGGTTTACAAGCAGAAACACAAAGGCTCCGGCGGGTATGTTAATGGACAAACGATAGTATTATTGCTGCTAGTTACCTCATCCATTCGCTGAAAATCAGGGAAACGGAGCCTAAGCGAAGTGATGATTTTTAGTCCGCGATAGCCGTAGGGCCGTTATTTTGTCGGAGTCTGAGCGTTAGCGAAGGTGGAGACAAAATAAAAGGCCATCCGACACGGCGTCAAGTCATTTGGAGCCTATGTTCCGACCCCTTGTTGGGTCGGGACGAGGTGACGAGGACGAATCGGGGCCGCCGGAGGCATAAGTGGTCGCGTTAAGTTTTTGCTGCTTGCTTGGGCTGGGATGCCCAAAACAAGCTTTCGCAAAAATAGCGACTCCCCAAACAGTGCCTGTCGGTTTTTTCTTTTATATGCCGGATCCAGCCTTAAAGCAGTGGGATAAAGAAGATAAAGGGTTGAAAAAGAGCGGTATAGCAAAAAAAGATCGGCCTATTAAGCCTGAACGTGACAGTGCCTACCCGACCAAAACAGAGATTGCATTAGGCTTATTAAAAGAGTTTAAAGTTGCGCATAGCCTGATTAAAATTAAAGGCGTACTGGCTGATGCGCTGTATGGTGAAAAAGCCTTTATGGACGAAGCCGTTAAAGAATCTGGAGGCTCGTAGGTGATTAGCCAATTACGTAAAAACCAAAATATTGAATATAGAGGTAGAATAAGGTCAGTCGAGAGCTACTTTAATTCGATTAACAAAGGCATTGATCAGATAATACGTGTACGTGGCGGCAAAGAGATTAAAGTGACTGTCAGCAGTGCACGATTGAAGGTGAGTTCTCACAGTAAAAAACGCTTTGTCATTGCCTTAAAATATGACGGTGAAAACGACTATCGCTATTTAGTGGCGACAGACCTGACTTGGCGCACACAAGATATTATTCAAGCCTATACGTTGAGATGGCTGATTGAGGTTTTCTTTGAGGACTGGAAGCTTTATGAAGGATGGGGGCGTGAGGCCAAACAATTAGATGAAGAGGGATCAAGCCGTGGCCTGATTCTGAGTCTTTTGTTTGACCATTGCCTTCTCCTTCACCCAGAGCAAATAGCCCGCATTGAAAGCAAACTACCTGCGTATACCGTAGGAAGCTTACAGCGCAAGTCTCAAATGGATGTACTGCTTAAGTTCATCACGTCATTGCTAGAGTTTCCAGATCCTGGTGATAAGCTGAAAGAGTTAGGTGAATTAATAAAGGATGTGTTTCAACTGATGCCATCAGGAAAACATATGATTGGCAGAGATTTAGGGCGCTTAGGGCCAACAGCATCATTAAAGTATTGTTCTGCTGGGTGAAGGTAAGAGTTTGATGGCAATGGGATGGAAAAACTTGAACATCGAGTTATAGCGTACGCGCTCATAACAGCTGCTGCTAGTGCTTACATGTACTGATTAGCTTAGCTGACACTTTGTGATTGAAATGGTTGAATAAAACAGGGCACTTCTAAAGACAGATTTATAATATCATTAGCAGTGAATATGGGTAAGCAAACTAAACCAAAAAGACCTGTATATAGTCTTGAATTTAAACAAGATGCAGCCAAATTAATTATTGAGAAAGGATATAGCTGACCACAAACAAGCTACTCCATATTTTAAAATAGACTCATCCCCCATGTTCTTAATTCCGAAAAAATATCAGACAAAAAACGTATAGCAGGCACGGCCTTTATTATATTGTATATCTTAGCGACGCTGTTTTTTTAACGCTTTACTTAATCCTAATAAAGCCTCTTTTAATTTACCCTCTGCCAGATGGTTGGCATTATCTCGAAGCAGCTCTATATTTTCAGTTGACGGGATTGTTTTTTGTACTTCTTTCTGCATCTTAAAAGGCTCAGGCCTTAGTGCTCTGATGCGAATCTTGTTAATCCTTTCATTACTCTGCGCGGTAACTGCCTGCTGAATTTTTGTGGTACAAAAACGCAGCTGAGATGCCCAGGCGGGAGAGCTGACATAAATCATTAAACTATTATTATTAATCACGCAATCCTTAATATGCGCCCGTAGTTGTTTAGGGCTTGCAGCCAGGATAATGCGTAGCATGCGCTGATGCTTTATTAGTTGTAACTGAATGGTTGAGCTATGGGAAAAAGTAGCGGCAGGTTTAAAGCTCATAGCTTCAGTCTGGCATAAGAGGGTTTAACAAGAATTAGGTACAGTGCAGATGACAAGCCAGACGATCCAAAAATCATTGCCATTACCATAATTTGATATCGGGCAGCAATAAACGGCGAGATGCCCGAGAGTATCTGCCCGGTCATCATCCCCGGTAAGGACACTAAACCCACGGCGAATAAAGAGTTAATAACCGGAATCATCGCAGCCTGAAATGCAGTATTACGCGCCTCAGTATAATTATGCTTATTCAGTAACTCGGCATGTAATCGCTCGGCTGCAAGACTCACACTGTTCATGCTATTAGCGAACACCATTCCGGCAATAGGCACCATATAGTGCGGCGCATACCAGGGGGTTAAATGTAGCGTACCCTGGGTAATTAACGCTAGCGTTAGCCCTCCTCCTAAAGTAATCGCCAGCAAGGCGTATTTATACAGGCTTAAGCGCTGCTCGGTGACTGTGCTTAACGCAATCCAGCTTGAAGCCGTACACATAATGGACAAAATCAGCAGAATGATGCCACTATCCTGTGAGGCAAAGATAAAAGCCAAGGCATAACCTACTAAGGCTAGCTGAGCAAGCATACGGGTTAGTGCATAAACCGAGTGCCAGACATTTAATGACCAGTATGCAAAAATCAACAGCACCAGTAATGCGGGTACTAAAGATAAGGCCAGATTGCTAAAGTCAATTGTTTCGATGCTGCTCACAACTATGTAAAAAACCTCTATTTAGGCTTAAAGACCTGTAGGTCATCAATCTGGCTGAAGTCAACACCAACACTAATGATAAAGCTGGTCGCTTCTTCAATATTCATTTTTGATTTAATGATTTTGGATTCATGCACAATAACAGTGAACCCCGAAGTTGGATTAGGCGAAGTCGGAATAAACAAAATATACATATCATCGACTTTATTAGTGACATAAGCCGGCACCCATACATCATCTTTTGGATATTCGGTAAAGACAACTTCACGCGACTCTTTTTGCGCATGCCCAGAAAATAAATTGACAACTTTTTTAATGACCCGATAAATTGAATTTAATAACGGAATGCGGCTAACAACCTCTTCAATTGAACCAATAATCCACGAGCGGCCAACCATGCTTAAGCGGTAGCCGATATAAACAAAGAAGTAAAAGCTAATTGCAAAAATAATGAGCGTAATAAAATAGTTATCCCAGTAGCCATAAACAAACTGAAAAGCGCCAGAGATAAAGTCTTTCATAAATAAGACAATTTGCAGGACGACGACAATCGGGATAAACGCAAGAACACCAATCAGGAAGTAATTGGCAATGCGTTTTAAATAGATATTCATGGTTATTCCTTTATTGGTTTATTGTTATTTAGATTAATAATTCAATGACTTAAATATTAATAAGACGCCTGAAATAGCCAGGAAAAATGCAAATAATTGTACATATTTTTGATTATCGATTTGCGTGTAGAGAAACTCTTCAGTAAACAAAAACACAACCACCGAAATTTGCAACAATAGCATATTATCAGTATAAGCCATACCGCTGTCATAGCCGATAACAGTCAGCGTAAGTAATTGAAATACAGCAAAAGTCGCATAGCATATGGCAATGGTCACACGCGTGACATTTTTAGAATGGCCTTGCTCATGTACCAGGGCGGTCAGCAGCGATCCGCCTAAATTGGTAATGCCGTGAACAATACCCATAATCATCAAATAGTATTTTTCATACTGGATTATGGCACGTAATGATTGCTCAATACGCGGAAAGAAATTTTTCAGCGCGACAAAGAGTAAAAATAGCCCGATTAACAGGCCAATATTGACCTTGATATTGGTAATAATAAACAGAAAGAAAACGATAAACGGGATGCTGTATATCAGGATATTTTTGTACAGACCTAAATTGATATAGTGGTAATGCTTCACTACCTGCAACATGTTAATCGCAATGGAAATAGGCAATAACACCGACAGCGTATAGCTAAAATCATAGCCCAGTAAAAGCAGCAAGGGCGTGCCAAACAGCAGGATGCCCACACCAAATAATGACTGAATAACAGTCGTGAGGATTAGGACAGCTAAAATATCAACAGGCATAAATATCACAGTGTCAACTTACAATGGCACTAAGTATACCTTGCATTGGATGAGTTCTGTAGAAGAAATATGTAAGGTAACGCGCAATAAGTAAGCTACCCATATTGCGCAGGATTTTTGTTCGTCCTCAAGGCGTAGGCGTGGCGCATAGCTAGCTACGAAACTTCTACAGCGCAGAAGACGACAAAAAGACCAGCAAGGTGGGTGAGTGTTGCGAGGTACAGATACACTTATTAACCAGGGTCTATGGTCACTGGCATTATGTTAAGAGTTAAAGCTATTGTAAACAATATGTGATAACACCATAGGAGGGAGAGGAGTCCATATCATCAGCCTACGATGCTTTTAAGCTTCTTCAGAATAAGGAATGTTAAATAAAATCGAATACAGCACAGGCACAAAGATTAAGGTTAATACTGTTGCGAAGGCTAATCCAGACATAATGGTAATTGACATATTGACATATTGACAAAAAACACATCCTGCAACAAAGGAATCAAGCCCAGAATCGTTGTTGCTGCAGCCATCGCGACCGGTCGCAATCGACTGGTTGCGGAATCAAGAATACCCGTCAATGGCGCTTTACCTGAGGCAATTTGCTGATCAATCTCTTCAATCAATACAATCGCATTTTTAATTAACAAGCCAATCAGACTCAAGGCTCCGAGCAGGCACATAAAATCAAATGAGCCATTAAACCCCAGTAATCCGGCGGTAATCCCAATAATCGCCAAAGGCACGGTCAACCAGATAATTAGCGGTTGCTTCAATTTTCCAAATAAGAAGATACTCACCAGTATCATCATTAGAAAACCTACCGGAATAGCAGAAAACAGAGCATCCTGTGCCTCAAAGGAGTCTTCATATTCTCCCCCCCAGCTGAGTGAACTGAAGTTTCCCAATTATTGAGTAGCTGAAATACACAATGCTGGTGTATCGAGGTTTATTTTAGGTGGTTTTGCCATGTTTATACTCGATGTTCAAGTTTTTGATATTGAGAAGGTAAAATCAGGTATTCTGAGGTTGTTGTAATTTTATCGGTGTAAGCCCATGCTAATGAATGCCCCAGCCACCTTTATCCAAAGCTATATTGACGATTTAAATGATGCGCTCAATCAGCTAAAACCCGGAGCCGCTTTGACACGGATTCAAGCCGCTTGGTTGGGCACTTGTTTAACGTGCATACTGCTAATGAACTCTGTTTGCTGGGCTAAGTTTGAGCGAGCAAGCCTTGGAGATTGCAAAGTAGCCGCATTATCCTGGTTGTTTCGTAAAGCAAGTATACCCTGGGACTGGTTGCTACGGGTGAGTGTGGTCTTAATTTTAAAACGTTATGGCATTACTGAAGGTGTGTTGGCCTTTGATGAATCAGACCGAGCACGATCTAAGTCTACAAAACGTATTTATAAGGTTTACAAGCAGAAACACAAAGGCTCCGGCGGGTATGTTAATGGACAAACGATAGTATTATTGCTGCTAGTTACCTCATCCATTACAGTGCCTGTCGGTTTTTTCTTTTATATGCCGGATCCAGCCTTAAAGCAGTGGGATAAAGAAGATAAACGGTTGAAAAAGAGCGGTATAGCAAAAAAAGATCGGCCTATTAAGCCTGAACGTGACAGTGCCTACCCGACCAAAACAGAGATTGCATTAGGCTTATTAAAAGAGTTTAAAGTTGCGCATAGCCTGATTAAAATTAAAGGCGTACTGGCTGATGCGCTTTATGGTGAAAAAGCCTTTATGGACGAAGCCGCTAAAGAATCTGGAGGCTCGCAGGTGATTAGCCAATTAAGTAAAAACCAAAATATTGAATATAGAGGTAGAATAAGGTCAGTCGAGAGCTACTTTAATTCGATTAACAAAGGCATTGATCAGATAATACGTGTACGTGGCGGCAAAGAGATTAAAGTGACTGTCAGCAGTGCACGATTAAAGGTGAGTTCACACAGTAAAAAACGCTTTGTCATTGCCTTAAAATATGACGGTGAAAACGACTATCGCTATTTAGTGGCGACAGACCTGACTTGGCGCACACAAGATATTATTCAAGCCTATACGTTGAGATGGCTGATTGAGGTTTTCTTTGAGGACTGGAAGCTTTATGAAGGATGGGGGCGTGAGGCCAAACAATTAGATGAAGAGGGATCAAGCCGTGGCCTGATTCTGAGTCTTTTGTTTGACCATTGCCTTCTCCTTCACCCAGAGCAAATAGCCCGCATTGAAAGCAAACTACCTGCGTATACCGTAGGAAGCTTACAGCGCAAGTCTCAAATGGATGTACTGCTTGAGTTCATCACGTCATTGCTAGAGTTTCCAGATCCTGGTGATAAGCTGAAAGAGTTAGGTGAATTAATAAAGGATGTGTTTCAACTGATGCCATCAGGAAAACATATGATTGGCAGATATTTAGGGCGCTTAGCCCATCTTCGTCACTTTCATCTTTCTAAGCCATTGATTCATCGGTTTAAGCGATTTTTTGTCGAAAAATTCTCTTTAAAATCAATGGTGTTTTTTTTGAAAGTTTTGTAGTGCCATTTATATTATTTTTGTCGATAAATTCATTGACTTTTGTCAAAAAAATCATCATTATTTGAGTGTAATTTACATGCGACAAAAATACTCTAAAAAATCCAACGTTTTATACAAAAACACAAAATCTGTAGTGCCAACTGGCTACTTTTTAAAATTTCAACCAATTGATTTATAACAACTACATCATCAATAGTGACGAAGATGGGTTAGGGCCAACAGCATCATTAAAGTATTGTTCTGCTGGGTGAAGGTAAGAGTTTGATGGCAATGGGATGGAAAAACTTGAACATCGAGTAAAAGTAATTTCAAGGAAACTAAAGCTTGGTCTTCCAATACCCGCTCACTTGAAAATCAAATGCGCCTGACTGCAATGAGCTATAATTTAATGCGCGTGTTTGAAGAGATTTCAAAAACACAACAGCCAGAATTGATTCATCCATCGGATAAAAAATATAGCGAGGCTCTGGAGATAAGGCAGCAACAGGCTCAAAAACGAGATCGTTTTGTGAATCCATTATTTTTCTAGGCAAGAATATCTCGTATCAGCTCGTATACCATTCGGGCAGTTCAAAACGCAATAATAACAGGAATGTCTTTACAGTGCTTTATGAGCTCTCTTGTGGCGAGGTTAGTTTCACGGCCTCAATTGATAGGGGAGCACTGATGATTAAACTAGTTATTCTATGAATTTAATTATCCTCGGTGATTGGTTCCATAGTACTTAATTAGGCTACAAACGTAAGGTGAGACACCTTGTTACGCAAGTTCTCACGGACCTCGCCACTACCATTAAGCCAATATTGACATGTATAGGATGCGCTGAGGTACGAAGCGCATCTTTTCGTGTGATACTGCACGCCTCAACATACCCTACAAATTTTGTATATTATTAAACTCTCTTTCCTAACCTCAGGTTACTATTTAATTTTCACCTAACGGGATAATAACGCGGTGGAGGCAGTTGCTGTAGTCCCCGATTATAACCTTGTTGGTAGGCAGCTGCCTCTGATCTTTCCTGTTGCTCTGAGATATAGCCGGTACCAGCGCCTACACCTGCACCTATCGCTGCGCCCATACCTGCATCACCCGCAATTGCACCAACTATCGTTCCACCAGCGGCTCCCAGCAATGCACCGCCCGTCGCTCTTGAACCGCAGCCGCTAAGGCTGCTAATGCAGATAATCATGATCAGTACTGCTATTTTTTTGTTCATATTGAATTCCATAGCCTATTTTTTACAGGGGTAGTTTGTAATAAAAAAACGGAATTGCGTTTCCACAGGTAATTCCTGTATATATTCGGGGTGAGCAGTAGTCCATTTGACAAACTGTGTAACGTAATTTCATTACGTGATGGCTCTGGTTTAGGAAGGCAAAACCAGGGTTTTTTCTTGGCATCCTTGCGTTCAGCCATATGAAAATCAAATGCACCCACTAAACTGAAGTTTCCCAATAATTATTTATGGTAAAATTGAAACTATGCTACAACTATATGAAAAAAACAGTCTTTTCATTCGTTTCAAATGCTATTGCCTAAGGGGAATTAAGTAGGGGTTTGCTATAAACATCATCAGTGTTCCCCTATCAATTGAGGCCGTGAAACTAACCTCGCCACAAGAGAGCTCATAAAGCACTGTAAAGACATTCCTGTTATTATTGCGTTTTGAACTGCCCGAATGGTATACGAGCTGATACGAGATATTCTTGCCTGGAAAAATAATGGATTCACAAAACGATCTCGTTTTTGAGCCTGTTGCTGCCTAATCTCCAGAGCCTCGCTATATTTTTTATCCGATGGATGAATCAATTCTGGCTGTTGTGTTTTTGAAATCTCTTCAAACACGCGCATTAAATTATAGCTCATTGCAGTCAGGCGCATTTGATTTTCAAGTGAGCGGGTATTGGAAGACCAAGCTTTAGTTTCCTTGAAATTACTTTTAGTGTTATTGAATGTCTTTTCAATCGTCCATCGCTTGAAATACAGCATGGCAATGGTTCCAGGGTTAATAGTCATTGGCAAGGTTGTCACAAACCGGTGAAGTTTTCCGGTTTCTGGATCACGGTAATCCACCACGTTAAATTTGATGCCCTTGTTTTCGTACACACTGTATGCTTCAACCCCTGTATTGATCTCATGGCGGGAGTCAAAAGGGATAGACTCAACCAGAGTCGCAATTGAATTTTCTTTTAGCATTGAAATCATGTAATTAGCATGTCGTTTCTGCCGATCCCACCAGACAAAGTCGGTGACGGCTTTATCGTAGACATAGAGATGTTTCTGAGAGCTGTTATTTCCCTTGTTTTGCTTTTCAATATGATCTCGTAACACAGGTATTTCTTGATGCCTCTGAGTTCCGTTTGTCACCAGACAAAGAAATCTGAGCAACCCACTTCTGAGATTCAACGCGTAAATCCCCCCGGCCGCATAAACTTTCCCCTTGCTGTTTTTTTCAGTATGGCAGGCATGATCAATAAAATGTCCATCCGCTGCTTCTATGGTGTATTCGTCAAGTTCCGGGAATGCTTTAAGATAATCAATGCCTTGCGATAGCAGTGTTTCAGCGTGAAGATGATAGCTCTGCTGTTCAAATGCCTCAAGCATACTTGTTCGTCTATGCGACTTCAGTGATTTAAAATACGTTGAGTGGGGAAGCAGCTGGCCATAAATCTGTTCATTGGTTTGGAGGAAATGGCGACCACTATCGACTACACTGATACAGCGTAATAACCCAAGGCGAATAAAGTCGATATCCTTCAACTCTGGGCATGAACGAGCCCACAAAGGATGACGCTCTGCTAACAGGGCACGTTCCATACTTTCATTGCAGTGTTGGTGAATATGTTCAGAGAGTGGTAGGTCTTTAAGCATGGGTGATATCCGTTTATGAGGTGATTAAAACGGAAATTTTTAGAAAAATTCTTCGGCAATTGCAAGCTTTATTTGAAATTATTTGTTGTTTCTTTACGGTGCCTACAGAGTGTCTATTTGCTGTTATAAGTGATTAAAATCAAAAAGATGGAAATATTCGAGTGGTGCTACCTTCAGGTAGGTTATAGGCTGCTTTGTTTAGGTACTTCTTCTTTCAATGGGAACACTGATGATAAACATGGCAAAACCACCTAAAATAAACCTCGATACACCAGCATTGTGTATTTCAGCTACTCAATAATTGGGAAACTTCAGTTAAATTAATAATTCCTTAGTTTAATGGTTGTGAATATCTAGGTTGGCAAGAATTTGTAAAGCCGATGCTAATTGCTGCCAATCCGCTTCATCGGTAGGTAAACCAAAGCGCAGGCTGGGTGGCTGATTAAAAAGCCGGGTAAAGACCGCTTGTTTAGCCAGTTGCTGGTGTATAAGTGCGGCATGATCAGTGCGTACCCACTGGAATAGCTGAGTGGAGCCAGTGGGCTTTAATTGATACTTAGTTAGTAGCGCGCTTAAGCGTAGGCCTTGTTGTTGTAATAGCCGGCGGGACTGTTCTTGCCATGCGGTATCATGCAAGGCATAAGTACATACAAAGCGGCCTGGGTTACTCAGTGTCCAGGGACCGAGTAATTCTTGTAGCTTATTTAATATGTCCGGTTCGGCTAAAACAAAGCCGGCTCTTAGTCCGGCTAAACCGAAAAATTTCCCTAAAGAGCGCAAGATAATCAAGCCTTTTAAAGGCGCTAGCTTGCAGAGGCTTAATTCGGGAGTGCAATCGATAAATGCCTCATCAATAATCAGCCAGCCCTGTCTTTGTTGTAAAACCTCTAGCCATGTCAGGCATTGCCTATATGTATATGTGTCGGCAGTGGGGTTGTTTGGGTTCACTAGAATCAAGGTATCTAATTGATTAATCTGCTGATCAATTTCATTAGCAGCCAGTGTTAATATGTTATGCCCTGCTTTTTCCCAGGCATAAGCGTGTTCAGCATACGTGGGTGTAACGATGCCGGTTGTGCAGGTGGGGCGCAATAACGGCAAGCTTTGAATGGCTGCCTGTGAACCTGCGACTGCTAGTAGTGACTGGCATTGGTAGTATTCCTGAGCCGCAGCAATCAGACCGTCTTGCTCTTCTGGTAGGCGTTGCCAGATGGAATCTGGAATAACCGGAACAAGGTAGCCGTTGGGGTTGATCCCTGTGGAAAGGTCTAACCATTTGCTTAAGGGGATTTGGTATTGTTGTGCTGCTTCCAATAAGCGCCCGCCATGTTTAAGCAAGAAACTCTCCCAGGCTAATAAGTGCCAGCCAGAGCAGAGTGGTCAATAGAATTAAGTGATTGGCACGCAGGATATCCTGATTTGTAGCTGAGCGCCCAGTTCCCAATAATGGCTTGTTTTTTAGCTGACCATGGTAAATCGCGGAGCCTCCGAGTTTTACATTTAAGCACCCCGCACCGGCACTCATGACAACACCGGCATTAGGGCTTTCACAAAGCGGACTTTGCTGTCGATAACAGAACCAGGCTTTTTGGCTATCGCCGAGTAATAGATAGCTTAGGGCAGTTAAGCGCGCGGGTATCCAGTTTAGAATATCATCTAGGCGGGCAGGAGCGTAACCAAAGTGATAGTAACGCGTATTTTTATACCCCCACATGGCATCTAAGGTGTTACTTAAGCGATAAAATATAGCCCCTGCTGGGCCTGCGATAACAAACCAGAATATAGGCGCAAAAATCGCATCGACACCATTTTCCAGCGTGCTTTCAATGGTTGCTTTACGGATTGCCTGAGCATCCATTTGTTGCGTTTCACGGCTCACGATCATGGCAATGGCCTGTCGAGCCTGGGGTAGATTGCCTTTTTGCAAGGGTTGATAAATATCTAAGGTATGCTGTCTTAAACTGTTTGGGGCAATGCATAAGTAAAGCAGCACCGAGCTTAACAGTTCATTGAATAACGGCCATTGCACGAGGATCAATATTACTCCGAAAATCGGTAGCACGCTAAGCATTAATGCGAGTAGTCCATGGAACTTTTGATTTATACTCACCCTATCTCTAGGTAAAATAAGCCACTCTTCAATCCTGCTAGCCCATGCACCAAATAACACCAGAGGATGGACTTTTTTGGGTTCGCCAAAAATCGCATCGAGTATTAAAGCAATTAACAGGGCAAGTGCAACAGTCATTAGCCACAAGTCTTAATCAATAAAAGGGCTGCAACAATGCCATTAAAGGACAATAAATGCAAGCAATAACATTAATGGTACAGGGGACTACGTCTGATGCCGGAAAAAGCGCATTGGTAACAGGACTGTGTCGTTATTATCTACAACAGGGGGCCCGCGTTGCACCTTTTAAGCCCCAGAATATGGCGCTCAATAGTGCGGTCACAGCTGATGGTGGAGAAATAGGCAGGGCCCAGGCGGTACAGGCGCGGGCATGTGGTCTCGCCCCGCATACTGATATGAACCCGGTTTTGCTCAAGCCTAATTCGGATAAAACCGCGCAGGTCATTATGCAGGGGAAAGTGTATAAGAATCTCGGCGCTAAAGCTTATCATGCTTACAAGACACAGGCGATGCCTATAGTGCTGGATTCATTCCAGCGTTTACAAGGCAAGTATCAGCGCATTATTGTAGAAGGGTCAGGAAGCCCGGCTGAAATCAATTTAAGACAGGGTGACGTGGCCAATATGGGCTTTGCTGAAGCGGTAGATTGTCCGGTTATTTTAGTGGCAGATATTGATAGAGGTGGAGTATTTGCGCATTTAGTCGGCACTTTGGAATTATTAAGTTTATCCGAACAGCCGCGTATCCTTGGTTTTGTTATCAATCGTTTTCGTGGTGATATCGATATTTTACAACCTGGCATAGACTGGCTGGAGCAACGCACTGGCAAGCCAGTATTTGGCGTGTTACCTTATTTGCATAATTTGTATTTGCAGTCTGAAGATAGCGTGGTAGTCGGGCAAGCGACAACTCAGAAGCGAGCATTTAATATCGTTGTGCCACGATTGCCGCGTATGAGTAATCATACTGATTTTGATGTGTTACGCTTGAATGAGGCAGTGAATATTCAATTTTGCAGTAGTCCTGATTTAGCGGGCAATGCAGATTTGATTATTCTACCAGGTAGTAAATCAGTACGCGATGACCTCGCATGGCTCAAAGAAACAGGTTGGGAGGCAACTATCTTTCGCCATCTGCGCTATGCAGGGAAGCTTATGGGGATCTGTGGTGGTTATCAAATGCTGGGTACTATGATTCATGACCCGTATGGCATTGAGGGGCAGCCCGGCTCCAGCCCAGGGCTAGATCTACTGGAGATGCAAACAACCTTGACCAATGACAAGCAGTTAAGCAATGTTACTGGCACGCTGTTAATGTCAGATGTGCCCGTTAAGGGCTATGAAATACATGCCGGAATTTCGACAGGGCTGGCATTGTTAAACCCATTGATTAAGCTGGATAAGGGTGGGATGGAAGGCTGTATGTCAGCAGATCAGCAAATTTTAGGTAGCTATTTACATGGTTTGTTTGATAGTCCTGATGCCTGCACTGCATTATTTAAGTGGGCAGGTGCACGAGATATTCAACCTGTTGATTTTGATGCTTTAAGTGAACAGGGTATCGAGCTTATGGCAGCAACGGTTAGTGAGTTTATGAATATGCCCATGCTGGAGGAAAAATGTCAGACTTATATGGCAGGCAAAAAAAAGGCTCCGTAATGGAGCCTTTTTCTTAATTGCTGATTTATTACTGCGCACTGACATTAACCGCAGATAAACCTTTTTCCCCAGACTCTACATCATATGTAACTGTTTGATTAGGCTCTAGAGTTTTAAATCCGTCACCCTGGATTACTGAGTGATGTACAAAAACATCATCGCCACCGTCAGACTGTTCTATAAAACCAAAGCCTTTGGTGTTGTTAAACCACTTTACTTTACCCGTTGCCATTTTGAAACTCCTTAATAAATAATAAATATATGGCGATAACAGAATAACAGCTGATAACAAAGAGATTTGGCGCGAGTTCAAGCACTGTTTTCTGATAAATCGCATTCTACCGCTATTTAGCGCAGGATGCTATCTATACTGTTTAATTTGCTGCAACTGCCGTGGCATGAGCCTGTGTGCAGGTATTGCTCCATAAATATGTGTCTGAGGTTATTTGAATTAGAGCCGTGGTGGCGGAAACATCGGTAAGTGCATCTTCTAGCGCTGAATTCGTTTGGTTGCCGCCTGTTACTGGAATAATACCTAGTATTCTGTATTGACAATCACCGCCTACAGCTTTACCTCAGATACGGTAACTACCTAGTTATAAAGGGATATTTGATGCAGGAATCCCACCAGACGTATGTGCACAGCCGATTAAAGTAGTACTAAGTGCAAGAAGGGTTAAGATTTTACGTAGCATGTGAATAAGTCCAGTTTTAGTCAAAGAGTGCTAGAGAATAGCATGAATTCCTAAGACCAAAAAGCGCTTGTCCGGCAAAAACTTAAATCAATTATCCGGTGATAAAATAGTGGGCATAGCCAGGCCCTCTTTCACTTCTTTATGGAGGGTATACCAAATTAACAGATCCAGATAACTGCGGATATTATCAACATAGATTACTGGTTCTTTTCCTCGGGCATAGCCATGTTTAGTTTTGGAAAACCACTCCTGTTTACTTAATAGAGGCAGGGATTGTTTAACGTCAATCCATTTGTCCGGTTTTTTGCCGAGCTTCTGGGTAATAATTCGTGCATCTTCTAAATGCCCAAAGCCGATATTGTATGAAGCCAGCGCAAACCAGGTGCGGTCTGGTTCTGGAATACGAACTGGAATTTTCTTCAGACGTTGCTTTAAGTAGACTGAAGTTTTCCAATTATTGAGTAGCTGAAATACACAATGCTGGTGTATCGAGGTTTATTTTAGGTGGTTTTGCAATGTTTATAGCAAACCCCTACTTAATTCCCCTTAGGCAATAGCATTTGAAACGAATGAAAAGACTATTTTTTCATATAGTTGTAGCATAGTTTCAATTTTACCATAAATAATTATTGGGAAACTTCAGTAAGTAGAGTGCTCCGCCAAAAATACTTTCCCTGGGGTCGGTACGGTCAGCAACACCGACCTGGCTGGCAGTTGCCTGGGTGAGCATCATTGAGCCTTTTACACCCGTTGGTGAAACGGCATGTTTATTCCAGTGTGATTCCTGGTAGCCGATCGCTGCCAATAAGCGCCAGTCAAATTCGTGTTGGTCGGCAGCGCTTTGAAATAATGCCTGATATTGCGGCAGGTGACTTTGAAAATGTAGGCGAAAAGTACAGTTGCCTACATATTTAATATTGCGGGTATGTCCGTAGTGCCGCTCAATTAATTGCTCTAGGCGATGGTTTTTTTTAATTTTATTAAAAAAGATGACTGCTTCATTATACAGGCTTAAATCATCAGATTTTTTAAATGCCCAGGCAAGATAGCGGATGGGACTGATGTAAAAAGCGACATTTAGCTTGGGGTAAAAGCGGCGGATTAAAGTCATTTGATTGGAATCGGCAATGGTGTAGTCGATTAATCGTTCATTTAGCAGGTAGAGCAGACCATCGGTATCCAGAGTAGCATTAGACTGCCATTGTAATTCCGGGATGCTTTGCTTGAGTTTCTCTAGTGTTTGCATATGGCTAGTGCCTTTAACAGCTTCGAGGATACCATTCACCAGATCTTTGGCATCTTTAGGGCGGTGGGTGCCAGAGCGGCAAATCAGTTGTTCGGAAATTTGCTGATAAGCGGGAGGGAATAAGAAATGCTGTTTGCGCTCTTCGGTAATGCTAATACCGGCTGCAGAAAAGTCCGCCTCGCCACTACGAGTTTTTTGTAAAATAGCGGCGAAAGTATCTGGAAGAATATAAGCTGTTTTAACCTGTAAGTGTTCGGCAAATAGTTGTACTAAATCATATTCCAGGCCGGAAAAGCCATTGGCACTTTCGTAGTAGGTGGTTGGGTCGTAACGGGTTAATACGGTAAGTACTCCCGATTCTTTAACCTGCTCAAGCTGATTCAGCGAGGGTGTTAATTTTTCGGAAAGAGGGGGGGGGGCTGCTGTGTTTTTTGATCACAGGCACTCAGGCAGGCAAACGCAAGCCCGAGTCCGAGACGCAGATAAAAATGCAAGGCTAACGTATTTTCTTGTAATAATTGATCAGTCCATTAGTTGAGCTGTCATGGTTTGTTACCGGCTGATCACCTTTAAGCTCAGGTGTGATAGCCTGAGCTAATACTTTACCTAATTCCACGCCCATTTGGTCGTAGCTATTAATATTCCATATTTTCCCCTGCACAAAAATCTTGTGTTCATAAAAGGCAAGTAAGCGTCCAAGAGAATAAGGGTCTAGCTGTTCAAACAGGAATGAATTTGTGGGTCTATTTCCAGAAAATACTTTAGCCGCCACGAGCAGCTTGCTTGCATGATCGCCCAGGTCTGCCTTGACCTCTTCTTCAGTTTTACCTTTCATCAGTGCTTCGGTCTGTGCAAGGAAATTAGAAATCAAAATATCGTGGCAATCGGTGTCATTATGATGGCTTTTTGCTGGTGCGATAAAGTCACATGGAATAACCTTGGTGCCTTGATGAATAAGCTGGTAGAACGCATGTTGTCCATTAGTGCCAGGTTGTCCCCAGATAATAGGCCCAGTGCTATAGTCCGCACGGTTGCCGTTCATATCAACACTCTTACCATTACTCTCCATATCGCCTTGCTGGAAATAGGCGGAAAAGAACTCCAGATGGTGGTCATAAGGTAATAAGGCATGCGAATCAGAATGATAGAAATTGTTATACCAGATGCCTAACAATCCCATAATTACCGGAATATTGGTGGCAAAATGTTCGTTACGAAAATGCTTATCGGCTTCGTGCGCGCCTTCGAGTAACTGCTCGAAATTATCCATGCCTAGATATAGGGCGATAGACAGTCCAATAGAAGACCAGAGCGAGTAGCGACCACCGACCCAGTCCCAAAACTTAAACATATTATCAGGGTCTATACCGAATTCAGTGACATTTTTTTTGTGCGTAGACAGTGCGACAAAGTGCTTTGCTACTGCTGAGTTATCATGCGCATGCTCTAGTAACCATGAGCGGGCGGCTTTAGCGTTAACCATAGTCTCCTGGGTGCTAAAGGTTTTCGATGCGACTAAAAACAAAGTGGTTTCGGCTGATAATTGCGCCAGTGTTTCATTTAAATCAGTACGGTCAATATTAGATACGTAATGAACCCCAATGCCTTTGATTGCGTATGGGGTGAGTGCCCTGGTAACCATTTTTGGGCCTAAGTCAGAGCCGCCGATACCGATATTAACAATATCTGTGATTGCTTTGCCAGTGTAGCCTTTAAGTTCGCCAGAATGCACGCGATCACAAAAGTTGCGCATTTTTTCTAAGGCTTGGTTTACCTCTGGCATAACATCGATACCGTCAACATAAACGGGGCTGTTGCTACGGTTGCGTAGAGCGGTATGTAAGACTGCCCGGTTTTCTGTCTTGTTAATACGTTTACCGGTAAACATATCTTCAATATGATCTTTTAAGTCGCGTGATTTTGCCAGGTTTAGCAGTAATACGATGGTTTCATCTGTGATTCTGTTTTTTGAATAATCAAATAACAAGTCCTCAAATTTAATACTATAGTTAGTGAACCGGTTAGGGTTAGCATCAAATAAATCTCTTATATCAAGCTGGTCAATTCGCTTCTGATGTTTTTTTAAAGTTAGCCATTCAGGAGAGTTGGTGAGGTTAGACATATTTAAAGCCTTGATGTGCGTAAATTATTGGGGAAATAAGGAAAACACGAAAATTCTACGGAAATAGGAGCACGATAGCAATAGCAGTATTAGAATATTATGATATAATAACATTTCGTTATTGACTTAAATCTGGAGATGTTCTTTCTTTGTCGAATTCAATATGATAAAGTTTGTGGTTGTTTTTGTAGCATCGTTGAGTCAGTGACGTGAAAAACATTTTAGAATTATAATAAAATAATTTATAGGGGAAGCAATTATGACAAACAGTATGATGAGAAAAAGTTTTATAGCTCTGTTAGGCATGTTATTTTCTGCAACACTATGGGCACATGGTGGGGCGGCAGGTACTGACACTGATCAGTGTAAATTTGAGTTAGAGCCGGAGCATTGGATCCACTACACGGCGTATCAACCTGTTGCATTTCCTGCTGAAGAATTTTGTGGGAATCTTCCTAATACAGACACCTTAACCCAGTTAGTTTTTGATTATCAAGATGTTAGATACCGCAATAGAGCGGTAGAATTTGAAGTTACAAAAGAGCCAGAAGGTAAGCGCGTATTTTTTCAGGCAGCAAAAAAACATAAATCAGGAACTGTTGTGTTGAAGCTAGCTAACGGTGTGCCTGAGCCGGGTAAATATTTAATTCATATCACTCTAAAAGGTGCGACTGACGCAGATAATCTAGATGCGCATATGAGTTTTGTTGCAGGTAAAGGAATGGCGACTAGTAACGCTAGTCTGTTTATGTATTTCTTGTTTGCGTTAGCGGGTCTATATGTTCTTTACTTATCTCACGCTGGTTTTAAAGCGAAAGTAGATGAAATTCTAAGTAAAGATAAAGACGTATAAATTAAAGGGCATCTCTTATTAATTCATGACTGGCATCTAACCATTTAAAATATTCGATAAAGCGTTGAAAATCTAGTTAATAGCTTGCTATTAACTACGAACTTCGCCTTGTTCTCAAATATTTTAAACGTATACCTGCACAGACAGAATTGATAGAGGTGCCCTAAATTCAATTTAAGAGTGTTAATAATGCAGAAAAATCCTTTAGGAATACTATTGGGTGCTGCTCTCATGCTGATGCCGTTTGTGGCATCAGCTGTAGTGGGCTTGCCTAAAACAATTGAAGTGGATCGTGGCGAGGTAGAAACGGTTTGTAATCAAAATAACCCGGAATGGCGCAAGGCACAAACGATTGAAGGCGTCAAAATGCAGGAGTCACTGCGATGTAGCCCTGATAATCCGTACAATATTGCAGTAGAAGTAAAAGGCACGAATAATGTTTCTATGGAAACATTGATGAATACCCATTATGCAATGGACGGCATAATTAAAAAGAACGATATGGATGGCGATGGTGATCCGGATTTAATCATCATTAAGCTTGAAGTTGCAGAATTAAACGGACATTCGCCTGACTTTGCAGGTGTTGTACCAACTTTTGATATTGCTCCGGGTATACAGCCTGGAATGTGGGTATTCGCACCTAAGTCGCGCGGCATGGCAACCAGTAGTTTTGTCGGTACCGATGCTAATCCATTATTAAGAGCGCCTTCTCCGGTCATACGTGTGGAGCAAGGTGACATCATCTGGATACAGTTAGAAAATACCCATTATTTTCCGCACACTATTCATTTACATGGTGTAGATCATCCGTGGGTAGATAGTTCGGGCGAAGGTAATGATGGCGTACCACAGACGAGTGATAAGTTTGTTTTGCCAGGGCAAAGCAAAACCTATGAAATTCGTCCGCGTACTCCGGGTACATTTGTTTACCATTGTCACGTACAGACGCATGTGCATTTGGCGATGGGTTTAGTCGGTATGTTTGTTGTTGAAGAGAATCGGCCTAATAACTGGGTGCAAACCTTCAATGTAGGTGGTGGTCAGGTCAGACACCCATCAAAAGCGATTCTGGAAGATTACGATAGTGAATATGATTTACATTATCATGCGATAGATAAGGAATTACATAGTATTATTCAGGACTATAACGACCCACGATTGATCGCCAGGAAAATGAATCGTGAATATGAGATGAATAATTCGACGGAAGATTACTTTACACTGAATGGACGTTCATTTCCTTATACATTAAGGGAGTCGATTATTGTTGCAGAGCCAGATCAAAATATTAAATTAAGAGTATTTAATAGTGCTGGTGAGCTATTAGCACTGCATACGCATGGACACAAAGCGACGATCACTCATTATGATGGTATAGAGCATAATCCAATTGCCCAGATTATGCGTGATGTTTATGATATAGCGCCTGCACAGCGAAATGATTTAAAAATTAATACCACTGATGATGGTTTGCACAGTTATGGGCAAGGGGCGTGGATTTTTCATGATCACCGGGAAAAAGGTATTACCACTAATGGTATGAACCCGGGCGGTAATGTTAGTGCACTGGTTTATAAAAAATATTTGAATGAAGTCGGCTTACCAAAAACTATTGGTGAGAGTATTGTTCCTCTGTTTACTAAGAAATTTCAGGATAGAAAACTGCCTGTCTGGCAAAATATTGATGGCTGGAATAGTCTGGGCGAAGTAGATGCTTCTGGATATACCGCACCTCCAGCCAGTGTCCCTGCTGCGCCAGATGTGACTCCCGGGTCTGCAGATATAGATGTGGCGGCAGATAATTCATTTAGAAACCTTATGTTTGGTCTGCTTTTAGGTCTTCTGGCTTATCTACTGATTATCAATAGAGCCAAGATAATGGCCATGATTCCTGCAAACAAAGGAGGTAGCTAATAATGATTAAGCAATTATCAATCATAGCATTAGCGTTAGCAGTATCCGTTCCTGTTTTTGCTAAAAAAGAGTTTGAAAACCACAACAAAATGATGGATCACGGTGATGGCCATTTAATGGACATGACGGGTGGAATGGTCATGGGGCAAAATAAAGATATTTTGCCTGGTGGTTGTAGTCGTATTGCGGCAACTAAGGAAATCACAGTCCATGCCGGGCATAAATATGCCAAGAAATTTCCTGGGCGGATGCTTGCCTTTGACGTGCAGGAATATCAATTCGAGCCTTGTACTAAACTTACCGTTAATTTTGTAAATGATGACGATGTGCGGCACCAGTGGATGATGCATGGTTTGCCTAGATACCTTTATCCCAAAGGCATGTTTCACCTGGAAGTCACAGGTCCTGGAAAAATATCAGGAACTTTGATTTTCCCACCGGGTGATAAGACTTATCTGGTGCATTGTGATATCGCACAGCACATGGAAAAAGGCATGAAAGGCCAACTGAAAATTGGTAAAGGTGATGGCGACCTACCTAGTATTCCGGGAGTAACAGCGTACGTTATTCAGGATGACTATTCTGACAGTCAGCCCGAATCAATCACTGAAACGGTTGTTGCGGAAATTACCGAAATGAAAAAGAAAGTCACCGGCAATGACTCTTTCTTTTCTGGGTTGACCGTGATTGGTTTGGCCATAGGTTTGATTCTCGCTCCATTGCTGGCACGTAAGTTCAAGGATATGAGTGCTGGTGAGATAGTTACTTATATTATAGAGCTGGTCAAAGATGCAGTGGATATTGTTCTTAAGGTGATTAACTGGTTAGTTGGTTTAGTGAAAAAAAAGTAAAGGAACTTAATTAACTATTAAAAGCCCCTGATGATTCGTCATCCGGGGCTTTTTTATGACAACGATAAATAGGGTCAGGATGTGCTAGAGCTTTGGGGACTTTTTGTCAGTGCGTTTATATCATCAACGATAGCCCCCGGTGGCTCTGAGGCTGTTTTAGCTTATATGGTTGCTGAACAAATACAACCGGTGCTGATGTTGGTATTGGTTGCTACGCTGGGTAATACATTAGGGGCGTTAACGACATGGTGGCTAGGCAGTTTAGCGGCGAAGAAATTCCCGGCCGAGCATCTTTCAGATCAGAAAAAGCAAAAAGCTCTGCGCTGGGTGCAGCATTGGGGATATTGGAGCTTACTGTTTTCATGGCTACCTATCGTGGGGGATGCCTTATGCTTTGCAGGTGGATGGCTAAAACTCCCCTTAGTTGTATCCACTGTTTTAATTTGCATCGGTAAACTATTCCGCTATCTATTTGTTGCATATTGGTTTGTATAAAGTACAGCACTGCTTGCTGTGATAAAATACTAAAAATTCGTCATTCAGTTTTCTTAAATAACACTATATTGCGGGCTAAAGCCACGCCCTAGCGATATGTCTTATTTACCAGGAAAGAGAGAAGCAGATTGATTACTTTGATCAGGAGTTAGTATAAGATGTTGCGATATTTTCCCGAAGCCGGTGGGGCCTACGCAGACCATAAGCGCGATTATGCTATAGCGGCGTTTACCTTTGTGGTAACCGGCATTTGCTTAACTATTGATGGCAGTGGCAGTCGTGAAATGCAATGGGCGCTGGCTTTTTTTGGCTACCTGTTCTTAATTGTTCTGTTGTCTGGTGAGTCAAAACTACTGCGTATGCAAGTCGTGGTTGCGCTGTTATTTGCCACTGCAGGCGAGCTTTTCGCTTCACCTTATATGGAAGGCTATATCTATCGCTTTGGTAGTGTGCCGCCATATGTACCTGCGGGGCATGGCATGGTGTATTTGACTGCTGTAGTGTTAGGGCGATCAGGGTTCTTTATGCGGCATGCGCGTGCAATTGCACTATTTACTGTTATTAGTTGCGGGCTATGGACAGTCTGGGGACTTACTTTTGCAGAGCGCAGTGATCAAATTGGCGCAGTGCTGTTCTGTGTATATCTGATCTACCTATTCAAAGGCAAATCTCCGATGGTTTATCTGGGCGCTTTTTTTATCACCACCTGGCTAGAACTCGTCGGCACAACTGCAGGAACCTGGGCTTGGGCAGTTGTTGATCCTGCATCCGGACTTACTCAGGGAAATCCTCCTAGCGGCGTTGCGGCCTGGTATTGTCTGGTTGATGCAGTCGCCATGGCGGGTGCTGCTCCCGCACTAAAATTATTTTCCCGAATAAATAACAGTATGATCCAGTTTAAGCAGTTAGCGAGAGTAAGAACAGAAAAGTAATAATACCTAGTTGTCAAAAGTAGGGCGTGGCTTTAGCCCGCTTTTCTCAGCGCTATAAACTAATTGGATATCAACCTTTCAATGAGAAAAAAGAAAAAATGCACACTATAGAGCCTAACCAGGATTACCGTTCACAAAGTAGCGAAGATGTTTCAGCAGAAGCAATACAAGCAGCCGCAATTAAGCATTATGATGCCTGCTATTGGGATTACCTGTTTGCCTGGAGTAGCCGCAATGATCTAGCATTACACTATGGTTACTGGGATGAAAATACACACTCACACAGTGAGTCATTATTAAATAAAAATCAGAAGCTATATGAGGTAGCAAGTATAAAGTCTAGCGATTACGTGCTGGATGCGGGCTGTGGTATCGGGGGTAGCTCCATCTGGATGGCCAAAAATCATGCGAACCATTTAAAAGCCATCACCATTAGTGTAAAGCAGGCCTATTATGCAGCTCAACATGCCAAGAGACACGGCGTAGCGGATAACATAGATTTTGAAGTAGCAGATTTTTGTGCCACCCCTTATGCCGATGAAACCTTTGATATCGTCTGGGGGCTGGAAAGTGTTTGTCATGCATTGAAAAAAGCAGACTTTTTACGCGAGGCCTTTCGGGTATTAAAAAAAGGCGGGCGTCTGGTGGTCTGTGATGGCTTTTTAATGCAACGTGAAATTGCGGATGCTGACTGGCCCGCCATGCTGGATTGTCTGGATGGTTGGGCAGTACCGAATTTGTGTTTACGTAAAGAATTTGCACAGCTACTTAGTGAGCAGGGTTTTGCCGATATTAAATATGATGATATTACTAAACAAACAGAACCATCGGCAGGCTATATGTATAAAGTCGCAAAACGCCTGGAACCAGTGCAAAAAATCAGTCAGTGGTTGGGATTGCGTAGTGAAACACAGACGGCTAATTTTAAAGTGGGGCTGGCGCAGCAGCACTTATTTCAGAATAAATTGGTGGAATATGGCATTTTTACAGCCAAAAAAATGTAAATCTTAACTAAAAAATGTGAGCAATCAGATGAAAAAAATACTATTACTTAGCTTGTTACTTTTATCAAATGTAGCTATTGCCAAGCTAAACTTTGTAACCACCACCCATACAGGGCAGTGGGTATTAAATAATAAGGCATCCACACTGAATTTTATCACCACTAAAAATGCCAGTAAGACAGAAGTACAGACATTTACCAGGTTAAAAGGCAAAATAGCTGGCACAAAAGTGACTATGACGGTAGATCTAAGCAGCGTTGATACAGGCATCAACATAAGAGATGAGCGTTTGCGCGAAATGTTTTTTAACATCGCAAAATTCCCGACAGCAACAGTCAGCCTGGATATAAAAACCTCTGATATATACCCTATGAAGCCCGGGCAAATAAAAACCTTGAACCTTAAAGCAGAAATAAACCTACAAGGCATTACCCAGACTATACCGGTGCAAGTGCAAGTTGTTGAACTGGACAAAAATCAGCGCCTGGTTTTTTCCAGCCAACCGGTTATTGTAAATTTAAAAGATTTTAACCTACTAAAAGGTGTCAATGCCTTACGTGAAATAGCTAAATTAAAAAGCATTAATGCCTCAGTACCCGTTATATTTAGCCTATTATTTACTAAACAATAATTATCTACACTGGACTTTTTGATTCAAATGAATAATAAAAATAAACTTCGCCTCGCAACTCTTCTGTTCAGCATCTGTCTCGCATCTATATTGACAGGCTGCTCTGATGATAAACCTAAACAACAGGCAAAAAAAGCACATAACCCATGGGACCATAGTCATGAAGCGGTGGTAACAGATATACAAAAACATGTATTTGAACATGATTTCGCAGAGGAGTGTGTGGAAAGAGAAGTCAAAAATTCAATTAATAAAGACAATGACAGAAAGCGCTTTAAAAAGCCGTGTATGTGTATTGCAAAATTTATGATGCAAGACTTAACGGCAGTAGAAGCTGAAAAATTCCTTAAAGAAAACAAGAGTACGCAATCACTAAGAATCCGCTTTGAAAGTGCAGCATATCATTGTCTGCAGGATAAGTCGCAGCCTAAGTCACCGCAGGTGTTTAATAGGCGTTAGAAGAGAATATACATGCAAGTAACAGAAAGTTGAATAGTTACAACCGGAGTAAACTAGCAGACAAGTTTGCTTGAATTTCAGGCTAATATCAACTTAGGGAGATGGAAACACACACCATCGCTGTCAGCCCCGGACGGGCTGATAGTCTCCAGAAGGCGCAGGGAAATTTGCCAATCCGAAGTGCGCGATAGCGCGCGAGGGAGGCTAAAATTTTATCCCGAATAGCCGTAGAGCCATTTGTGGTAGCCATGACTGAGCTGCTTTGTGCTCAGTCTGTGGCGGACGCAGGGCGGCTGGAGCATCTCCTATTCGCTGCGTAGGTGAACGAATTACGGCGACAGGAGTCCCGGAATTTCGTGAGGTAGCATGGCGCGCCTGGTTTTCTATTTTCATACATCATGGTTAATTTGGTTAATGTCAAAACAAAAAGCCTTCTCGCTCGTTATGAAATAGAATTAAAAGGTAGCCATAGAAAGGTAACTGAACGTGGAATTAAAGCAATTACTAAAAAAATTAAAAATGGAATTGAGCAATACAAACTCTAAACGGGGTAAGGGCTAGTTTCTCTCTAGCCCTCTCCACAACACTCATCGCCATTATGATTAATGGAACTTCACCCATTGCCCTTTAGCCGAGACCAACCCTTGCGATTTTAGCCAGTTGTTATTTAAAGCAAGTTGTACCGCCTTGGTTTTCGCTAGGCGGTAATATCCCTTTGAACTCATACCTAAACTGATTGCCACTGATTTAGAGACACCTAATCGCATCGGATTACGAATACGGATCCTGCGCCATTGTTTTAAATAGCACATTCTGATGTGTCGTCGTATCCATTGATCCAGTAGCGGAATTGGTCGGTAGTATTCGCTTAACCCAAAGTAGATGACCCAGCCTTGAATGGTCACCAGACAATTGCCCTAGCCTTACTCTTGAAGAAATAATTAGCAATAAAAGCAAAGACTATTTCGCATCACTGATACTCGATGTTCAAGTTTTTTAACTGATTGATTTTATTGATAATTTTACTGACAAAGAAAGCATCAACATCATTGTAAATCAATCACTTATAAAACAAAGCCGGAAAAATTTACTTTTCTTAGCCCAGTTATAGCTGAAAACTTGAACATCGAGTGATAGACACCTATTTACTATAAAGTTGCGGGATCTCAGGCATACAGCCAAAAATACTAACCCCGGAAAAAAGTATTTTTAAAGGCTCTGAGCTGATTATCAAAAAAGGCAGTAGTGACTTTAAACTGAAGTTTCCCAATTATTGAGTAGCTGAAATACACAATGCTGGTGTATCGAGGTTTATTTTAGGTGGTTTTGCCATGTTTATAGCAAACCCCTACTTAATTCCCCTTAGGCAATAGCATTTGAAACGAATGAAAAGACTATTTTTTTTCATATAGTTGTAGCATATTTTCAATTTTACCATAAATAATTATTGGGAAACTTCAGACTTTAAAGACATCGTCCTCAATGAATATTTAAGTTTAAGCATCGCTAAAAATGCAGGCATAGCGACAGCAGATTTTTGGCTTTCAGATAATAAGGAGCTACTCGCACTACGCCGTTTTGATAGAACAGAAAATGGCTCTTTATTTGTCGAAGATATGACTGTATTAATGGGCAAAACCAGTGATCAAAAATATCGGGGAAGTTATGAGAACCTGATGAAAGTTGCAGACCTTTATCAAATTGGATAAGCAACAGCTCTTTGAACGCATTGCTCTAAGTTTAATTCTAGGCGATGGTGATGACACACACCTAAAAATTTTCTCTATCATCTACAGTGACCCAGGAGCATATAAAACACTAAAATGGTCCCCTGTATACGATATAGTTCATACTCGAAGCTATAACTTAGCCGATACACCCGTCTTAAAATTTATGGATAAAAAGCGATTTCCAACACGGGCTTTGCTGGAGTTGTTTGCTAAAAGACATGCCATTAAAAATGCCCGACAAATTATTGAGCGCATTAACGAATCAGCTATCGATGCATTAAATGAATATAATGAAAAAAATAACGCTATTGTCCACGCGATAAGAAAGCAATTGTAAAGCAGGAGGAAGGTTATTTCAAAAAATAAACCACAAATAAAGCTGCAGATACCGTCAAGCCTAAAGACCAAAACATAAAACGATCCATTCTTTTAATCACCTCATCCCCCCCGTGTCAGGATAGTTTTCGCCTTATTTGAAAAATAATAACTCAAACAAGGGGCGGAAAAATAAAACCATGACAACTCAATACCCAAAAGAAAGAAAAGATGCCATCATTAACAAAATGCTTCACCTCTTAAATATGAGCGTACCTGAATTAGCTAAGGCCGAAAATATTCCTTACGGAACGCTGTATACGTGGAAGCAAACTTATGTTGATAAGAAGTGCAAAAACACTAAAAACACAAGCCATTCTCCTATACAGTGGACAGCCGAGAGAAAATTATCAGCCATTATAGAAACAAGTACCCTGAGCGAGCAAGAGTGTAATGAATATTGTCGTACACATGGGCTTTATAAAGCTGAGCTTGAGTCCTGGAAGACCCATTTTATTAAAGGATCAGAGCAAAACGTGACGCAAGAAAAAACAGATAGAAACGTATTAAAACAATTACGTAGTGAAAACAAAAAATTAAAGAAAGAGCTTAATCGCAAAGAGAAAGCACTTGCAGAAACAGCGGCCTTATTGGTGCTTAGAAAAAAGCTGGATGCGCTCTGGGAGGAAAACGAGGACGCTTAATTCCTCACTCAGAGCGCGTAAATTATGTCACATGGATCAATGAGGCCATTGGACAAGGTGCCAGAAAGGGAAAAGCCTGTGATATTGTTGGTATCAGCATTCGTACCTTACAAAACTGGCAAGTTAACGGAGGAGTAGAGGCCGATAGAAGGTCGGATGCCATACGCCCATCTCCTAATAATAAATTAAGCGAATATGAGCAACTTGCTATTTTAATGACCTGTAATGAGGACGAGTATGCCAATTTACCACCGAGTCAAATCGTCCCTATCCTGGCAGACAAAGGCATCTACATTGCCTCCGAATCATCATTTTATCGAGTGTTGCATAAAGCAGAACAAGTCACACATAGAGGGCGGGCTAAAGAGCGCAAAAACACCTCCAAGCCAACGAGTTATATCGCAGAAAAAGCGAACCAGGTATGGACGTGGGATATCAGCTACATGCCAACACCCATTCGTGGGTCAGTTCTACTATTTATATATGATAGAGGACATTTATAGCCGAAAAATAGTCGGGGCTGAAGTGTATGAACAAGAAAGTGGCGAAGATGCCGCTACACTACTTGAGCGTAGCCTATTAAAGGAAAAAATGATGTATAACCCATTGGTGCTCCATTCTGATAATGGCGCACCAATGAAATCACTCACCTTGCGCAGCAAAATGTATGATTTAAACTTAACCAGCTCATACAGCCGCCCACGAGTGAGTAATGACAACCCTTATTCTGAAGCTTTTTTTAGAACGGTAAAGTATTGTCCTGACTGGCCTGGCAGTGGCTTTGATAGTCTTGATGAAGCCCGGGAATGGGTAGGTAACTTTGTCGAATGGTATAACAACGAGCACCGGCACAGCAAAATAGAATTCGTCACACCTGCGGAACGACATGTCGGGGAGTCGCTATTTTTGCGAAAGCTTGTTTTGGGCATCCCAGCCCAAGCAAGCAGCAAAAACTTAACGCGACCACTTATGCCTCCGGCGGCCCCGATTCGTCCTCGTCACCTCGTCCCGACCCAACAAGGGGTCGGAACATAGGCTCCAAATGACTTGACGCCGTGTCGGATGGCCTTTTATTTTGTCTCCACCTTCGCTAACGCTCAGACTCCGACAAAACAACGGCCCTACGGCTATCGCGGACTAAAAATCATCACTTCGCTTAGGCTCCGTTTCCCTGATTTTCAGCGAAGGAAAAGACAAAAATATTCTTGAAATGCGAGATAAATTATATCTCCAGAAGAAAAAAGAAAAACCTTCCAGATGGTCTGGCTCAACCAGAAACTGGGATGCTACAGGGCCAGTTTCATTAAATCCTGACAGGACTGATGAAGCGGCTTAAATAATTTAGGCGGAAACTATCTTGAAAAACACCGACCCCATTGCCATCAAACTCTTACCTTCACCCAGCAGAACAATACTTTAATGATGGTGTTGGCTCTCGCTGGAAATCATGGAAACGTAGCTTAGCGAAGTGGTGATTTTTAGTCCCTGATAGGCGACAGGGCAATTCGCTGATTCGACGTGTGCTAGCAGCACGCGAGAGGAGCAAGAATTGCATTCCGAATAGCCGTCCAGCCAGTGAGGTAGTAATGACGAAGCGGCTTTTGTGCGTAGTCGTTGCGGACGCAGGGCGGCTGGGCATCTCCCTATCCGCTGCGTAGGTGAACGAATTACGGCGACAGGAGTCCCGGAATTTCGTGAGGTAGCATGGCGCGCCTGCAGGCTTAATAGGCCGATATTTTTTTGCTATACCGCTCTTTTTCAACCGTTTATCTTCTTTATCCCACTGCTTTAAGGCTGGATCCGGCATATAAAAGAAAAAACCGACAGGCACTGTAATGGATGAGGTAACTAGCAGCAATAATACTATCGTTTGTCCATTAACATACCCGCCGGAGCCTTTGTGTTTCTGCTTGTAAACCTTATAAATACGTTTTGTAGACTTATAGACTTTCAGAAAATTAATTTCCGAACAAACAAAAACGACAGAGGGGAAACTGGCTTATAATTTTCGTCCCAACACTAACGGAAACAGTCAAAAATGGTATCCCTCACTTTTTCAAAGTCAATTGTAGACCGACTAAAAAAAATATGGCGACAGCTCTCAAGCTAAGTAATATTTGTTTATATCGATTAACTCAAGCTCTACTCTGGTTCAGTGAATGCATGGGAATCAAAGAAATAGCACGCCTAATGTGAGTCTGTGAAAAAACCATTATAAATTGGCTGAAAACATTCATGCATAAAGGTGTCGGTTGGTTAATAGGGCAACACTATCAAGGACGTGGTCGGAAGTCAAAGTTAACTAAAGACCAGAAAAATAAATTGGTTGAGTTGATAAAGAAAGGCCCAGAAGACAATGGATTTCATTGTGGAATATGGAATACTGCGATGATTGCCGAGCTTATTTGGTTAAAATTTGAAGTTCGTTATAACTTGAACTATTTATCAAGCCTAATGAAAAAACTGGGCTTCAGTTATCAAAAAGCTCGTTTTGTGACTGATCGCCAAGAAGAAGAAAAGTACGAGCTTGAAAGAAAAACGTGGCTGGAAGAAACATTGCCTGCCATTATGGAAAAGGCGGTAGAAGAAAAGAGTGTCGTTTTATTCGGTGATGAGGTGTCATTTGCTATGTGGGGTTCATTGGCACGAACCTGGGCTCCAATAGGAGAGCAACCCACAGTGAAAACATCAGGGATTCGAAAAGGGTTGAAAATGTTTGGTACGATCGAACTCGAAGGAGGGAGTTTTCAATACCGAGAATCATTGGCTTATGAGATAAAACCAAAGTCACTTAGACTTTTAAAAGAAGCTGGGCTGCCTCAAGAATTTTTAGCTATTCTTAAAAGCTTAAAAAATGAGAAATATCCAACACAGAAGCTTTTTATGGAAGCGATATATTCTATTGCCGACAACGTCTTAATCGAGAGTTATAAGCCAATGATATTACAACACGCTGAAACATCTGGGCGTTTTAATGGTGAAAGCTATGTTGAGTTTTTAACACAATTGCTGGCTTATTATAAAGGCAAGATTATTCTAATTGAAGATGGTGCCCCGTATCATGGAAGCGGTGTTATTAAGGAATTTAAGTTAGCTAATGTAGATCGTTTGACAGTAGAACGTCTCCCTGCGTTCTCGCCGGATTTTAATCCGATTGAGAAATTATGGAAAAATACGAAACGCGATTCGACTCATATGAAGTATTTTAAAACTTTTGAAGATCTTCATGATTCAGTTGTGCAAACTTTTAACACTTATATGCATGATGCCAGTAAAGTGATTTGTGTTATGCAAAAATTGCGGGAAGATTTCGTTGTTACCGCCTAAGTTTAACCCATCTTCGTCACTATTGATGATGTAGTTGTTATAAATCAATTGGTTAAAATTTTAAAAAGTAGCCAGTTGGCACTACAGATTTTGTGTTTTTGTATAAAACGTTGGATTTTTTAGAGTATTTTTGTCGCATGTAAATTACACTCAAATAATGATGATTTTTTTGACAAAAGTTAATGAATTTATCGACAAAAATAATATAAATGGCACTACAAAACTTTCAAAAAAAACACCATTGATTTTAAAGAGAATTTTTCGACAAAAAATCGCTTAAACCGATGAATCAATGGCTTAGAAAGATGAAAGTGACGAAGATGGGTTAAGCGCTCCAAATTTGGAAATTATTTATCTGAGAAACTATAGATCGTGCTCGGTCTGGTTCATCAAAGGCCAACACACCTTCAGTAATGCCATAACGTTTTAAAATTAAGACCACACTCACCCGTAGCAACCAGTCCCAGGGTATACTTGCTTTACGAAACACCCAGGATAATGCGGCTACTTTGCAATCTCCAAGGCATGCTCGCTCAAACTTAGCCCAGCAAACAGAGTCCATTAGCAGTATGCCCGTTAAACAAGTGCTCAACCAAGCGGCTTGAATCCGTGTCAAAGCGGCTCCGGGTTTTAGCTGATTGAGCTCATCATTTAAATCGTCAATATAGCTTTGGATAAAGGTGGCTGGGGCATTCATTAACATGGGCTTACACCGATAAAATTACAACAACCTCAGAATACCTGATTTTACCTTCTCAATATCAAAAACTTGAACATCGAGTTAAAGCATTCCCGGAACTTGACGAATACACCATAGAAGCAGCGGATGGACATTTTATTGATCATGCTTGCCATACTGAAAAAAACAGCAAGGGGAAAGTTTATGCGGCCGGGGGGATTTACGCGTTGAATCTCAGAAGTGGGTTGCTCAGATTTCTTTGTCTGGTGACAAACGGAACTCAGAGACATCAAGAAATACCTGTGTTACGAGATCATATTGAAAAGCAAAACAAGGGAAATAACAGCTCTCAGAAACATCTCTATGTCTACGATAAAGCCGTCACCGACTTTGTCTGGTGGGATCGGCAGAAACGACATGCTAATTACATGACTGAAGTTTCCCAATTATTGAGTAGCTGAAATACACAATGCTGGTGTATCGAGGTTTATTTTAGGTGGTTTTGCCATGTTTATACTCGATGTTCAAGTTTTTTAACTGATTGATTTTATTGATAATTTTACTGACAAAGAAAGCATCAACATCATTGTAAATCAATCACTTATAAAACAAAGCCGGAAAAATTTACTTTTCTTAGCCCAGTTATAGCTGAAAACTTGAACATCGAGTTATAGCAAACCCCTACTTAATTCCCCTTAGGCAATAGCATTTGAAACGAATGAAAAGACTATTTTTTTCATATAGTTGTAGCATAGTTTCAATTTTACCATAAATAATTATTGGGAAACTTTAGTTACATGATTTCAATGCTAAAAGAAAATTCAATTGCGACTCTGGTTGAGTCTATCCCTTTTGACTCCCGCCATGAGATGAATACAGGGGTTGAAGCATACAGTGTGTACGAAAACAAGGGCATCAAATTTAACGTGGTGGATTACCGTGATCCACAAACCGGAAAACTTCACCGGTTTGTGACAACCTTGCCAATGACTATTAACCCTGGAACCATTGCCATGCTGTATTTCAAGCGATGGACGATTGAAAAGACATTCAATAACACTAAAAGTAATTTCAAGGAAACTAAAGCTTGGTCTTCCAATACCCGCTCACTTGAAAATCAAATGCGCCTGACTGCAATGAGCTATAATTTAATGCGCGTGTTTGAAGAGATTTCAAAAACACAACAGCCAGAATTGATTCATCCATCGGATAAAAAATATAGCGAGGCTCTGGAGATAAGGCAGCAACAGGCTCAAAAACGAGATCGTTTTGTGAATCCATTATTTTTCCAGGCAAGAATATCTCGTATCAGCTCGTATACCATTCGGGCAGTTCAAAACGCAATAATAACAGGAATGTCTTTACAGTGCTTTATGAGCTCTCTTGTGGCGAGGTTAGTTTCACGGCCTCAATTGCACTGATGACGCATGAGTAAGAAGCATAACAAGACTGTTAACTCCGTCAGTAATGGTAATGCTGTTATGCAGAAAATAGTCGCTTATCAATGGCCAGGTAATGTGCGGGAGCTGGAAAATACGCTGGAGCGTAGTTTGTTATTTACCATAGGAACAGAAATAACAGAACTCAAGCTGGATAATGGCGGGTCTTCACCTATAACTGTCGATTGGAAACAACGTAAAGAACAAGCGATAGCAGAAGTTGAGCAGGCATTTTTAAAAGCATCACTACAACAGCACCGGGGAGATATCAAGGAAATTGCCACACACATGGAATTATCAACTCGTGCGGTTTACAACAAGTTAAAGAAGTACCATATTAATCCGGATGAATACCGATCATAAAATATTCTGAAAAACCCGGCAGCCTGTAAACCTTCCTGTCCATCAAACCAATACGATGCTGCACTAGTATGTTCAAAGGTTCGCTCGAGATTAATTCCTTTATATCGCTATTTTACGGTATATGAGCTATTTTTTGTTATACTTGTCGCACGATCGAGATAAAGTTAAACAAAACTCAACGCCAACTACACAAGCTATTGTATTTGCACCCCTAAAAAATCCTGTATGAGTCATCAGAAATTTATTGACACATTAATTGCTCAGCAATCTCTACGCGAAAGTGATTTAAATAAAGTCACAAAAATCAGAGAACAGATGCAAGAGACAGGCCTACCTTTATTGCTGGTGAGGCTGGGCTTGTCTTCGGAAAAAGATGTGGCTAATGCGCTGGCTATTGTGACAGGATTAGCGATAGTAACGCCTGAAGAATATCCAGATACGCCGATGTTACCTGAGCAAATTTCACTGCGCTTTTTAAAAGAGTTTCATTTAGTAGGCATTGCAGCAGACAAGGACAAAATCGTTGTTGCGGTTATGGATCCTGAAAATGCAGTGGCGCTAAAGTTATTGCAGTTGGTCTGTGATGTTGATATCGAGTTAAAGATAGGTATTTTAGCGGATATCGATAGGGCGATCGAGGCTCAGTATGATGAAGGCAAATCGCAGATGGGGCAAATTACCGATAATCTGGATGCCAATGAATCCCTGGATGATATCGAGCACTTAAAAGATTTAGCCAGTGAAGCGCCGGTTATTCGTATGGTAAATCTTATCTTTCAGCGTGCTCTGGAAAGCAAGGCATCGGATATACATTTTGAACCTTTTGAAGATGCTTTGATTATTCGTTTGCGCATTGATGGCGTGTTACAACAAATTGAGGGGCCACCGGCAAACGCAACTGCAGCCGTAATTTCTCGAATAAAGCTGATGGCCAAGTTAAATATTGCTGAGCGCCGTTTGCCACAGGATGGGCGAATTAAAATTCAGATGCAGGGCAAGGAAATCGACCTGCGTGTTTCCACAACCCCGACTATGTACGGGGAAAGTGTGGTGATACGCTTGTTGGATAAGGAAAGCGTGGTGTTTGATTTTGCTTCTCTGGGTTTTGAAGAGTCGAATGAGCGGCAATTTATTGAAGTGTTGGGTAAGCCGCATGGGATTGTCCTAATCACCGGCCCTACCGGTAGTGGTAAGTCGACTACGTTATATACTGCGTTAACGCAGCTGAATACGCCGGAAAAAAAGATTATTACCGTTGAAGATCCGGTTGAGTATCAATTAAATGGTGTGAACCAAATTCAGGCGAAGCCCAAAATTGGCTTAACCTTTAGTAGCGCATTGCGCTCAATTGTGCGCCAGGATCCCGATGTGATTATGATCGGGGAGATGCGCGACCTGGAAACTGCAAAAATCGCGGTGCAATCAGCATTAACAGGGCATCTGGTGCTGTCTACCCTGCATACTAATGATGCGGCGGGGGCATTGGCCAGATTGCTGGATATGGGGCTGGATGACTATCTGTTGACCTCAACAGTGAATGGTATTTTAGCCCAGCGCCTGGTTAGAAAATTATGTATGCATTGCCGCGAGCCTTATCAGCCGTTAGATGAAGTAATACAGGAAAAAGGCCTGAGCCGCTTCTTGAAAAATGGACATTTAACACTATATCAAGCAACAGGCTGTAAAGAATGCGGCGGGATTGGTTATAGCGGTCGATTGGCAATTATTGAGTTTTTAGTGATGAATGATAGCATTAGAAAAATGGTTATGGAGCACAAGGAGTCCGGCTTGATTCAGGAAGAAGCGGTGCGTGGCGGTATGCTGTCAATTTATCAGGATGGTCTGGCAAAAGCGGTCAAGGGTCTGACCACTTTAGAAGAAGTATTACGCGTAGCCACGGAAGTTTAAAGTGACTTTATTTGCATATAAGGCAGTTAATGCAGAAGGCAATGTGCAGGAAGGCACTAAAGAAGCTAAAGACGAGACAGCGGTCGTGAGTTTTTTGCAGGGTGAAGGCTTAATCCCCGTGGAAGTTTCGCAAGCAGGGCTGAAATCTGCGTATTTATTTTCCTTTAAGCAGGACAAGGATGCGCTGACACAAAAAGATATAGGCCTGTTTACTAAAGAACTTGCGACCTTGTTGCAGGCTGGTTTGCCGATAGACCGTTCTTTAGTGGTGCTAATGGATCTGATAGAAGAAGATTCTAAAATCCATAAGCTGATTAAGAATGTATTGCAGCAGGTCAAGGGTGGAGCAAATCTTGCCGATGCCTTGCAGAGTGAATCCAGCGCATTTTCACGTTTTTATATCAATATGTTACGTGCAGGCGAGGCGGGTGGAAGTGTTGATATTGTACTTGGGCAATTATCCGAATATATAGAGAAATCTAAAGAGCTCAAAGACACGGTGAGTACCGCAATGATCTACCCGATAATTCTGGTGGTTATGGCAGTTGGATCGGTGTTTTTATTGCTGACTTTTGTAGTACCTCAGTTTACCGAGATGTTTGAAAGTGCGGGTAAAGAACTGCCTGTTTCTACACAAATTGTGGTGGGTACGGCAGAGTGGCTGCAAAGTTACTGGTGGATTTTAATGATACTCGGCACGGGTACTTATTTCACTATGCGTTATGAGATGACCATAGGGCCGCGAAAAATGCGCTGGGATGGGGTTATTTTATCCATCCCCCTAGTCGGTGAAATTATTCGTAATATGAGTACCACTAATTTTACCCGTACTTTAGGTACGCTGCTATCGAATGGCGTGCCGATCTTAACGGCGCTAGGCATTGTTAAAGGTACCTTAAGCAATCTGGTTTTAGTGCAGGCCGTATCTGAAGCCGAGGAAAACCTGAAACAGGGAAAAGACATGTCCAGTGCCTTAATTGAGTCGGGACAATTTCCCAAAATGGCAACCCAGATGATTAAAATGGGTGAAGAAACAGGTAAAATGGAAGAAATGCTGGAGCGAACAGCGAATACCTATGATAAGCAGCTGAAAATAACCATTGAACGTATGTTGGCGATGATGGAACCAATTTTAATCGTTACGCTGGGATTGCTGATTGCCGGTATTATCATTTCCATTTTGTCAGCAATTTTAAGTGTTAATGACTTAGCGTTTTAATAAATCATAAAGATGAGAACAACAATGAAAAAGACGAATAGCGCAATGCGCGGTTTTACCTTAATAGAGTTATTGGTAGTGTTAGCCATTATCGGAATGTTAGCAGGTCTAGTCGGACCTCAGGTAATGAAGCATTTAGGCGGCGCTAAAACCAAGACCGCCAGAGTGCAAATTGAAGATCTGGCCGGTGCGCTGGATATGTATAAAATGGATGTAGGGCGCTACCCTACCTCTAGCGAAGGGCTGAAAGCATTGGTTGAAAAACCCTCTAGTGCGCGCTCGTGGAATGGCCCGTATTTACGTAAAAATACCGTACCACAGGATCCGTGGGTTTATGATTATCACTATGTTTCTCCTGGTGAGCATGGCCGCTTTGACTTGTTTTCATTAGGTGCTGATAACGCAGCGTGTAACGCAGCGTGTGGAGATGGCGAAGATCAGGATGTTAATAGTTGGGAATAATTAAAAAAACCTACCTGAGTAGAGCGGACTTTAGTCCGCTGCTTAATGGAGCAGAAGATAGCGGACTAAAGTCCGCTCTACATGGGAGAGGCTTCACGCTAATAGAATTACTATTGGTGATCGTGATTATTGCCATGGCAGCGGCTGTTGCAATACCTAATATCGGCTCTGGAAATCAGACGGCCAGCTTAAATGCGGCTGCGCGAGAAATGGCATCAGCACTACGCTTTGCCCGGGGGCATGCGCTGACACGCCGTAAAGAAAGTACATTTTTAGTTGATCTGGAAAAAAATTCCTATCAGATTACGGGCAAAAAAAAAGTTTATAAAATAGCCGGGGATATAGTGGTGGTTTTGGATATTGCCCAGTCGCAGATTATTGATGAAAACCATGGTGGGATACGCTTCTTTGCTGACGGCTCTTCAACCGGTGGGCGCATTACTCTGGAGCTAGGTGAAAGCAAGCGTCAGCTAGATGTAAACTGGTTAACCGGGCAAGTTGAAATTGATGACTGGTAAACTGGTACGGTACCGTGCTGAACGAGGATTGCAGCAAGGATTTTCCTTGCTGGAGATTCTAATCGCCTTTTCAATCCTGGCTTTTTCCTTAACCATTTTATTGAATATTTTTTCTGGTGGCTTAAGACGTACTATCGTTTCTGAAGAGTATCAGCAGGCGGTGATTATAGCGCAGTCCAGACTGGCTGCTGCAGGCGTAGGAGAGCCGCTGGACAACGGTGTACAGAGTGGCGAGGTGGAGGAAAAATATTTTTGGACAGTAGAGATGCAAACCTTTAATCTGGATAAAATGGGTCTGGATGCAGAGCAGCAAAAAGTTGTACCTTATCTGGTGACTGTTACGGTTGAATGGCAGGCAGGCAGAAATAATCGTCAGTTTGAGCTGACCACCATCAAGCTGACTAAAGAGCAATGATAACAGACAAGCAGGTCAGGCAATCTGGCTTTACGTTATTAGAAGTTCTGATTGGCATGAGCCTGATGAGCATTATGATGTTGTTATTATTTGCCAGCTTAAGAATGTGCGTGCAGAACTGGAATGCGGGGGAAAAGAAAATTGCCCAGATCAGCCAGGCGGCCATTATTCAGAACTTTTTGCAAAGTAAATTACATGCGACAGCGCCTTTGGATGGTAGCTTTTTAGAAGAGCCGCAATTTTCTTTTCAGGGTGAACAGGAGCAGATACAGTTTGTAGCAGCCATGCCCGCAAGTGCTGGTCGCCTAGGCTTGCAATTATTTAAAATGAGCCTGCAGCGTTCAGAACTAGGTGAGCAAGGAAGTCAATTGCAGGTTGAAATTCAGCCTTTTTTTCCGCAAGCAGAAGGTGAGGAGCCATGGGTTGAAAAGCCGGTGATTATTTTAACAAAAATTAAGAGTCTGCAATTTGCCTATTTTGGTGCCGATACCAGCAGTAGTCGTAGTGATTTAAACTGGGGTAATGACTGGCAGGAAAAAGATTTTCTGCCGCGACTGGTCAGTATTGATATTGAGCTGGTGAATGGTGAAGTCTGGCCGCAGCTGGTAGTTGCCTTAAAAGTCGACAAGGCTTTTGGTGAGACTGGCAAGGCCGATGCCTCTTTTGGCATAGTCAATGGCCAGTTTGTAAATATGAATACCAATGCAGACAAATAAAGGCCTGGCGCTGATTGTTGTTTTATGGGTAACCACGCTGTTAACAATTATGGCCAGCAGCTTTGCCCTGACGATACAGAGAGAAACTGCAATTACGGGTGGCTTAAAGGAAAAGGCACAAGCCGCAGCGCTTGCTGAGGCAGGCATTAATTATGCAATTCTAATGCTGTTAAGCAACGATAATGAGCAGCGCTGGCAGGCAAATAGCAGTTTGTACGAAATTGAATTAGCAGGTAAACGCATTCGCATGCTGATTGCGGATGAAGCAGGCAAGATTAATATTAACCTGGCCACTAACGGTCAGCTACAACAGCTATTTGATTCATTAGCGATTGATGAAGAGCTGGCTGATAGCCTAAGTGATGCGATTTTAGACTGGCGGGATAAAAATGACTTGCATCGAGTGAATGGTGCAGAAATGCAGCAGTATGAAGAGGCGGGGTTAAGCTATACACCGCGCAACGGTGCGTTTAAAAGTGTCGAAGAGGTACAGATGGTACTGGGCATGACAGCGGATATATATAAGCAGCTCGAAGGAAAAATCAGTGTTTATACAAAAAACAAGAAAATTAACCCAGTGACAGCAACACGCGAAGTACTGTTAACCCTGCCCGATGTTAATGCAGCGATGGTTGATGAGTACTTGTTGCAGCGAGTAGAAAGCGAACGTAACGGTGAAACGGTTGCTCAACCAGAGTGGTATAGCGGCAGCGGTAAAAGTAATGTTTATATGATTATTGCCGAGGCAATGATCGCAAAAGATATTAGTGAAAAGATAATGGCAATAATGAAACGAGGACATGCAAAAAATGACCTACCTTTTGAGATATTAAAATGGGCCGAGGATTATCCAATGCCCTCCTTGTTTTTACCTGGAAATGATAAGCGGGTAATCAATTAGTATGTTAAATCTTGATGCTGAAATTGATGTATCGCTGTTTTTTAAATGGTGGTGGCAGCAATTAGGTTTTCTTGTGCCGCAGAAATTTATTGATGCCATGGCGCGGGATAAAAGTCTGTTAGTGGTTGAAATTAATCAGGCATCAGCCAGAATCAGCTTTGTTAATCAGCAGCAGAAAACGCCATTAGGCGAGTTTGAGTTTAATGAGCTGGTGAAAGAAGAATTACAAAACCTGATTGCCAGTGATAAGCAATATAGCGATGCAAAGGTGGTATTGCGCGTTCCAGTCGATTTGTCGGTTACTCAGGATGTGTTTTTACCAGCCGCTGCTGAAGGGAATCTATACCAGGTGATGTCCTATGAACTGGATCGCTATACTCCCTTTAACGCAGAACAGGTCTATTTCGATTTTATCAAACTGGGTCCGGCAAATAATAAAGCACTGATTCATTTATTATTGATCCTGGTGAAAAAAGACAGCCTGGATAGTATGTATCAGCATTGCCTGAGCCTGGGTCTTAAGCCCTATTATGCTGACTCTGCAGCGCGATGCGTTAGCTATGAAGACAGCAATAGTCAATATAACCTATTGCCTAAAGAGCTGTGCCAGACGGCGAATAGAAAGCCGTTGTGGGTAATGTTGGGCGCAGCGTCGGTAACTTTAGTGTTATTAATTGTGTTAATGCTTTTGCCTGTAAACAAGGCAACTGAGCAATTAGATGAACTAAAGCAACGCACGCGCAAGGTGGAAAAGATCGCATCGGAGATAGAAGATTCCAAGAAAAGCATCGATTATTTATTTCAGGCGACCCAGGCACTGATAGATAAAAAACAGGCGAATGCTTCTGTCATTGAATTAATGAATAAGGTTACTGAAGTTTTTGGCGATGATACCTGGGTTTCAAACTGGCGTTATTATAATAAAACTCTGCAACTGACCGGTCAGTCGGGTAGTGCATCAAATTTAATTGCGTCTTTGGAGAAAACCGAATTATTTAAAAACACTAAATTTATATCCCCGGTAACAAAAGATCGGCGGTCTGGTCTGGAGAGCTTTAAAATATCAACCGAAGTCATTATCGAACAAAATGCAGACGCTGAATAATACACAACAACGATGGTTGGCACTGAGCCTGCTATTCGGCATCATTATCGGTATAAGTGCGCTCATTATTGTACCTTGGCTAAACCATTTAAGTGCAATAAATGATGATATTGAGGAACAGGCCTTTCGTATTAAGCGCTACCAGCGAGTAATTGCCAGTCGAGAAGAAGTCTTGCTCGATGTAGAGCAAGGCCGCAAAGAGATTAATTCGCTGGGTTATTTTAGTACCCAGGAATCAGCATCACTGGCGGCGGCTGAGTTGCAAAATAGTATTAAATCCATGGCGGTGGATGCAGGGGGAGAATTAAGTAGTTCTCAGGTATTACCCAATAAAGAGCAGGAGGGCTTAGTCCGTATTGCCGTCAAAGTAAAATTGACCGGGGATATGGAAATGCTCAGGGCACTGTTATATGAGATCGAAACCAAAAAGCCCCTGCTGATTATTGAAAATGTTACGGTTATACCCGCGCCTAAAAAACGCAATAGAAAAACTCGTAAAACCGAGGAGAGGGGGAATGTTGTGGTGACGCTAGAAGTGTCTAGTTACATGAGGAAACAAATGTAATGAAGCAGCTTAAATGGGAATATATGTTGGCCCTGGTGTTTGTTGTCTGCAGCGTATTAATATTAATCTTGATGCTATTAGTGGCTAGTTATCAGGATAGTTATCGAGAGCAACTTTTGCAGGAAATAGATAATGTGCAAAGTTCAGGCTTTAGCTTACAGGAAGTTCCCAGTACGCAATTTAAAGAACATGCCATAAACGATTTTCATGAAATGGTGGAAAGACCGTTGTTTTTTGTCGGACGTAAGCCGATTGTGCTGGAAGATACTGAAGCCGCTGAAGAAGCAGTCGTAGTTGAAGTAAAGCCAGCGGAAGACATTAGCATGGCGCTTATCGGCATTATTAATACACCCGCTGGTGTTTATGCCTTGTTTCATGACCCGAAGGCAAAAGCGGATGAGCCAAAATTTAAACGCCTGAAACAGAACCAGCAAATTAATGGCTGGACAATCAAGGAAATAAAGCATGACCGGGTGATGATTTCAGCAGATAAAAACACAGATGAAATATTATTGGCTAAACCGCGAGTACACAAAAAAGTTAAACCCAGAAGCTCACGTAAAGCGAACCCTTTTAAACCGAAAATTAAGAAAGCAAAATGAATTCTTATAAAAAACGCGTAAGCTTTCTTAGCTTGCTAGTGATCAGTGCTCTTTCCTTAACCGCTTGTGAGTCGTTAAGTAAATTCCACCTAGGGCCAAAATTAGGCATTAAAATACCGATTAAAGAAGATGGCTTGGAACTGGAAAGTCCTGCTAAAGATAGCGATCAGGAGGTAGAAACATCAACACAGACTGACCAGACAGAACCTAGCGATAACGTAATTTTTAGCCAACTGGATAATGATGAAAATATCAAAACCGAGGCCAGATCCATGCCGAGTCAGGAGTTTATTGGCTCCGGCGAGTTTATGGAAAAAGCGACTAAGCCATCGGTTACCAAGTCTACGGTTGACGGAAAATACTCAATTAACTTTGATGCGGCAGATATAGGCGAAGTTAGTAAGATTATCTTGAGTGATATGCTGGAGGAGAATTATATTCTCAACCCAGCGGTTAAAGGCAGTGTCACTTTACAAACGACTAAGCCTCTGCATAAAGATGATTTATTGCCAACCCTGGAAACACTGTTACGGGTTAACGGCGCAGTGCTTATTAAGCGTGATGGCGTATACAGAATTGAGCCTGATGCGAAAGGGGTTCATACTGCGGATGCATCTATTTTAGTCAGTGAGAAACTGGGCGCGGGCTACCAGGTTAAGGTTATCCCGCTGGAATATGTAGGTGCTACCGATATGGCGGAGGTATTAAAACCAGTTGTGCCTGCCAGCGCCATCCTCAGAATCGACCTGGCACGCAATCTTTTATTTGTAGCGGGCACCAAGACTGAATTAGAAAAAATCATTAACCTGGTTAATACTTTCGATGTTAATTATATCGAAGGGATGTCCTTTGGCTTATATCCTTTGGAAAACACCGAAGTGGGTAGCACTGTTGCCGATATCGAGAATATATTTAATAAGGGGGAGCAAAACCCACTCTCGGGAATGTTGCGCTTTATTAGTATCAAACACCTTAATGCTATTTTAGTGGTGACTCAGCAAAGAGAATACTTAAAAGAAGCGAAAAAATGGATAGACAGGCTGGATCAGCAAAATGGTGTGATTGGTGAAGGTGGGGTGATCGTCTATAAAGTACAGCACGTTGATGCAACGGGGTTGGCTGCGACATTAAGCTCAGTTATTAGTGGTATTGCACCCACTAAAAGCAAGTCCATATCGGTAGCGCCTGGGCAATCCCTGAAAAGAATCGATAATCGGGTTCAGAGATCACCCAAAAAAGCCAGGGTAACCACTAGCCGAAGTCAGGGAAATGCATCTTTAGAAGGCGTGATTATTATTCCCGATGAGCCTGGTAATGCCTTGATTATTATGGCAGAACCGCAGCAATACCGAGCGCTGAGTAAGATTATTAAACACCTGGATGTAATGCCCTTACAGGTGCTTATAGACGCGAGTATTGTGGCTGTTAAACTGGATGATAACCTGGCTTACGGCGTGGAGTGGTTGTTCAGAAATAGTGGGCCTAATGGGTTGAAGGGGTTAGGAGCACTAGGAAACATCAATGACACATTAACAGGCATTGCAGCTTCAGGTGCATCAGGAGGTTTTACCTATGGGCTGCTAACGAGTGGCAATGATATACGTCTAATATTCACGGCACTAGCTAAAGACAATCGAATTAATGTATTGTCATCGCCCTCTTTGATGGTATTAAATAATCAAGAGGCCACCATTAAAGTAGGTGATTCAGTGCCTATCAGAACCGCAGAATCAACCAATACAAGTGGTGGGGGGACTAACCCCATTCAGACTAGCTCTATTGAAATGCTGGACACCGGTGTTATTTTAAAAGTAAAACCTCGAGTTAATGCAAGTGGCCAGATAGTGTTAGAGATAGATCAAAGCGTTGATACTGCTTCACAGACAACCTCTTCACAAATTGACTCGCCAACGATTTTAAAGCGGCAAATAAAAACAACGGTGGCTGTCGTCGACGGAGAAAGTGTCATGTTAGGTGGTTTAATTAATGAAACGCATACCTATGATAATAACGGGATTCCTTATTTAAAGGATATTCCATATGTAGGCTGGTTGTTTGGGGCGGTAGGCAAAAAAGTAACCAAAGATGAGCTAGTTGTGGTGATTACACCACGTGTGGTTGCAAATAAATTTGATGCACGTAAAATCACCGATGAATTTAAGCGTAAGCTAACCGGTATCTATTATGATGAAGATGTATGGACACCAGGTTCGGATCAAGTATTAAGAGGCTATGATGGCCTGGAAATACAGACTGAAGGACAAAGAGAAGGGCCGATGGTAGATGAGGAGCAATAGAGGTTGCATTTAATCATTGTATAAGTTCTTGCTTTCTATTGGAGTGTAGGCTTTAGCCTACACGGGGTAATAGCAGTGTAGGTTAAAGCGAGCGACTCATATACTGAACTTTATGCTGCGAATATTTATGAAACTATTAATTTTAGCAAGCTAAACCACGTTCTGGTTCTATATTCTGAAAGCCTTTTTACCTTAAAAAAATACTTATGTTACGCCATAAGATTAAAAGTGTCATATTGAAAAGAAATACATTAAAACAACAGTCGCACTCCAGGCTTGTATATGCACAACCTCAATGGGCGCTGTTTGAGCGCATGGAGTATGTGGACAAACTTTACAATCAACCTAAGTCCATTGATTTTGTGAACCAGCAAGTGCTGCATCAGCAGCGTAGCCAGAATCTAATTGAATTAACGGCGGAAGATTTTACCGAAAGCAACTTGCTTAATGCCGTTTAATCGCTACAAGAGATGGGTGGTGAAATTCGCTTACCAGCAGGATGCCTGGAATTACGCAATACCTTGAACCTAACGCAGGGTATATGCCTAACCGGAGTCGCGGGGCGAACCGAGCTGGTTTTTAAGCAAGCTGATTATGGCATTATTATTCAGGGCGCAGCAGACCGGCTCATAGAACAAGTCACTATTAGCAATATCAGGATTTACCATCAAGGGGAGCATAAATTTTGCGCCGCCTTGTTTGCTAGTCATGCTCGGGCACTGCATCTGGAAAATATAGAGATTATTTCGCCTAGAGCAGTCGGTGTGTTATTTTCTGACCAAGTATATCAAAGTAAACTCATTAATTGCCGTGTGCAATATGCTGGCTTAGTCGGTTTTATGTTTATTCGTGATGTGAATGAAACTTTGATGCAGCAGTGCACTGCAGAATATTGTCAGCAAAGCGGTGTTTTTTTAACCGACTTAAAATTACCTGGGCATATTGACCCTATGGACTTTGAGGCCCAGTTACACCATACCGACCGCTGTCAGCCCCGGACGGGCTGATAGTCTCCAGAAGGCGCAGGGAAATTTGCCAATCCGAAGTGCGCGATAGCGCGCGAGGGAGGCTAAAATTTTATCCCGAATAGCCGTAGAGCCATTTGTGGTAGCCATGACTGAGCTGCTTTGTGCTCAGTCTGTGGCGGCCGCAGGGCGGCTGGAGCATCTCCTATTCGCTGCGTAGGTGAACGAATTACGGCGACAGGAGTCCCGGAATTTCGTGAGGTAGCATGGCGCGCCTGCATGTTATTGGTAACTTTGGGCCTTTTGCTATAGATGATCCATCTCCCTATCGCACCGATATGATAGATTGTGTTTTTTCACATAACCGTAAAATGGGTATTACCACCGATGGTGTTGCTTATTTAAGTGTCAAGAACTGTGTTATTGCACATAACGATTGTGAGGGAATTACCATTGATAATGGCTCCTGGGGTTGTATCATCCAGAATTGCCATGTATATAATAATGGCTGGCGTGGTATGCAGCATGAAGTTGAGCTGGGAATAGATTTTGTCAGTGAAATGGGGCTCATGGCGGATGGCAGTTCAAAAGCAAAATTGCCGGGGATAAGTCTGGATAATGCGGCTTATGCAAGTACCATAGCCAATAACTTAATTGAAAATAATAACCGCGGAGTGAATGACCGGTTTCATTACTTTGGTATATTAGTCGGTGTTGCCGAGCGGCAGCATCCTGAGCAGCATGATTTTGCCAGTTGTAATAATCAGATTACTGCAAATACAATTTTAGGCGCGCATTTTGCTGGGATCCATTTAACGGCAAATGTAACAGGGAATATTATCGAAAAAACCAGATAAAAGGTGCGACATTTGAATCAATTGAGGTTCATGCCAGGTCAGGTAATTTAGTCAACAATTAAAACCAAGCCATTAAGTTTAGAGCTGAAGTTTCCCAATTATTGAGTAGCTGAAATACACAATGCTGGTGTATCGAGGTTTATTTTAGGTGGTTTTGCCATGTTTATACTCGATGTTCAAGTTTTTCCATCCCATTGCCATCAAGCTCTTACCTTCACCCAGCAGAACAATACTTTAATGATGCTGTTGGCCCTAAATCTCTGCCAATCATATGTTTTCCTGATGGCATCAGTTGAAACACATCCTTTATTAATTCACCTAACTCTTTCAGCTTATCACCAGGATCTGGAAACTCTAGCAATGACGTGATGAACTCAAGCAGTACATCCATTTGAGACTTGCGCTGTAAGCTACCTACGGTATACGCAGGTAGTTTGCTTTCAATGCGGGCTATTTGCTCTGGGTGAAGGAGAAGGCAATGGTCAAACAAAAGACTCAGAATCAGGACACGGCTTGATCCCTCTTCATCTAATTGTTTGGCCTCACGCCCCCATACTTCATAAAGCTTCCAGTCCTCAAAGAAAACCTCAATCAGCCATCTCAACGTATAGGCTTGAATAATATCTTGTGTGCGCCAAGTCAGGTCTGTCGCCACTAAATAGCGATAGTCGTTTTCACCGTCATATTTTAAGGCAATGACAAAGCGTTTTTTACTGTGAGAACTCACCTTTAATCGTGCACTGCTGACAGTCACTTTAATCTCTTTTCCGCCACGTACACGTATTATCTGATCAATGCCTTTGTTAATCGAATTAAAGTAGCTCTCGACTGACCTTATTCTACCTCTATATTCAATATTTTGGTTTTTACGTAATTGGCTAATCACCTGCGAGCCTCCAGATTCTTTAGCGGCTTCGTCCATAAAGGCTTTTTCACCATACAGCGCATCAGCCAGTAAGCCTTTAATTTTAATCAGGCTATGCGCAACTTTAAACTCTTTTAAATAAGCCTAATGCAATCTCTGTTTTGGTCGGGTAGGCACTGTCACGTTCAGGCTTAATAGGCCGATCTTTTTTTGCTATACCGCTCTTTTTCAACCGTTTATCTTCTTTATCCCACTGCTTTAAGGCTGGATCCGGCATATAAAAGAAAAAACCGACAGGCACTGTAATGGATGAGGTAACTAGCAGCAATAATACTATCGTTTGTCCATTAACATACCCGCCAGAGCCTTTGTGTTTCTGCTTGTAAACCTTATAAATACGTTTTGTAGACTTAGATCGTGCTCGGTCTGATTCATCAAAGGCCAACACACCTTCAGTAATGCCATAACGTTTTAAAATTAAGACCACACTCACCCGTAGCAACCAGTCCCAGGGTATACTTGCTTTACGAAACACCCAGGATAATGCGGCTACTTTGCAATCTCCAAGGCTTGCTCGCTCAAACTTAGCCCAGCAAACAGAGTTCATTAGCAGTATGCCCGTTAAACAAGTGCCCAACCAAGCGGCTTGAATCCGTGTCAAAGCGGCTCCGGGTTTTAGCTGATTGAGCGCATCATTTAAATCGTCAATATAGCTTTGGATTCGGGGAGTCGCTATTTTTGCGAAAGCTTGTTTTGGGCATCCCAGCCCAAGCAAGCAGCAAAAACTTAACGCGACCACTTATGCCTCCGGCGGCCCCGATTCGTCCTCGTCACCTCGTCCCGACCCAACAAGGGGTCGGAACATAGGCTCCAAATGACTTGACGCCGTGTCGGATGGCCTTTTATTTTGTCTCCACCTTCGCTAACGCTCAGACTCCGACAAAACAACGGCCCTACGGCTATCGCGGACTAAAAATCTTCACTTCGCTAAAGCTCCGTTTCCAGGATTTTCAGCGAAAGGTGGCTGGGGCATTCATTAACATGGGCTTACACCGATAAAATTACAACAACCTCAGAATACCTGATTTTACCTTCTCAATATCAAAAACTTGAACATCGAGTTATAGCAAACCCCTACTTAATTCCCCTTAGGCAATAGCATTTGAAACGAATGAAAAGACTATTTCTTTCATATAGTTGTAGCATAGTTTCAATTTTACCATAAATAATTATTGGGAAACTTCAGGTTTAGAGTTAAATCTATTTTTATGAACAATGTGTTACATGTAGGCTAGGTTAGATTATCAAGCACAGCGCAGATAACGTAACCCGGCATTTTATGCAATATAGGGATTTTCCGGGTTACGTTTTTATTGCTACGCAAGAAAAATCGTAACTACTCAGCGTAATTTAAACTCATAACAGATTGATTCAGAATAATAATTAATGTATCTCTCTGAATTTTAGTCCAATTTTCACCCCTTTTTAAAGGTGAAAATGACTAAAGTCAGGTTAAATTAAAATATATCCATTTGATTTTAAAGTTAAAAAACACGCTGAGTAGTTACGAAAAATCTAACCCATATATGGACTCCTCGTTTATTGCAAGCCAAGTTTTACATAATTGATGCTAATAACAGTGAACAAGATTGCAGCCATATATTCGGTCTCTAACAGAGGCTTTTTTGCCTCAGGACTCCTGATGAATCTATTCGCGTACTTTTTGACCCTACCAGCCTAACGGTCTCGCAATGGACTCTCTGGGTTGCACGGGTTCTGTAAAAGTATCGGTCTGACCTGTTGTTGTCATCAATATTGGTTAACTTGCCTCCGCAATCTTGGTTACTCGGTTATCTCAGGGTTATCCACGCTTTGTCCACAGACGAAGAGCCCTCCTAGCTCGCAGTCGGTGGGCAAAGGGTGGGTAACCCTGCTTATGCACTCTAACTATGTCAGAGCTGCATCATATTCTTTATCCTGACTCGCCATCGCCCACAGTATTCGGGCATTTTCATTGGCCAGCGCAACGGCGGCTTTATTAAATCCACGCCGCTCAATGAGTGCTTGTAGCCATAGGCTTAATTTATCTTTTTTACCACTACAGTGCTTTAACACCGATCGTGCTCCATGAATTAACATCGTACGAATATAGCGGTTACCTCGCTTACTAATTCCTAAATAAACCTGATTATCACCACAGCTATGTTGTCTCGGAACAATCCCTAAGCTGGCTGCATAATCTCGGCTACTCTGATAGCTTTTACCTGTCCCTATGTCTGAGGCAATGATGGTGGCTGTTATTGCCCCAATACCTGGCACATCAAGAAAACGCTGGCTTAACTGATGGCTATTACATAGCCGGCTAATACGTCTGTCCTGTTGTTTAATCTCTTCATCTAGTGCAACTGGTTTTTCATATTGCTCAGCAAACATTTCTCGACTTAAATCAGTCAAATCATTGTCGCTATCTTCTAAAATCAACGGTAATTCTACTCTTACGCTGAAAATCATGGAAACGTAGCTTAGCGAAGTGGTGATTTTTAGTCCCTGATAGGCGACAGGGCAATTTGCTGATTCGACGTGTGCTAGCAGCACGCGAGAGGAGCAAGAATTGCATTCCGAATAGCCGTCCAGCCAGTGAGGTAGTAATGACGAAGCGTCTTTTGTGCGTAGTCGTTGCGGACGCAGGGCGTTCAGGGCATCTCCCATCCGCTGCGTAGGTGAACGAATTATGGCGACAGGAGTCCCGGAATTTCGTGAGGTAGCATGGCGCGCCTGAGGCTTCTATTCCAATTAAGCTCACTGGATAATTTGCAAAAAATATTAAAACTGAAGTTTCCCAATAATTATTTATGGTAAAATTGAAACTACGCTGCAACTATATGAAAAAAATAGTCTTTTCATTCGTTTCAAATGCTATTGCCTAAGGGGAATTAAGTAGGGGTTTGCTATAAACATGGCAAAACCACCTAAAATAAACCTCGATACACCAGCATTGTGTATTTCAGCTACTCAATAATTGGGAAACTTCAGTTGTTTAGTTAACTCTCTTGCCCAGTGATGAGCTCCGCCACAGGCTTCTATTCCAATTAAGCTCACTGGATAATTTGCAAAAAATATTAAAAGCTCAGCTCGTTTTAGCTTTTTCTTAACAGGTTTTGATTTTTTTTCATCAAATGTATACATGTGAAAAATATTTTTTGCTATATCCAATCCAATTACGCTATTATTCATGTCGGGCTCCTCTTTGCTCCGTTATTACTCTTAGGTGCATTATGACACTGTTGGTGGGAGAGGAGTACATATCATCAGCCTACGGTATTACATCTTGTTATTTAAAATTATATTCTATAACTTAATGACATTGGTAGACTGACTACACAGACATTTAGACCTATGGAAAAAAAACGTTGGGGGCATAGAGTCCTACGTAAATTATTAAATTATATCCCTCACTCCTGTTTAACAATAACGTCATCATGGCTGTGGTTGCGGTACTATCCAGCTATTACACCGGCTACACAGTGTTTTACCTTATGGAATCAAGCAGCGGATGATTGCCCGGATTATCAACAGTGGGTTGATCAGCATAGTTTACAGACCCTAAATGACTGGCGCTTACTGCAACAGAAAGCATATCACTGGCAGTCGCCGCCCAAAATCAGCATTGTTACCCCGGTTCATAATACTCAGCCCGAGGTGCTTTATGAATGTATTATTTCAGTACGAGCTCAAGCCTATCCATATTGGCAGCTAATTTTAGTAGACGATGGCTCGAGCAATTTAGCAACACATAATTTATTAAATTCTGCTGTTTGTAAAGACCCTAGGATTAAAGTCTGTTTTTGTCGGCAATCGCAAGGGATTTCCAAGGCAACTAATCTAGCCATAGAGAAATCTACAGGGGATTATGTGGTGTTTTTAGATCACGATGATCGGTTGTCACTCGATGCCCTGTTTTTAATTGCTGAACAAATCCAGCGTCAGCCTGATGTTGATATAGTCTACTCTGATAGAGATATGATTTCTCAAAAGGGTCAGCGTTACATGCACTTATTTAAGCCAGGCTGGTCGCCAGAAACCTTACTCTCAGGCAATTATATTTTTCATCTGATGTGTTATCGACGTAGCTTATTAAATCAGTTACAGGGGTATCGATCAGAACTGGATGGTTCGCAAGATTATGATTTAATTTTACGCGCTATTGAAACTCAGCCGCAAGTACGACATATTCAGAAAGTTCTTTATCATTGGAGGCAATATCAGGGCTCTGTTTCGCTGGACAGTGGTGCTAAAGATTACGCCTTTAAAGCAGGTGTTTTTGCATTAAATCAGGCGTTACAAAGGCGCGGTATCGCTGGTGCAGCCTCAGAAATAAAAAGTCTGTGGCGTGGCAATTACCAGCTGGATTTAGTCGGTCCTGAGTTAAATGAAATTGAAGTGATTACGCTTGATGCCGCTACTGCAAACAATACTTATACAGATTCCATTAATCAGGCATTACAACAAGCAGAGACTGAAACGCCCTATATTGCTCTAATAAGCGAGGCGCTGACTCCAGTGACAGATAATGCCTTATGTCATTTAGCCGCCTGGTTAAAAATGGATAGTGTTGGTTTAGCCAGTGGCAGTATTATTACTGATGATAGTGTTATAGATTATGTCGGCGCAACTTATAAAAAGGATGCTGAATTACTGCTTCCTTACCAAGGGCACTCTATTGGTGAGGTAGGCTATATGGCTATTACCCGGCTAGTTAGAAATATAAGCGTTCCCCACCCTTATTGTGTGCTGATTAGGCGTGATTTATGGAAGCAATTAAATGGACTCAATAGTAACTATCAAGGCTATTATGCCTTGCTGGATTTTGCATTAAGAGCCTTAGCAATAAACTGGCGTTGTGTCAGTGTTCCCCAGGCGCAGTTTATAAACACAGGGCATGATGTATTGGCGCACTATCCTGAACAGGATAAACAGTTATTTTTCCAGCAATGGCAAGGCTGGTTAGAGCAAGGCGACCCTTATTATAATAAAAATCTGAATAGAGAAAGTCAGGACAAGCTATATTATTTAGCTTAGCAATTCCAAAAAATCATACAACGCTTGTTCCTAGGCCCTACTGTAAGAGGCCCGAGCTAAGCAGAGCATCATGCATTCCCAAGAAATGTTTGGCAACGAGATTTTTTGCACTCACAGTTAAGCGTAAGCATTTTTGGCAGGTTACAGTTTTTTGTTTAAATTATGTGCTCCAGTTCTAATTTTAAAGATTATTATCTTGTGAAAATAATCCTGATATGGCACAAGAGAATATGTTGTTTGTAATAGGTTTAGGAGCAGAGCAATGCGTAATTTAACTTTAATAATTATATTGATCGGGTTATTTCAAGGCGCTGCAAACGCTGAATTAACCCTGTTAAAGGAACAGCTATTTACAGAATCTGAGGAGTCGTTTCTACGCCGTACATACTCATATGATTTTGATGTAAGTTCCCAGGCCATCATACATGCCGTATACTCTAAACCGGTGCCTGGTGAAGAGCGTAGTCAAATAATATATGTTACCAAAGCCGTTGGCGGAGACTGGCCAGGTGATGGGCAGCGTACAATTTTAGAAGAATTTGGTTCCAGAGAGTCAATTTCTACCTGGATTATGCTGGATACGGATGGAGTGGCGCATATCAGCTACATAGTCAGAAGAGATTTTGTCGATGGTAATGGCACAGTGCATGGAAGTGGTCTAGTTTATCAAAGAGTAGATAATGGCGTGCTGTCTAAAAAAATCAATGTTTCTTCCGGTAGCTTTCATACCAGAATGCAGCTGAATAACAATCTGGTGGTCTTTGCCCGTGAAACTGAAATTTTCTTGAATGCTGATGGAACAATACGTGAGCCACCTTTCCCCAAAGGGTTGCAGTTAACTGTACCATCAGCTTCTGCTAAAGATGTCTGGAACAAAGTAGTTCTGGATTTACCTGCAGCTGTGGATTATAGATTAACTAATTTTGTCTATGAAGCGCAGCGAAATCGCTATCATATTGCTTATGGCGATCAGAATGCAGTATTTCTGAGAAATACTTATCTGACAACTAACCCAGCGGTCACTCCCGAGAGTGCTCTAGTGCCATTTCCATCAGGCGCCGGGCATAAACTATGGTATGCATTTTCTGATAACGCGACTGATGCGCAGGGTAAATTGCAAACTAAGCCTAGCTGGAAAACTTCCATTATTGATAATAGTGGCAATATCTCCGAAAATGAATTCTGGACTGACTTGGTATTATAGACTTTCAGAAAATTAATTTCCGAACAAACAAAAACGACAGAGGGGAAACTGGCTTATAATTTTCGTCCCAACACTAACGGAAACAGTCAAAAATGGTATCCCTCACTTTTTCAAAGTCAATTGTAGACCGACTAAAAAAAAATATGGCGACAGCTCTCAAGCTAAGTAATATTTGTTTATATCGATTAACTCAAGCTCTACTCTGGTTCAGTGAATGCATGGGAATCAAAGAAATAGCACGCCTAATGGGAGTCTGTGAAAAAACCATTATAAATTGGCTGAAAACATTCATGCATAAAGGTGTCGGTTGGTTAATAGGGCAACACTATCAAGGATGTGGTCGGAAGTCAAAGTTAACTAAAGACCAGAAAAATAGATTGGTTGAGTTGATAAAGAAAGGCCCAGAAGACAATGGATTTCATTGTGGAATATGGAATACTGCGATGATTGCCGAGCTTATTTGGTTAAAATTTGAAGTTCGTTATAACTTGAACTACTTATCAAGCCTAATGAAAAAACTGGGCTTCAGTTATCAAAAAGCTCGTTTTGTGACTGATCGCCAAGAAGAAGAAAAGTACGAGCTTGAAAGAAAAACGTGGCTGGAAGAAACATTGCCTGCCATTATGGAAAAGGCGGTAGAAGAAAAGAGTGTCGTTTTATTCGGTGATGAGGTGTCATTTGCTATGTGGGGTTCATTGGCACGAACCTGGGCTCCAATAGGAGAGCAACCCACAGTGAAAACATCAGGGATTCGAAAAGGGTTGAAAATGTTTGGTACGATCGAACTCGAAGGAGGGAGTTTTCAATACCGAGAATCATTGGCTTATGAGATAAAACCAAAGTCACTTAGACTTTTAAAAGAAGCTGGGCTGCCTCAAGAATTTTTAGCTATTCTTAAAAGCTTAAAAAATGAGAAATATCCAACACAGAAGCTTTTTATGGAAGCGATATATTCTATTGCCGACAACGTCTTAATCGAGAGTTATAAGCCAATGATATTACAACACGCTGAAACATCTGGGCGTTTTAATGGTGAAAGCTATGTTGAGTTTTTAACACAATTGCTGGCTTATTATAAAGGCAAGATTATTCTAATTGAAGATGGTGCCCCGTATCATGGAAGCGGTGTTATTAAGGAATTTAAGTTAGCTAATGTAGATCGTTTGACAGTAGAACGTCTCCCTGCGTTCTCGCCGGATTTTAATCCGATTGAGAAATTATGGAAAAATACGAAACGCGATTCGACTCATATGAAGTATTTTAAGACTTTTGAAGATCTTCATGATTCAGTTGTGCAAACTTTTAACACTTATATGTATGATGCCAGTAAAGTGATTTGTGTTATGCAAAAATTGCGGGAAGATTTCGTTGTTACCGCCTAAGTTTAAGCGCTCCAAATTTGGAAATTATTTATCTGAGAAACTATAGATCAAAACGGCACGCCCTTCGCTGCTAGTTACCGCTATGTAACTGATGCTCAGGGTGTTCAGCAGGGTACATCGAACGCTGTCAGCCCCGGACGGGCTGATAGTCTCCAGAAGGCGCAGGGAAATTTGCCAATCCGAAGTGCGCGATAGCGCGCGAGGGAGGCTAAAATTTTATCCCGAATAGCCGTAGAGCCATTTGTGGTAGCCATGACTGAGCTGCTTTGTGCTCAGTCTGTGGCGGACGCAGGGCGGCTGGAGCATCTCCTATTCGCTGCGTAGGTGAACGCATTACGGCGACAGGAGTCCCGGAATTTCGTGAGGTAGCATGGCGCGCCTGTATTATTGCCAAGTTCAATGGTAACAGCTGGAATGTGCCAACTGTTGCGGGTAAAACAGCAGGCGCGTCCCCCCACCGGGCCGGTATGGGGCCGAAGCTACTGATAGATGAAGCGGGTGGCTTTCATGGTATCTGGGATAACTCACCGGATAAACCGATTGATGGTATCAATAAACTTGTGCGAAGCGAAGAGGATGCTGGAGGCACAACGATGTATCGTTACAGTCCAGACGGAGTTTCCTGGCAGGCGGCTAGGCAAATAATATTGCCTTTTTCAGTTGAAGGCAACTGTCGTGCAAAGCTTTATAATGGTAAGCTATTATTGATGGTGCTTGGGGATGCACGTAATGTACGAGTCGTTTTTGCTGAATATACTTTGCCAGCCCCAATCGATAACTTATTTGAAATATCCTCAGATAAAATGTTTTATGGCGAGGGAGAAACAATAAGTTTACATGCTCGCCTGCAGGGAAGCGCAACAGGAGATTTGTATGTCGTAGTCGCGGGACCTTATAATCTTGATGCAGCGGGTAATTTAGTACCGGTGGCGGGTGCTTTTCAGAATTACTATTTGACCCCGGGTCTTGGCTGGCAGACATTTTCTGACTTTTCGGCAATTATTCCGGCACTGAATAATTTTACTCTAGCACCGCTTAATCTTGACTTTTCCTTTCCTGTAGCGAAAAGATCAGTTCCCTTTGATAAGCCTGCAAGGTATATCGTATATAGCGCTGTAAATGCACCTGGGCAAACACTGGGTAATTTTATAACCCCGGTTTATAGTTATGAAATCCATATCTGTAATCAGCCCGCTTGTGGTGAATCCTGAATTCAAGTCATAAGTACATAACCCAATAAATTTTTCATATCTATCCCAGTCAGCTCTTCAAATACCTCATAAGGTGTTTTGTAATTGAGACACTTTTTAGGGCGACTATTTAGCTTATCAACGGCTATAAAAACCTCTTTTATCGTAACATCAATCAACTCCATTACTTTAGGGAAATACTGTCTTAATAAGCCATTAGCGTTCTCATTTTGCCCTCTTTCCCAAGAGCTGTAGGGAGTCGCAAAATACGTATCACAGCCTAGTGCTTCTGCTATTTTTTCATGCAGGGTAAACTCTTTCCCGTTATCAAAAGTAATTGTTTTAACAAAGCTTTTTATAGGATCAAGCATTAAAATAGTTGCGTCTAATACATATTGAGCCTTTTTCCCCGCTAAAGGGAAGGCCAACCGTAATTTAGAGACTCGCTCATCCAACGTTACAATCGCCCCTTTGTGATTTTTCCCAATGATTGTATCTGCCTCCCAATCACCTATACGCTTACGGTTGTTGACCTCTTCAGGACGCTCATCTATATCGACTCTATTAGGGATTCCTGTCCTATTATGGGCTGACCCATACCGCTTGCGATAGGTTTTGTTCTGATGCCGAAGATGCTTGTATAGTTCACCCCCTGCCTTTTTGTCCGCCAGAATATGCTGGTAGATTGTTTCATGATGAAGACTAATTATACCCTCTTGTTTTAACCGCCCTGCAATCTGCTCAGGACTCCAGTCATCCTCAATGCGAACATTAACAATGCCTTTTATTTCATCCGTTAATTTAACCTCTTTAGGCTTGTTTTTGTGTCGTTCTTGGGCAAAATCTTCTGCTTGTTTATGCCTGTAGCCTCTTTGACCTGTATTGCGTTTAATCTCGCGTGAAATATTGCTTTGGCTTCGTTCGCTGTCAGCCCCGGACGGGCTGATAGTCTCCAGAAGGCGCAGGGAAATTTGCCAATCCGAAGTGCGCGATAGCGCGCGAGGGAGGCTAAAATTTTATCCCGAATAGCCGTAGAGCCATTTGTGGTAGCCATGACTGAGCTGCTTTGTGCTCAGTCTGTGGCGGACGCAGGGCGGCTGGAGCATCTCCTATTCGCTGCGTAGGTGAATGAATTACGGCGACAGGAGTCCCGGAATTTCGTGAGGTAGCATGGCGCGCCTGCTAAGGCTTCTGCTATTTTATTCTGTGAAGTTCCCTTTTCTAATTCAATTTCTATATAATATCTTTCTTCAGGACATAGGTGTGTATAGCTCATTTGTAGCCTCTGTAAATTGTTTGGTAGCTGTTTACTTTACACCTATGTCTTGTCTTAATTCAACAGGTGTTAGTCTAGCCAATACTTGCAGAGGGTTATGCACTTATTATACGAATTCAGGAATTATAAATTTTGTTTGTTTTGACTTACCACATTTAGGAGTGGTATTTTTAACTTTTCGGTAACTGTTCTGGCTCCTTTCATTTGTGCCCTCCCCCTTAGGGAAAGGGGCAAAACGAAGGGGGGGGTGCTTAATAGTTACTTTTTTTACTGAAGTTTCCCAATAATTATTTATGGTAAAATTGAAACTATGCTACAACTATATGAAAAAAATAGTCTTTTCATTCGTTTCAAATGCTATTGCCTAAGGGGAATTAAGTAGGGGTTTGCTATAAACATGGCAAAATCACCTAAAATAAACCTCGATACACCAGCATTGTGTATTTCAGCTACTCAATAATTGGGAAACTTCAGTTTATAACATCAGTGTTCCCATTGAAAGAAGAAGTACCTAAACAAAGCAGCCGATAACCTATCTGAAGGTAGCACCACTCGAATATTTCCATCTTTTTGATTTTAATCACTTATAACAGCAAATAGACACTCTGTAGGCACCGTAAAAAAACAACAAATAATTTCAAATAAAGCTTGCAATTGCCGAAAAAATTTTTCTAAAAATTTCTGTTTTAATCACCTCATAAACGGATATCACCCATGCTTAAAGACCTACCACTCTCTGAACATATTCACCAACACTGCAATGAAAGTATGGAACGTGCCCTGTTAGCAGAGCGTCATCCTTTGTGGGCTCGTTCATGCCCAGAGTTGAAGGATATCGACTTTATTCGCCTTGGGTTATTAGGCTGTATCAGTGTAGTCGATAGTGGTCGCCATTTCCTCCAAACCAATGAACAGATTTATGGCCAGCTACTTCCCCACTCAACGTATTTTAAATCACTGAAGTCGCATAGACGAACAAGTATGCTTGAGGCATTTGAACAGCAGAGCTATCATCTTCACGCTGAAACACTGCTATCGCAAGGCATTGATTATCTTAAACTCGATGTTCAAGTTTTTCCATCCCATTGCCATCAAACTCTTACCTTCACCCAGCAGAACAATACTTTAATGATGCTGTTGGCCCTAAGCGCCCTAAATCTCTGCCAATCATATGTTTTCCTGATGGCATCAGTTGAAACACATCCTTTATTAATTCACCTAACTCTTTCAGCTTATCACCAGGATCTGGAAACTCTAGCAATGACGTGATGAACTCAAGCAGTACATCCATTTGAGACTTGCGCTGTAAGCTTCCTACGGTATACGCAGGTAGTTTGCTTTCAATGCGGGCTATTTGCTCTGGGTGAAGGAGAAGGCAATGGTCAAACAAAAGACTCAGAATCAGGCCACGGCTTGATCACTCTTCATCTAATTGTTTGGCCTCACGCCCCCATCCTTCATAAAGCTTCCAGTCCTCAAAGAAAACCTCAATCAGCCATCTCAACGTATAGGCTTGAATAATATCTTGCGTGCGCCAAGTCAGGTCTGTCGCCACTAAATAGCGATAGTCGTTTTCACCGCCATATTTTAAGGCAATGACAAAGCGTTTTTTACTGTGAGAACTCACCTTTAATCGTGCACTGCTGACAGTCACTCGCTGAAAATCATGGAAATGGAGCTTAGCGAAGTGGTGATTTTTAGTCCCTGATAGGCGACAGGGCAATTCGCTGATTCGACGTGTGCTAGCAGCACGCGAGAGGAGCAAGAATTGCATTCCGAATAGCCGCCCAGCCAGTGAGGTAGTAATGACGAAGCGGCTTTTGTGCGTAGTCGTTGCGGACGCAGGGCGTTCAGGGCATCTCCCATCCGCTGCGTAGGTGAACGAATTATGGCGACAGGAGTCCCGGAATTTCGTGAGGTAGCATGGCGCGCCTGTTAATCTCTTTGCCGTCACGTACACGTATTATCTGATCAATGCCTTTGTTAATCGAATTAAAGTAGCTCTCGACTGACCTTATTCTACCTCTATATTCAATATTTTGGTTTTTACGTAATTGGCTAATCACCTGCGAGCCTCCAGATTCTTTAGCGGCTTCGTCCATAAAGGCTTTTTCACCATACAGCGCATCAAGCCAGTACGCCTTTAATTTTAATCAGGCTATGCGCAACTTTAAACTCTTTTAATAAGCCTAATGCAATCTCTGTTTTGGTCGGGTAGGCACTGTCACGTTCAGGCTTAATAGGCCGGTCTTTTTTTGCTATACCGCTCTTTTTCAACCGTTTATCTTCTTTATCCCACTGCTTTAAGGCTGGATCCGGCATATAAAAGAAAAAACCGACAGGCACTGTAATGGATGAGGTAACTAGCAGCAATAATACTATCGTTTGTCCATCGCTGTCAGCCCCGGACGGGCTGATAGTCTCCAGAAGGCGCAGGGAAATTTGCCAATCCGAAGTGCGCGATAGCGCGCGAGGGAGGCTAAAATTTTATCCCGAATAGCCGTAGAGCCATTTGTGGTAGCCATGACTGAGCTGCTTTGTGCTCAGTCTGTGGCGGACGCAGGGCGGCTGGAGCATCTCCTATTCGCTGCGTAGGTGAACGAATTACGGCGACAGGAGTCCCGGAATTTCGTGAGGTAGCATGGCGCGCCTGTAACATACCCGCCGGAGCCTTTGTGTTTCTGCTTGTAAACCTTATAAATACGTTTTGTAGACTTAGATCGTGCTCGGTCTGATTCATCAAAGGCCAACACACCTTCAGTAATGCCATAACGTTTTAGAATTAAGACCACACTCACCCGTAGCAACCAGTCCCAGGGTATACTTGCTTTACGAAACACCCAGGATAATGCGGCTACTTTGCAATCTCCAAGGCTTGCTCGCTCAAACTTAGCCCAGCAAACAGAGTTCATTAGCAGTATGCACGTTAAACAAGTGCCCAACCAAGCGGCTTGAATCCGTGTCAAAGCGGCTCCGGGTTTTAGCTGATTGAGCGCATCATTTAAATCGTCAATATAGCTTTGGATAAAGGTGGCTGGGGCATTCATTAACATGGGCTTACACCGATAAAATTACAACAACCTCAGAATACCTGATTTTACCTTCTCAATATCAAAAACTTGAACATCGAGTATTAGGAGATGGGCGTATGGCATCCGACCTTTTATCGGCCTCTACTCCTCCGTTAACTTGCCAGTTTTGTAAGGTACGAATGCTGATACCAACAATATCACAGGCTTTGCCCTTTCTGGCACCTTGTCCAATGGCTTCATTGATCCATGTGACATAATTTACGCGCTCTGAGTGAGGAATTAAGCGTCCTCGTTTTCCTCCCAGAGCGCATCCAGCTTTTTTCTAAGCACCAATAAGGCCGCTGTTTCTGCAAGTGCTTTCTCTTTGCGATTAAGCTCTTTCTTTAATTTTTTGTTTTCACTACGTAATTGTTTTAATACGTTTTTATCTGTTTTTTCTTGCGTCACGTTTTGCTCTGATCCTTTAATAAAATGGGTCTTCCAGGACTCAAGTTCAGCTTTATAAAGCCCACGTGTACGACAATATTCATTACACTCTTGCTCGCTCAGGGTACTTGTTTCTATAATGGCTGATAATTTTTTCTCGGTTGTCCACTGTATAGGAGAATGGCTTGTGTTTTTAGTGTTTTTGCACTCGCTGAAAATCAGGGAAACGGAGCTTTAGCGAAGTGAAGATTTTTAGTCCGCGATAGCCGTAGGGCCGTTGTTTTGTCGGAGTCTGAGCGTTAGCGAAGGTGGAGACAAAATAAAAGGCCATCCGACACGGCGTCAAGTCATTTGGAGCCTATGTTCCGACCCCTTGTTGGGTCGGGACGAGGTGACGAGGACGAATCGGGGCCGCCGGAGGCATAAGTGGTCGCGTTAAGTTTTTGCTGCTTGCTTGGGCTGGGATGCCCAAAACAAGCTTTCGCAAAAATAGCGACTCCCCGAGCTGCTTATCAAGAAAGTCTGGAGGAAGCTAACCGGGAAGTCATCCCCTTCGTTAATGACTAGTAATCAGCAGGTTAAAATGATTATTAACATCTTCATCAAATTTAATTTTTGTCATTTATTAACTCCGAAATATTTCCTGGTTGTTTTGCGGCTTGGAATAATAGCCCCCCGTGTCAGGATAGTTTTAAGAAATATCTCATTCTTTGATTCAACATACGGTACCAAGTGAGCATAATCATCAATATTAATCATCAGTGTTCCCCTATCAATTGAGGCGGTAAAACTAACCTCGCCACAAGAAAGCTCATAAAACACTGTAAAGACATTCCTGTTATTATTGCGTTTTGAACTGCCCGAATGGTATACGAGCTGATACTCGATGTTCAAGTTTTCAGCTATAACTGGGCTAAGAAAAGTAAATTTTTCCGGCTTTGTTTTATAAGTGATTGATTTACAATGATGTTGATGCTTTCTTTGTCAGTAAAATTGTCAATAAAATCAATCAGTTGAAAAACTTGAACATCGAGTGATACGAGATATTCTTGCCTGGAAAAATAATGGATTCACAAAACGATCTCGTTTTTGAGCCTGTTGCTGCCTAATTTCCAGAGCCTCGCTATATTTTTTATCCGATGGATGAATCAATTCTGGCTGTTGTGTTTTTGAAATCTCTTCAAACACGCGCATTAAATTATAGCTCATTGCAGTCAGGCGCATTTGATTTTCAAGTGAGCGGGTATTGGAAGACCAAGCTTTAGTTTCCTTGAAATTACTTTTAGTGTTATTGAATGTCTTTTCAATCGTCCATCGCTTGAAATACAGCATGGCAATGGTTCCAGGGTTAATAGTCATTGGCAAGGTTGTCACAAACCGGTGAAGTTTTCCGGTTTCTGGATCACGGTAATCCACCACGTTAAATTTGATGCCCTTGTTTTCGTACACACTGTATGCTTCAACCCCTGTATTGATCTCATGGCGGGAGTCAAAAGGGATAGACTCAACCAGAGTCGCAATTGAATTTTCTTTTAGCATTGAAATCATGTAATTAGCATGTCGTTTCTGCCGATCCCACCAGACAAAGTCGGTGACGGCTTTATCGTAGACATAGAGATGTTTCTGAGAGCTGTTATTTCCCTTGTTTTGCTTTTCAATATGATCTCGTAACACAGGTATTTCTTGATGTCTCTGAGTTCCGTTTGTCACCAGACAAAGAAATCTGAGCAACCCACTTCTGAGATTCAACGCGTAAATCCCCCCGGCCGCATAAACTTTCCCCTTGCTGTTTTTTTCAGTATGGCAGGCATGATCAATAAAATGTCCATCCGCTGCTTCTATGGTGTATTCGTCAAGTTCCGGGAATGCTTTAAGATAATCAATGCCTTGCGATAGCAGTGTTTCAGCGTGAAGATGATAGCTCTGCTGTTCAAATGCCTCAAGCATACTTGTTCGTCTATGCGACTTCAGTGATTTAAAATACGTTGAGTGGGGAAGCAGCTGGCCATAAATCTGTTCATTGGTTTGGAGGAAATGGCGACCACTATCGACTACACTGATACAGCGTAATAACCCAAGGCGAATAAAGTCGATATCCTTCAACTCTGGGCATGAACGAGCCCACAAAGGATGACGCTCTGCTAACAGGGCACGTTCCATACTTTCATTGCAGTGTTGGTGAATATGTTCAGAGAGTGGTAGGTCTTTAAGCATGGGTGATATCCGTTTATGAGGTGATTAAAACGGAAATTTTTAGAAAATTTTTTCGGCAATTGCAAGCTTTATTTGAAATTATTTGTTGTTTCTTTACGGTGCCTACAGAGTGTCTATTTGCTGTTATAAGTGATTAAAATCAAAAAGATGGAAATATTCGAGTGGTGCTACCTTCAGGTAGGTTATAGGCTGCTTTGTTTAGGTACTTCTTCTTTCAATGGGAACACTGATGATATTAATAATAAATATTCGTTGATTGGGATATTCCTTTGTATTTGGGTGTGCAATGTCATCGAGTAAACCATTATTTTGTAGATGAAAAATTGCACTTTCGAATGAAGTTCCCCCTTTCTTTGATAAGCCTTTGGTTTTTTATGGGTTCCAATTATATATCTTCATTGGCTAAAGCATAGCACAATCGTATGGCTATCTTGCATTAATCCACTTTTTAAATAAAGCAGGCAGGCTGTTGATAATCTCAGCGAATAGCGGCGCGGGGCGCAGGCAGAAGCTTTCGTAATTCACAAACAGATTCTGCCTGGCTATCCAGGACAATGGCAATATAGGCTGATAATCTGATTGTAAAGCCAGATCAAACTGCTTGCGTAAACGCAGGTATTTAAGATAGCGAAACGCTATAAAATTTGGCATAGCGAGTGGAATCGCATTTGGAAATTGGCGTGGTGGCAATGGAATATGGCTGGGAGGCACTATATAAAACACCTTAAGGTCTGGTCGTTTTCTCATCGCCATGACCAGGGTGTTCAACAATGAACTTGCCTGTAAATTGACAGTCCAGGGAATAATAATGTTTTTAATTGCGGGGTCAGCAAAAACAGCGGCTATTTCAGTCAGGCTCTCAATTTTGTAGGGGAGTTGAATATCCTTTTTGCCCATGAAACTGTGCTCATAATCTGCTAAGGCCTGTAAATGTAGTTGTGCTAGATCATCTTTTCCCAATAATTTAAAATACAAAGCTTTTTTCAATATCCAGCGTATAGTGTTTTTAACCGCTAGCAGGTCACTGTGTCTGTCCAGTAAATATAAAACATTACGATTATCATAATAGAGTATCCAGCTAGGTACTTTGGCAATCGCAGAAACATGCCAGATTAATGATTTTGCAGAGATAACAATGCGGTGGCCTGCCTGAGCAATACGTAAACACCACTCCACATCATCATAGTGAATAAAGAAATCCATCCATAAACCGGCCTGTTTAGCCACAGGCGCTCGTATGAGTAACGAGGCAGCGGCAACATAGTCGACATCCATACTAGGCTGACAATAGCTGAGTTTATTGCTCAAGTCTGCATCACCTGTCAATAATTCAGGTAAGGCTTTGTCTCTCCACCCCAGCACTTCTTTCAAATGCCGATTAAATAATAAAGTGCCACGCTCTCTATCAACAAACGCGCCCATTTCATTGATACGCCACGGATAATCTAGCTGCATCATGGTCGAGCCAGCAATGGCAATATCGGGTTGGGTATCAAGTATTGTAACTAATTCACTGAGTGCATCTTGATGAACAACAACATCATTATCTAATAACCATAAATAATCATAGCGAGATTCAGCTTGCTCAAATGCCCAGGCGAGGCCCGTATTAAAGCCGCCAGTACCACCGATATTTTCGCTATTACGAATAATCTGAATATCATTAAATTGTGCGTCTAGTGCTTCAACAGTACCGTCATTACTGGCATTATCAATAACCAGAATATCTAGCTGTTCTCTAGGAAAATTAATGGCAGACAAAGAATTGAGCAAATCAATGACATACTCTTTTTTATTCCAGGTGACAATGATAATAAGGATTTTTGCTGTTGTTATCATGCGCGTCTAAAAAGTTGATGAATAAGGCTGTTCTGTTTCCACCAGGGAGAAAATGACTTGTGTAAATCAGGCGGTAAAATATGCCTGGTAAGCGGATGAAATAAACCCTCTCTCACGGCTTTAAAATAAGTGGCTAGTTGATTAAACCTAATAGCACTAATCAGGCCAATTATTAAACGCGACATAAGTAAATAACTAGCCTGCGGTTGTGGATAGTAACGGCGAATTAGCCAGAGCGTATTACGGGTGGGGAAGAATACCCTCCGCCAGCTGGGGCGCTGGCTGGGAATACCCCTATGAACAATAATACACGCTGGATCATAAAAAATATCATAGCCCTGTAAGCGCACCTGAAAGCTAACATCTATCTCATTTTGATAGAGAAAGAAATCTGCCGGATACCAGCCAATTTTAGCAAATAAATCACGCCGGATAATAAATCCACAACCGATAAAAAACGGCGAGCGAGAAAAGACGTTGCTTATGGGTAAGTGCCAGCTCCATTGCGGCGTTCCATCGGGTGTCTGAATATGTGCCGCTATTATGCCTATATCAGCTCGTTGATCTAATATCTGTAATGCGTGATCAATACCAGCAAGATTGAGTGGGCAGGAGTCATCATCCAGAATTAATATATACTCGCCTTGGGCTTTGTTAAACCCCGCGCTATAACCCGCAATACCGCTATTGTCAGATAGCAACAGACTGCTAATGTTACTTTGCTCCTGCAAATATTCGGCAGTACCATCAGTTGAGCCATTATCAACGGCAATAATTTCTATATCATCACGATTAATACATAGTTCTTGTAAGCGGGTACTGGTAGCAAGAGTTTCCGCCAGCTTATTAAAGTTAAGAAAAACGATGCTTAATTTTATCGGTAAGGTCATTTAGAAAATATATCCAGCGTAGGCTGGGTTGAGGAACGAAACCCAGCAATAAATGCGAGGTAAATTGCTGGTTCTGGTTTGCCCTATATGCCGGGTTACGTTTTTATTGCTGCGCAAGAAAAATCATCAGCCTACATTTATTCAATAATAAAATGCTCAATATTTGAATATTCACTAATGCAGTTGCCGTTATAGCTGGTGATGCCGACATAAAAGGCGCTACCAACAGCTAGTTTGACAGCAAGGTCAGTGGCACGATTCATATCGATACTTTCAATAGTTGGTGCATCGGGAAAAGGAGCATAATTCAGACGAAAGCCAGCAGCATTGTCTACCGTATTCCAGCTTGCGCCAGCTATATTACCATTAATGCCTAGGTTTAGAGAAACCGGAGCTGGTATTTGATCTGGGGTACAGATATGATCAGAAATAAACGCAGCATAATTTTTCAGCCGGGTATACACACCAAAGAAGCCAGGAGCAGCACAAGCAAATACCCAGCTGGTAATTCCTGCCTGCTGCCAAGTGCCGCTTTCAGTATCAAAGACCATTAACGGGCCGCCGCTATCACCAAAACAGGTATCTCTTTCACCCTGGCCATCACCAGCGCAAAGTATATCATCAGTAACGCTACCCATCGCCGCATTGCAGCGTGGGTTATCAATAAGTGGTAAGTCAACCTGCTGTAGCTCGACTGGATATCGCAGAGGTGTTGTCGTGGTAGCCCCCCAGCCTAATGCAATTGCAGATTTACCAGCATGATCCTGCAATGTAAAAGGAGCCAGAACATTAATCGGCTGATTCCGGGAAGGGCTAGCTAATTTGAGCAAAGCAAGGTCATTATCTAAATTAAAATCATTATAAAAAGGGTGGAATAAAATATATCCCACATGCTTACGCTCACCATTGACGGTATCAATTTCAAGATGCGCCTGATTAATAATCACATCAAAGCTGGAACTGCCAATATCAACTACACAGTGTGCCGCAGTGAGTACCCAGTCTTTTGCAATTAGGGATGCGCCGCAAAACACATTATTGCGGGTAGTGGAATGATTGTAAACCAGCCCCGCCATCCAGGGCCATGCGCCAGAATCAGCGGCACTCCCGCCAATGAGACGCGCCATCCTTTCAGTAGCACTGACACTACTTAAACTGGATGACAATAGTAGCAAAATAGCAATAAAGATATTTCTGGTCATAGTAGTATCCATTTGTTTCATAGCATTAGCCTATCACACTCAGCAAGCTGGTACTGTAGATCATAGCGCATTTATATGCATGCAGCCCCAGAAAAAATCTTGTTCCCAAGTTCCTGCTTGGGAATACGTACTGTGGTCATCAGTGTTCCCATTGAAAGAAGAAGTACCTAAACAAAGCAGCCTATAACCTACCTGAATGTAGCACCACTCGAATATTTCCATCTTTTTGATTTTAATCACTTATAACAGCAAATAGACACTCTGTAGGCACCGTAAAAAACAACAAATAATTTCAAATAAAGCTTGCAATTGCCGAAAAAATTTTCTAAAAATTTCCGTTTTAATCACCTCATAAACGGATATCACCCATGCTTAAAGACCTACCACTCTCTGAACATATTCACCAACACTGCAATGAAAGTATGGAACGTGCCCTGTTAGCAGAGCGTCATCCTTTGTGGGCTCGTTCATGCCCAGAGTTGAAGGATATCGACTTTATTCGCCTTGGGTTATTACGCTGTATCAGTGTAGTCGATAGTGGTCGCCATTTCCTCCAAACCAATGAACAGATTTATGGCCAGCGGCTTCCCCACTCAACGTATTTTAAATCACTGAAGTCGCATAGACGAACAAGTATGCTTGAGGCATTTGAACAGCAGAGCTATCATCTTCACGCTGAAACACTGCTATCGCAAGGCATTGATTATCTTAAAGCATTCCCGGAACTTGACGAATACACCATAGAAGCAGCGGATGGACATTTTATTGATCATGCCTGCCATACTGAAAAAAACAGCAAGGGGAAAGTTTATGCGGCCGGGGGGATTTACGCGTTGAATCTCAGAAGTGGGTTGCTCAGATTTCTTTGTCTGGTGACAAACGGAACTCAGAGACATCTCTATGTCTACGATAAAGCCGTCACCGACTTTGTCTGGTGGGATCGGCAGAAACGGCATGCTAATTACATGATTTCAATGCTAAAACTCGATGTTCAAGTTTTTTAACTGATTGATTTTATTGATAATTCTACTGACAAAGAAAGCATCAACATCATTGTAAATCAATCACTTATAAAACAAAGCCGGAAAAATTTACTTTTCTTAGCCCAGTTATAGCTGAAAACTTGAACATCGAGTAAAAGAAAATTCAATTGCGACTCTGGTTGAGTCTATCCCTTTTGACTCCCGCCATGAGATGAATACAGGGGTTGAAGCATACAGTGTGTACGAAAACAAGGGCATCAAATTTAACGTGGTGGATTACCGTGATCCACAAACCGGAAAACTTCACCGGTTTGTGACAACCTTGCCAATGACTATTAACCCTGGAACCATTGCCATGCTGTATTTCAAGCGATGGACGATTGAAAAGACATTCAATAACACTAAAAGTAATTTCAAGGAAACTAAAGCTTGGTCTTCCAATACCCGCTCACTTGAAAATCAAATGCGCCTGACTGCAATGAGCTATAATTTAATGCGCGTGTTTGAAGAGATTTCAAAAACACAACAGCCAGAATTGATTCATCCATCGGATAAAAAATATAGCGAGGCTCTGGAGATAAGGCAGCAACAGGCTCAAAAACGAGATCGTTTTGTGAATCCATTATTTTTCCAGGCAAGAATATCTCGTATCAGCTCGTATACCATTCGGGCAGTTCAAAACGCAATAATAACAGGAATGTCTTTACAGTGCTTTATGAGCTCTCTTGTGGCGAGGTTAGTTTCACGGCCTCAATTGATAGGGGAACACTGATGGAAAATCATGGAAACGGAGCTTAGCGAAGTGGTGATTTTTAGTCCCTGATAGGCGACAGAGCAATTCGCTGATTCGACGTGTGCTAGCAGCACGCGAGAGGAGCAAGAATTGCATTCCGAATAGCCGTCCAGCCAGTGAGGTAGTAATGACGAAGCGGCTTTTGTGCGTAGTCGTTGCGGACGCAGGGCGTTCAGGGCATCTCCCATCCGCTGCGTAGGTGAACGAATTATGGCGACAGGAGTCCCGGAATTTCGTGAGGTAGCATGGCGCGCCTGTTAATCTCTTTGCCGCCACGTACACGTATTGTCTGCTCAATGCCTTTGTTAATCGAATTAAAGTAGCTCTCGACTGACCTTATTCTACCGCTGTCAGCCCCGGACGGGCTGATAGTCTCCAGAAGGCGCAGGGAAATTTGCCAATCCGAAGTGCGCGATAGCGCGCGAGGGAGGCTAAAATTTTATCCCGAATAGCCGTAGAGCCATCGCTGAAAATCAGGGAAACGTAGCCTAAGCGAAGTGATGATTTTTAGTCCGCGATAGCCGTAGGGCCGTTGTTTTGTCGGAGTCTGAGCGTTAGCGAAGGTGGAGACAAAATAAAAGGCCATCCGACACGGCGTCAAGTCATTTGGAGCCTATGTTCCGACCCCTTGTTGGGTCGGGACGAGGTGACGAGGACGAATCGGGGCCGCCGGAGGCATAAGTGGTCGCGTTAAGTTTTTGCTGCTTGCTTGGGCTGGGATGCCCAAAACAAGCTTTCGCAAAAATAGCGACTCCCCGATTGTGGTAGCCATGACTGAGCTGCTTTGTGCTCAGTCTGTGGCGGACGCAGGGCGGCTGGAGCATCTCCTATTCGCTGCGTAGGTGAACGAATTACGGCGACAGGAGTCCCGGAATTTCGTGAGGTAGCATGGCGCGCCTGCTCTATATTCAATATTTTGGTTTTTACATAATTGGCTAATCACCTGCGAGCCTCCAGATTCTTTAGCGGCTTCGTCCATAAAGGCTTTTCACCATACAGCGCATCAGCCAGTACGCCTTTAATTTTAATCAGGCTATGCGCAACTTTAAACTCTTTTAATAAGCCTAATGCAATCTCTGTTTTGGTCGGGTAGGCACTGTCACGTTCAGGCTTAATAGGCCGATCTTTTTTTGCTATACCGCTCTTTTTCAACCGCTGAAAATCAGGGAAACGTAGCCTAAGCGAAGTGATGATTTTTAGTCCGCGATAGCCGTAGGGCCGTTGTTTTGTCGGAGTCTGAGCGTTAGCGAAGGTGGAGACAAAATAAAAGGCCATCCGACACGGCGTCAAGTCATTTGGAGCCTATGTTCCGACCCCTTGTTGGGTCGGGACGAGGTGACGAGGACGAATCGGGGCCGCCGGAGGCATAAGTGGTCGCGTTAAGTTTTTGCTGCTTGCTTGGGCTGGGATGCCCAAAACAAGCTTTCGCAAAAATAGCGACTCCCCGCCGTTTATCTTCTTTATCCCACTGCTTTAAGGCTGGATCCGGCATATAAAAGAAAAAACCGACAGGCACTGTAATGGATGAGGTAACTAGCAGCAATAATACTATCGTTTGTCCATTAACATACCCGCCGGAGCCTTTGTGTTTCTGCTTGTAAACCTTATAAATACGTTTTGTAGACTTAGATCGTGCTCGGTCTGATTCATCAAAGGCCAACACACCTTCAGTAATGCTATAACGTTTTAAAATTAAGACCACACTCACCCGTAGCAACCAGTCCCAGGGTATACTTGCTTTACGAAACACCTAGGATAATGCGGCTACTTTGCAATCTCCAAGGCTTGCTCGCTCAAACTTAGCCCAGCAAACAGACGCTGTCAGCCCGTCCGGGGCTGACAGCGGCGGCTTACTTTACTGGACCATGCTGGATGCAGCGCAAACAAGAGCAACAGCCGAACTGGGTTAAATGCTATTTACGATTACTTAAGGAAGTCTAACAAAAAACTACCAACCTTACTTGCCTTTTTGCTCCTGAGCAAACGACCTCAATTGTTACGTAGAATGACTATGCTCCTCTTGAGATAGTTTGTCCAGATTCAAAAATTCTTCGCAATCTTGGTAACTTTATTCCGTCAAACTGTCTAACAAGCCAGCATGCTCCTTGAAGAACTGGCTCTGCTATACCAGCTACTTACAGGCTATCAATCACCGCATTAAAGCTGGCACTAGGGCGCATGACTTGAGTCGCCAGCGCTTTGTCTGGATGAAAATAACCTGCAAGATCGACAGGCTTGCCTTGTACCGCGTTAAGCTGACCAACAATCTTATCTTCATTATCGCTTAGTTGCTGCGCGACTGGTGCGAATTTAGCCTGCAATTCTTTATCCTTATCTTGCTCAGCCAGCGCTTGTGCCCAGTACATGGCAAGATAAAAATGACTGCCACGCGTATCCAGCTCACCTACCTTGCGCGATGGTGACTTATTATTATTTAAAAAACGGCTATTTGCGGCATTTAGCGCAGCGGCCATTACCTGTGCTTTTTCATTGCCGGTTTTTAAGCCTAGATCTTCCACAGAAACCGCCAGCGCCAAAAATTCACCCAACGAGTCCCAGCGCAAATGGTTTTGTTCTAATAATTGCTGTACATGCTTGGGCGCAGAACCACCGGCCCCTGTTTCAAATAGCCCGCCACCTGCCAGCAAAGGCACAATAGATAGCATTTTTGCACTGGTACCCAATTCCAGAATGGGGAAGAGATCGGTTAAATAATCCCGCAGCACATTACCCGTTACCGAGATGGTGTTTTCTCCAGCTTTTACCCGCTGTAAAGTGAAACGTATGGCTTCTACCGGTGGCATAATCTGAATATCAATACCACTGGTATCATGTTCCTGCAAATAGCTTTCCACGATAGCGATTAAATTAGCATCATGGGCGCGGTTTTTATTCAGCCAGAAAATCGCAGGTTGTCCGGTAGCTCTTGCCCGGCTGACAGCTAATTTGACCCAGTCCTGTATAGGTAAGTCTTTAGTCTGACACATGCGCCAGATATCGCCCTGCTCAACCTTGCTTTCCAGCAATACTGTCCCCGCACTGTCGATCACTCGTACAATACCACTTTGCGGAATTTCAGAGGTTTTGTCATGCGAGCCATATTCTTCCGCTTTCTGTGCCATCAGGCCTACATTACTGACACTGCCCATAGTTGTCACATCAAATGCACCATGCTGCTGACAAAACTTAAAAACCTCCTGATAAATACCCGCATAACAGCGATCCGGAATCATCGCTTTAGTATCATGTAACTGTCCATCTGGACCCCACATCTTGCCAGAAGAGCGTAATGCCGCAGGCATAGAGGCATCGACAATCACATCGCTGGGCACATGCAGATTAGTAATGCCTTTATCTGAATCCACCATCGCCAGCTCTGGCTGGGTCTGGTACACCGCTTGAATATCCGCTGCTATTGCTTTGCGCTGATCCTCCGGCAAGCCAGCAATTTTTGTATACACATCACCCAGCCCATTTCGCGTATCGACACCTAGTTGCTTAAAGGTACTCTCATGTTTAGCAAAGGCATCCTGATAATAAACGCTGACCGCATGTCCGAACATAATAGGGTCAGACACTTTCATCATGGTGGCTTTAAGATGTAATGACAATAATAAGTCCTGCTGTTTGGCATCACGAATTGATTCAGCAAAGAAAGTACGTAATGCTGTGCGACTCATCACTGCCGAATCAATAACTTCGTTTTTTAATACTGGTGTTGTTTGTTTTAATACTAAAGTCGGACCCGCATCAGCATAGAGTTCAATTTTTACTTCGCCTGAGGCTTTTATCACAGCCGATTGTTCACTCGAATAAAAATCTCCATCGCTCATTGAAGCAACATGTGATCTGGATTCAGCAGACCACGCGCCCATGGAGTGCGGATGTTTTCGGGCATATTCTTTGACCGGATCAGCTACGCGCCGATCCGAATTTCCCTCGCGCAATACTGGGTTAACCGCACTCCCTAACACTTTAGCGTAACGCGCCTGAATGCTCTTTGCCGTATCTGTATCCGGATCTTCAGGATAATCCGGAAGATCAAAACCTGCCTGCTGTAATTCCTTGATCGCCGCATGCAACTGAGGAATAGACGCACTGATATTAGGTAGCTTGATAATATTAGCATCGGCTGTTTTTGCCCATGCACCCAGTTCTGCCAAAGCATCACTTTGCTGCTGCTGTGCTGACAGATTATCAGGAAAATTAGCAAGAATACGGCCTGCCAATGAAATATCCCGTGTTTCAACGGCAACATCCGCCGCCTTTAAATAAGACTGGACTATAGGTAAAAATGAATAGGTAGCCAGGGCAGGGGCTTCGTCGGTTTCGGTATAAATAATTTTTGAGCTTGGCATGTTTATTACGGTCGGGTATGTCTTTGATATAGTAAAGAAGGGTGAAATACAGATTTAATAATTCCTAAAATTAAACTGGCACAGCATCCCTTAAATGCAGTTAATTATGAAATACATTTAAATACAATAGCTTAATGGTTAATGTTGTTCATTAAATTCAATGAGTGTTGAACTGGTGTTTATTTAACAGGGAATACTGAGGAAACTGAAGTTTCCCAATTATTGAGTAGCTGAAATACACAATGCTGGTGTATCGAGGTTTATTTTAGGTGGTTTTGCCATGTTTATAGCAAACCCCTACTTAATTCCCCTTAGGCAATAGCATTTGAAACGAATGAAAAGACTATTTTTTTCATATAGTTGTAGCATAGTTTCAATTTTACCATAAATAATTATTGGGAAACTTCAGTTTATAAGGTTTACAAGCAGAAACACAAAAGGCTCCGGCGGGTATGTTAATGGACAAACGATAGTATTATTGCTGCTAGTTACCTCATCCATTACAGTGCCTACCCGACCAAAACAGAGATTGCATTAGGCTTATTAAAAGAGTTTAAAGTTGCGCATAGCCTGATTAAAATTAAAGGCGTACTGGCTTGATGCGCTGTATGGTGAAAAAGCCTTTATGGACGAAGCCGCTAAAGAATCTGGAGGCTCGCAGGTGATTAGCCAATTACGTGAAAACCAAAATATTGAATATAGAGGTAGAATAAGGTCAGTCGAGAGCTACTTTAATTCGATTAACAAAGGCATTGATCAGATAATACGTGTACGTGGCGGCAAAGAGATTAAAGTGACTGTCAGCAGTGCACGATTAAAGGTGAGTTCTCACAGTAAAAAACGCTTTGTCATTGCCTTAGAATATGACGGTGAAAACGACTATCGCTATTTAGTGGCGACAGACCTGAATTGGCGCACACAAGATATTATTCAAGCCTATACGTTGAGATGGTTGATTGAGGTTTTCTTTGAGGACTGGAAGCTTTATGAAGGATGGGGGCGTGAGGCCAAACAATTAGATGAGGAGGGATCAAGCCGTGGCCTGATTCTGAGTCTTTTGTTTGACCATTGCCTTCTCCTTCACCCAGAGCAAATAGCCCGCATTGAAAGCAAACTACCTGCGTATACCGTAGGAAGCTTACAGCGCAAGTCTCAAATGGATGTACTGCTTGAGTTCATCACGTCATTGCTAGAGTTTCCAGATCCTGGTGATAAGCTGAAAGAGTTAGGTGAATTAATAAAGGATGTGTTTCAACTGATGCCATCAGGAAAACATATGATTGGCAGAGATTTAGGGCGCTTAGGGCCAACAGCATCATTAAAGTATTGTTCTGCTGGGTGAAGGTAAGAGTTTGATGGCAATGGGATGGAAAAACTTGAACATCGAGTGATAGGCGACAGGGCAATTCGCTGATTCGACGTGTGCTAGCAGCACGCGAGAGGAGCAAGAATTGCATTCCGAATAGCCGTCCAGCCAGTGAGGTAGTAATGACGAAGCGGCTTTTGTGCGTAGTCGTTGCGGACGCAGGGCGTTCAGGGCATCTCCCATCCGCTGCGTAGGTGAACGAATTATGGCGACAGGAGTCCCGGAATTTCGTGAGGTAGCATGGCGCGCCTGAATTCCAGTTGCAACTGTTCTTCCTGCCTTTTATAAGCAGTATCCATCTCAAATTTCAATTTTTTTTGCTGTATCTCTCTTTCTAATTCCTGCACATGTGCATTATCTTTTGCTTCCAGCCAGCGAGCCTGTATTTGCTCATATTTCTCAATATCTGCCTGCACTTTCTGGTCTTCTAATAAGGCTTGATGACTTAAATCTTCTGCCTGCGATTTCAGCTCCGCATTTCTGGTACGTTTTTCCTGCTCTTGCCTGGCCTGCAACTGAACATTTAAAGTAATATCATTCAGATAATTTTCATGCTGTATTTTTTCTTCATGCAAACGGGCCTCAATAGCAAACTGTTCTTGCTGCTGTTGCTGTTGATCGAGTAATAATTGCCGTTGATGTGTGGCATCCTGATCCTGCTTCAGCCGCTCTAATTCTGCTTCCTGCTCTATACTCTCTAGCTGCTTATGGTGATACGCTAGTAATTGCTGTTGCTCTTGTTGCTCTTGGCGAAACTGCTCTTCCCGCCGCTCTTCAGATACCTCATAGCTCTTTTTCAACACACTTAGATAAACCGTTTCCTTACCCAGTTGCACATCAGGAAACTCAACAAATGAAGCTCGAATAGAACAACGCGCCTGTGCATCAATATCTTCTATCATCAACATTTCGCTCACGTCCATGGCAATGGATTTTCCTATCTCCCCCAGACCAGAACGCACCCATTCGTCATCTTGTAAATTCAGTAATTGCTTACTAATCTTGTCTTTAACTGACCTATGAAAGGTGTTTTTAATATGTTCATTAATATCGGAGAGGATTTCGGTGTGTTTCTGCGCATATTCCAATGCTGCCTGAAAGCGAATATTTAGCTGCGTATCGATGGTACAAAACTCATCATACAGTTGCATTCGATCACACACCTGCCAGTCTTCAACTGCTAAAGGGTATAGCGTATGATAAAAGCGCTTAACAAAATTTTGCGGGCGCAAGTACAGGCTTTGATAGGGGCCAAAATCTCTCAGAACCAATTGCCGGCTTTCATCAAAGTTGATCTCCCACACTTCAGAACCTGACGTCAGGTCATTGTCCAAAATACCATCGATTAACCACCTCTCTAATTCAGTGCCCGAACTACTCATGTTCACCCACTTTTCTTGCCAATTGTGCTTCAGCTCGTAGTTTAGTTAATTTATCACCCATTTTTGCTGCAATCAATGGATACAAATTAGGCGCAAATTCTACCGTTCTATTATCTATTTTCCGCAGAAAACCACGGCTCAGCAACAAGCCTACCGCAAACATTCGCGACCAGTCTGAATAACGCCGAGCCTTTTCGATATTACTTTTCTCAATGATCATTTCCAGCTCATCATTTTTATTAATTCGAAACTGGGTAAACTGGCGTAAACATTCAAATACCAGCTCTTCTTCATCAGCAGTCAATGGCCCCGGTGCTGTAAATTCCAGGCGGTACGAAAGCAGCACGGTAAAAAAATCAACCATCGCAGCACAACCAAACGCAAACAAAGAAAAGCCATTCCACATTGCCATGCTCGGCTTTACCTCTTCAATAAACTGCTTGTAGGTTAAAAGCATTGGAGGCTCTGGCAATGACTGGCCGAACTCACTCGCTAACTGATTAACCTTAAACTGTACATTTTGAAAATTGCTAATCACATCGTAATATGCAGTTTCCACATCAATCGCAATATCTAGATTGGTCAGACTGGATTGCAGCTCCTGAACACTTTTATCTAGCGCCGAAAACTCTGTTTGCAGTTCGCTAAAGGCCTGTTTCTTTGCCTGATAAATTTCATTATAGCGTTCCCAGAACGGCCCTTTGCCAACTTGATTCCGAAACCCTGGAACTATTTCAGGGTGCGTTCCAAAATAAGCCAGCGAGACCTCTTTAGAGGCTTGCTCCAGATCAGCCCGCTTTTGCGCCAACACTTTGCTTTTAAAAGGTAGTACCTCATTGAGATAGGATTTTATATCGGTTCTGATATCGTTTAAGCGCTGGATATGGATGCTATCTTTTTCAGAAACTTCGTAAAATTTAAAATACGAAAACGACACCGACGCGACCAATGCTATCACTAATGAAACCAGCACCGAAAAATAGCGCATACGATTTGCGCGCCAGTGTATGCCAGCAAGTTCCAGCGTGCAAATCACCACTATAGACTGAATCGCAACGGTAATCACCAAGGCGATCCAGGGAATAATGAAATGCGACATACCATAATATGTCGTAAAACCTGATGCCACACTTAACATTAAGACAATGGGAATCGACCATGTTCTTAGCATACCGACAAAAAAGGTTTGCATGCGGTTAATCATGTAGCCGCATGCCAGCCGCTTTTATTTTTGTTTTTTCTGGGCTATTCATTGCTTAACGTTTCTCTGCCTAGTCACTCATGGATCTAAAATGCTTCTACTTTTAACACATTCTTCAGTGTCGAGTCAAAACCGAAGATGACTGGGGGCGCGATTAAATAAGCAACATAATGTCGTAGAGCAGACTTTAGTCCGTTATGTGTGAGAAGTTCTCAGACTAAATTCCGACCTACAAATATTATTTTCAATTTAATTATCAGCAATCATAAAACGTCAACATTACTCAGTGCGCAAGGCTTCCAATGGCTGCAAGCGGGCAGCTTTCATTGCTGGAACTACCCCTGCCAAAAGGCCTATTAATAAGGAAACAGCAAATGCTACAGCAATATAACCCCAGGCGAGCTGTACTGGCAAGCCAGGCACGACAATAGTAATCAGTTGCACGACTATAATCCCTAGCCCGACTCCGACAAGTCCACCGACCAGGCTCAGTACCAAAGCCTCAAATAAAAACAGTGTAAAAATAGTATTCTGTTCAGCACCAACGGCACGGAGTAATCCGATCTCGGAAATACGCTCAGAAACAGCAATGGTCATAATAGTTAAAATTATAATCCCCCAGCAAATCCAGACAAGAAATCAAAGCAATCTTATTCCAAATTAGTTACTATTTGTAAAAAATTGGAGTATTAAAATGAGCAGAAAAAGAACGGTCTACAGTGCTGAATTTAAAAGCAAGTTGGTATTAGAAGTTTTAAAGAATGAAAAAACACTGCAAGAAATTGCCAGTGCAAATAACATCACACCTAAGAACCTACAAAACTGGAAAAAAATATTCTTAGACAATGCAGAAATAGCAATGGAGCCCTCCAAAGCCGTTAAAGATTACAAAGAGGATCTATTAGCAGCTCAAGAACAAAATGAGATGCTCACAAAAATCGTAGGAAAAATGACGGTTGAAAAGGAGTGGCTCGAAAAAAAGCTAAAAAGCTTGGACTCATCTGATAGAAAACAGTTGATTGAGCCCAAGCTTAACACTCTACCTCTAACACAGCAGTGTGCATTATTAGGATTAAATAGAAGCAATCTCTATTACAAAAAAAGAGAGAATAAAAAGAAAGAAGAGATCAAAACTCAGATTAATCACATTTTTAAAGACATCCCTATTTATGGTGCGGCTAAAGTACACCAGCAGTTGCTTGAAGGTGGTTTTAAAGTCAGTTTAAACACGGTGGCGAGTTATCGGCAGCAGATGGGCTTGAAAGCCGTATTAGCGGTAAAACAAGTCAATACAACGATCCCCATAAAAGAACATAAAAAATATACTTATAAGCTTAGAGATCTTGATATATCACACGCTAACCAAGTTTGGAGTACAGATATAACCTATATTAAAACCAAAGAAGGGATGGTTTATTTAGCGGCGATTATTGATTGGCACTCAAAAGCAGTGCTCGCCCATAAAATATCAAACACAATGGATTCTTTTTTAGTTATGGATGTATTAGATGAAGCGCTTTCTCTCTACGGAACACCTGAAATTTTTAATACGGATCAAGGCAGTCAATACACCAGTGAAATTCATACCCAACGACTAAAAAACAAAGGCATTACTATTTCTATGGATGGAAAAGGACGAGCAACGGATAATATTTGTATTGAACGGTTTTGGCGAAGTGCAAAATGTGAGCGTATTTATTTAAATGAATATGGTTCAATTAGAGCGTTAATAGAAGATGTTGATGACTATATTGAGTTTTATAATCATCAACGGTTTCATGAAACCCTGGACTATAAAAAACCAATGAATGTATATAGAGAAAGTATTTTAGCTAATGAACAGCAGAATGAAGCGGCTTAGGAATATGGAATAAGGATTGTTGAAAAATCTGTCTTGACTCTTTGGGGTGCTATAGCCTGTAATACATCGGTGCTTAATATAAAGCTGTCTATACCAACCAGTCTTAATACTCTTGGCCCTGTATTTCCGCCTAGACGCGCGCCCCTTTGCTTTAAGTAGCTTAAACAACTCAACAATATTGTATGTGGGCCATAGACCGATAAATTTTGCGAAACTGCCATGCTCTTTAGCGATTTCATTTATCCATTGCGCATTTCTGGGAACGGTTATTATCTTTTGCATATTGCGGATTATGCGTGCGTCTTTGGCCAATGCTTCCAAGTCTTCTGCGGATAATAATTCCAGTATTTCAGGCTTGAGTTTATTAAATACGGTTTCAAATTCCGGCCACTTTTTTTCCACGACTTTCCAGTTAAACCCTGCCTGAAAGATACACTGGGTCATTATCGACAAGATCCGGTCATCTGTTAGCAAACAGACTTCCTCTACCGATTTGATTGGGGGTAAGAGTGATTTTAGCTGATCTTCGCCGCCTTTTCTGGTCGCGGCGCGCTGAAATATTTGCTCAAAATCCTGCATCTTTTTAATCGCTACTGAATGGAAATATACTTAGGTGCTCACAAAATACACTCATATCCTAAAAAAATCATGCAACGCTTATTCCCAAACAGAGTTTGGGAACGAAGGCCAATTCATCTCGCTACCAGCATTACTCCACCGTTACTGATTTAGCAAGGTTTCTTGGCTGATCGACATCGGTGCCTTTAAGTATGGCGACATGATAGGAAAGTAGTTGTAGCGGAATCACATAGACTATCGGGGCAATCAGGTTATTTACCTTGGGGATCCTGACAATTTGCACATTGTCATCCGCTTCTGTGCTAATTGATTCGTCAAGAAAAACAATTAGTTGCCCACCTCTGGCACTGACTTCCTGGATATTGGACTTCAGTTTTTCTAATAAACTATTATTAGGTGCGACTGTTACCACAGGCATTTCAGCATCTATCAAGGCGAGCGGGCCATGTTTTAATTCACCTGCAGGATAGGCTTCCGCATGAATATAGGATATTTCTTTTAATTTTAAAGCACCTTCCATCGCGATGGGGTAGTGCGTTCCTCTACCTAAAAACAAGGCGTGATTTTTTTCGGCAAATTGCTCTGATAAGGTTTCAATTTCTGTATCAATTTGTAGTACTTCTTTGATAATGCGGGGTAATTTGAATAACTCTGTGGTTATTTCTGCCTCTGTTTCAGCCGTTAAGGCAAAGCGTCTGCCCACTGCCATCACCAGCAACATTAGAGAAACTAACTGGGTAGTAAATGCTTTAGTAGATGCCACGCCAATTTCAGGCCCGGCCCGGGTCATTAATACTAAGTCTGACTCTCTAACTAAGGAACTTTCGGGTACATTACAAATACTTAATGAGTACTTCGCACCCAGCCTTTTTGCTTCTGCTAATGCTGCCAGTGTATCGGCTGTTTCACCCGATTGCGAGATGGTCACAACTAGAGTATCTGCTGATAGTACCGGCTTGCGATATCGAAATTCACTGGCGACTTCCACTCGGCAGGGAACGCGAGCTAATTTTTCAAACCAGTATTCTGCCACTAGGCCAGAATGAAAGCTGGTGCCACAAGCCAATATTTGTACGGCATTTACCTTATCAAATATTGCTGCGGCATTATGCCCAAAAGCATAGTCTTGTAACTTATCCGCTATAAATCGCCCTTCCAGGGTTTCGGCAATGGCATTAGGTTGCTCATATATTTCCTTGAGCATATAGTGCCGATACTCGCCTTTATCTACCGCATCAGCCTTTAAGCTACTTTCTTTAACTGGCCGGTCGACTAGCTGATCATCTTTGTCATAGATAACCAGGCTGTTAATTTTCAGTTCAGCAATATCCCCTTCTTCTAAAAAGATAAAGCGCTGGGTAACAGGTAATAGCGCGGCTACATCTGAGGCGATAAAGTACTCACCTATACCTACACCAATTACTAAGGGGCTGCCTTTACGACAGGTAATTAATGTATCTTCTTCATCTTTGCTGACCACGCCTAGTGCATAAGCGCCCTCTAAATGCTGGATGGTATTTTTTACCGCTTGTAACAAACTATCGGTATTTTCTAATTCTTGATAAATCTGATGGGCAATGACTTCAGTGTCAGTTTCCGAGGTAAATTTATAACCCTGGGCTTTTTGTGTATCACGCAACAGCTGGTGATTCTCAATAATGCCGTTATGTACTACTGCCACTTTGTTATTACAGATATGGGGGTGAGCATTCTGGGTACTGGGCTTGCCATGGGTTGCCCAACGCGTATGAGCAATGCCGATATTTCCTGAACATGGATCTGCAGCAAGCAAATCTTCCAGGCCTTTAGTCTTGCCGATTTCTCGATGCCGATGAATTTGCTTATCTGCAATAACCGCTAATCCAGCCGAATCGTAGCCACGATATTCCAGCCTTTTCAAGCCTTCAATTAAAATAGGGAGGACATTTCTTTGTGCAATTCCTCCGACTATGCCACACATATTATTGCTCCTTCTTAACTGGACGCTGCCAGTTTTGTATTGTGATTTGCTTAGATCGAGTTAAGGTTAGTTTTTCATCTGGGGTACTTTTGGTAATCGTCGAACCCGCCCCAATGGTAGCATTTTTACCTACTGTGACCGGGGCAATTAGTTGTGTATCTGACCCAATAAATGCACCGTCTTCTATCACTGTGCGGAATTTATTAACGCCATCGTAATTGCAGGTAATAGTGCCCGCACCAATATTGACTTTACTGCCTATTGTGGCATCACCGATGTAGCTTAAGTGATTAATTTTGCTCCCCTTTGCCACTGTCGCCTTTTTGACTTCTACAAAATTTCCAATATGCACCTGCTCAGCTAGCTCTGCCTGTGGGCGTAATCTGGCAAAGGGCCCTATTCTGCTACCCGCGCCGACTATAGCATTATCAATAATACAGTTAGCTAGAATCTCTACATTATCGGCAATCACTGAATTATTGAGAATGGTATTGGCTCCAATTTTTACATTATTACCTATGCTATTATTGCCCTCGAAAATAACATTAATATCCACCGATATATCCTGACCTAAAGCAGTAAAACTTCCCCGGCAGTCTACCCGCGCAGGATCTAATAAGCTTACGCCCAGCTCCATTAATTTGTCTGCCTGCAAGCTTTGATAAACTCGCTCAAGGTGACTCAGTTGCTTGCGATCATTGACCCCTAACACTTCGTCTATAAATTCTGGCTGACTGGTTTTAATAGCTATACCGTCATTAACCGCCATTTCTATGACATCGGTTAGATAGAATTCCTGTTGCGCGTTACTATTATCCAGGCGGTGAATCCAGAGCTTTAACTGTTCGCCCTTAACGGCAAGAATGCCAGTATTGACCTCGTTAATACCCTGCTGTTTTTTTGTCGCATCTTTCTGCTCAACTATTTTTAGCACCCTATCAGTCGTATCATCACGCACTATACGTCCATAGCCGGTCGGATTTTCAAGATTAACGGTTAGTAGCGCCACGCTTTGTGTTGATACATTGGCCAGCAAACCATCGATAGACTGTTTACTCAATAACGGCACATCACCATATAAAATAAGCAGAGTATCTTCATTCTCTATCAGACTATCCGCTTGTAATACGGCATGTCCCGTACCTAATTGTTCTTGCTGCTCTACCCATTGAGCATCTATCTCAGATAATGTTTGCTTAACCAGCTCGCCACCATGGCCATAGATGATAATAATTTCATTATTATCTATTTGCTTACTAGTATCATATACATGTTGCAACAAACTGCGATTGGCAACTTTATGCAATACTTTTGGCAAGGCTGATCGCATGCGCGTACCTTGCCCAGCTGCTAATATGATGGTTTTTACAGTCATGTATTGTCCCTTGTAAATGGTGTTAGTTAAATTTAGTGGGTGCTGTACTAGCTGCTCTGTAGGCCAATAATTAAGAGCCTGAAAAGTATATCATATTGAGAAATGTCTGTTTTGACACTGCTTGCTTCTAAAACATCAGTGAGCATATATTGCTGCACTGGTTAAAATATCTTTTTTGATATGTAAATTAATCCTAATAACTGGTCTGACACACAATGCACTAAAAGATATTATCAGCTACGTGCTGCACCAGCACACTCTTAGTATGGCCTAGACTATTAAGTCCATTTATTTTTAAACACACAAGTTACGCCATGAAATCAAACGTTATTTTTTTACTCTTTACTCTCTGTTTATTTATACCAGAATATAGCCCTGCAAATGAGCAACAAGGGCATATCAATATTAAAGTAGATTTACAAACCACTGAGTCGCCACAAGCTGCGAAAATATGGCTACCGTACCCAGTGTCCGGGCAGTATCAATTAATTGAAGATATGCATATTCAAGGCAATTTTATAAACTCTGGCGTTTATAAAGAACCGATCAGTGGTGTGTTGTACTTTTATGCTGAGTGGCCAAAGGGAATTCAGCAGAAACGTTTACTGTTTGGTTTTAACCCATCTTCGTCACTTTTATCTTTCTAAGCTATTGATTCATCGGTTTAATCGATTTTTTGTCGAAAAATTCTCTTTAAAATCAATGGTGTTTTTTTGAAAGTTTTGTAGTGCCATTTATATTATTTTTGTCGATAAATTCATTGACTTTTGTCAAAAAAATCATCGTTATTTGAGTGTAATTTACATGCGACAAAAATACTCTAAAAAAATCAACGTTTTATACAAAAACCATCAGTGTTCCCATTGAAAGAAGAAGGTAACTACTCAGCGTAATTTAAACTCATAACAGATTGATTTAAAATAATAATTAATGTATCTCTCTGAATTTTAGCCCAATTTTCACCCCTTTTTAAAGGTGAAAATGACTAAAGTCAGGTTAAATTAAAATATATCCATTTGATTTTAAAGTTAAAAAATACGCTGAGTAGTTACAGAAGAAGTACCTAAACAAAGCAGCCTATAACCTACCTGAAGGTAGCACCACTCGAATATTTCCATATTTCTGATTTTAATCACTTATAACAGCAAATAAACACTCTGTAGGCACCGTAAAAAAACAACAAATAATTTCAAATAAAGCTTGCAATTGCCGAAAAAATTTTTCTAATAATTACCGTTGTAATCACCTCATAAACGGATATCACCCATGCTTAAAGACCTACCACTCTCTGAACGTATTCACCAACACTGCAATGAAAGTATGGAACGTGCCCTGTTAGCAGAGCGTCATCCTTTGTGGGCTCGTTCAAGCCCAGAGTTGAAGGATATCGACTTTATTCGCCTTGGGTTATTACGCTGTATCAGTGTGGTCGATAGTGGTCGCCATTTCCTCCAAACCAATGAACAGATTTATGGCCAGCTGCTTCCCCACTCAACGTATTTTAAATCACTGAAGTCGCATAGACGAACAAGTATGCTTGAGGCATTTGAACAGCAGAGCTATCATCTTCACTCTGAAACACTGCTATAGCATGATTATCATAAAACATTCCCGGAACTTGACGAATACACCATAGAAGCAGCGGATGGACATTTTATTGATCATGCTTGCCATGCTGAAAAGAACAGCAAGGGGAAAGTTTATGCGGCCGGGGGGATTTACGCGTTGAATCTCAGAAGTGGGTTGCTCAGATTTCTTTGTCTGGTGACAAACGGAACTCAGAGACATCAAGAAATACCTGTGTTACGAGATCATATTGGAAAGCAAAACAAGGGAAATAACAGCTCTCAGAAACATCTCTATGTCTACGATAAAGCCGTCACCGACTTTGTCTGGTGGGATCGGCAGAAACGACATGCTAATTACATGATTTCAATGCTAAAAGAAAATTCAATTGCGACTCTGGTTGAGCCTATCCCTTTTGACTCCCGCCATAAGATCAATACAGGGGTTGAAGCATACAGTGTGTACGAAAACAAGGGCATCAAATTTAACGTGGTGGATTACCGTGATCCAGAAACCGGAAAACTTCACCGGTTTGTGACAACCTTGCCAATGACTATTAACCCTGGAACCATTGCCATGCTGTATTTCAAGCGATGGACGATTGAAAAGACATTCAATAACACTAAAAGTAATTTCAAGGAAACTAAAGCTTGGTCTTCCAATACCCGCTCACTTGAAAATCAAATGCGCCTGACTGCAATGAGCTATAATTTAATGCGCGTGTTTGAAGAGATTTCAAAAACACAACAGCCAGAATTGATTCATCCATCGGATAAAAAATATAGCAAGGCTCTGGAGATTAGGCAGCAACAGGCTCAAAAACGAGATCGTTTTGTGAATCCATTATTTTTCCAGGCAAGAATATCTCGTATCAGCTCGTATACCATTCGAGCAGTTCAAAACGCAATAATAACAGGAATGTCTTTACAGTGCTTTATGAGCTCTCTTGTGGCGAGGTTAGTTTCACGGCCTCAATTGATTGGGGAACACTGATGACAAAAACACAAAATCTGTAGTGCCAACTGGCTACTTTTTAAAATTTCAACCAATTGATTTATAACAACTACATCATCAATAGTGACGAAGATGGGTTAAGGTAAGCAGCAAAGAACGCCAGAATAGAAACTTACGCGATACCGGCGCACCAGTACCGATTGAAATACAAAAATATTTGCAGTCTGAATGGTGGATTCCAACGGGAGGGCAGGTTGCAGAAATTGCTAATAACATCAAAAAAGGTAAAACCGGTATTCTTGAAAAGCACAGGCTGTTTATGACTGGGTCGTTGAAAACACATCGCGAGATCCCAGCGTCAAAGGTTGCGGCCTTGGTATTGTTGAAGTGACCTTAAGCAAATTAAGTGGAAAATGCGCTGATATTAGTTCTGTCTATGTGGCGTTAGCAAGAAACATCGGCGTTCCAGCCAGAGAAGTTTTTGGCCTTAGACTAGGTACAAAAGCAGTGCAAGACATTACTAATGATTATCATTGCTGGGCTGAATTTTACCTTCCCGGTACAGGCTGGGTAGCCGTTGATCCCGCTGATGTAAGAAAAAAATGCTGGAAGATAACCTGGTATTAGCCGATACAAAAGAGCTTAGAAAGTATTTTTTTGGCGGTGTCGATGCATACCGGATGGTGCTTGAACGAGGCGGCAGAGGGATTAGACTGCCGCCCGCACAGCAGTCAAAACCTGTTAATTACCTTATGTACCCCTATGTGGAAATTAATGGCATAGAACTTGATTATTTTGACCCCGAAAGCTTCCGTTATTCAGTGCAGTTTAAGCAATTTTAGCAGAAAACTAGCATCAATCTGCTCTGCTTGATCCTAATAACATCAGTTGAACGCTGATTGCGCGCATAAGTCATTGAATATTATATCTATTAGGCTTTTTCTCCCTCACCCATTTGCTGGGTCAAACCCGCTTCACGGTTTTGAGAAGATTGGCAACTTTAAGGCAACGCGCAATAAATAATCCGGGTGAGTTATTTATGCACGTTACCTAAGTAACTGAAGATTCCCAATAATTATTTATGGTAAAATTGAAACTATGCTACAACTATATGAAAAAATAGTCTTTTCATTCGTTTCAAATGCTATTGCCTAAGGGGAATTAAGTAGGGGTTTGCTATAAACATGGCAAAACCACCTAAAATAAACCTCGATACACCAGCATTGTGTATTTCAGCTACTCAATAATTGGGAAACTTCAGCTAAGTGATTTCTTCGACTGAATGACTAATCCGCGTGCTAGCGCTTAACTTCTTTCTCAATCTTTGTTTTGCCATCAATGACTAACAGTGAAATACCGCCTACAGTTTCATGTACTGTACACTTGGCTAACTTAAAGCTATATTTATCATCTGATTTAGACGCATCCCAGATCATAGTCACATAAGTTAGATGATCGGTATCAGTAGATGTAGGGAAATACGTTTGATCGCCGGTGAATTTTTTTATTGCTTGTGGGCATTTTAAATTTGCCATACGCTGCATTTGAGCAGTCGCCCTAACCATCGCGGCATTTTCCTGTTGTTCTACCGTTTGTTCTTTGTTGCCTCCAACCATTAAAAAACCGATTACAAATACAGCAACAACTGCGGCCATTAATTTTTGCGTACCATTCATATTATTTCCTCTTGATTTCTTATTATAGGAGTTTACTTTTTCCGGCAACCGCGGATAAGTTCCTCCCTAATTCTATGGGAATTATGTACCATTAGCAATGATAAATAATTGACTTTTTGCCCTTTTAGACTCATTACATCGCGGACAATGCGCTCTTCATTAGACCCAGCCTTTTCGATAAAACAAGACTGAGTTAATAAATTCTTATGTTCTAATAATTCGAGTATATCATCAAGTAGTGGCTTTACCTTTAATAAAATTAAGGTATCAAAGTCATGCAGCATTTTTTCAATCATTGCTATACCGTAGCCAGCCGGAATAATCGCAACCGTATCATCGGTATCCGCCAGTGGGATTTTAGCGCGCGCCGCCGCCGCATTAAATGAGCTGACCCCGGCAATCGTTTCAATGATAATGCTGGCATCCAGCGCGGCGACAGTTTTTGCCAGGTGCTGAAAGGTCGAATAGGTTGAAGCATCTCCTTCAACTAAAAACACCACATCATTGCCTGCCTGTAATTTGGATAATACCTGCTCGGCAGCCCGCAGCCAGTATTTAGCTAATATTTCCCGGTCATGGGTCATCGGAAAAACCAGCTCGGTATGATTTTCCGGAGGCGTTAACCCTGCTTGCAGAGCAATGTTGAGCGCATAGCTCTTACCCTGTTTTTTTCTTACCGGGTAAGTCCACTCTGCCCCGGAATGTAATAATTCCCAGGCTTTTCTAGTGATTAAGCCAGGGTCACCAGGACCTAAGGAGACACCATATAAGCTTGCTATCATTTAGTTCTCCATAAAGAGCTTGACGTTATTGTGACTTCCATATCACTGTTTAACTTGGTAAAAGGTAATAAAGCAAAACGTTGTGAGTCTGATTTTTGGTCTTTACTAATAAGGTCTCTTCTCTTACTTATGTTCATCTCCTTCATGGTATAAAGCGTAGTACGCATTAAGTATTCACTCCATTGTGTATTGTTTTTTGTGCACAGACGACCCATACCGGATTTTCAGCGCGCATACGGTGCATATGTAAAATAGGTTGGCTACGTGAAGCTTGTAACTGGGTGATATCCCAGCTTGCACTGCTTTGCTTCAATATCTCTAATGCGGTAGTTAAATTTCCCAGTGTTACAAAGTTCATGACTAGACAGCCATTCGCCTGCAGCCTCTCTAGGCTAAGTGCAATAAGCTCAGCTAGTTCACCACCAGAGCCACCGATAAATATAGCATCCGGCGCTGGCCAGTACTCCATTCCCCGCGGTGCTTTATTTTCTATGATGGTGTAATTATGCAGTGCAAAGTCACGCGCATTTTCACTGGCAATCGCAAAGTCAGCAACATTTTTTTCCACTGCATAGACATGCCCTTTAGTACACAGTTTAGCTGCTTCTATACCGACTGACCCTGATCCTGCTCCTATATCCCAGGTAATGCTCTCAGCCGTTAATTGCATTCTTGCTAGTGATACGGCACGCACTTCGCGCTTGGTTATCAGGCCTTTATCCGGTTTGCGCTGCTTAAATGCATGATCTGCATATCCAAACAGTAACTCCGGCTGTTTAGCTTGTAATCGGCACAAGATGACTACATCATTGCCGCTAAATATCTGCCCGGCTAGTTCAGCGATGCTTATGTCCTGAAAGATTTTCTCATCAGTGCAGAGCAGGTTTTCCGCAACCACCATGCTAAATAAATCTGCCATATTTTCCATAACTAGCATGTGCGCAATACGCGATGGGTCATTTTCAGGGCTGGTTAAAATAGCTAATTTATCGTGCTGGTTGATCGCTTGTAGTAAATTATAAAAGCCATGCTCTCTACCAAAACCTGTTTGCCATTCCCCTGCATCTTTATTATGTACCGAGCAGATCTTTGCATCTTGCCAGGCCATCCCTATGCTGGCAAATGCTAGTTGCACAGAGGATACATTGGGTAAAATTTCAAGCTGTTCAGCACCCAGTTTTTTAGTTAAAAAGCTGGCTATACCATGACAAAGAGGATCACCTGTGGCTAATACTACAACGGATTTTTTACGGGTTAACGCGCTATTGATCCACTCCGGCACTTTAGCTAAATTTCCGCTTAGGTCTTTACATTCGGCAGCACTGATTGAATCAGCAAACAGCGTTAATACCCGTGTTGCCGCAATTACTACCTCGGCATTCTGCAGCGCGTTTAATGCGGCAAATGACAGGCCTTCCAGCCCGTTATCCAGTACACCTATAATCTGACATTTATACGCCATAATCTACTAACTTTTCTCCATCAAAATCACACATTAAGATTCGGTAGCTAAAAACGCCAGGGTAGCGCGCCTCAAGTGTGGTAACCACGCGTGCGCATAATGCTTTATAAAAAGCGTCGGCCAGTCCCTGTTCATGCATGCGTTCCCCTGCAAATCTGGCGGTCTCACCTGCAGCTATTTCCTCACAAACCGAGACTTCGGCACCCACTTCTGCAGCAAGGTCAGCTAATAATTGTGTATTAACCGGGTTACGCCGCGCATGAGTAATCACTTCACCCTGGGCAATTTTGCTGACTTTACCCACCATGCCGCCGATAATGATTTGCTTAATCCCAGCTTGCTGCGCACTATCCAGAGCAGGACCTAAAAAGTCGCCCATCTGTACAAAGCAGGCAGGATCTAAATCAGCTAATTCGCGTATGGTAAATTTCTCGGTACGCCCGCCAGTGGTTAAGACTACCGCCTGCTGTCCCTGATTAGCCGCGACTTCTACACCTTGAACCACACTGGCACGAAAGGCTGCCGTGGAATATGGGTGAACAATGCCGTTGGTGCCTAAAATTGATATACCATCAATAATACCTAGACGATCATTTAAGGTTTTCTTGGCCATATCCCTGCCACCTGGAACTGAAATAGTCACTTCAAGGCTCTTTGTTTGCAGCATGTCGCTAGCGACTTCGCGGATGTTCGCTTCAATATTTTTGCGTGGAACAGGGTTAATTGCCGGACCTCCAACTTCCAGGCCCAGGCCGCGCATGGTAATGGTTCCTACCCCGTCGCCCCCTTTTAATAACACCTGGTTGGCGGTATCGCTTAAGATGCACACAGCAACAGTCATATGCGCTTTATGCGTGCAATCGGGGTCATCCCCGGCATCTTTGATAATAACTGCTTGCGCATGATCTTTAGCGACCGAACTTGCATGTACTGCAAAGCTGACCCGCTGACCATTGGGTAATAAGGATTCGATTTTCTCAGGTACTTTCCCTGTTAACAGGCCTAAAGTCGCAGCTCTGGCCGCTGCAGCAGAACATGCCCCGGTGGTAAAACCTTTGCGTGTACCTTTGGGTTTTTTAGGTGTCATTCGAGCGTTGTGTATAGTGTAGAGCGGACTTTAGTCCGCTAATATAAATAGTTCCATAAGTATTCGCAGTATAAAGTTCAGTATATGGGGCGCTGGCTTTAACCTGCACTGATATTACCCCATGTAGGCTAAAGCCAACGCCCCAATAGAGGTGCAAGAACTTATGCAACGATTTTAATGTAGGCGGGAGATTTATTTAGCTGAAGTTTCCCAATAATTATTTATGGTAAAATTGAAACTATGCTACAACTATATGAAAAAGATAGTCTTTCATTCGTTTCAAATGCTATTGCCTAAGGGGAATTAAGTAGGGTTTTGCTATAAACATGGCAAAACCACCTAAAATAAACCTCGATACACCAGCATTGTATATTTCAGCTACTCAATAATTGGGAAACTTCAGTTATTTAGCACTGAGAGACTAAAGTCCGCTCTACTATGCCAGTAAACCTTAATAAGGCCTCAATATTTCATAGCTGAAGTTTCCTAGTTTTTAAAGCATAAGAATATCAGCTAATGCTTATTTTCCTGAAATATTTGGTATTACTAATATTAATGCCATTCCGTTGACTAAAAGCCTTGAATTCTTTTTAAAAACAACAGGTTAATCATGAATGAGGCCTGGTTTTACTGTATAATAAAAGTTTATAACACATTGATTATACAAATAAAACGACCTCATTCATGTTCATTTTACGCGATATTTTACTCCCGCTTCAAGATCATTTTTCCGAAACCACTTTAGGCCGCGAACGAGCCTCTCTGTTCGTTTACACGATCCTGTCTATTATCGTTCCTTTTACGTCATCAATGACCTCTAATCTTTGGCGTTGCCTTGATACGTTGTTTGGGTTTGAGATCAAGAATAAGCGCTTTTACACTTTCATGGCTTCTTCAACTTTTCCGTGGGCTGGGCTGTGGAAAACTATCTGGGAGCTGATTCCGTCTCCTGAAACAGATGGGCGCATATTGGTTGCACTGGATGAC
>NZ_BLYC01000002.1 GCF_019721995.1 Bathymodiolus japonicus methanotrophic gill symbiont | reverse complement strand
ATCATGTAATTAGCATGTCGTTTCTGCCGATCCCACCAGACAAAGTCGGTGACGGCTTTATCGTATGACATAGAGATGTTTCTGAGAGCTGTTATTTCCCTTGTTTTATAGCACCCCAAAGAGTCAAGACAGATTTTTCAACAATCCTTATTCCATATTCCTAAGCCGCTTCATTCTGCTGTTCATTAGCTAAAATACTTTCTCTATATACATTCATTGGTTTTTTATAGTCCAGGGTTTCATGAAACCGTTGATGATTATAAAACTCAATATAGTCATCAACATCTTCTATTAACGCTCTAATTGAACCATATTCATTTAAATAAATACGCTCACATTTTGCACTTCGCCAAAACCGTTCAATACAAATATTATCCGTTGCTCGTCCTTTTCCATCCATAGAAATAGTAATGCCTTTGTTTTTTAGTCGTTGGGTATGAATTTCACTGGTGTATTGACTGCCTTGATCCGTATTAAAAATTTCAGGTGTTCCGTAGAGAGAAAGCGCTTCATCTAATACATCCATAACTAAAAAAGAATCCATTGTGTTTGATATTTTATGGGCGAGCACTGCTTTTGAGTGCCAATCAATAATCGCCGCTAAATAAACCATCCCTTCTTTGGTTTTAATATAGGTTATATCTGTACTCCAAACTTGGTTAGCGTGTGATATATCAAGATCTCTAAGCTTATAAGTATATTTTTTATGTTCTTTTATGGGGATCGTTGTATTGACTTGTTTTACCGCTAATACGGCTTTCAAGCCCATCTGCTGCCGATAACTCGCCACCGTGTTTAAACTGACTTTAAAACCACCTTCAAGCAACTGCTGGTGTACTTTAGCCGCACCATAAATAGGGATGTCTTTAAAAATGTGATTAATCTGAGTTTTGATCTCTTCTTTCTTTTTATTCTCTCTTTTTTTGTAATAGAGATTGCTTCTATTTAATCCTAATAATGCACACTGCTGTGTTAGAGGTAGAGTGTTAAGCTTGGGCTCAATCAACTGTTTTCTATCAGATGAGTCCAAGCTTTTTAGCTTTTTTTCGAGCCACTCCTTTTCAACCGTCATTTTTCCTACGATTTTTGTGAGCATCTCATTTTGTTCTTGAGCTGCTAATAGATCCTCTTTGTAATCTTTAACGGCTTTGGAGGGCTCCATTGCTATTTCTGCATTGTCTAAGAATATTTTTTTCCAGTTTTGTAGGTTCTTAGGTGTGATGTTATTTGCACTGGCAATTTCTTGCAGTGTTTTTTCATTCTTTAAAACTTCTAATACCAACTTGCTTTTAAATTCAGCACTGTAGACCGTTCTTTTTCTGCTCATTTTAATACTCCAATTTTTTACAAATAGTAACTAATTTGGAATAAGATTGCTTTGATTTCTTGTCTGGATTTGCTGGGGGATTATATTTTGCTTTTCAATATGATCTCGTAACACAGGTATTTCTTGATGCCTCTGAGTTCCGTTTGTCACCAGACAAAGAAATCTGAGCAACCCACTTCTGAGATTCAACGCGTAAATCCCCCCGGCCGCATAAACTTTCCCCTTGCTGTTTTTTTCAGTATGGCAGGCATGATCAATAAAATGTCCATCCGCTGCTTCTATGGTGTATTCGTCAAGTTCCGGTAATGCTTTAAGATAATCAATGCCTTGCGATAGTAGTGTTCAGAGTGAAGATGATAGCTCTGCTGTTCAAATGCCTCAAGCATACTTGTTCGTCTATGCGACTTCAGTGATTTAAAATACGTTGAGTGGGGAAGCAGCTGGCCATAAATCTGTTCATTGGTTTGGAGGAAATGGCGACCACTATCGACTACACTGATACAGCGTAATAACCCAAGGCGAATAAAGTCGATATCCTTCAACTCTGGGCATGAACGAGCCCACAAAGGATGACGCTCTGCTAACAGGGCACATTCCATACTTTCATTGCAGTGTTGGTGAATATGTTCAGAGAGTGGTAGGTCTTTAAGCACGGGTGATATCCGTTTATGAGGTGATTAAAACGGAAATTTTTAGAAAAATTTTCTCGGCAATTGCAAGCTTTATTTGAAATTATTTGTTGTTTTTTTACGGTGCCTACAGAGTGTCTATTTGCTGTTATAAGTGATTATAATCAAAAAGATGGAAATATTCGAGTGATGCTACCTTCAGGTAGGTTATAGGCTGCTTTGTTTAGGTACTTCTTCTTTCAATGGGAACACTGATGAAAAACTTAGGGAGCAAACTATGTTTATCTTTCCTGAATTTGGCTGCCTGGTTATCGTGGGTTTAATGATCCTGGTTCCGGTGTACTTAATTTATAAGAAAGCAGGTTTCAATCCTGCCTGGGGACTGCTGGTTTTTTTTACCGGGATTAGGCTTATTAATGATTTTTCTGCAGCTCGCCTTATTACCCTGGCCTAACTTAAAAGAAGAGGAGCAAGAGTAATGGAATATGTGTTAATTTTCTTGTTTATGCTGTTTACTTTATGGTTAGGCAGTAAAATTGTAGAAAAAGCTGGCTATCCCAAGATTTTCATTTTATGCCTGTTAATTCCCATCGTAAATATTGTTATGATCTGGTTCTTTGCTTTTAGCAAATGGCCTAATTTAAAACCCGATATCGACCTACTCAATTAATTTCCATGTCAAAGAAAACCAGAACCTCAATCCGGGCAACGACCAACATCGCCAGTTCCAACAAAGCCACGAATGAGTCCTATGAGCTAACGACTGCGCCTATTTTAGACCAGCGCTTCCGTAACCTGCCGCAAGCAATCCAGGATGAATTTAACAGCTTATCAGAGATCGCCGAAGTAAATGGCGCAGAAGCTATTCCTCGATTACTGGAGCTAAAACAGCAATACCCCCTGCCCTTAATTTATAGCTGCCTTGCCATCGCATACGGGCGTGTAGATCCTCTGAAACAAAAACAGGTGATCCGTGAAAATTATCAGAAAAACCCAAAAAATATCTTTGCCCGCTGTAATTATGCACGCTTATGTTTAGCTGAAAACAATCCTGATGAAATTCCAAAAATCTTTGCCAACCACTTTGAACTCAAAATACTTTACCCGAAGAGAATCCAGTTTCATATCACCGAATACACTGGGCTAACATTCGTTATTTGCGAATATTATATCCACAAAAAGCAAACGGATCAGGCGCAAGAGTTATTTGAAAAATTACAGTCCATTGCACCGGGTGCAAGTGACACATCACGCATAAAAGCCCTTTTAAAATCAGGTTTTTTCAGCGTATTAGCAAGTTATTTGCATAGCGTTATACACTCGGAAGCGGGTTCTTCAGCCCCGCCTTATTTATGCGCGACTAAAGGTCTCATTTCCATTAAGATGCAGGCGCGCCATGCTACCTCACGAAATTCCGGGACTCCTGTCGCCGTAATTCGTTCACCTACGCAGCGAATCGGGGAGTCGCTATTTTTGCGAAAGCTTGTTTTGGGCATCCCAGCCCAAGCAAGCAGCAAAAACTTAACGCGACCACTTATGCCTCCGGCGGCCCCGATTCGTCCTCGTCACCTTGTCCCGACCCAACAAGGGTTCGGAACATAGGCTCCAAATGACTTGACGCCGTGTCGGATGGCCTTTTATTTTGTCTCCACCTTCGCTAACGCTCAGACTCCGACAAAACAACGGCCCTACGGCTATCGCGGACTAAAAATCTTCACTTCGCTAAAGCTCCGTTTCCAGGATTTTCAGCGCAGGCGCGCCATGCTACCTCACGAAATTCCGGGACTCCTGTCGCCGTAATTCGTTCACCTACGCAGCGAATAGGAGATGCTCCAGCCGCCCTGCGTCCGCCACAGACTGAGCACAAAGCAGCTCAGTCATGGCTACCACAAATGGCTCTACGGCTATTCGGGATAAAATTTTAGCCTCCCTCGCGCGCTATCGCGCACTTCGGATTGGCAAATTTCCCTGCGCCTTCTGGAGACTATCAGCCCGTCCGGGGCTGACAGCGTAGGAGATGCTCCAGCCGCCCTGCGTCCGGGGCTGACAGCGAACGCCCTGCGTCCACAACGACTACGCACAAAAGCCGCTTCGTCATTACTACCTCACTGGCTGGACGGCAATTCTTGCTCCTCTCGCGTGCTGCTAGCACACGTCGAATCAGCGAATTGCCCTGTCGCCTATCTCGGGGAGTCGCTATTTTTGCGAAAGCTTGTTTTGGGCATCCCAGCCCAAGCAAGCAGCAAAAACTTAACGCGACCACTTATGCCTCCGGCGGCCCCGATTCGTCCTCGTCACCTCGTCCCGACCCAACAAGGGGTCGGAACATAGGCTCCAAATGACTTGACGCCGTGTCGGATGGCCTTTTATTTTGTCTCCACCTTCGCTAACGCTCAGACTCCGACAAAACAACGGCCCTACGGCTATCGCAGACTAAAAATCTTCACTTCGCTAAAGCTCCGTTTCCATGATTTTCAGCGATTGTCGGAAAAGAACATACCTGATTTCACAGGATTTTTATTTGTCTTCAAGGCGTGATAACAACCACATAGTCATTCTATATAACTGCTGTCGCAACGCAGAAGACGGACAAAAAGACCAGTAAGTTAGAGCCTATTCACCTAACCAGTCTTGTAGAGCCACGATAATCTCTCTAGCCTGTTTTTCACTAGAGATATTAAATTTAGACTTTTGCTGATATTCGCCATCACGTTTTTGATAGCGGCGGATGGTGAATTTGTCTGGGCTATACTCTTCTTTGCTTCTATTCCAGTCTTGATAGCGATAGATAATGGTCGCCCATGCACCTTTGGTTAAGACTTTTTTATCTAGTTCTTTTACGGTTTCTATACCACCATCTTCATAGGTGACGGTTAGCTCTTCGACTGTCTCTGCCATTTCTTGCTTCTCTTATTGTTATTCCAAACTATAGAATTAATAGCTAATCATGCATAGCTACCGTTATATTTTCCAGCAGGTATAAAAAAGGCAGATTGAAAAACCTGCCTGTCTATAATCCCGCTTACTTTGTTGCTGTTAGGCCTTTTAAGCTCGTAAAATACGCGGCGATGTCCTTAATCTCGTCATTAGATAAACCTTGTAGCATTGACTGCATTAAGGCATTTTTTCGTGCGCCAGACTGATATTCCTGCATCGCTTTTTCCAAATAATTCGCATGCTGCCCAGCTAACCGAGGGTTAGCTGCCCCGTCATTAGTATCATCATTATGACAAGCCATACATGCAGCGGCTAAGTTTTTGCCATTTGCTGCATCGCCACCATTTGCATTTGCTTTAGTAGAGCCATCCGTTACCGTCGCTAAATAAGCAGCAATATCTTCGATTTTTTGCTCAGACAAATCATAGGTATTTGCCATCATTGTACCGTGCGGACGGCTTGACTGTTTATACGCAGTCAAAGCCGCAGCCGTATAAGCCGACACCTGCCCGCCTATTTTAGGAACATAATAGGTAGGGTAAACATTGCTATACCCCGGAGCACTATGGCAACCTCTACAGCTTTCAAAAGCATCTCTACCTGCATCTATATTTGCCGCCTGTGCTGTGAACTGAACACTTGATAATGCAGTAAAACCGATAGTCAATGCCATTGCTTTGTTATTCATAATAAAACGTTTTCCTGAAGTTAATAAATTTGCAGGTATTTTACGTAAAACAGTGACTTATTCATAGTGCATACTTGCAAATGCCCTTCGGTTTTAGAATAGAAAGTAGTGCTTATACAGACAAAGCCATAGCGGGCGCTATGCGCTTTTCAGAAAATATCGGCAGGTTTTTTTGGAGAAATATTAAATTCAGCAAATAGCCGCAGTAGAAATTCTTTTTCATCATGCCGGATTCGCTCACGCATGCCATACGGGTAATGCACGACACACGCGGCTGAAATATCCAGGCAATACTCCAGAATATTCATTTTACGGGGCGCTATCACGCCATTTCCCTTGGCAATAATATTATGAAGCCCTGTGAGAAGTTTTTGTGGTGGTTTCTGGTGCGCAAAACGATCCAGAAAATCATTGGCATCCTTAACCGTTAGAACCTGGATACCTGCTGCCTGATCAATATATGCGATATGCTCTACTACAAACTGATACAGAATATTTAACTCACTCTGCTGATTTTTACCATCTAGCCACATCACTTCAATGAGCGGAATAAGTTCCAGAAAATAATAATCTGCTGGTTTTAAATCAAAATCTTCCGCTAACTGTTCAAATACTTGTTGCCTACCCATTTCTGAATCTCATGATTATTATCGCTATATGCGTTGTTATACTTCTGCAAAAAAACGTCCCATATTCTAACACCCAAATACCCAGAATTTTTTAACTCTGGATATTTGGGCAATACATAAACAGCAGAATTCGCAGCATCATAGTATCGCCCTACATGTTCAATAAAAACAATTCAACAAATCTGTTAAACCATTTTTCAGTAAGGTAATCATGTCTAATAAGGGAACTGGAAAAGAATATACCAGATTGCGCAGGATTTTTGTTTGTCTTCAAGGCGCGATAACAGGCATTTCACACTCCAGAAAACTCTACTTAGTGCTTTTTCATATGGCTATTTTATTATTTTTCTATAAAACGTGAACTACTGCACATTTTAGATATTTTGACTAATTTACTCAGTTGAATGTCCTGAACAATAAACGTATAAATTTTATGTAAATAACAAGATAACTAATTGCTTATGAACCTTGGAAATTTATTCAAAATAGGCGATTTTAGAGAACTAAAAACTAGCCCTACTCGCCATATGGAACAGTTTATAACAAACTGGGGTAGCGAGATTATTAGGCTTTTTTACAAATGATAAAACCTTCACTAAGGAGAATGGGTATGAAAACTATAAACATAAAGGAAAAACGAATAATAGCCTCAATTATAGGCTGCTTTTTATTCTATGGGCTGGGGGTTGCATCTGCAGCACCTGTTAAATGGGCTGAAAACGGGCATTATTATGAGGGTGTTGTTATTGATGCTCCCTCTATATCCTGGGAAGAAGCAAGAGACTGGGCATCCGGACAAAGCTACACGGATGATTCTGGGCAACTATATAAGGGATATCTGGCTACTATTACGTCTGCAAAAGAAAGTGATTTTATTGCAAGCCTACCTTTTAGTGAAGTAAATTTTTTATTAGGAGGGTACCAAACTCCTACCACATATGAAACCACAGCAGCTGAAAAAGAGGCTGACTGGCACTGGTTGACTGGTGAAGAATGGAATTATACCAACTGGCGATCTGGAGAACCGAACAATTTCTTCCGCTGGGCAGGCGTTACTGGAGCAGGTCGCTCTGAGGAATATCTACAATATTTTCCAAGCCACCCCCCCTCCAATAACTATGCCATATGCGGGTAACACCCCAGCGGTATGGAATGATGTATACACCGGTACTTTTACTGACGCTAACGGAGAGCAATTTTTTGGCTCAAGAAATTTTATCATTGAATATGAGTTAACTTCGCAAAATGCTGAAAGTTGCCCTACAGAGCATCCTGAACTTTGTGAAAATTAACTACCACGCTTATAAAACGTGGTTTAAATTCGACCTAAAAGGCCGTTCTCAGCAAAACCCCTATGGGGCCTTGCTGAAATAAGATCAAGTTGTTCCCAATATTTTAGTGGTTATTTATTTTCTTGGAACTTTACATACTTTCTTATCATTTCTGCATCCATACCTACGGTATCAACACAGTAACCAGCCGACCAAAAATGATTCCCCCAATACTTCTTTGTTCGCAAGCACGGAAATTTCTGGAAAGCTTGAATTGCAGTTTTTCCTTTTACTCTTCCAACTATATCTGATACTGAAACCTTGGGGGTATTTTTACAAGTAAGTGGACATGATCAGTTTGTACATTTAATTCGATAACTTCACATCCAGCTCTCTCTGTATGAGCCTGAATTCGTATAATAAGTGCATAACCCTCTGCAAGTATTGGCTAGACTAACACCTGTTGAATTAAGACAAGACATAGGTGTAAAGTAAACAGCTACCAAACAATTTACAGAGGCTACAAATGAGCTATACACACCTATGTCCTGAAGAAAGATATTATATAGAAATTGAATTAAAAAAGGGAACTTCACAGAATAAAATAGCAGAAGCCTTAGAACGAAGCCAAAGCAATATTTCACGCGAGATTAAACGCAATACAGGTCAAAGAGGCTACAGGTATAAACAAGCAGAAGATTTTGCCCAAGAACGACACAAAAACAAGCCTAAAGAGGTTAAATTAACGGATGAAATAAAAGGCATTGTTAATGTTCGCATTGAGGATGACTGGAGTCCTGAGCAGATTGCAGGGCGGTTAAAACAAAAAGGTATAATTAGTCTTCATCATGAAACAATCTACCAGCATATTCTGGCGGACAAAAAGGCAGGGGGTGAACTATACAAGCATCTTCGGCATCAGAACAAAACCTATCGCAAGCGGTATGGGTCAGCCCATAATAGGACAGGAATCCCTAATAGAGTCGATATAGATGAGCGTCCTGAAGAGGTCAACAACCGTAAGCGTATAGGTGATTGGGAGGCAGATACAATCATTGGGAAAAATCACAAAGGGGCGATTGTAACGTTGGATGAGCGAGTCTCTAAATTACGGTTGACCTTCCCTTTAGCGGGGAAAAAGGCTCAATATGTATTAGACGCAACTATTTTAATGCTTGATCCTATAAAAAGCTTTGTTAAAACAATTACTTTTGATAACGGGAAAGAGTTTACCCTGCATGAAAAAATAGCAGAAGCACTAGGCTGTGATACGTATTTTGCGACTCCCTACAGCTCTTGGGAAAGAGGGCAAAATGAGAATGCTAATGGCTTATTAAGACAGTATTTCCCTAAAGTAATGGAGTTGATTGATGTTACGATAAAAGAGGTTTTTATAGCCGTTGATAAGCTAAATAGTCGCCCTAAAAAGTGTCTCAATTACAAAACACCTTATGAGGTATTTGAAGAGCTGACTGTGATACTCGATGTTCAAGTTTTCAGCTATAACTGGGCTAAGAAAAGTAAATTTTTCCGGCTTTGTTTTATAAGTGATTGATTTACAATGATGTTGATGCTTTCTTTGTCAGTAAAATTATCAATAAAATCAATCAGTTAAAAAACTTGAACATCGAGTGATAGATATGAAAAATTTATTGGGTTATGTACTTATGACTTGAATTCAGGGAGCATAAATGCTTTGATAAACATACTTACCAAGAGCCCTTTTAAAATTTGATAACGATATTTTGGTACAAAAACAATATGGTACGGGCAAAACCAGACGACATGTGATAATTTTTGAAATCTGCTCATTTGTTTTTCCTAGTTAAATTGCGGGAACAACTTAACTACTTGATACTCTTGAGCAGATCTTTACGCAAAGCTTTTTTTACCCCCGCCTACAGGGCGCGGTTATCTAAGTTGTAATATATGGTCGGTTCCAGCAGTTGATCATGCCTTCGAATATGCACCAATCGTATCACCAGTGAAAAGTAACAAACTTGAAACCTCCTTTCCTATAGGCCTAGGGTCGGTTGCTGAGAATGGTGAGTTATTAGACTTTTCGGTTGCCATGAATGGCTTTGATGCGCCTGTTGATGTCTATCTTGGATATCAATCTACAGCCATCAATCCTGCTGAAATTTATTTATTTACCGAATCAGGCAATATACAGGAATTATTTGCAAATGGTTTAACGCCCTGGAGAAAAAATAGCGCTGAAGCTATTACTCGATGTTCAAGTTTTCAGCTATAACTGGGCTAAGAAAAGTAAATTTTTCCGGCTTTGTTTTATAAGTGATTGATTTACAATGATGTTGATGCTTTCTTTGTCAGTAAAATTATCAGTAAAATCAATCAGTTAAAAAACTTGAACATCGAGTATTAGGGGAAGCATTTTATCAAAATTTCCGGTTACTAATTTGCCGCCAGGAACCTATACTACCTATTTAATGGTAACACCAGCAGGTGCTTTAGCACCATCCTGGTTGTGGTCAACTTCTTTTCAGCACTCCGATGGTGTAAAGGGTATTTTCGTAAATACGGTAAAAGAGGATAACTGGATCATGACAGCAGTTGATCAAAATGATCTTTTTTATTCTTTTTTTGGTGCTAAAGATGATGCGGGCGTGTTGCAACATTATACTCAACTAGTATTGGATAAAAAGGACAGTAATGGTGATTTTTCATTTTATTTGAGCATGGACTTTGACCAGTATAGTCGGCTCGTTGGTGTAACATCATCTGATGATGGCGGTAGAATGGTTTTAAAGTATATCTCCGAGTCTGAGGTGAATGTTTCAATTGAATTGGATAATGGCACTACTGAAAATATCAGGCGCGCCATGCTACCTCACGAAATTCCGGGACTCCTGTCGCCGTAATTCGTTCACCTACGCAGCGAATAGGAGATGCTCCAGCCGCCCTGCGTCCGCCACAGACTGAGCACAAAGCAGCTCAGTCATGGCTACCACAAATGGCTCTACGGCTATTCGGGATAAAATTTTAGCCTCCCTCGCGCGCTATCGCGCACTTCGGATTGGCAAATTTCCCTGCGCCTTCTGGAGACTATCAGCCCGTCCGGGGCTGACAGCGTGTGATTAATAACCCTTATACCAATACCTTTGCCCGCCGTTCTGAACTTGCCCCTACAATGTCTAGTCAGGCAATGACTGTGCAACCGAGAAGCTCGCTTGATGAAAATAATTGGTTTGTTGAGGGAGAGATTACAGATTGTAAAAATGGAAAAATACCTAAAGTGATTGTCAAACGTATACTTCCTGAGGCCAGGCGCGCCATGCTACCTCACGAAATTCCGGGACTCCTGTCGCCATAATTCGTTCACCTACGCAGCGGATAGGAGATGCCCTGAACGCCCTGCGTCCGCAACGACTACGCACAAAAGACGCTTCGTCATTACTACCTCACTGGCTGGACGGCTATTCGGAATGCAATTCTTGCTCCTCTCGCGTGCTGCTAGCACACGTCGAATCAGCGAATTGCCCTGTCGCCTATCAGGGACTAAAAATCACCACTTCGCTAAGCTACGTTTCCATGATTTTCAGCGAATGTTGAAAGCGCAACCTCAGCTAGCTTTAATCAAGCCTAAAATTTATCCCCCTGATGAATATACAGATACATTTTCCTATACATACGATCTTCAGGGCTTAGATGACTATGATAATTGGTATTTAAGCTGCGTATGGAATTACACAGGCGGTATAGTCACAGGTAAGGTTACAGGTGCTCTTGGAGCGGTCGCGAAGGATCTCTATGCAGGTTATCAATATATAAGTTCAATATTTACTGATGTTGGTAAAAGAAGTATTGATACTACTGCGAACACTTTTGTTGATAGTGTGGGAGATGAAATTTTACCCATATGGTCGTTTCTTAGAAAGCTGAATGCTTTGGGCGACCTCCCCATAGATAGCAAGAATGGTCCTTGTAGCGAAAAAGTATAAGACTACTTGAATCAGCTGCAAACAGCCGATCAACAGGCGCGCCATGCTACCTCACGAAATTCCGGGACTCCTGTCGCCATAATTCGTTCACCTACGCAGCGGATGGGAGATGCCCTGAACGCCCTGCGTCCGCAACGACTACGCACAAAAGCCGCTTCGTCATTACTACCTCACTGGCTGGACGGCTATTCGGAATGCAATTCTTGCTCCTCTCGCGTGCTGCTAGCACAGGTCGAATCAGCAAATTGCCCTGTCGCCTATCAGGGACTAAAAATCACCACTTCGCTAAGCTCCGTTTCCATGATTTTCAGCGTGGGTGTAAGCACTTCAATAATTGCGTCTTTTGTCAATTCAGATTCCCCGAATTCATATAATAAATGCAACACCTCTTAAAAAGGTTAGATGGTATAGTTTCCGTCGACTAAAACCTGAAACTAAAAGAGGTACTCAATGAATACGTTCAACCATCTAACCCAAGAGGAAAGATACCATATTTACTTGATGCGAAAACAAACTATTTCTATCGGCAAAATTGCTGAATGAATGGGGCGCCATAAGTCGAGTATAAGTCGCGAACTTAAACGCAATACAGGTAAGTGTGGCTATCGTTATAAGCAAGCTCAGAGCATGGCTACACAACGACATATTGACAAGCCTAAACTGATCAAACTGACAGCTGAATTGGGACAAATAATTACGCCGTTACTAAAGCAAAAATGGAGTCCAGACTGCATCTCAGGTAGGTTAAAAAGAGAAGGGAAAGCATCCGTCAGCCATGAAACCATTTATCGCTATATTACAACTTAGATAACCGCGCCCTGTGGGCGGGGGTAAAAAAAGCTTTGCGTAAAGGTCTGCTCAAGAGTATCAATTAGTTAAGTTGTTCCCGCAATTTAACTAGGAGAAACAAATGAGCAGATTCCAAAAATTATCACATGTGGTCTAGTTTTTCCAGTACCATATTGTCTTTGTGCCAAAGTATCGTTATAAAATTTTAAAAGGAGATCTTGGACGGTATGTTTATCAAAGCATTTATGCACATACCGAAAGAGCGGGATGTGAAGTCATCGAATTAAATGTTCAGGCTGATCATGTCCATTTACTTGTAAAAATACCACCAAAGGTTTCAGTATCAAATTTAGTTGGAAGAGTAAAAGGTAAGACTGCCATTCAAGCTTTCCAGAGGTTTCCCAGCTTGCGAACAAAGAAGTATTGGGGGAATCATTTTTTGTCGGCGGGTTATTGTGTTGATACCGTAGGTATGGATGCAGGAATGATAAGAAAGTATGTAAAATTCCAAGAAAATAAATAACCACTAAAATATTGGGAACAACTTGAATCTTATTTCAGCAAGGCCCCGGCAGGGGTTTTGCTGAGAACGGCCTTCTAGGTCGAATTTAAACCACGTTTTATAAGCGTGGTAGTTAATTCTGACTGATAAAGCTGCTGGTGGTGAATTGTATACGTATTTAAGGCATCAAGCAAAACCTTACCGTAAACGCTATGGAAAAGATGATTATCGGGGTACGATTCCCGGTCGTGTTGATATTGATCAGCGCCCTCAACTTGTCGACGATAAAATTCGGTTAGGTGATTGGGAAGCTGATACTGTCATTGGTAAAGGGCATCGCGGGGTGTTGGTTACGTTGACTGAACGTGTCTCAAAACTGAACTTTGCAGTCTCAATTATTCGGAAAGAACCCGGATTCAAGCTATAAATGCAACACCCTGTGATTTATTTAAACTGAAGTTTCCCAATAATTATTTATGGTAAAATTGAAACTATGCTACAACTATATGAAAAAAATAGTCTTTTCATTCGTTTCAAATGCTATTGCCTAAGGGGAATTAAGTAGGGGTTTGCTATAAACATGGCAAAACCACCTAAAATAAACCTCGATACACCAGCATTGTGTATTTCAGCTACTCAATAATTGGGAAACTTCAGTTATTTAAATTCAACCCAGTCATTTCACAAAAAACTTCCCAGGGTGTTCTGTACAATGAGCTACTGTTTACATTGATTCAAAAAACTGGACTACGCATTAGCGAAGCACTAGGTTTAAAAGTAAGTGATATTCGTGTAGTAGATGGCATGGCGCAATCAGTAAGATTAATAGGGAAGGTCAATAAGGAAAGACAAGTGCCATTGCCTGAAGGATTTATGCGAGAGTTAGCCTTGTTTATTGCTGATAAATCACGGGATGAATACCTGTTTGCAAAGAAACCAGGTGGTAAACCTATTGGCCAACATGCAGTCCGGGCATATTTGAAAAAGATGATAGATAAAGCTGGTACTCGATGTTCAAGTTTTCAGCTATAACTGGGCTAAGAAAAGTAAATTTTTCCGGCTTTGTTTTATAAGTGATTGATTTACAATGATGTTGATGCTTTCTTTGTCAGTAAAATTATCAATAAAATCAATCAGTTAAAAAACTTGAACATCGAGTGGTATTGATAAAAAAGTTACGCCACATAAATTGCGTCATACTTACGCAACCCGCTTGCTTGAAAAAGATGTACAGCTGATTGATATACAGGCTTTGTTGGGGCATGAAAGTATTGCTACCACTCAGATTTATACACATGCAGGGCAGGAGAGGTTGAGCAAGTTGGTGGCGGATATATAAAGTATAAACTATGATTACAAATGAACCATATTGAACCAAGGTATTTATTATGGCCACTGAAGCATTTACTGTTAGAGCAGAATCAAACATCGTACACCAACTTGATGATATAGCAGGGTCACTGGATAGATCACGTAATTATTTAGTAAACCAGGCCATTCAAGAATACCTGGAAACCCATGCTTGGCAGATTGAAAAAATCACCCAAGGAATAGAAGCGGCTGATCGTGGTGAGTTAGTCGAACATAATCAAGTCATGCAAGAAATGGATACTTTGATTGAACAGAAAGCCAAAAATAAAGCGTGAAAATAGTCTGGACTGAACCTGCTCGTCAGGATTTGCGGGAAATCTTTGAATACATCGCCGAAGAAAATCTTAGAGCTGCTCGTACTTTGCTTGCTGAAATTAAAGAGCACGTAACCGTATTACAAAACAATCCTCAGCTGGGACGAAAAGGTAGGGTGGAAGGGACACGAGAGTTAGTTTTGACAGGTACACACTACCTCTTGCCCTATCGAGTAAAAAACCAACAAATTCAGATTTTGTCTGTTTTTCACACATCCAGAGAATGGTCGAATACACTTAAAAAATGATTTTATAAAACAACCCGTTCACACAATAGATAGACATGAATGGACTCCAAAAATAATAACTGAACGGCATAATGAACAATAACAATAATATTCTTCAACAGGCGCGCCATGCTACCTCACGAAATTCCGGGACTCCTGTCGCCATAATTAGTTCACCTACGCAGCGGATGGGAGATGCCCTGAACGCCCTGCGTCCGCAACGACTACGCACAAAAGACGCTTCGTCATTACTACCTCACTGGCTGGACGGCTATTCGGAATCCAATTCTTGCTCCTCTCGCGTGCTGCTAGCACACGTCGAATCAGCGAATTGCCCTGTCGCCTATCAGGGACTAAAAATCACCACTTCGCTAAGCTACGTTTCCATGATTTTCAGCGTACGAATCAAAAATATGGAACACCGCTGATTTATTGCGAGGATCAGGAATCAAAGAATCCGAATGGCCATCTTTCATGATGCTTTTTTTTGCTTTAGCAATGATCGAAAGCCGCTTAATTAGAATGCAGGCGCGCCATGCTACCTCACGAAATTCCGGGACTCCTGTCGCCATAATTCGTTCACCTACGCAGCGGATGGGAGATGCCCTGAACGCCCTGCGTCCGCAACGACTACGCACAAAAGACGCTTCGTCATTACTACCTCACTGGCTAGACGGCTATTCGGAATGCAATTCTTGCTCCTCTCGCGTGCTGCTAGCACACGTCGAATCAGCAAATTGCCCTGTCGCCTATCAGGGACTAAAAATCAACACTTCGCTAAGCTCCGTTTCCATGATTTTCAGCGTTTGATGAATTGAAGGCGGATATTGGTGAAGATGCTATAGCCGATATTGATAAAGAAGATTTTATCGACCTGATACGAGATAGAGGGCAAGGCTACAACGTTTATATCTTTGAACATGGAAAGACTCTTAAAGATATATACGCGAACGATAAATCTTTTGATATTGATTTTGATGCTTATTTGCATGGTTTTGATGGTGAGATCAAAGACTTACTTGGCGTGGATGCCAGTGAAGGTGAAAAATTCCGGTGTTTTTCAAGATAGTTTTCGCCTAAATTATTTAAGCCGCTTCATCAGTCCTGTCAGGATTTAATGAAACTGGCCCTGTAGCATCCCAGTTTCTGGTTGAGCCAGACCATCTGGAAGGTTTTTCTTTTTTCTTCTGGAGATATAATTTATCTCGCATTTCAAGAATATTTTTGTCTTTTCCTTCATGTTGTTCCGCAGGTGTGACGAATTTTATTTTGCTGTGCCGGTGCTCGTTGTTATACCATTCGACAAAGTTACCTACCCATTCCCGGGCTTCATCAAGACTATCAAAGCCACTGCCAGGCCAGTCAGGACAATACTTTACCGTTCTAAACAAAGCTTCAGAATAAGGGTTGTCATTACTCACTCGTGGGCGGCTGTATGAGCTGGTTAAGTTTAAATCATACATTTTGCTGCGCAAGGTGAGTGATTTCATTGGTGCGCCATTATCAGAATGGAGCACCAATGGGTTATACATCATTTTTTCCTTTAATAGGCTACGCTCAAGTAGTGTAGCGGCATCTTCGCCACTTTCTTGTTCATACACTTCAGCCCCGACTATTTTTCGGCTATAAATGTCCTCTATCATATATAAATAGTAGAACTGACCCACGATGGGTGTTGGCATGTAGCTGATATCCCACGTCCATACCTGGTTCGCTTTTTCTGCGATATAACTCGTTGGTTTGGAGGTGTTTTTGCGCTCTTTAGCCCGCCCTCTATGTGTGACTTGTTCTGCTTTATGCAACACTCGATAAAATGATGATTCGGAGGCAATGTAGATGCCTTTGTCTGCCAGGATAGGGACGATTTGACTCGGTGGTAAATTGGCATACTCGTCCTCATTACAGGTCATTAAAATAGCAAGTTGCTCATATTCGCTTAATTTATTATTAGGAGATGAACGTATGGCATCCGACCTTCTATCGGCCTCTACTCCTCCGTTAACTTGCCAGTTTTGTAAGGTACGAATGCTGATACCAACAATATCACAGGCTTTGCCCTTTCTGGCACCTTGTCCAATGGCTTCATTGATCCATGTGACATAATTTACGCGCTCTGAGTGAGGAATTAAGCGTCCTCGTTTTCCTCCCAGAGCGCATCCAGCTTTTTTCTAAGCACCAATAAGGCCACTGTTTCTGCAAGTGCTTTCTCTTTGCGATTAAGCTCTTTCTTTAATTTTTTGTTTTCACTACGTAATTGTTTTAATACGTTTCTATCTGTTTTTTCTTGCGTCACGTTTTGCTCTGATCCTTTAATAAAATGGGTCTTCCAGGACTCAAGTTCAGCTTTATAAAGCCCATGTGTACGACAATATTCATTACACTCTTGCTCGCTCAGGGTACTTGTTTCTATAATGGCTGATAATTTTTTCTCGGCTGTCCACTGTATAGGAGAATGGCTTGTGTTTTTAGTGTTTTTGCACTTCTTATCAACATAAGTTTGCTTCCACGTATACAGCGTTCCGTAAGGAATATTTTCGGCCTTAGCTAATTCAGGTACGCTCATATTTAAGGGGGGAAGCATTTTGTTACTGAAGTTTCCCAATAATTATTTATGGTAAAATTGAAACTATGCTACAACTATATGAAAAAAATAGTCTTTTCATTCGCTTCAAATGCTATTGCCTAAGGGGAATTAAGTAGGGGTTTGCTATAAACATGGCAAAACCACCTAAAATAAACCTCGATACACCAGCATTGTGTATTTCAGCTACTCAATAATTGGGAAACTTCAGTTATTAAATACTCGCTCTTTAGTATCTGGCCAACAGGAAAGTGAAAAGAGCCTATATTTGTCCGTTGTCCTTAGCCCATATTCGTCACTATTGATGATGTAGTTGTTATAAATCAATTGGTTGAAATTTTAAAAAGTAGCCAGTTGGCACTACAGATTTTGTGTTTTTGTATAAAACGTTGGATTTTTTAGAGTATTTTTGTCGCATGTAAATTACACTCAAATAATGATGATTTTTTTGACAAAAGTCAATGAATTTATCGACAAAAATAATATAAATGGCACTACAAAACTTTCAAAAAAAACACCATTGATTTTAAAGAGAATTTTTCGACAAAAAATCGCTTAAACCGATGAATCAATGGCTTAGAAAGATGAAAGTGACGAAGATGGGTTAGCCTATTTTTCCAAATCAAATACTTTTTTAAAATACTCTTTCACCGCCTCACTCACCATATCTTGAGGATGTAGACCACCAAATGTCCACCAAGTACCAACTAAATTAAAAATTGCGTTATCGACAGTAACTTTTGTATCCGTGTCAATAAGTTCTAATTTAATTTTTGCCCTATCGCGTAAACCACTCCATTCAGTTGCTCTGTCTTCCCAGTGTAAAATAGTTTGGTAAATTAAAAAAACATACCCTTGTTGTTTGGCACTGAGAAGTGAGTCAATCTTGCTCAATGTTTTATCTGCCTTTTCAGTTTTAACACCTAGGGTAGATAGCTCATTGAATAATGCATCTCTCGTCATTTCACCTGAATTAACATAATTAATTTCATCATATTTCATCAGTGTTCCCATTGAAAGAAGAAGTACCTAAACAAAGCAGCCTATAACCTACCTGAAGGTAGCACCACTCGAATATTTCCATCTTTTTGATTTTAATCACTTATATCGGGGAGTCGCTATTTTTGCGAAAGCTTGTTTTGGGCATCCCAGCCCAAGCAAGCAGCAAAAACTTAACGCGACCACTTATGCCTCCGGCGGCCCCGATTCGTCCTCGTCACCTCGTCCCGACCCAACAAGGGGTCGGAACATAGGCTCCAAATGACTTGACGCCGTGTCGGATGGCCTTTTATTTTGTCTCCACCTTCGCTAACGCTCAGACTCCGACAAAATAACGGCCCTACGGCTATCGCGGACTAAAAATCATCACTTCGCTTAGGCTCCGTTTCCCTGATTTTCAGCGACAGCAAATAGACACTCTGTAGGCACCGTAAAAAAACAACAAATAATTTCAAATAAAGCTTGCAATTGCCGAAAAAATTCTTCTAAAAATTTCCGTTTTAATCAGCTCATAAACGGATATCACCCATGCTTAAAGACCTACCACTCTCTGAACATATTCACCAACACTGCAATGAAAGTATGGAACGTGCCCTGTTAGCAGAGCGTCATCCTTTGTGGGCTCGTTCATGCCCAGAGTTGAAGGATATCGACTTTATTCGCCTTGGGTTATTACGCTGTATCAGTGTAGTCGATAGTGGTCGCCATTTCCTCCAAACCAATGAACAGATTTATGGCCAGCTGCTTCCCCACTCAACGTATTTTAAATCACTGAAGTCGCATAGACGAACAAGTATGCTTGAGGCATTTGAACAGCAGAGCTATCATCTTCACGCTGAAACACTGCTATCGCAAGGCATTGATTATCTTAAAGCATTCCCGGAACTTGACGAATACACCATAGAAGCAGCGGATGGACATTTTATTGATCATGCCTGCCATACTGAAAAAAACAGCAAGGGGAAAGTTTATGCGGCCGAGGGGATTTACGCGTTGAATCTCAGAAGTGGGTTGCTCAGATTTCTTTGTCTGGTGACAAACGGAACTCAGAGACATCAAGAAATACCTGTGTTACGAGATCATATTGAAAAGCAAAACAAGGGAAATAACAGCTCTCAGAAACATCTCTATGTCTACGATAAAGCCGTCACCGACTTTGTCTGGTGGGATCGGCAGAAACGACATGCTAATTACATGATTTCAATGCTAAAAGAAAAGTAACTACTCAGCGTAATTTAAACTCATAACAGATTGATTTAAAATAATAATTAATGTATCTCTCTGAATTTTAGTCCAATTTTCACCCCTTTTTAAAGGTGAAAATGACTAAAGTCAGGTTAAATTAAAATATATCCATTTGATTTTAAAGTTAAAAAACACGCTGAGTAGTTACAAAGAAAATTCAATTGCGACTCTGGTTGAGTCTATCCCTTTTGACTCCCAGCATGAGATCAATACAGGAGTTGAAGCATACAGTGTGTACGAAAACAAGGGCATCAAATTTAACGTGGTGGATTACCGTGATCCAGAAACCGGAAAACTTTACCGGTTTGTGACAACCTTGCCAATGACTATTAACCCTGGAGCCATTGCCATGCTATATTTCAAACGATGGACGATTGAAAAGACATTCAATAACACTAAAAGTAATTTCAAGGAAACTTCAAAGCTTGGTCTTCCAATACCCGCTCACTTGAAAATCAAATGCGCCTGACTGCAATGAGCTATAATTTAATGCGCGTGTTTGAAGAGATTTCAAAAACACAACAGCCAGAATTGATTCATCCATCGGATAAAAAATATAGCGAGGCTCTGGAGATAAGGCAGCAACAGGCCCAAAAACGAGATCGTTTTGTGAATCCATTATTTTTCCATGCAAGAATATCTCGTATCAGCTCGTATACCATTCGAGCAGTTCAAAACGCAATAATAACAGGAATGTCTTTACAGTGCTTTATGAGCTCTCTTGTGGCGAGGTTAGTTTCACGGCCTCAATTGATAGGGGAACACTGATGTCATATTTACCATCTTTGGGGTTTGATATGTAATAGCTATCATTTATTGATAATTGCGTATTATCATACCTAATAGCGTCATACTTGGCGGTACATCCGGATAAAATAAACATTATGAATAACTGAAGTTTCCCAATTATTGAGTAGCTGAAATACACAATGCTGGTGTATCGAGGTTTATTTTAGGTGGTTTTGCCATGTTTATAGCAAACCCCTACTTAATTCCCCTTAGGCAATAGCATTTGAAACGAATGAAAAGACTGTTTTTTTCATATAGTTGTAGCATAGTTTCAATTTTACCATAAATAATTATTGGGAAACTTCAGTGAATAATAACCCTGATTTTTTCATTTATTGCCCAATTTAATTTAGTCAAAATTTAGGTTCTGTCGCAAAAACTAAATCACCTACGATCATACTCACATTGAGCGGGTATGGATTGATACTTTAATATAAAAACCAGAAAATAGACCCGCTCAATGTAAGTAATAACCCTAAAAGTCAACGTCATTAAATTGCCGTTAACATAATCGAGTCACTGGCAAAAAGTGGCTTTGAGACGCTAGGCTATTTCGGGTATATCATCAGCGATAAGTGCGCGTCTCTAAATAAGACAATGCAACCAAAGTCCGCACGGCGTGGGCTTTGTGAATCTTTTCGCAAGTCACTGGGCATTGAGAATAAAACAATGGCGGAGAGCAAGAGATTCGAACTCTTGATACGTTGCCGTATACACACTTTCCAGGCGTGCGCCTTCGGCCACTCGGCCAGCTCTCCACATAAGACTATTCAACGAACGTTGAATAATAGAGTATGATAAAACAGCTTTGATCTTATTGCAATCAATTATTCTGCCAAGGCTTCTAGCTCATCCCAGCGCGCATAGGCCTGTTCTAAATCGGTGTTGATCTTTGCCAGCCCTTCAAGTACCAGGTTTATTTTTTGCTGATCTTGTTGATAAAACTCTGGCATTGCAATTTGCTGGTTTATCTCTACTTGATTACTTTCCAGGTCTTCGATAACAACGGGCAATTCGGTCAGTTCTTTTTGCTCTTTATAGCTTAGCTTTTTCTTTTTGGTCGCTGTTTCGGGAGGCTGTTTTTTGTCTGCCTTGCTTATCTTATTGGCTTTAGCCTGTTGTTTTGCCTGCGCCTGGTTATAAGCTAACCAGTCCGAGTAGCCGCCAATATATTCACTGACCTGCCCATGACCTTCAAATACAATAACGCTGGTAACAACATTATCTAAAAACACCCGGTCATGGCTGACGATTAATAAGGTGCCCTTATATTCGACTAAACGCTCTTCCAGCAATTCCAGAGTTTCCATATCCAGGTCATTAGTCGGCTCATCCATAATGATTAAATTTGCGGTTTTGGTAAACAGCTTCGCTAGCAATAAACGGTTTTTTTCGCCGCCCGACAGGGTTTTTACCGGTGAGCGCGCTCGCTCTGGTGCAAATAGAAAGTCACTTAAATACGAAACAACATGACGCGGTTCGCCGTTGATCAGTACATGATCGTTACCTTCGGCTATGGTATCTGCTACGTTTATGTCTGGGTTTAGCTCTTCTCTAAGCTGGTCAAAATAAGCAACCTGTAATTTTGTCCCCTGGCTAACGCTACCGCTATCGGGCTCTAGCTCTTTTAGCAAGAGCTTTAAAAAGCTGGTTTTACCCGCGCCATTCGGACCGATTAAGCCTATCTTGTCACCCTGCTGAATAACGGTAGAGAAGTTCTTGACGATCACTTTGTCTGGATAAGCAAAGCTAACATCCTGCATTTCAATTACTTTTTTCCCTGACGCTTCACCACTTTCCATAGACAATTTACTGGTACCTTGTAAATTGCGTCGTTGTGAGCGCTCTTTACGCAATGCCATTAGCGCACGAACACGACCTTCATTACGCGTTCTACGCGCTTTGATTCCCTGGCGTATCCAGACTTCTTCTTCGGCCAGTTTTTTATCAAACAAGGCATTCTGGGTTGCTTCTTCTTCTAATGCTGCTGCTTTTTTTACCAGGTAGTCAGCATAATCACCAGGCCAGGAAACTAACTGTCCTCTATCGAGGTCAATAATACGGGTGGCTAGTTTTTGCAGGAAGGAACGATCATGTGTAACAAATAAAATTGCTCCTTTAAAACTCAGTAATTGCTCTTCCAGCCACAGTATGCTTTCCAGATCAAGGTGATTGGTTGGCTCATCAAGTAATAACACTTCGGGCTCGATGACTAATGCTTTAGCCAGTGATACCCGGCGCTTCCAGCCTCCTGACAAGCCTTTGACGAGGGTTTCTGCTGGCAGATTCAGACGGCTTAAGATATTTTCTACGCGCTGTTGTATTTGCCAGCCATTATGCACATCAAGTTTATGCTGCAAGTCACCCATTTCCTTCATCACGGCATTAGTATAGTCCGTCAATAGCGTCAGTTCGTGGTAGCGTCTAATCCACAAGCCGACTTCACCCAGGCCACCCGCAACCACATCATAAATGGTTTCTTCATCAGGTAAGTGCGGCATCTGCTCCAGCACCGCTATGCGTAATTCAGGCTTGTACCAGACCTCGCCTTCATCCTGATGAACTTCCCGCATTATTACCTTCATTAAGTTGGACTTACCTTCACCATTGCGCCCTAATAGCCCCACCCGTTCGCCATCGAGTAATTGAAATTCGGCCTGTTTAAGTAATGCATGCGTGCCAAATGCAATGGAGACTTTCTTTAAGCGTAGTAGTGCCATATGGTTTTATTCTAAATTCAGTAGATATGTTGCTTTGCTGTTAGCGGGCTGAAGTCCGCACTACACTATGCAAAAAAGAAGAGGAGCAATGCTCCTCTTTTTATATTGCATAGCAGGTGTAATATTTAAGCTGTCAGTTTTAGATACTTTTGATACAAAGAGTCCTGTTCTTCAGCTTTATCTGGATCTTTATCGATGCAGTCTACCGGGCAAACTTCAACACATTGTGGCAAGTCATAATGCCCTACACATTCCGTACATAGATCCGGGTCGATAATATAGATATCTTCACCTTGTGAGATCGCTCCGTTTGGACACTCTGGCTCGCAAACATCGCAATTTATACATTCATCGTCAATTAGTAGTGACATGATTATCCTCTATTAAACTTTTCAATTAAACGCTGTAGTACATTATCAGGAACAAACGCTGAGACATCACCGCCTAATCTGGCTATTTCCTTAATCATGCTCGAAGAAATAAACCCATATTGTTCAGCGGGAGTTAGAAACATGGTTTCCAGCTCAGGAAATAGGCGGCGGTTCATGCCCGCTAATTGAAACTCATATTCAAAGTCTGAAATAGCCCTCAAGCCACGCAGAACGACATTTGCCTCCTGCTGTTTAGCACAGTCAACCAGCAAATTATCAAAGCCGATGATCTCCACATTAGTGAACTCAGTCGTTACCTGTCCAATTAATGCGACACGTTGGTCGACATCAAATAATGGCTGTTTGTTTCTATTGACAGCAACCGCAACAATTACCTTATGATATAACTTTGCGGCACGGGCAATAATATCAAGATGCCCATTGGTAACGGGATCAAATGTCCCCGGGTATATCGCGGTTATATTCATGATGTTCTGCTAATCCGGCGGTATATAATGTACAGAATTTTTCTCAGCCGAGCATTATAGCTTGTTATGCTAATGACTGGGAATTATTTTATTTTCATGCTGTTAGCCTATCTTCGTGACATATACAGTCAATTTCCCATTATTTCAATGAGTTAAATTTTCAATCGGCCCCAGTTGGCACTACAGGTTTCATATCAACGATCGTTTTAACTTTTCCAATCGGGTCGGGGTTAATATTCAACGCAGTGTATATTTGTTTTTGTCTGGTTTCTGCTTTGCTTGTGGTTCGCAGGTGAATGATTGTATCGTTATCCGTGGGTAAAGTAATGGTCATGCGTTGCTGGGTCGACATCCTGTTGCGAATGCTTTCCCAGCTTAGATGGATGTCCTGCAATCTAAGTTGATAACGCAGTACATGTACCAGGTGGTAAGCTAATAATGTGATGAATAGGTGTCCGGTAACCCGCTCTTCTTTTTTGTGATAGACAGGGCGCAAGCCTAGCTCGGTTTTCAGGCTTCTAAAGGTCGCTTCAATCTCAGTCAGCATGGTATAGGTTAGCCATAACTGTTCTTCCGACCAGTCAGGGATATTCGTTCTTAGGCAGTAAACACCACAGTGCTTATCTTTTTGGTCACTTTCAGGTTTACGTTGCCATTCTATACCGATGGCTTTGTTTTTTTTGTCATCCGCGATAACGTTAATGGTGTAATCTGCAGCAACACGGCTATGTTTTTCACGTAGTCGTCCGATACGTTCCAGTATTTTGTCGTATTTTTTAAGGGTGCCTTTTTTGCTCAGACCTGTGTGCAGTTTTTCCAGGACCTCTTCCAGACGAGCATGGAAGCGATTACGGATACCTTGTTCTTTTTTTGCTTTTTGTTCTGAATGACAATAGAGTCGGGTTTCCCCGGTTTCTTGATCAACTTCACGATAAACAACAACATTGCTGTCCCGGGTATCCCTGACCGCTACCGGAGTTTTCTGATCTCTTGGGTTTTTTACATGTTGTTCTCGACTGACAACGAGATAATGATAATCTTGTTCGATTAACCAGGCAATATTGTCAGCGCTGGCAATGCCGGCATCCATGATAACCACCGGCTTTATTTGATGAAAGGGATCCTTCGCTGAAAATCAGGGAAACGTAGCCTAAGCGAAGTGATGATTTTTAGTCCGCGATAGCCGTAGGGCCGTTGTTTTGTCGGAGTCTGAGCGTTAGCGAAGGTGGAGACAAAATAAAAGGCCATCCGACACGGCGTCAAGTCATTTGGAGCCTATGTTCCGACCCCTTGTTGGGTCGGGACGAGGTGACGAGGACGAATCGGGGCCGCCGGAGGCATAAGTGGTCGCGTTAAGTTTTTGCTGCTTGCTTGGGCTGGGATGCCCAAAACAAGCTTTCGCAAAAATAGCGACTCCCCGTGTCTCGCAGTTCGTCAAGCATCAGTTTCAAGGTCGCGGGCTCACTGGCGTTGCCGGGAAAAACCTGACTACTCAATGGAAAGCCGCCACCATCCAGAACCAGCCCCAGAGTAACCAACGGGCAATCAGTGCGTTTCTCTTTAGAGCGACCGAATTTCGCTTTCGGGTTTCGGGCGCACTGGCCTTCAAAATAAGTATTGGTCAGATCGTACAATACAATCTTGCGGTTTAAATTGAACAACGTCTGCTCTCGGTCAGCCAGAAAATATTCAAGAGTTGCCTGATGTTTGAGTAGCTTGTCACTGACTGTATATAATCGCGTCAGGCTGGTGTTACCGTAGTCATGACCCAGTAATTCGCCCAGGCCTGTTTGATTTTGCAACCAGTCATGTGTTTGCAGTTCACTGCCGGGTGAAACCATACGTCCTATGATAGTGCCCAGGGCCGTCGCCGTATCTACTTTATTAAAGCCCAGCGCCATGAGTTTCTCGTCTAGCTGTAACTGCTGTGCGGGGCATGCAGTGCCAGGGTTTCAACACCAATACTACGGGCATTAATGGCTTCGACATGATTAATATCGACATGATGAAAATCTCGCGTTGTTGTTTCTGAATCTAGCGGTTGTGACAGTTTTGCAGTCATCAGTGAGCTATAGCGCCAGGCGCGCCATGCTACCTCACGAAATTCCGGGACTCCTGTCGCCGTAATTCGTTCACCTACGCAGCGAATAGGAGATGCTCCAGCCGCCCTGCGTCCGCCACAGACTGAGCACAAAGCAGCTCAGTCATGGCTACCACAAATGGCTCTACGGCTATTCGGGATAAAATTTTAGCCTCCCTCGCGCGCTATCGCGCACTTCGGATTGGCAAATTTCCCTGCGCCTTCTGGAGACTATCAGCCCGTCCGGGGCTGACAGCGTGGGCTGTTGCTTCCAGAAGTTGATTTAAATCATCGGCTAAATTGAATAGCTCTTCCTGATGTGGTTCCAAACCTTGCTGTAATTGTTCGATTCTGGCCGTCAGCAAGGGCCAGTACTTTTTATCAATCGTAAAGTCCGCACCTATATTGAGCAATGTACGTTGCTTGACTTGTTTTCCTATACGCACAGATTCTACAATGCGGTAAGTGAAATAAGCTGAGCCGTCTTCAAGGCTTTTTGTTTTGGTTCTTCGAATATACATACCACTAGCATCGGTGAAAAACCAGGGAAAATCAAGGGGCAGAGCAAGTTAAGATGGCACTACAGAGACCCTCAAAAAAACACCATTGATTCTAAAGGGATTTTTACCAGGCGCGCCATGCTACCTCACGAAATTCCGAGACTCCTGTCGCCATAATTCGTTCACCTACGCAGCGGATGGGAGATGCCCTGAACGCCCTGCGTCCGCAACGACTACGCACAAAAGCAGCTTCGTCATTACTACCTCACTGGCTGGACGGCTATTCGGAATGCAATTCTTGCTCCTCTCGCGTGCTGCTAGCACACGTCGAATCAGCGAATTGCCCTGTCCGCCTATCAGGGACTAAAAAATCACCACTTCGCTAAGCTCAGTTTCCATGATTTTCAGCGACAGAATCTTTGTCCTGCCTTTTCCCGTGACGTTTATCACCCTGACTCTTAATCAACGCAACTCACGGTGGTTTGATAACGACTACTGGAAGTCGTCACCGAAGGGCCATCCTTCATCTTTCTTACCGTTACGAGCAAAAATAAAAAATTTGCTCTCGTGGCACACCGTAGCCTGTTATGCGCCGGTTACTACGTCTTGAATACGAACAAAATCCTGCCCAATATTAGACAATTATTTATTTCCAGCTCCCTTTCGGTGTTTTTATTCAGATGTAATATAAATCGTGACTTTAGTCCGTCAACATAAAATATCAGCAGTCTAAAGCCACGCTCTACGATTCTGCTACCCGCTCAAATAAATAATAAGCAACTTCACCTGCTGTTTTGTATTTTAACTGCGTCCAGTTTTCTGGAAGACCGGTTAATTTTAATTGGCGCTCTACTTCAATATAAATTTTGGCATGACTTGCCAACCATAGTTTATCTTCTAACCAGTTTGCTGCTTGTACCGCATAACCCTGAGCAAAGGGCGGGTCTAAAAATACCAGATCAAAAAGCTCGGCATCCCCTGCAAGATAGCGAAACACCTCTTGTTGTATAATTTTCACCTGGGTTGCAGCAACTAATTCAGTATTTTGTTTTAGCTGTCTACATACCTGCGCATGGCTTTCTATCAGCACCACCTGCTTTGCCCCACGGGATGCTGCTTCCATCCCTAATGCACCGCTGCCTGCATATAAATCCAGGCAGCGACTGGCAAGCACATCATATTGCAACCAGTTAAAAAGCGTTTCACGCACTCTTGCAGGCGTTGGGCGTAAACCTTGCACATCAGGAAATAACAGATTTCGCCCACGCCATAGACCGCCAATAATCCTGATTTTATTACTCACTATTGACCGCCAACGCTAATGATTTGTAATAAATCAGTCTGCACCCAGCGCTGAAAGGCGGATTTAATGTCAGCAACAGTCACTTGCAAGACTTTACCCGGAAAACTGTCCAGGTAATCCAGCGGCAGCTGGTAAAAAGCGATTGTTGCGACATAGTTTAATAATTTCTTATTATTATCGAAGCGTAAGGCAAAGCCACCGGTCAGATTTTTCTGCGCTGCGGTTAATTGTTCTTGCGTCGGCCCTTTACTGATAAAGTCAGCCAATGTTTGTTGCATGACTTTTGTTGCCATAACGCGTTGCTTATTTTGCGTTTGCAATCCCATGGTAAATGGCCCCATCTTTTCTAATGGCGAAAAATAGCTATAGGCACTATAAGCCAGACCCCGCTGTTCGCGTATCTCATTAAACAACAGGGAAACCAGGCCACTGCCACCTAAAATATGATTACCTACATATAAAGGGAAATAATCAGCATCTTTTCTGCTTAACACTGGCAAGCCTGCCAGAATATGCGTCTGGCTCGAAGGAAACACAATATGCTTTTGCCTGGCTTTTGCAGGTGATTTTACCTGTGGCAATGGCTTGGCCTTTTCACCTGGCTCTAGCTTTGCATATAGCGTTTCCGCTATTTTCCGCGCCTGTTGCTCAGTGAGGTCACCGACTATGGCTAACACCGCATTCTTGCTAACATAGTACTGTTGATGAAATTGCCTGATATCCGCTAGCTGTATTGCCTTTATGGTATCTATTTCCCCGGCAACCAGATGTGCATAGGGGTGTTTGCCATAGATAAATTGATAAAAGGTTTTTTTTGCGATAAAGCCTGGCTTTTCCTGTTGCTGTTGAAGGCCAATCAATGTTTGCTCTTTGATACGCTGAAACTCGGCTACCGTAAATTGAGGCTGAGCAATGATTTGCTCAAAAGTATCTAAAGCCTGCGCTAATAAACCGGCCTGCGTCAAGCTACGTAAGCCCACCCAGCTAGTATCACGACTAGTAGACGCACTATATTTTGCACCAATAGCATCAAATCGCTGCGCAATCTGATCGGCATTCCACTGCCCTGCTCCTGTTTCCAAAAGGTTAGAGGTTAATGCCGCAATGCCATACTGTTTGCCATCTCGCGCACTACCCGCAGCAAACACTAAGCGAATATCCACCATCGGTAAACCCGGGCTGGGGACAAAATAGACTTGTCCACCCTGGCTGGTTTGCCAATGTTTAATAGCCTGGGCAAATGCAGATGCACTTGGCAAGCTGAATAATATACTGATTAATAATAATTTAATGCGCATGCTTAACTCCCTGCTGTGTATTTTCTGACATAGTTTGTGGTTCTAAATAGGCAATACTCAATTGTGATTCAACCAGATACTTATCTGCTACTAAGCGTACCTGCTCTGCAGTCACCTGATTAATTTTCTCTCTATATTGCTCGGCTGTTTGCCAGCCTAAGCCCACTGTTTCAGCCATACCTAATTTCATCGCCTGATAAAACAGTGAATCTTGCTCATAAATTGAGTTAGCCATGACTTGTGCTTTAACTCTTGCCAATTCTTCCGCGCTAATTACTTTGCGTTGCAAGGCGCGTATTTCTGTCTTGAGTGCGATTTCCATATCCAATAAGCTCTTACCTTTTATCGGCGTTGCCTCAAACATAAACAGCTCTTCTAAACGCCCGCCCAGGTCATAGCCTGCACCCACTGAACTGGCTAATTGCTGGCCACGCTGCAACCTGGCTGGTAACCGCGCACTTTCCCCACCATCGAGCACTGTGGCTAAAACATCTAAAGCATAGGCTTCCCATTCCTGACCCACAGTTTTCAGACTAGAGACTTTATACGCCATAAGTATATAGGGCACTTTAGCAGGCAGTTTAATGGTCATACGCCTGACTCCGACCTGTGGCACTTCAGTTTGCGGTTTTAATACTGCAATTTCCCGTGCTGGAATAGCGCCAAAGTATTGCTCAGCTAATTTAAATACCTTTTCAGCGTGCACATCCCCCACGACAATCAATATCGCATTATTCGGCGCATACCATTGCTGATACCAGCGCTGTAAATCATCTATCCGATAATTTTCTATATCGGCCGGCCAGCCTATGACTGGATTTCGATACGGAGAATTAGAGTAGGCCATGGCCATTAAATACTCTTGTAGCTTGGCACGAGGCTTATCTTCGGTACGCATACGTCGCTCTTCCATAACCACTTGCAACTCTTTTGTTAGCTCTGCTGCTAATAAATGTAGATGTTGCATACGGTCTGCTTCCAGCTCAAAGCTAATGGCCAAGCGAGACTTTTCCAACGCCTGAAAATATGCGGTATAATCACGCCCGGTAAAGGCATTTTCCCGCCCCCCGTTTGCTGCAATAATCTCGGAAAATTCGCCAGCAGGGTGACTATCTGTACCTTTAAACATCATATGTTCGAGCATATGAGATATACCCGTAATACCTGATGGCTCATAACTTGAACCTACCTTGTACCAGATTTGCGAAACAACGACAGGAGAACGATGCTCTTCTTTCACTAACACCTTGAGTCCATTTGCTAATACCCGCTCTTGAACTCTATTGGCATGGACACTAAATGAACAACACATTAACACCATCAAAACGCGGACAATCATAAATAAACGTCTCCTGAACAGCACAAAATAAAAAATCATTAAATAGAGTATTCTATCCCAGATACGAATGAATAAAACAAGCAAAGCATGACTAACGAAAAAATAACCATCAGCTGGAAAAACTACCTTGAACTGTGCAAACCCAAAGTCGTTGCATTACTGGTTTTTACTGCCAATGTCGGGATGTTGCTAGCGGTTCCGGGAATGCCGCCAGTAGCGCTATTTATCTATGCAACACTAGGTATCGGGCTGGCGTCTGCTTCGGCTGCGGCAATCAACCATTTTATCGACCAGAAAGCAGATGCTGAAATGGCACGCACACAGAACCGTCCCTTACCGCAAGGCGATCTCAGTTCAGGCAATGTGCTGATATTTGCCGGAATATTAGGTATTTCTGCAATGCTGATACTGGTTTTTCTGGTCAATACACTAACAGCAGCACTCGCCTTTATTTCGCTGATAGGCTACGCGGTTATCTATACCGTATACCTTAAACGCATGACCCCACAGAATATTGTGATTGGTGGTGCGGCAGGAGCAGCACCACCACTACTAGGCTGGTGCGCCATGACCGGCGAAGTACATCCCTATGCCTTATTATTATTCCTGTTGATTTTTGTCTGGACACCACCGCATTTCTGGGCACTCGCCATTGCCAGACGTGATGAATATGCAAAAGTAAATATTCCTATGTTACCGGTTACACATGGCACAGAATTTACTCGTTTACATATTTTGCTGTATACCATTTTATTATTTATCGTTACCCTCCTTCCCTATTTAACCGGAATGAGTGGCTTGATTTATGTGATACCAGGTAGTTTCTTAAGTTTAGGTTTTATTTACTTTGCGATTAAGATGATGCGCACCAAAGATGATAAAACCGCCATGCAAACATTTGGCTATTCTATAGTTTATTTGATGCTGATTTTTGCGCTATTATTAGTCGATCATTATTTCAAATATACGCTTGTTTGACGCTAACAACGTAGCATAAGAACCTGGAAAATACACCCTCATACGGAGTAAAACAGCTTTAGCTTTTTTGCTGCAGTAACAGCTAAAGCTGAAGTTTCCCAATTATTGAGTAGCTGAAATACACAATGCTGGTGTATCGAGGTTTATTTTAGGTGGTTTTGCCATGTTTATAGCAAACCCCTACTTAATTCCCCTTAGGCAATAGCATTTGAAACGAATGAAAAGACTGTTTTTTTCATATAGTTGTAGCATAGTTTCAATTTTACCATAAATAATTATTGGGAAACTTCAGCAGCTAAAGCAATCGCACCGTCTGTTCAGTGCTTTTCAAACACATGGATAACGACCACTCCGGAAATAATCAAAGCCATGCCTAGCATCGTCGGAACATCAGGTATTTCCTTGTAAACAATAGCACCCACAACAGCAACTAACACGATACCCAGACCCGCCCAGATTGCGTAAGTGATGCCGATTGGCATGGTTTTTAACACCAGTGTCATAAAGTAAAATGCCACCCCATAGCCAACTATGACAATCAGACTGGGAATAATCCGCGTGAACTCTGCCGATGCTTTTAAAGCACTGGTTGCTGAAACTTCTGCCAATATTGCAATAGCTAGATATAGATAAGCGAGTGTCTGCGATGTTAACCCATCTTCGTCACTATTGATGATGTAGTTGTTATAAATCAATTGGTTGAAATTTTAAAAAGTAGCCAGTTGGCACTACAGATTTTGTGTTTTTGTATAAAACGTTGGATTTTTTAGAGTATTTTTGTCGCATGTAAATTACACTCAAATAATGATGATTTTTTTGACAAAAGTCAATGAATTTATCGACAAAGATAATATAAATGGCACTACAAAACTTTCAAAAAAAACACCATTGATTTTAAAGAGAATTTATCGACAAAAAATCGCTTAAACCGGTGAATCAATGGCTTAGAAAGATGAAAGTGACGAAGATGGGTTAAGTTCATAGTGCCATTGTTTAAAAACTGAAGTTTCCCAATAATTATTTATGGTAAAATTGAAACTATGCTACAACTATATGAAAAAATAGTCTTTTCATTCGTTTCAAATGCTATTGCCTAAGGGGAATTAAGTAGGGGTTTGCTATAAACATGGCAAAACCACCTAAAATAAACCTCGATACACCAGCATTGTGTATTTCAGCTACTCAATAATTGGGAAACTTCAGCTTTTAATTGTCGAGCCAAAAATTCAATTAACAATAAGTGATGACGTTTTTTATATTCCTCTGACTCTGAGTTGGCTCGTTGTTGAAAAGTCTCTATCATAGAGCGCATTAAAGGCTCAGAAATACCACATTCAGTTACACAGTTTATAAGGTCAGCCCGAACGCCATAGTCATCTGTTTCAGATAGCTTTAATAGCAAAGTAGTGATTTTTTCTTGTCTTCACAGCGCAGAGCATAATCAACAAATAAATCCTTAGCGTCCGCAAATATACCCCCGATAGAACCACTGGAATCATCGCAACGCTCAAACACACTACGGAGATAGCTGACCATGCTATTCGATCCCGGCCTGATTCACTCGCATCATGGCCTGATTGATTCACAACAAACTGCTGGCGAAAGATAAATTCATTTTTCGCCACCGGCAATGCGGTGTTAAAAGTGACTGGAGCACTCCAGCTTATTCGGCTAATACCAATCAATAGCATCAGCAGTAATAATAAGCCGTTCAAACAACCGCGTTTACCGGCTGGGCGCATAAGGTTTATCTTCGTTCATATAACTGGCTCAGATTGGGATACTTTATTCTTTAATCTGTTTAAAAGAACGCAAGGTAAATCCAGCATCAGTGACAGCCTGTTGAGCCTGTTTTTTATTGAAGAGTCTATCTTGCTGCATGGTGACATTAACCAGACCCTTACTAATATCCACCACAACGCTGTCAACACCGTCAATTGCACTCAATTGCTTTTCTATCCCATAAGCACAAAAGGGACAGCTGAGTCCATCGACCTGTATCGTATAAACTGCTTCATCTGCCTGGGCGATAGATAACATCAATAAAATACCAACGCCTGTTAATATTTTTCGCATCATTTTCATATTGACTCCCTAAAAAATAATCGTTTTTCTAAAACAAGTAAGAGTAGGATGTGCTGAGGTACGAAGCGCATCACCCATATAGTTTTAAAGTATAGTTAACTCAAGGTCAAGAAGTTTAAACTTTTTTCACTTCCAACCCTTCCAATAAGAATAAACTACTGGAAAAACCAGCAAAACGATAAAAAGAGAAGAAACTATGCCACCCACCATAGGCGCTGCAATACGTTTCATGACATCAGCTCCAGCACCTCTACTCTACAAAATAGGTAATAAATCAATAAAAGAGGCCAGACTGGTCATTAGCATAGGGCGGATACGCTGGCTTACTGGCTTCAAAAAGAGCTGCCTTAGTGAGTAAACCTTTGTTGGTTTGTAACTACTCAGCGTACGCTTAAGATCAGGGAAACGGAGCCTAAGCGGAGTGATGATTTTTAGTCTCTGGTAGGCGACAGGGCAATTCGCTGATCCGAAGTGCGCTAGTAGCGCGCGAGGGAGGCAAGAATTGCATTCCGAATAGCCGTCCAGCCATTTGAGGTAGACTTAACTAAGCAGGGTTTTGTGCGTAGTTGAGTAGTTGAGACGGACGCAGGGCGACCAGGGCATCTCCCATTCGCTGCGTAGGCGAATGAATGTTGGTGACAGGAGTCCCAGAATGTTGTGAGGTAGCATGGCGCGCCTGAATAATTAAAAAAGTTCTTGACAGGGTTTTAGTCTGGTTTTTGTGATTTTTAGTAAACTGCCCAACAGTCGATTAATCCACGCTTTATTGCTTCTATCGCTATAGTCATCACAAAATGTCCCCTTAAACATCTACGACCTCGAAGAACTTTTTTATTCGCCTTACAATCGCTTAAAACAAGGAAAATTCGGGATTTAAAACCCATGAGATAATAAGCCTGTCCTTAAAGCAATACAGGTTACCCTTTGAAAATAGACTTCATCGATGTTGATTCCGCAATCAGTCATGCCAAACAGTTACTTGAAACTGAGCGTGATATATCGCCTGCGCTAAAATCAGCACTGGAAGTGATTCTATTATTAGTCACGGTATTACTCAATCGAGTGACACTGAACAGCAAAAATAGCAGTAAACCACCTGCAAGTGATCCCAACCGTAAAAAAGGGAATCGAAAAAAATCAGATAAGCCTTCTGGCGGACAAAAATCGCATGTCGGCACGACACTTCAAAAAATAGATGACCCGGATGAAATCGAGATCATTACCATTGATCGCCGTACCTTGCCAAAAGGGCGATACACGGCAGATGGCTTTGAAACACGCCAGGTATTCGATATTGATATCTCAAGGGTAGTGACAGAATACCAGGCGCAACGGTTGATAAATGGAAAAGGTCAGTGTTTTATCGCTCCTTTTCCAGATGAGGTTACTAAGGCTGCGCAATATGGTAATGGGATAAAAGCCCATGTGGTTTATCTTTCGCAATATCAGTTATTGCCCTACAACCGAATACAGGAGTATTTCGCTGATCAATTAGGTATGCCGATTAGTGAAGGCTCTATCTATAATTTCAATGAACTGGCCTATGAGAAGTTGGCTGGGTTTGAAACTATCAGTAAAGAACACTTAGTCGAATCAGCGTGCATTCATGCGGATGAAACAGGCATTAATATTAATGGTAAGCGCCATTGGCTACATGGGGCCTCCAATGTTCAGTGGACACACTTCTTTCCCCATGCCAAACGTGGCACAGAGGCAATGAATGACATTGGTATTTTACCCCATTTTCATGGGATTTTATGTCATGATCATTGGAAGCCCTACTATAAATATGATTGTACTCATTCGCTTTGTAATGCACATCATTTGAGGGAATTAACGCGCGCCTGGGAGCAGGATAAACAGGAGTGGGCGCTTGAAATGAAACGACTACTTGAAAAAATGAATGATGCCGTCAATGAAGCAGGTGGCATGCTACTACATAAAGAAGCAGAAAACAGGCGCGCCATGCTACCTCACGAAATTCCGGGACTCCTATCGCCGTAATTCGTTCACCTACGCAGCGAATAGGAGATGCTCCAGCCGCCCTGCGTCCGCCACAGACTGAGCACAAAGCAGCTCAGTCATGGCTACCACAAATGGCTCTACGGCTATTCGGGATAAAATTTTAGCCTCCCTCGCGCGCTATCGCGCACTTCGGATTGGCAAATTTCCCTGCGCCTTCTGGAGACTATCAGCCCGTCCTGGGCTGACAGCGATGGAAGGTACAATACAGAGAATTACTTGGCAAAGCGGAGATCGAATGCCCACCACCCGATAAGCCTAAAGAAGTAAAACGGGAGCGAATAAAACGCAGTAAAGCTAGAAACTTACTGGAAAGGCTGATTAATTATGAAGAGGATGTCTTGCGCTTCATGACAAATACCTGGGTGCCATTTACCAATAATGCCGCAGAAAATTCGATTCGGATGACCAAGGTTCAACAGAAAATATCCGGCTGCTTTCGTAGTACCAAGGGTGCAGAGATATTTTGTCGTGTCAGAGGGTATTTATCAACGTGCCGTAAACAAGGTCTAAGTGCAACTCAGGCAATGACCTTGGTCTTTGAGGGAAAGTTACCTGAATTTGCTTTATAATTTCATTGAACTACTCAGCTTCGCTGAGTAGTTACGTTGGTTTTATGCTGCTGATAACTTAAGGTAACTCGCAAGAAATAACCCACCCACCTTGCTTGTCTTTTTGTCTGTCTTCTGCGTTGTAGAAAAAGTTACGTAGCCGGCTATGCGCCGTGTCTACGCCTTGAAGGCGAACAAAAATCCCAGGCGCGCCATGCTACCTCACGAAATTCCGGGACTCCTGTCGCCGTAATTCGTTCACCTACGCAGCGAATAGGAGATGCTCCAGCCGCCCTGCGTCCGCCACAGACTGAGCACAAAGCAGCTCAGTCATGGCTACCACAAATGGCTCTACGGCTATTCGGGATAAAATTTTAGCCTCCCTCGCGCGCTATCGCGCACTTCGGATTGGCAAATTTCCCTGCGCCTTCTGGAGACTATCAGCCCGTCTGGGGCTGACAGCGTGCGCAATATTGGTAGGTTATTTATTGCATGTTACCTAAGCCTAAATAAAGCATCATTAACACGCCCATTTCAGCGGCCAGTACAATCATACCAACCCCCACTGCAATGCTTATATTGTAATCCAGTGCTGCAAGTAACCACACAGCGCCTGTAAATGAAAAAGGAATCGTGATCAAAATAATCAGGGCTTCGACCATTGATCCGTGATTGATGACGAGTAAGAAAATAACAATGATCAATAAAGTGATAGTCACCAGCATAATTAATTTCTCTTTAGCGCGTTCAAATTACTAGAATTGTCCCGCCCAGGCTATCCGAATCCCTTGAGGAAGAATGGCTTTTTCATTCAACACTTGTTTGGCAGCCACCACATAATCAACGATGCACAGTTTATGTACATCAACAAAAACAACCGTGGCCCACGGCGAAACCGTTCTAAAGTCAAGAACTTTAGAACGGTTTCGCCGTGCTCTTCATGCCCTTCATGGTGAACAACATTTATTATAAAATAAAAAAATGGCCAGCTTGCTTTGATAAGCAAACCAGCCCTTTCTTAAACAATCGTGCATCCAAATACTTACATGGTTTCTACACCAGACTCTTTAGCAATCAGCACCACATCAGCCGGTCTTACGCCAAAAATACCCACGGTAACGACACCGGCAATATTATTCACCAGTCGTTCCAGAGCAAGTGGCTCGGCTATTTCCATATTATGCACATCGATAATTTCACAGCCATTATCGGTAAGATAGTTTTCCCGCCAGATAGGCTGACCACCAAGCTTAACAATTTCCCGCGCTACATAGCTACGTGCCATGGGAATCACTTCAATTGGCAATGGGAACTCACCCAGCACTTTAACTGTTTTGCTTTCATCCACGATACAAACAAATTTCTCGCTGGCGCCAGCAATGATTTTCTCTCGTGTTAAGGCCCCACCGCCGCCTTTAATAAGCTCTTTTAGTGGGTTAACTTCATCTGCACCATCGACGTACACATCCAGGTTACCTGATTCACTGAGTTCCATCACCGGAATACCAATTTTCTTTAGTCTCTCAGTGGTCGCAATTGAGCTGGAAACAGCGCCTTTAATATCATTAGTCAGGTTAAAGTCGGCTAGACAGTCAATAAAATGATTAACCGTTGAGCCAGTACCTACGCCTAAAATTTCAACATCTTTAATATAAGGTAAAGCCGCTTCTGCAGCTTTACGCTTGCTTTCGTCTTGTGCCATGCGTTTATCTTCCTAAACATTATGTAAGAACAAATTGGGGAGTAGGCTTTAGACTACCTGTAACCGTTTTGTGTAAGCTAAAGCTGACTCCCTCGCTGTTGCATTAAAGCAGTAACGCCTATGCTTTTGCCAATTCAGCACGCATTTCGTCGATAACCGTTTTATAATCTGGCTGACTAAAAATCGCTGAGCCAGCTACAAACATATCTGCGCCCGCTGCTTTGATTTCACGAATATTATCAACTTTTACGCCGCCATCAATTTCCAGACGTATATCAAAGCCACTGTCATCAATTCTCTTTCTTGCTTCACGTAATTTATCGAGTGTCGAAGGAATAAAAGACTGCCCACCAAAGCCAGGGTTGACTGACATTAACAAGATAACGTCTACTTTATCCATCACATAATCAAGATAAGATAATGAGGTAGCCGGGTTAAATACCAGGCCTGATTTACAGCCTAGGTCACGTACCATTTGTAAAGATCGATCAATATGTCTGGATGCTTCAGGGTGGAAAGTAATCATACTCGCACCAGCTTTAGCAAAGTCGGGGATAATGCGGTCTACCGGTTCTACCATTAAATGCACATCAATAGGCGCTGTGACACCATGTTTTCTAAGCGCATCACAAACCAGCGGGCCAATCGTTAAATTAGGAACAAAGTGATTGTCCATTACATCAAAATGCACTACATCTGCACCATCAGCCAGAACTTTATCAACTTCTTCACCTAGTTTTGCGAAATCCGCAGATAGTATTGAGGGTGCAATCCAGTTATCAGTCATATCATTTCTCCAATTTAATAATTTTTGTTATTATACATTGTGTTATAGCTTAATGTTGTGCTTTTTATAGCGCACATTAAACAATAGCAAAGAGCCATTCGTTCTGTAACACCGTCGCCATTCCCACTTGTTTTAACACAAGAATAAGCGTTGCATATACTTAACGCACTGTATATATTGCCGGGTTACGTTTTTAGTGCTACGCAATAAAAAAATCTAACCCGGCCTACGGCTATCAATTTATTTACCTTCCTGACTTAAGGCCTCTGCCAGTTTTTTAGCAGGCATATATCCAGGGTAAACCGCTCCTTTGGGGCTAATCATCATCGGTGTACCACGTACACCTAATTCATCACCTAAAGCCATCTGCTCATCCACCGGGTTGTCACAGTTTTTTTCAGGTGGAGGGTTTTTATTGGATTTAGCTGCGGTTAATGCTGCATTTCTATCATCAGCACACCAGACTGAAACAGCCTTTTTGTACGACTCTGAGTCTTTTCCTGCTCTAGGGAAGAATAAGTACCGTACGGTAATGCCTTCAGCCAGATATTGATCAATTTCTGAATGTAACTTACGACAATAGCCACAATCAATATCGGTAAACACATTAATCACATATTTCTGCATCGGTGCTTTGAAAATGATCATTTCTTCTAATGGAACTGCATTGATCATTGCCGCTTTTGCCACTGCCAGTTTTTCTTCAGTTAGGTCTTTTTTATCCACTAAATCAAACATGCGTCCCTGAATCAGGTATCTGCCATCTTCAGACACATAGTAGATTTCAGCGCCGACCATTACCTCGTATAAGCCAGGTATGGCCGATGCAGTAATATTGGACTCCTCTACCGTGAGTGACGGCATACTCTGCATCAGTTTTTTTTTCAATGCTGTTTTATCCACTTCCGCATGTGCGCAAAAGGACAAGTACAGGCTAGCAATAAATAAGGTCTGTATAATTTTTTTCATAACAATCCATAGAATTTAAGAACAAGACTTTAAGGAATGTGCATGGATAAAAATCTACAACTATTTATGGAAACGGGTCTTTAGCCCCGCACCAAGCTACGGGGCTAAAGACCCCGTTTCCAAGTTGCCTAAGTTATTTCACGCACGCTCTTAATGTGTTGTTCATTACTGAAATAAACGCTCTATATCTAAAAACATTGCCAAAGCCATCAATGCTAGCAATGCTGTCATACCAATTTGCTGAAAGAATATTTGCACAGCATCAGACACCGGACTACCTTTGATTGCTTCTATAGCAAACATTAATAAATGCCCGCCATCTAACACCGGAATCGGTAATAAATTGAGAATTCCTAGACTAATGCTGACTATCGCCAAGAATTTTAAAAATGATACCAGCCCCATTTCTGCTGACTTTCCTGCGTAATTTGCAATGCTAATCGGTCCACTCAGGTTTTCAACTGATGCTTTGCCAACAAACATATAGCCCATCATTTTCAAGGTGGCGCCAGAATAATACCAGGTGCGCTCCACTGCTGCTTTAAGCGCAGTCAAAGGCGGCAGGGAGTATTCAACCATTAATGACTCGCGCAAGCCTTCTGGAACCTGTACTCCGACCCCAATTTTACCGATAATCTTTTCATTCTCGATCACACTGTCCGGTGTTAGCTTAATCGCCAATATCTGACCATCACGCTCGATCAGGATATCCATAAGCTGCCCAGCATGAGTTTGCACATAATCCACCCAGACCATCCATTCAGTAAATTCAATGCCATCCGCACTCATAATCAAGTCACCCGGCTGCAATCCAGCCTCGACAGCAACGCTGTTTTCAATCACTCGACCTATCACCGGAAAAATAGCAGGCTGCCAGGCTGTTAAGCCCAGTTTTTTAAATAAGTGCTCGGGTTGCTGACTGTCTTCAACGTGAATAAATAATGTGCGTGTTAATAAAGTACCATCTGCGGTTTTTACTTCTACCGGCAAGCCATCTTCTGCGTCCATCGCCGAAGACAAAATAGTTTCGTTCGTTTCTCGCCAGGTTTTGGTCTTGATATTATTCACCGCAACGATCTCTTCGCCTTCAATAAAACCAGCCTGTGCAATTAATGTACTCGGCTCCACTTTACCGACTAGCGGGCGTATTCCTGTATCGCCGATCATAAAAACAGCCCAATACAGAACAACGGCCAGTAACAAGTTGAATACGGGACCAGCCGCCACTATCGCTGTTCGAGCCCACAGGGGTTTCTGGGTAAATGCATAAGGCAAATCCTCGGCAGAAACATCGCCTTCACGCTCATCAACCATTTTCACATAGCCACCCAGCGGGATTGCTGATAATACATATTCTGTAGAGCCGCTATCTTTCTGGTATTTCCAGATAACCTTGCCGAAGCCGATTGAAAAGCGCAGTACTTTTACCCCAGTTTTTTTCGCCACCCAAAAATGGCCAAATTCATGAATTGCAACCAGCAAACCGATCGCGACTATAAAGTAAAACAGGGCGTTGAAGGTTTCCATTAAACGACCAAGGCCTTAATTACTTGCTGCGCCTGTTCACGCGCTTGTTTATCTGCTTCAAGAATATGCTCCAGGGTGTCGGCCTGAGTTGCTGTGAATTCATTCATGCTGCGCTCAATCACCACGGGAATATCTGTAAAGCGTATTTGCTCATTTAAAAAGGCTTCTACAGCAACCTCATTCGCAGCATTTAAAACAGTCGGCATAATACCCCCTGCTGAAATGGCTTCCATCGCCAGACGCAGGCATGGAAAGCGCTTTAAATTAGCAGGTTCAAAATCCATCCGCTGAACTGAAAAGATATCAAGCGGTGCAACGCCAGAATCAAAGCGTTCCGGCCATGCCATCGCATGGGCAATCGGAATGCGCATATCTGGATTACCCATTTGCGCCAGCACACTGCCATCGACATAATCCACCATTGAGTGAATAATGCTTTGCGGATGAATTACCACCTGGATTTTCTCTGGACGCATATTAAATAGTAGACAGGCTTCGATTAATTCCAGACCTTTATTCATCATGGTCGCAGAATCAACTGAAATCTTTCTGCCCATATCCCATTTGGGATGCGCAACAGCCTGCGCCACCGTGACTTTAGACAAGTCTTTTAACGGCGTTGTTCTAAACGGGCCACCCGATGCAGTGAGCAAAATACGTCTGGCTGTCGGCGCATCATGCCCGGCTGTATAATTAGCAGGCATGCATTGAAAGATGGCGTTATGTTCGCTATCAATCGGTAATAATACTGCACCTGCGTCTTTAATTGCCTGCATAAAAATATCACCCGACATCACCAGCGACTCTTTATTAGCCAATAATACTGTTTTTCCCGCTTGTGCCGCAGCTAAAGCAGAGAGCAGCCCGGCCGCACCGACTATCGCCGCCATCACCGAGTCAACTGAGTCCAGAGTCGCCACTGTGACCAGCGCCTCTGCACCAATCAACACAGTCATATCAGCAATTTTAGTACCGACTATCTGGGCTTTAAATTCTTCGCCTTTTGCCTCGTTAACCACCACCGCATAGTCAGGCTTAAATTCCATACACTGGTTAAATAAAGCATAAATATTAGTATTTGCCGTAAGTACAACGACCCGATATTGGTCATCATGACGCTTAACAACATCTAAAGTACTAACACCGATAGAGCCCGTTGCTCCTAATATACATATGCCCTTCATGAGTACATCCATCTAATAAACCAAACTCCGGCATAAAACACCGGGATTGCCGCAATAAAGCTATCTAGTCGGTCCAGAATGCCACCGTGTCCCGGCAATATAGAGCCACTGTCTTTGACCCCCCGGATACGTTTTGCCGCACTGAAAAACAAATCTCCATAGATAGAAACCATAACGGTAATCACCGACAACAGAATAAAATCGATTATGGTTAATGCAGAAAAATTGAAATACAGGGTAAAGCATAAACCCATGACTATAGCCGAAGCTATCGCGCCATACATGCCTTCCACAGTTTTGCCCGGGCTTATTTCAATTGCTAACTTGGTAATACCAAATTTTTTACCTGCAAAATAAGCAGCTACATCAGCCGCCCAGATTAATAAAAATAAATACATCGTCATCGGTGGCTCTTCTAATATCATTAGCCGGGTTAAAAAGAACCATGCCGACACTAAGACAAAGCCACCAATAAATAACTTCTTACCCTTGCTTAATTGCATTTCTAATAATTCAGCACCAGATTTGCGGATTTTAAGCATCATCCAGAACCAGAACAGCACAATAGGAATCATCAACGACTCTATTATTCCTGAATAATTTCTAATTTCAGGATAATCCGTTAACTGGGTGATGATTTCCAGGACATAAGTCCAGAAGTGCAGAAATAACATCGGCAACACCAGCGCAAATAAAAATGCAAGCTTTCCCAGGAATGACTTAACCTCTGCCAGGTTTGCCCATTCCCAGGCGGCAATAAGCATAATCACCGCCCACAAGATTGAAAAATAAAGGTGGTCTAATTTAAACACAGCCAATGCCACCAAGGGGGCCAGGATCGAAGCTGTAATAATGCGTTGAAGTAACATATTTTATTATTTTTTCTGAAAGGGGTTATAACAAAGACAGGTAAACAGTAAACTGAAGTTTCCCAATTATTGAGTAGCTGAAATACACAATGCTGGTGTATCGAGGTTTATTTTAGGTGGTTTTGCCATGTTTATAGCAAACCCCTACTTAATTCCCCTTAGGCAATAGCATTTGAAACGAATGAAAAGACTGTTTTTTTCATATAGTTGTAGCATAGTTTCAATTTTACCATAAATAATTATTGGGAAACTTCAGTTTCATAAGCTAATGATTTAAAATACAACACACATCTATTGAACCGTCTAACACAGTGCTGTACTAGCTCGACAGGTTTTGCACTTGTTCGCTGGTTCGGCCAAAGCGCCGCTCGCGAGTGAGAAAATCATCGATCGCTGCCTGCATAGTTTCCGCTTTGAAGTCTGGCCAGAGTTCGGAAGTAAAATAAAATTCGGTATAAGCCAGCTGCCATAATAGAAAATTACTGACGCGTTCCTCACCACCCGAACGAATGAATAAATCAGGGTCAGGTAAGTCCGGAATAGATAAGGCATTGGCAATCATGCTTTCATCGATGTCCTCTGGCTGAATAATTCCCTCTTTAACCCGTTGCGCAATTACCTGCATCGCCAGTGTTATATCCCTATGCCCGCCATAATTTGCGGCTATAACCAGCGTTAGACCGGTATTATTTTCCGTTTGCTGCTCACTGTCTGCCATTTTCTGCTGAATTTTCTCAGAAAAATCAGCACGCTCTCCGATAAAGCGCAGGCGAATATTATTTTTATCCAGCCGATTGACTTCCTTTTGCATGGTCATCATAAACAGACTCATAAGCTTGGAAACTTCATCTTTAGGGCGGCGCCAGTTCTCACTGCTAAATGCAAATAAGGTGAGTACCTGTATTTCCTGTTCCGCACAAAACTGAACCACTCGTTTAACCGCTTTAACCCCAGCTGGATGACCCATAATCCGAGGTAAATGGCGCTGCTGAGCCCAACGACCATTACCATCCATAATAATGGCAATATGTCTGGGGTAGCGAGACTTATCCTTATCGCCTGGTTCATTTTGCATAATCAGGTCCCTTATATCGACAGTAAATCCGCCTCTTTTTCCTCTAAAAGCCGTTCTACCTGCTTGATGTAATCATCGGTAATTTTCTGCACTTTTTCTTCACCTGAGTGCGCTTCATCCTTAGATACCATTTTTTCTTTTAAGGCTTCTTTAATTTCAGTATTTGCATCACGACGGATGCTACGAATCGACACGCGGCCATTTTCTGCTTCGGCTTTAACAACCTTAACCAGGTCTCGTCGACGTTCCTCTGTCAGCATCGGCAGTGGCACACGAATAATATTGCCATTAGTCACCGGATTCAAACCCAGATCCGAGGACATAATCGCTTTTTCTATCGCTTGCATCAGACTTTTTTCCCAGGGCGTTACCGCCAATGTACGTGAATCATCAACCGTTACATTCGCGACCTGAGATAAAGGTGTATCCGCACCATAATAAGAAACCACTACCTGATCCAGCAAGCTGGGGTGCGCGCGCCCTGTTCTTATTTTAGTAAAACTTTTTTTCAGAGCTTCGATGCTCTTATCCATCCGGCTGGATGCGTCTTGTTGAATATCACTAATCATTATTATTATCCTCGCTCTATCAGAGAGCCTATCTCTTCACCTTGCATCAGGCGCATCACTTCACCTGATTCAAAAATATTCATCACCCGCATGGGCAAATGATTATCCCTGCATAACACTAATGCCGTTGTGTCCATAACGTTCAGGCGCTGATCTAATGCTTCATCATAAGTGAGTGTCGGATAAAAAACCGCATCCGCCACTTTTTCTGGATCAGCCGAATAAACGCCTTTCACCTTGGTCGCCTTTATCATCAGCTGCGCATCAATCTCTATTGCCCGCAAACTGGCTGCCGAATCAGTAGTGAAAAAAGGGTTCCCGGTACCTGCAGCAAAGATCACTACACGCCCTCTTTCTAAATGCCTAACCGCCTTTCTGCGGATATAATCTTCACAAACCTCATTGATTTGCAGCGCACTCATCACTCTGACAGGCTGACCTAAAAATTCCAGCGAGTCCTGCATTGCCAAGGCATTCATCACCGTGGCCAGCATCCCCATTTGATCTGCAGTAACACGGTTCAGGCCTTCAGTTTCCTGCTCTGCACCGCGTAATATATTTCCACCACCGATAACTAAGCCAACTTGTACACCTGCATCACAGAGGTCTTTTATTTCTGTCGCCAGGCGCTTTAAGATTGCAGCATCGATATTCCCGCCATTCTCGCTCATTAGCGCTTCGCCACTTAATTTAAGCATGATTCTTTGGCAAATAAGTTTAGTCATCAATGTCTCCTGTTCTGGCTAATGATTAGAATTTTTTAAATCTGTATTTCTATAAACGGCAGCGCATAGATTTATCCTTAATCTATGTCTGCAACACTCCTGTATTTATCTATACTGTATATCTCTACGGTTTTTTAAAGCAGCTGGCTAACTACTATGCTTTAACACAGCTGCTTTAATGAAGATCTAAAGCGTTATTAACCGCCTCTAACTTGCGCCATTACCTCAGCAGCAAAATCTTCTTCCACTTTTTCTATGCCTTCACCCACTTCAAAGCGATAAAAACTTAGAACTTTATTGCCTTTTCCACTTACCAGTTTGCCCACAGTGACTTTATCATCTTTAATAAATGCCTGACCTTCCAGCGTTACTTCGGCCAGGAATTTACGAATACGACCGCCAATCATTTTTTCAATAATTTCTGCCGGCTTGCCACTTTCTTCAGCCTGCGCAACAAAGATCGCTTTTTCTTTTTCCACAGTTTCTGCAGGTACATCAGCTTCAGCAACACACATAGGTTTACTTGCAGCAATATGCATAGCAACATCTTTAGCTAGTTCCGCATCTGCTGTGGCTAATTCTACTAATACGCCAATTTTCTCTCCATGCAGGTAAAAACCAGTGCCGCCCTCGCTAGCCACCTTTTGGAAGCGTCTTAAAGTGATATTCTCACCCAAAGTAGAAATTAAGCCGCGACGTGTTTCATCTATGCTTTTACCATCCGCAAGCTTGAGTTCCTGGGCTTCTTCTACCGTGCTAACATCTGCTACCAGAATTGCGGCTGCAATTGCATTAGCAAACTCTTTGAAAGCATCACCTTTAGCAACAAAATCAGTTTCACTATTCACATCGATAATCACCGCGTTTTTAGTATCTGCACTTTGCGCGACAGCTATGCGCCCTTCGGCAGCAACACGACTCGATTTTTTATCTGCTTTTGCCAAACCTGCTTTACGCATGTTTTCAATCGCCAACTCCATATCAGCATTGGCTTCAACCAATGCTCTTCTACATTCCATCATGCCAGAACCCGTTCTTTGACGCAGTTCCTTAACCATTGCCGCAGTAACACTCATGCTCTTAACCCTTAAATACTTTAACCTACCTCAGTGACATCACGCGCCAGCAGACTCAGGTCTAATTCTATAAAAACGCCCCCAAATGGAGGCGTCAAAAAAACAAAGCAATCCGCAACTGTTCAGTTGCGGATTGTTGCAAACTGTTTTATTCAGCGTCCGCTACTTGTTCTACAAATTCATCCGCTTTAGCAGAGACATCGAGTCTTGCTGCTTTCGCTTCTAAAATAGCAGTTGCAATGCTTTCCGTATACAGCTTAACGGCACGAATTGAATCATCATTACCAGGAATAATATAATCAACTCCATCAGGTGAGTTATTAGTATCAACAACACCAATAACCGGGATACCTAATCTTCTCGCTTCGCTTAGTGCATTCTTTTCATAACCAACATCCAGTACAAAAATTGCATCCGGTGTACCGCGCATATCTTTAATACCACCCAGGCTACGCTCCAGCTTTTCAAGTTCACGCTCCATACCTAGCGCCTCTTTTTTGCTAAATTTTTGCAGCATAGTTCCATCGACTTTCATTGCTTCCAGTTCTTTTAAACGAGCAATTGATTTTTTAATCGTTTTAAAGTTAGTTAGCATACCACCTAACCAACGGTGGTTTACGTACGGCATACCACAACGAGCAGCTTGCTCGGCAACTGCCTTACGTGCAGATTTTTTAGTTCCAACAAACAGGATGTTGCCTTTGTTTGCTGTCATTTGCCCAACATAATTCATTGCATCATTAAACAACGGAAGTGTTTTTTCCAGGTTAATGATATGAATTTTGCTGCGTGCACCAAAAATATAAGGTGCCATTTGCGGGTTCCAGTAACGAGTCTGATGTCCAAAATGAACACCCGCTTCTAACATTTGACGCATTGATACTGCGGCCATTTTCTTCTCCAATAATTTTCGGAATTTCTCCGAAAGGGTTACGCCTCCACCTACCCCAGCTGGAAACCAGTTTAAAAAACTGGCACCCTACCAACTGTGACGATAGATGTGAGTTTTAACGCGCTTCACACAACTATCTTTCTAATCACGCAAAACACTAATGAACTTACCTTTATATCATATTTATCTTTTTACAACAACGAAAAAACTGTTAAAGCTCCACCATCCCTAAAGTCTGCTAACATACTTGCTCACTTACATTCATTAAGCTTACAACCATGACCATCACCCTTAAAACAGCAGCTGAAATTGGAAAAATGCGCCTCGCTGGTAAGCTGGCTTCAGAAGTACTGGAGTTCATTGAACCCTATATAGTACCGGGCATTACGACCAATGAAATTGACCAACTTTGTCATGATTACATCATTAATGAACAGGACGCGATTCCGGCACCACTGAATTATCGAGGTTTTCCAAAGTCAATTTGTACCTCCGTCAATTATACTATTTGTCATGGTATACCTAATGATAAAAAGTTAAAAAAGGGGGATATTGTCAATGTGGATATTACTGTACTCAAAGACGAATATCATGGCGATACCAGTAAAATGTTTTACCTGGGCGAAGTTTCCCCACACGCCAAGCGTCTGTGCAAAATCACTCAGGAATGTTTAATGCTGGCAATAAAGCAAGTCAAACCTGGGTGCACATTGGGCGACATAGGCTATGCCATACAAAAACATGCCGAATCAAATCGTTATTCTGTGGTGCGTGAGTTTTGCGGTCATGGCATAGGCAAAAAATTTCATGAAGAACCTCAGGTTTTACATTATGGTAAGCTAGGCACCGGCATTGCCCTGCAAGAAAACATGATTCTCACCATTGAACCTATGATCAATATTGGCAAGCGCCATATCAAAGTATTAAAAGATGGCTGGACTGCAGTAAGCAAAGATCGCTCGCTCTCGGCACAGTGGGAACATACTATCCTGGTCACCCCTACGGGACATGAAATCCTGACTTTACGCAAAGAAGAACAGTGAATACTTTTAACCAGCAGAACCTAAATAATGCCAGGCAAATCAAACAGGCCATCAAGCACCACAACAACTATCTGAAAGAAACTTTTTCACCAGACAAGCCGATACTAGATTTTTTACACGCCAAGTCACTGTTTGTAGATAAAGCACTGAGCATGCTATGGAATCGCTTTATCACTCAGAATACTGAAAATTTTGCCCTGATCGCTGTTGGCGGATATGGTCGCCAGGAGATGTTCCCCCATTCCGATATTGATATTCTGCTGCTGTTCCACGACCAGACACCGGAACAAGACAAGCAGCAACTCAGCAAGCTCTGCACTTTTCTCTGGGATATAGGCCTAAAGCTAGGCTTAAGCGTGCGTAGCACCTCCGAGTGCATTCAAGCCTGTAGCGACGATCAAACTATACTCACTAACCTGATGGAGTCCCGACATCTCGCAGGCAATGCTGAGTTGCTCTCAGACTTTAACACCCAGCTAACAAAGCTTCGCCCCTGGTCATCCAAAGACTTTTATGATGCAAAAATTGCAGAACAACAATTACGTTACACCAAATACCATAATACCGTCTACAATCTAGAACCTAATATAAAGGAAGGTCCTGGGGGGTTGCGCGACCTGCAAATTTTAGGCTGGGTTTTTAAGCACCACTACCATTGCAAAACCCTAAGCGAATTAACTCAACACAATTTTCTCCCACTAGCAGAGTATGAGGAACTGCATGCTGCACAGGAATTATTATGGAAAATTCGCTTTGCTCTGCATTTACTGACTGACCGCTGCGAAGACCGCTTATTATTCGATTACCAGCGGGATATAGCCTCGCTATTCGGCTTTACCGAGCAGCAAAATAACGCTGGCATAGAGCAATTTATGCAGCATTATTTTAAAACAGTCATGCAACTGGAGCGTTTGAATGAAATGCTGTTGCAGTTATTCAATGAATACTGCCTACCACACGACGGCAAAGCGTATCAGGCGAAGGTCATCAACCAAAGATTTGACAGCATAGCCGGATATATTGCGGCGCGCAGTGCAACCACCTTTCAAACTCATCCGCACGCACTCTTAGAAATATTTATCCTGCTGCAAAAAATACCATCTCTAAAAGGCATCAGAGCGACCACAATCCGGCTGATTAGAAGTAACCTGCATCTGATCGATGACAACTTCCGTAAAGACCCGGAAAATCGCCAGATTTTTATTAATATACTGCATCAGCCACGCGGGATTACCACCGTGTTACGGCGCATGAATCGCTATGGATTACTGCCTACCTACCTACCAGGCTTTGCCAACATAGTCGCGCGTATGCAATACGACTTATTTCATATCTATACTGTTGATGAACATACAATGTTTGTCATCCGTAATCTGCGTCGCTTTGCCCTGGCTAAACATAATAACGAACTGCCTTTTTGCAATGATATTTTTCTGTTAATTCCCAAGCCCCATATTCTTTATATCGCCGGTTTATTTCATGATATAGCCAAGGGAAAAAAAGGCGATCACTCTGAACTAGGACAGGTGATAGCAGAGCAGTTTTGCATAGATCATAATATTTCAGAGCACGATACCCTACTGATTTGCTGGCTAGTCAAAAACCACCTGATCATGTCCTCCACAGCCCAACACAAGGACCTTAGCGATCCGGAAGTCATCCATGAATTTTCGACCAAAGTTAGCAAAGCAGAAAACCTGAACTACCTATACCTGCTAACCGTCGCTGATATTCGGGCAACCAACCCAAAGCTCTGGACTTCGTGGAAAGACTCCTTGCTGAAAGAGCTGTATACCGCAACCCTCAATGCCTTGAGGCGCGGCCTGGAAAACCCGATAAATCAGCAAGACACTATCAATGAAACTAAAGCCGAAGCGCGTAAAGAACTGATCAGAAAAGGGCTATCGGAGAGCAGCATAGGTAAAGTATGGCAGCATATTAGCTCGGATTACTTCCTGCGCTATTATTCCAATGAAATCATCTGGCATACAATTGCCATTAAAAACTGTTCAGAACAAGATTTGCCACTGGTACTGTTACGCCCGCAAAACCAGCGTGGTAGCGCCGAAATCTTTATCTACGCACGCGACCAGCAGGAGGGCTATATATTCTCAAACACAACAGCTGCGCTAGACAAACTTGGTCTGACCATTCTGGATGCACGGATTATTAGTACGCAAAATCAATACGCACTGAATAGCTTTCAGGTATTAGAGCAATCGGGTGAGCCGATCAGTGATCTACGCCGGGAGCTACATATTTGCGCCACCGTAAACCAGCAACTCCATGGACAGTCCAGCAGGCAAGTGCTTAACATAAACCACCCATCACGCCAGGCCGAGTACTTCCCGATCGCAACAAAAGCGCATTTTCGGCAAGATCCACAAAACCGCCATCATACTTTAGAGTTGGTAACTACAGATCACCCTGGGCTATTATCAAAATTAGGCCGGCTATTCCGCAAGTATCACTTTAACCTGTTGAATGCAAAGATCACCACTATCGGCAGCCGTGCAGAAGATATGTTTACCCTGACCACGCAAGATAGGCAACTGATCAGCCCTGAGCAACAGCAGTCTTTTATTGATGAGCTAAAGCAACTATTGGCAAATTAGCAACAGTGTAGAAAAATTTAGGTGACGATTTATGCGGTAGCTCATAAGTACAAACTACCGCACAAACGTCATTGTATGACTTATAACAAGTCTAAAATCAGAAATAAGAAAACTGTTAAGCCAAGACCACTATAGATAACACCATTAACACTAGTGTAAAGCTTCATATTGCCGCCTTCAGGCAGTTTTTTGAATGCCTCTATATGCTTAATAGCAGGATATGCTCCATTAAACTCTAGTGCAACGATAGCAACAACGGCAACAATAAATGCCAATATGCTAAAACTATGCGGATAATGCGCTGACGCACCCATGAAAAATAGCATTGGAATAGAAAATAAGGTATTAGTTCTTGAAGCCAGGCCTGCAGTTGCCAATGCACCTGCCGCTTCTGGCAACGCTTCGCCGCCTTCCGCCACTTGTGTAGCCGAAGCTATAACAATTTGCTGACTAGGCCAGATGATTAACCAGACATTTAAAAACATAAACAATCCGAGTAACGCGCCTACATAAATATCCATAGACATCCCGCCACCCCGTATAGCGAAGATTCCCAAGCCGGTGATTAAAGTAAACATCGCACCCCAGCGAAACCACAATAGTGCCTTGGGTACTAACTTTTGTATCGCATCAGACTTTGATGCAGGCTCTGCTTCTTTAAAATATTCAGTTTGAACGAAGTTAAAATAATACAGTAACCCTATCCAGGTAATTCCCGCCATAAAATGTCCCCAACGCAAAAGCATTTCAAAGCCGAGACTCGTCGTAATTAATTCCATACTCATTCCTCTTTATTCTTATAGTAAACCCACACTTCCCAGGAAAGCGCGCTGCCCAGTATATGCACGGTTATAGCTTTTTCGTCAAATAATTATGTTAAATAAAAATGATATGTTTTTTAGGGTATTATGCGAGCTGTTGCCAGTAAAGACTTTCTGGCATATTAAAGATAATAATTCAGCCATCAACATTCCGCCATCATTGCCCAATAACCCTATAATTTATAAGCAAATTATTTTTCAGGTTTACAAGTAAAGGCACTGGTACTTCATTTATATCCGCATCAATATTTGAAAAAGTGATATAGATAACATCCACGCCTTTATACCACCACTTGCATACACCTATAGTTTCTCAGATAAATAATTTCCAAATTTGGAGCGCTTAAACTTAGGCGGTAACAACGAAATCTTTCCGCAATTTTTGCATAACACAAATCACTTTACTGGCATCATGCATATAAGTGTTAAAAGTTTGCACAACTGAATCATGAAGATCTTCAAAAGTTTTAAAATACTTCATATGAGTCGAATCGCGTTTCGTATTTTTCCATAATTTCTCAATCGGATTAAAATCCGGCGAGAACGCAGGGAGACGTTCTACTGTCAAACGATCTACATTAGCTAACTTAAATTCCTTAATAACACCGCTTCCATGATACGGGGCACCATCTTCAATTAGAATAATCTTGCCTTTATAATAAGCCAGCAATTGTGTTAAAAACTCAACATAGCTTTCACCATTAAAACGCCCAGATGTTTCAGCGTGTTGTAATATCATTGGCTTATAACTCTCGATTAAGACGTTGTCGGCAATAGAATATATCGCTTCCATAAAAAGCTTCTGTGTTGGATATTTCTCATTTTTTAAGCTTTTAAGAATAGCTAAAAATTCTTGAGGCAGCCCAGCTTCTTTTAAAAGTCTAAGTGACTTTGGTTTTATCTCATAAGCCAATGATTCTCGGTATTGAAAACTCCCTCCTTCGAGTTCGATCGTACCAAACATTTTCAACCCTTTTCGAATCCCTGATGTTTTCACTGTGGGTTGCTCTCCTATTGGAGCCCAGGTTCGTGCCAATGAACCCCACATAGCAAATGACACCTCATCACCGAATAAAACGACACTCTTTTCTTCTACCGCCTTTTCCATAATGGCAGGCAATGTTTCTTCCAGCCACGTTTTTCTTTCAAGCTCGTACTTTTCTTCTTCTTGGCGATCAGTCACAAAACGAGCTTTTTGATAACTGAAGCCCAGTTTTTTCATTAGGCTTGATAAATAGTTCAAGTTATAACGAACTTCAAATTTTAACCAAATAAGCTCGGCAATCATCGCAGTATTCCATATTCCACAATGAAATCCATTGTCTTCTGGGCCTTTCTTTATCAACTCAACCAATCTATTTTTCTGGTCTTTAGTTAACTTTGACTTCCGACCACGTCCTTGATAGTGTTGCCCTATTAACCAACCGACACCTTTATGCATGAATGTTTTCAGCCAATTTATAATGGTTTTTTCACAGACTCCCATTAGGCGTGCTATTTCTTTGATTCCCATGCATTCACTGAACCAGAGTAAAGCTTGAGTTAATCGATATAAACAAATATTACTTAGCTTGAGAGCTGTCGCCATATTTTTTTTAGTCGGTCTACAATTGACTTTGAAAAAGTGAGGGATACCATTTTTGACTGTTTCCGTTAGTGTTGGGACGAAAATTATAAGCCAGTTTCCCCTCTGTCGTTTTTGTTTGTTCGGAAATTAATTTTCTGAAAGTCTATAGGTAACTTGTATAATCTTTAGCGCCCAAGCTAATTTACACGTACTGTACATAGCGCGCCACACATACCAACAACATCTTTTATTAAGCTGAAGTTTCCCAATTATTGAGTAGCTGAAATACACAATGCTGGTGTATCGAGGTTTATTTTAGGTAGTTTTGCCATGTTTATAGCAAACCCCTACTTAATTCCCCTTAGGCAATAGCATTTGAAACGAATGAAAAGACTATTTTTTTCATATAGTTGTAGCATAGTTTCAATTTTACCATAAATAATTATTGGGAAACTTCAGTTATTAAGGACACCTCTATTAAAACTAACACTCGATGTTCAAGTTTTTGATATTGAGAAGGTAAAATCAGGTATTCTGAGGTTGTTGTAATTTTATCGGTGTAAGCCCATGTTAATGAATGCCCCAGCCACCTTTATCCAAAGCTATATTGACGATTTAAATGATGCGCTCAATCAGCTAAAACCCGGAGCCGCTTTGACACGGATTCAAGCCGCTTGGTTGGGCACTTGTTTAACGGGCATACTGCTAATGAACTCTGTTTGCTGGGCTAAGTTTGAGCGAGCAAGCCTTGGAGATTGCAAAGTAGCCGCATTATCCTGGGTGTTTCGTAAAGCAAGTATACCCTGGGACTGGTTGCTACGGGTGAGTGTGGTCTTAATTTTAAAACGTTATGGCATTACTGAAGGTGTGTTGGCCTTTGATGAATCAGACCGAGCACGATCTAAGTCTACAAAACGTATTTATAAAGTTTACAAGCAGAAACACAAAGGCTCCGGCGGGTATGTTAATGGACAAACGATAGTATTATTGCTGCTAGTTACCTCATCCATTACAGTGCCTGTCGGTTTTTTCTTTTATATGCCGGATCCAGCCTTAAAGCAGTGGGATAAAGAAGATAAACGGTTGAAAAAGAGCGGTATAGCAAAAAAAGATCGGCCTATTAAGCCTGAACGTGACAGTGCCTACCCGACCAAAACAGAGATTGCATTAGGCTTATTAAAAGAGTTTAAAGTTGCGCATAGCCTGATTAAAATTAAAGGCGTACTGGCTGATGCGCTGTATGGTGAAAAAGCCTTTATGGACGAAGCCGCTAAAGAATCTGGAGGCTCGCAGGTGATTAGCCAATTACGTAAAAACCAAAATATTGAATATAGAGGTAGAATAAGGTCAGTCGAGAGCTACTTTAATTCGATTAACAAAGGCATTGATCAGATAATACGTGTACGTGGCGGCAAAGAGATTAAAGTGACTGTCAGCAGTGCACGATTAAAGGTGAGTTCTCACAGTAAAAAACGCTTTGTCATTGCCTTAAAATATGACGGTGAAAACTACTATCGCTATTTAGTGGCGACAGACCTGACTTGGCGCACACAAGATATTATTCAAGCCTATACGTTGAGATGGCTGATTGAGGTTTTCTTTGAGGACTGGAAGCTTTATGAAGGATGGGGGCGTGAGGCCAAACAATTAGATGAAGAGGGATCAAGCCGTGGCCTGATTTTGAGTCTTTTGTTTGACCATTGCCTTCTCCTTCACCCAGAGCAAATAGCCCGCATTGAAAGCAAACTACCTGCGTATACCCTAGGAAGCTTACAGCGCAAGTCTCAAATGGATGTACTGCTTGAGTTCATCACGTCATTGCTAGAGTTTCCAGATCCTGGTGATAAGCTGAAAGAGTTAGGTGAATTAATAAAGGATGTGTTTCAACTGATGCCATCAGGAAAACATATGATTGGCAGAGATTTAGGTCGCTTAGGGCCAACAGCATCATTAAAGTATTGTTGTGCTGGGTGAAGGTAAGAGTTTGATGGCAATGGGATGGAAAAACTTGAACATCGAGTAACAGCAAACCTTCTTCAGTGTTGTACACAGTAGTTTAGTAAAATATAATCAAGCGCTCGCATACTAGTTTATTTAAAAATGAAGCTTTGGCAATCAAAACACGACCCTCACTGCAAACTATCACAACAAAGCTTGCTAGATATTAGCGAGAAAATCACTCAGGAATATGCGCCATACGACTCTCACCATCAACCAGAACTCGTGTTAATGCCGGTTGACCCGGTTAATTTGTATGCCTACTGGAATTTAAAACAGCATGAAACGGACCAGACCATAGAGCATGTAGACAAGCCCCTAGCCCTGAGAATTTATTCTTTGACTGAATCTGACACAGATCCCGAGAATATCAAATTAAGCTTTGACATTACGGTTGAAGGCTTGCAAAAACAACAGAAAATTCACTTGCCGCTCGCCGCATCTGCCTATTCCGCAGTTATTGGCGAGATCAATGCTGATCATAGTTTTAGCCCTTTAGCCTCATCCGACACCATTCATGTACCACGTGAGCACCCGGCAACTGAAAACATTGCCAATGACCTTGTGAATATGCCGCAAACCGATACACAACAGCAAGCAATCTTTGCTACAGATCAATCACAGGTTCCATGCCAGTTACCGCTAGACTACCTAGAAAATAATGCCCCTACTCTGGTAACAGAACAATTACCGGACAAGCTCACTATCGTTATGCCTCCCCCGGCAGAGCCTTATTCCGAAACATTGATTTTGCAGAACTTTAAAGGCTACGGATACGATTTAAAAGTTCATCAGCCTCTCTTCGACATTGAAGCTGATGCAATATTGCAGCGATCAACTGAGCCTATGCAAGCTGGCAAGCCACAAACTCGCTCGACAAATATCAGCAATAATCAGAAAAATACATCTGGTCACGGTCGTTTATCCTAGTGCACATGGAAAGAGGCTTTCTCAGCATCATTCTGCATGCGCACTTGCCGTTTGTGCGTCACCCGGAATACGACAGTTTTTTCGAGGAAATCTGGCTTTTTGAGGCGATTACCGAATGTTATGTGCCGCTTATTCGTTCGCTAACACGCTTGCGCCAGGATCGCGTTAACTATAGATTAACCCTGTCGCTGTCACCGCCACTTATTTTAATGCTCAGTGACCCTTTGTTGCAGTCGCGCTACCTCAGCTATATTGATAACCGCCTGGCACTGGCTGAGAAAGAAATTGTACGCAGCAAAAATACGCCTGAATATCAAAAGCTAGCCCGCTTATACCGCCGATTTTACCTGGATACGCGAGATATTTTTGCAAACCAGTACGACTGTAATTTATTAACTGCTTTTAAGCAGTTTAATGCCACTGGCAATCTGGAATTAATCTCCTGCGCAGCCACCCACGGATTTTTACCTTTACTTAATAAGAGCGAAGCCGCTGTGCGTAATCAAATCAATACAGGCGTAGAAACCTTTATAGCGCATCTTGGCCTTCCCCCTAAAGGCTTCTGGTTACCCGAGTGCGGTTATTACCCGGGGCTGGAAAAGCACCTGAAAAATGCAGGCATTGATTATTTTTTTGTTGATTCCCATGGCATCGAGAATGCCAGCATACCACCTCGAAATAGCGTCTACGCACCGCTAGATTGTGGCAATAATGTAATGGCATTTGCCCGCGACCCAGAATCATCACGTCAAGTCTGGAGCTCTCATGAAGGCTATCCGGGCGACTATGATTATCGTGAATATTATAGTGATATCGGTTTCGATCTGGATATGGATTATATTGCCCCGCATATCCTGGATGGGCATATCCGCATCAATACCGGGATTAAATATCACCGGGTCACCGGCGCAGACCTGCCTAAGGAAATATACCAGCCCAGACAGGCACTGCATAAAGCCCAATTACATGCCCACGACTTCATCAGCAAGAGCCAGTTGCAGATCAACAGGATAAGTCCGGCTATGGACCGCCCACCAGTAATTGTATCACCCTACGATGCAGAGTTATTCGGCCACTGGTGGTTTGAAGGGCCGCACTGGCTGGAATGGGTATTGCGTTTTGCGGATGAAGATAGCAACCGGATAACAACGACTAGCTGCACTGATTATTTACAGCAGATTCCAGCTCATCAGCAAGCAACGCCCTCTGCGTCTACCTGGGGTGACCAGGGATATTCGAGCTTCTGGATTAATGAAACCAATGACTGGATCTACCCTTTATTACATAAAGCTGGGGCAGATATGGAGCAACTAGCAACAGTTTTTCACAAGGTCAAGACCAGTCCTTTGCAAGCAAGAACCTTAAATCAGGCGGCACGTTCGCTATTACTGGCACAAGCATCGGACTGGCCATTTATTATGCAAACTGGCACCACTGTTGAATATGCCACAAAGCGAATCACTGACCATTTAGCGAGATTTAATTACTTACGTGATAGTATTCGTAATAATGCAATTGATGAGCGTAATTTAACTGCCCTGGAAATTTTAGATGATGTTTTCCCCGAGCTTGATTTCCACAATTATTATCTGCCCAAAAGGACAAAGTAATGCCGTTAACAACAATGACTAGTAAGGAGTACCGTTAAGCATGAATAAAATCCAATTGCTCTATGTGGAAAATGTCATTGTTCGCAAAGCTAAGCAGGTACAACAACAATTAACCTTCTTCCTGGCGCTGGAAAATATCGACTATAACAAGCAGGTAGATATTTTTTGGGCGGGAGAAGACAAGAACTGGCAGGAATTAGCTGCGCATTTTCACAGCATACGGGGTAATGACCAGGAGTACTGGCGCGCAAGCATTAGCTTAAACCTGACTGAAAAACAGTCTCTGCCAGGAAATATTGAGTTTAATATACGTTACCGGGCGGCTGATAACGAATTTATACTCAATAATCACGGCCATAATTTCACCAGCGATGCGGATTCCGGCATTCAATTAACTGATAGGCAGGTGCTGCAAAATGCCGCTTTTAGCAACCAGTTACAAGCTGGGCAGCAAACCATTACACTCACTGCCGCTGTCGACCAGTCTTTTGCTGCAAAAAAAGTCACCATACACTGGACCACCAATGACTGGAAAACCACCCGGGAAACGGTATGTGAACTGCAGCGCACGTATTGGAATAAAGCATTCCACAGTAATGCGCGCAACCCTAACCAATATGGTACGCAAATCTGGATTGGAAAAATCCATCATGCAGAATTATATAAAATAAAATATGCCATTGGCTGTGAAAATAGCCAGGAAATAATCTGGGATAACAATAAAGGGCATAATTATTCCTTTCAGCGCGAGCAACTCAAGGTATTAATCTTAAACTTGCATTGCTATCAGGAAGAAAATCAGGATGCTAAATTGACTACCATTGCCAACACTATTCACGAACTAGAAGTGGATATCGTCTGTCTGCAAGAAGTGGCGGAGAACTGGAATGATGGCCAGGGCGATTGGGAATCTAATTCTGCCAGAATCATTAATGAACGCCTACCACAGCCATATCACCTGCATCACGACTGGTCACACCTAGGCTTTGACAAATACCGCGAGGGGGTGGCAATATTAAGTCGCTATCCCTTATCAAATCAGGACTCTGGCTATGTATCTGACAGCCAGGATATCTACGACATTAATTCCAGAAAGGTAGTCACTGCTCGTGTCTCCGTACCCTATATAGGTTTTATCACAGTTTTTTCTGTGCATTTAAGCTGGCTGGAAGGCGGCTTTCAGGAGCAATTTCACCGGCTACGTGAATGGGCGGCTAACACTAACACTAACACTAACACTAATGATATCAAGGCGACCTTATTATGCGGTGATTTTAATATTACCGCAGGTTCAAATGGCTATCAACAAGTGGTTGCATCGAAGGAATACGAAGACCAATATTTGGCGGTGAATAAACAGGGCGTGTTTGATAAAATATTCAAGGTACGCGATGCGCACTGGCAAGACCTGCTTGCAGATGATTACCGGATTGACTATATTTTCATGCATAAGAAAAGTCAGTTACGCCCCACCTCCGCGAGAGTCATTTTTACAGATGAAGATTATGGCCGTGTCTCCGATCATTGTGGTTACTTAATGACATTTGAATCCCTTTAATAAAAATAAAAAGGAAATGGTATGCAACAAATAGCTGAGCACTTTGCCAAACCAGTTCATGGTGAGCTGGGCGGATCATTTGCACGCGTTAATGATTTTAACCATCAGTTCTTTCTGCGCTGGGGGAAGATTGACTTTGAAATGTATCATGGCGAGCAGGTTAACCTGAAAGCCATCCTTAAAGTCTATCGTCAGCATAATATTTGCGAAACCTATGTGGTCGATACCGATGCCTATGATATTAAATGGAATCATCACAGACGGCGCACCCGGGATTTTTATATCCATCCTTATTCCAATTCTTTTGGCGTGATCAATTGCGTCAAGTTCTCCTTTCTTATCCATAAAGATGAGCGCTCGATCGCTTCAGAGAAAGAGTATATTTTTATGGACTGGGGGCAATTACATCCCGATGCCGATACCCCGCAATACCGAGAAATAAACGGCCTGCATTCCACCCAGAACCACTACCGCACTTATGAATTACAGGAGCATGAATTGCAATCCGATGTAGACTGGATCAATCACCATTTTGAATCACTGCACCTGGTACCTAAATTTACCAAAGGACAGCCAAATCATCCGTATCATCCCAAGCGTTATATCCATGACCTGATCGACAAAGTTATTCATAATAAACACGAATTTCAGGACAAATTTTGCACTATTAAAGTCAGTGTCGATTGTATCGATGACGCCGACTTTGCCAGCCACCTGATTTATGCCAGCGAACAGGGCGTGTTTGTGCAGTGCATCGTAGACTGGCGCAAAATGACCATGACTAACAGCGACAACTATGCGCGCTTAAAACGCGCAGGTGTCGAATTGATTGGCGTAATCTGCAGTCCGGATCACCATTTAATTGAAGTCGAGCCCGATATGCATACTAAATTCATTATTTTTAATGATGAAGATTGCATCCTCGGATCGTTTAATATTACCTTTGACCGCTGGTGGGCCAACTGGGAATCCGGCATGACCTTTCACTCCCAGGGCATGTGCCGACTGCTGGATAATATTTTTCAGAGCCAGCGTGGCGGCGTCATTCAAGGCTATGGTATCGATCCTTTCAGCCAGTTTAATTTACTGTATACCTTTGGCAGACATCATATGCAGAGCGGTGAAAACTATCTGCCGCATCATGCTATTCTGGCTGAAATCAACCGTGCTCACCATTCCATCAAAATTAGCTTGTTTCTGATCGGTGAACTACTAGGTAATTACAATGACAGTGTAATATGCGCGTTAATTAATGCGAAGAACCGGGGCGTGTATGTGCATATCCTGTTCAATGGACATTTGGCCAGACAAGGTAAAATTGGTATCGAACGTAGCATGGAAGAAGAACTCAATCGACCGCTATTACCGGTTATTGAGCGCTTAAGAAATTCTGGCGTGCATGTAGGGCTGGTATATGGGCAGGACGACCACGCAGTACCTTATTCTCCGATCCACTCCAAATATTGTATTATTGATGATTATATAGTGATCGACGGTAGTTTTAACTGGTATAACACGTCAGTGTTCTCCCATGATCTAGTGATTATCGCCGCGAACCACGAAGTTGCAAAACCCTATCTGTATGAATTCGAACAGATTCAGCAGTCGTTCAGGATTTATTAGGTTTATTTTTCTATCAGGAATCGGGAGCGCAATACTTGTGAACGAGACTTTTTGACTTATATTTTCATCACGAAGATCATGAAGGACACGAAGTTTGTTTTCTTTTTCTTCATGATCTTCGTGGTGAGTTTTGTCTGATTTAGCAACTTCTCGAAACACTATGTGCGCTCGCTGAAAATCATGGAAACGGAGCTTAGCGAAGTGGTGATTTTTAGTCCCTGATAGGCGACAGGGCAATTCGCTGATTCGACGTGTGCTAGCAGCACGCGAGAGGAGCAAGAATTGCATTCCGAATAGCCGTCCAGCCAGTGAGGTAGTAATGACGAAGCGGCTTTTGTGCGTAGTCGTTGCGGACGCAGGGCGTTCAGGGCATCTCCCATCCGCTGCGTAGGTGAACGAATTATGGCGACAGGAGTCCCGGAATTTCGTGAGGTAGCATGGCGCGCCTGGAAACGGCAGTACCTATTTGCATCACACCGGCAAAGCCGGTAACTTAATGTTTGGTGTGAAATATTCACTCACCAAAAGCCTTGCTCGGATTTCTTGATCGCTGCCAGCTTTTTACGCAAAGACTTACGCGCACTATCGGTAATATCGGGTTTAATAAATTCAGAGTCTTTACGCAGCAAATAGCGCTTCACCATATCTAGAAAATCATGATCAATAGCATCTGCTTCCCAGGACTCAGTATACACTGAAAAATGGCTGTAGTTATTAATCATCACCTTGATCAGTGAATTTTCATAGTCTACTTCAAAGCGAAAGCGCACCGGTATTTTACGTAATACCTGGAACTTAAGTGCATCATTTTGCCTATGTCCGGGAACTCTCTTCGTACTAGAAGCCAGCCGCTTGGCATGAAAAAAAGAGATTTCATGCTCAATATCCACCTTGGTACGTACGATATACTCAAACGTCCCCTCTCCTGCACAGTAAAAAGTTATATCGATATGTCTTATTTTTTCTATATCAGCCAGGCCGCCAAAGTCATCCGTGCTAATCCTGTAATCCTTTTGCATCAGGGTACCTAGATCAGGATAGCGCGAACTATAGTGCTATACCAACACCGGCACTTCAAGATAATTTAAGTATTTCACTAGTTCCTGCATATAGGCAAATATCTCCTGCATTTTAGGCAAAATTTCATTTTTATAGCGTTGCGCCTGTATTTGCTGCTGATCTACCTCTTTTTGTTCAGAATACTTCTTCTGGCAGGCGCGCCATGCTACCTCACGAAATTCCGGGACTCCTGTCGCCATAATTCGCTCACCTACGCAGCGGATGGGAGATGCCCTGAACGCCCTGCGTCCGCAACGACTACGCACAAAAGCCGCTTCGTCATTACTTCCTCACTGGCTGGACGGCTATTCGGAATGCAATTCTTGCTCCTCTCGCGTGCTGCTAGCACACGTCGAATCAGCGAATTGCCCTGTCGCCTATCAGGGACTAAAAATCACCACTTCGCTAAGCTCCGTTTCCATGATTTTCAGCGTCTGTCTGCACTCTTAACTGATCAAAAATGCCCACCACTACGCTCCCAATCTTTGTCTAAAAATCTCATAAATCAATACACCTGCAGCAACTGAAACATTCAAGCTTTCTACACTACCTTGCATAGGAATTTTCACTAAAAAATCACACTGCTCCCGAGTCAATCGGCGCATACCCCTTTCTTCTGCGCCCATCACCAAAGCCAGCGGCATATTAACATCCATTTCGTAAATCGTTTTTTCAGCTTCCCCTGCAGCGCCAGCAATCCAGATGCCCTGCTCCTTCAACCAACCTAGAGTGCGGCTTAAATTAGTCACCTGGTAGACTGGCACGGTTTCCGCCGCGCCACTCGCCACCTTGCATACCGTCGGTGTTATCCCTACCGCCTGATCTTTAGTTACAATCACACCTTGTACACCAGCTGCATCTGCCGTTCTTAAGCAAGCGCCCAGATTTTGTGGATCCTGCACATGGTCAAGAATCAACCAGAAAGGAACTTGTTTATTGCTTTCTACTACTGCATTTAAATCACTCTCGGAGCGCATCGCGGGCATTTCAACCTCTAACACAATCCCTTGATTATTACTGCCCTTGGACAAGTTATCCAGCTTCTTACGGTCTGCTTTTTCCGCTCTTATATTATGTTTTTGCAAGCCCTTCAGCAAAGAGAGTAGACGCTCATCCTTGCGATTTTGGTCTACCCAGGCTTGCTTGATCTTTGTAGGCGCATAATCCAGTGTTGCCTGTGCTGCGTGTACGCCAAATATTTTAGCTACACTCATTTAGCTACCTTTTTACGCGCTCTGGCTTTGCTTTTGCTCTTTTTATATTTGGATTTTTTAGGTTTCTTGTTGGCCGCTGACAAACTACCTCTACCCTGCACACCTACCAGGTCAAAGTCAATTTTCTTATCATCCAGATTGACGCTGGCAACCGTCACATTAACACTATCGCCCAACCGATAACGTACCCCGGTACGCTCCCCTTTTAGTTGGTGACTGGTTGGGTCAAATTTAAAAAAGTCCTGCCTTAGAGACGTCACATGCACCAGTCCTTCCACATAAAGATCTGATAGCTCGACAAAAAAACCGAAACTGGTCACCGCAGATATAACACCAGCAAATGACTCGCCAATTTTATCCTGCATATATTCGCATTTCAGCCAGCTAACCACATCTCGTGTTGCTTCATCCGCACGCCGCTCATTTGCTGAACAATGCTCACCCAGAGTCGCAATCTCGGGGAATCCACAATAAAAACTTTCCGGTGATTTACCTTGCAAGCAATGGCGAATAGCCCGGTGCACCATTAAGTCAGGATAGCGGCGTATCGGTGAGGTAAAGTGCGTGTATGCATCCAGTGCCAGACCAAAATGGCCTTTTTTCTCCGGGCTATATACCGCCTGCGACATAGAGCGCAAAAGCACGGTTTGAATCAAGTGCGCATCTGGCCTGTCCTTGATACTGCTGGTCAAATGCATATAGTCAACTGGTGTCGGCTTATCTCCGCCCCCCATATGCAAACCAACTTCACCTAGAAAGATTTTTAAGCTGCGAATTTTTTCTTCTGATGGCCCTTCATGGATGCGCAACAGGCGCGGCATTTTTTTCCGATTCAAGTAGCGTGCAGCAGCGCTATTGGCAGCAATCATAAACTCTTCAATCAATTTATGCGCATCATTACGCTGCACCGGAATAATTTTTTCTATCTTTCGGTCTGCACCAAAAACAATCTGCGTTTCCTGTGTGTCAAAGTCCATTGCACCACGAATTTCACGTTGTCCACGCATGGCCTTATATAAGGCATACATTTCCTCTAAGTGGGGCAAAACAGCGCTATATTTTTTACGTAATTTAGTGTGATTATGCTCCAGCATTGCGGACACCTTGTCGTAGGTTAACCGCGCATGCGAGCACATAACAGCATCAAAAAACCTGGCGCGAGTCACTTGCCCTTGCTCATTAATGAGCATCTCGCAGACCATGCTCAGGCGATCCTCATCCGGATTTATCGAACATAAGCCATTGGATAACACCTCAGGCAGCATTGGGATTACCTGTTCAGGAAAATACACCGAGGTGCTGCGTTTGCGTGCCTCTATATCCAGCGCACTGCCAGGCTGTACATAATGTGATACATCGGCAATAGCAACCAGAAGCTTCCAACCCTTGGTCGTTTTACTACAAAATACTGCATCATCAAAGTCTCGCGCATCAGCACCATCGATAGTCACTAACGGGACATCGCGTAAATCAACCCTGCCTTGCTTGGCATCCTCTGAAACCACTTTAGCAAATGGCTTAATTTGCTCAACCACGTCATCCGGCCAGACACTAGGTAAATCATAACTGCGTATTGCAATATCGATTTCCATTCCAGGCGCCATATGTGCACCCAGCACCTCGCTAATCTTGCCGATAGGCTGGCTTCTTGATGTTGGCTGCTCAATAATCGTTGCAACGACCATTTGGCCTTTTTTTGCACCACCGCCCTTGCCTTTAGGAATCAGTATATTTTGCGTGATCTTTTTATTATCCGGCTGCACAAATTGTACGCCGTGTTCTTTTATAAAACGCCCGACAACTTGCTGAGTATTACGTTCCAGCACTTCAACTATCTTGCCTTCTCTACGCCCTTTTCTATCGACCCCGGAGACCCGTACTAAAGCACGGTCATTATGCAGCACCCGATTCATTTCCCTAGGGGATAAAAATAAATCTTCACCCGCATCATCAGGCCTTAAAAATCCGAAGCCATCGGCATAGCTTAAGATTCGACCAGGAATCAGATCATGATTATCCACCAGGCAATATTGCTGACGACGATTAAATAATAACTGCCCGTCGCGCTCCATTGCTCTTAGCCGCCTGCGTAAAGCTTCTAACTGGTCGTCTGATTCCAGTGCAAAAGCCTCTGCAATCTGCCTGCGCCCTACAGGCCGACCACCTTTTTCCAGCAGTTGTAAGATCAACTCCCGACTAGGTATGGGCTGTGCATATTTCTCAGCTTCACGCTGAGCATAAGGGTCAGTTATGCTACTAAAGTCCAGACTATTTTCAGCACCTTGCTGCATAATTTTAATATTATTTTTTTTATTCAATGTTTTTTTCTGTTATAAATTTATTAAGCCATCATACCCCAAGATACATAGTGTTGCGTAAAAGTTTCTCCTGCTTTATAGCTCTACATTATCAAGTCCATCTGGAAATTATTTTTACTGGAACTATGCCTACGGCTTTGTGCCGTTAGGATTCCTGGTTTGTTTTTTAGGCTCTATGTGATTTGTAGTGGGTTGTTGCGATGACTAGTACAGGCATCCCTTAAATGCAACTAAATATGAATCCTAATGAGATCATCAGTGTTCCCATTGAAAGAAGAAGCACCTAAACAAAGCAGCCTATAACCTACCTGAAGGTAGCACCACTCGAATATTTCCATCTTTTTGATTTTAATCACTTATAACAGCAAATAGACACTCTGTAGGCACCGTAAAAAAACAACAAATAATTTCAAATAAAGCTTGCAATTGCCGAAAAAATTCTTCTAGAAATTTCCGTTTTAATCACCTCATAAACGGATATCACCCATGCTTAAAGACCTACCACTCTCTGAACATATTCACCAACACTGCAATGAAAGTATGGAACGTGCCCTGTTAGCAGAGCGTCATCCTTTGTGGGCTCGTTCATGCCCAGAGTTGAAGGATATCGACTTTATTCGCCTTGGGTTATTACGCTGTATCAGTGTGGTCGATAGTGGTCGCCATTTCCTCCAAACCAATGAACAGATTTATGGCCAGCTGCTTCCCCACTCAACGTATTTTAAATCACTGAAGTCGCATAGACGAACAAGTATGCTTGAGGCATTTGAACAGCAGAGCTATCATCTTCACTCTGAACACTGCTATCGCAAGGCATTGATTATCTTAAAGCATTCCCGGAACTTGACGAATACACCATAGAAGCAGCGGATGGACATTTTATTGATCATACCTGCCATACTGAAAAAAACAGTAAGGGGAAAGTTTATGCGGCCGGGGGGATTTACGCGTTGAATCTCAGAAGTGGGTTGCTCAGATTTCTTTGTCTGGTGACAAACGGAACTCAGAGACATCAAGAAATACCTGTGTTACGAGATCATATTGAAAAGCAAAACCAGGCGCGCCATGCTACCTCACGAAATTCCGGGACTCCTGTCGCCGTAATTCGTTTACCTACGCAGCGAATAGGAGATGCTCCAGCCGCCCTGCGTCCGCCACAGACTGAGCACAAAGCAGCTCAGTCATGGCTACCACAAATGGCTCTACGGCTATTCGGGATAAAATTTTAGCCTCCCTCGCGCGCTATCGCGCACTTCGGATTGGCAAATTTCCCTGCGCCTTCTGGAGACTATCAGCCCGTCCGGGGCTGACAGCGAAGGAAAATAACAGCTCTCAGAAACATCTCTATGTCTACGATAAAGCCGTCACCGACTTTGTCTGGTGGGATCGGCAGAAACGACGTGCTAATTACATGATTTCAATGCTAAAAGAAAAGTAACTACTCAGCGTGTTTTTTAACTTTAAAATCAAATGGATATATTTTAATTTAACCTGACTTTAGTCATTTTCACCTTTAAAAAGGGGTGAAAATTGGACTAAAATTCAGAGAGATACATTAATTATTATTTTAAATCAATCTGTTATGAGTTTAAATTACGCTGAGTAGTTACAAAGAAAATTCAATTGCGACTCTGGTTGAGTCTATCCCTTTTGACTCCCAGCATGAGATCAATACAGGAGTTGAAGCCAGGCGCGCCATGCTACCTCACGAAATTCCGGGACTCCTGTCGCCGTAATTCGTTCACCTACGCAGCGAATAGGAGATGCTCCAGCCGCCCTGCGTCCGCCACAGACTGAGCACAAAGCAGCTCAGTCATGGCTACCACAAATGGCTCTACGGCTATTCGGGATAAAATTTTAGCCTCCCTCGCGCGCTATCGCGCACTTCGGATTGGCAAATTTCCCTGCGCCTTCTGGAGACTATCAGCCCGTCCGGGGCTGACAGCGATAGTGTACGAAAACAAGGGCATCAAATTTAACGTGGTGGATTACCGTGATCCAGAAACCGGAAAACTTCACCGGTTTGTGACAACCTTGCCAATGACTATTAACCCTGGAGCCATTGCCATGCTATATTTCAAACGATGGAGGATTGAAAAGACATTCAATAACACTAAAAGTAATTTCAAGGAAACTAAAGCTTGGTCTTCCAATACCCGCTCACTTGAAAATCAAATGCGCCTGGCTGCAATGAGCTATAATTTAATCCGCGTGTTTGAAGAGATCTCAAAAACACAACAGCCAGAATTGATTCATCCATCGGATAAAAAATATAGCGAGGCTCTGGAGATAAGGCAGCAACAGACCCAAAAACGAGATCGTTTTGTGAATCCATTATTTTTCCAGGCAAGAATATCTCGTATCAGCTCGTATACCATTCGAGCAGTTCAAAACGCAATAATAACAGGAATGTCTTTACAGTGCTTTATGAGCTCTCTTGTGGCGAGGTTAGTTTCACGGCCTCAATTGATAGGGGAACACTGATGGTTTCAATAGTGTACTTCATGAAAGGTGATGAACGGGCCGGACTTGTCCAACAAACGGTTCGGATGATGGCTTCGCGCTACGCGCGAATCAGCATCTAACGCTGAAAATCAGGGAAACGGAGCCTAAGCGAAGTGATGATTTTTAGTCCGCGATAGCCGTAGGGCCGTTATTTTGTCGGAGTCTGAGCGTTAGCGAAGGTGGAGACAAAATAAAAGGCCATCCGACACGGCGTCAAGTCATTTGGAGCCTATGTTCCGACCCCTTGTTGGGTCGGGACGAGATGACGAGGACGAATCGGGGCCGCCGGAGGCATAAGTGGTCGCGTTAAGTTTTTGCTGCTTGCTTGGGCTGGGATGCCCAAAACAAGCTTTCGCAAAAATAGCGACTCCCCGACACGCGCATTAAATTATAGCTCATTGCAGTCAGGCGCATTTGATTTTCAAGTGAGCGGGTATTGGAAGACCAAGCTTTAGTTTCCTTGAAATTACTTTTAGTGTTATTGAATGTCTTTTCAATCGTCCATCGCTTGAAATACAGCATGGCAATGGTTCCAGGGTTAATGGTCATTGGCAAGGTTGTCACAAACCGGTGAAGTTTTCCGGTTTCTGGATCACGGTAATCCACCACGTTAAATTTGATGCCCTTGTTTTCGTACACACTGTATGCTTCAACCCCTGTATTGATCTCATGGCGGGAGTCAAAAGGGATAGACTCAACCAGAGTCGCAATTGAATTTTCTTTTAGCATTGAAATCATGTAATTAGCATGTCGTTTCTGCCGATCCCACCAGACAAAGTCGGTGACGGCTTTATCGTAGACATAGAGATGTTTCTGAGAGCTGTTATTTCCCTTGTTTTGCTTTTCAATATGATTTCGTAACACAGGTATTTCTTGATGTCTCTGAGTTCCGTTTGTCACCAGACAAAGAAATCTGAGCAACCCACTTCTGAGATTCAACGCGTAAATCCCCCCGGCCGCATAAACTTTCCCCTTGCTGTTTTTTTCAGTATGGCAGGCATGATCAATAAAATGTCCATCCGCTGCTTCTATGGTGTATTCGTCAAGTTCTGGGAATGCTTTAAGATAATCAATGCCTTGCGATAGCAGTGTTTCAGCGTGAAGATGGTAGCTCTGCTGTTCAAATGCCTCAAGCATACTTGTTCGTCTATGCGACTTCAGTGATTTAAAATACGTTGAGTGGGGAAGCAGCTGGCCATAAATCTGTTCATTGGTTTGGAGGAAATGGCGACCACTATCGACTACACTGATACAGCGTAATAACCCAAGGCGAATAAAGTCGATATCCTTCAACTCTGGGCATGAACGAGCCCACAAAGGATGACGCTCTGCTAACAGGGCACGTTCCATACTTTCATTGCAGTGTTGGTGAATATGTTCAGAGAGTGGTAGGTCTTTAAGCATGGGTGATATCCGTTTATGAGGTGATTAAAACGGAAATTTTTAGAAAAATTTTTTCGGCAAATGCAAGCTTTATTTGAAATTATTTGTTGTTTTTTACGGTGCCTACAGAGTGTCTATTTGCTGTTATAAGTGATTAAAATCAAAAAGATGGAAATATTCGAGTGGTGCTACCTTCAGGTAGGTTATAGGCTGCTTTGTTTAGGTACTTCTTCTTTCAATGGGAACACTGATGATAAACATGGCAAAACCACCTAAAATAAACCTCGATACACCAGCATTGTGTATTTCAGCTACTCAATAATTGGAAAACTTCAGCTTTATATAGAATTAAGCACTTTAATAATGGGCTTAATAATACCATTACACATTTATGTTGACCATTAGCCATTACCCGATTCAGTCTTCGCAAGCAGTTTTTATCTACACTACTGAACACACGCAATATTAGACACCTAAAATAGTTTACATCGTTTGGGATTGAAACGCAATCAGCTACTTGAACGGTTTGCCCCCAGCAATATTTGAGACTGTACAAAAGTCTCTAATAAAAGTGTCCGGTTTGACTTGACCGGTACATTCTATGGTTATGCGCATTTATCGAGTGATCATTTAAAATGAGTATGCTCCAAATATAGAAAACAAAAACCAGATACTTGAGACAAATTTACTACAGTTAAAAAATAACAACTTAGGTAACACGCAATAAATAACCTACCAATATTGCGCAGGATTTTTGTTCGCCTTCAAGGCGTAGAAGACGGCCAAAAAGACAAGCAAGGTGGGTAGGTTATTTCTTGCGAGTTACCTTACTTTCTGCCAAAACCCCATACTCCGTTGCAAAGCGCTACACCGCGTGACGGTCTAATTTCAAATCGTTGTACCCAATATCAGGATCCTATAAATAATTTTCGAGTAAATCGTTAGCCCAATTTGGTAAGGGTATTTTCTGTCGTAATTGACCATTACGAATTACCGCCACTTGCTGGAATGGATTTTCAATGCTGGAATTATTACGAATATGAACCTGATCGCATAATGGCAGCGTTTTTTTAATATTTTGCAGTAATTTTGGGATTCTACTAGCTATTTTTTCATCAGAAACATTATGTCCACCTTCACTGACACGCTGAGCAACACGTGCTTGGTTTAGAGAAACTGTATCCAGATGAATAAACACTAATATAATCTCATAAGCTAATACTTTCGCCTGAGCAACAAAATCGATTTTTGATGGATGGGAGAAAACTGTTTCAAAACAGAAACGCCTCCCTTCATGTAGGAGTCGAAAGCGCATTTCAGTTGCAAGTTTAGCAGCATCATAACTATGCTCTTCAGGTGATTGTGGATATAACTCTTTTGCCAGAATATCTGCATTAATAAATGGTAACCCTAATGGTGCTAATTGCGTTCGATAAAAGGTACTTTTTCCAGCCCCATTACCGCCTGCCAAAATCCATAATTGCTTACGTTCCGTCAAGAGGTGAATTTTTCAGCAGATATAAATTCACCATTTTCAAACTGCCCCACTAAAACATTTCCATGCTGATCAATTCGCTCCAGATAACCTGGCTGAGTTAAAGAGGATTGATACTTAAAGGCACTGCCTGTCACTGCTTGCGTTAATGCTCCCTGTTGCTGTTGGGCTTCAAGCAAATTAAAAACATCATCAGGATCAACTGGCTTGCCATAGATGGGTTCAACCTTTACTTGTGTCAGCCCTGTTGCAATAGATATTAATGTATCAGGGCCTAGCACTGTAGATACTTTTCTACCTATATCGGCCCAATATTCTATCTGTTCAGCAGTGCTACGATGAAATCGCTCTCCAGTTGATTTTGCTGCTTGCATCAAATCATCCTGTAAACGTACTGGTGATGAGGCTTTAGCCATTGTTGTAACCTATAAATTAATAACCAATAGCTTAATTGTAGCATAATGCTACAAATCTTACGTTAAGTTTTATTGCTCTTTGCCACAACAAAACTGGACTGATTTTTCATCCCGTTCTAAATCTTGGAATAGCACTCTAATTTTTGGTTATATCTATAATCAGCGTAACTACTCAGCGAAGCTGAGTAGTTACAAAAAACAATCCTGACATTAGCTATTAACAGACCCAAAGCATTGAATTTAATAATATTTATTGATCTGTATAAAATTAATACAATTTAACAACAAGGTAAGAACACTAAGTGTTAAGGTTACTTTTGTACTCTTAATCCACAGACTTATCCACAGATAATGTGCACAAGTATTTTTCTGTATGCATGTTAAATATTTAGCACAATAAGCAAGAAACAAACTTTACAATATCACTAAAATGACTGCCATAATGTACAGGTGATTAGATTTCATGATTTACTTCTGTGCCCCAGAGTTATCATGCGTTGCTCCTGCTAGTGCTGCATCCATTTTTGACAGGTGGATAAATGGATGAAATTTTCAAGTTAAATCAACAATGATATAATTCTTGGCTAACTTCGCAAATTCTATCTATTATTAAATGACTACAGCTAATCAAGACAAACTTTCCAGCGCGCGCTTTTCCGAAGCGACTGATGCGTTTGTTGAAGTATTTACTGCCTCGGTTGATTTTGACCAGCGTATGGCACAACAAGACATTCAAGGCTCGGTTGCTCATGCAAGCATGCTGTGCAAAATTGGTATTTTGACTGAAAAAGAACGTGATGCTATTTTTCAGGGTCTACAAAAAATTAGTGAGGAAATAGAGCGCGGTGAATTTGCCTGGTCGATCAAGCAGGAAGATGTGCATATGAATATAGAGGCACGTCTAACTGACTTAATTGGCATGGCAGGTAAAAAGCTGCACACTGGTCGCTCACGTAATGATCAGGTAGCGACTGACATCCGCCTCTATATGCGTGCTGAAATTAATGCGATTATTGCGGTCATTACTCGCCTGCAATCTGCTTTACTGGATCTGTCGGAACGCGAGGCAGATACTATAATGCCAGGCTTCACCCATTTACAAGTAGCTCAGCCAGTGACGTTTGGACATCATCTAATGGCCTGGTTTGAAATGCTCGTACGTGACAAGCAACGCCTTGAAGATTGTTTGAAGCGGGTTAATATCATGCCTCTGGGGGCCGCCGCTTTAGCAGGCACTAGCTATCCTATTGATCGCGAAATGACCGCTGAATTATTGGGTTTTTCCCGCCCGTCTGCAAACTCTCTGGATTCGGTTAGTGACCGTGATTTTGCTATTGAATTTACTGCCGCAGGTAGTATTATCATGATGCATTTATCACGCTTTTCAGAAGAGCTGGTGTTATGGGCGAGCGCGCAGTTTGCATTTATTGAATTGCCCGATGCCTTTTGCACCGGCTCTTCGATTATGCCACAAAAGAAAAATCCCGATGTACCCGAATTAGTTCGCGGTAAATCAGGCCGGGTTACAGGTCATCTGGTTTCCTTGTTAATGTTAATGAAGAGCCAGCCACTAGCATACAACAAGGATAACCAGGAAGATAAAGAGCCTTTATTTGATACCGCAGATACCCTGAATAATTGCCTGCGTGCCTTTGCTGATATGGTGCCCCATATTACCGCTAAGCGTGAAAATATGCTTAATGCAGCAAAAAAAGGCTTTGCTACCGCGACCGACCTGGCCGATTACCTGGTACGTAAAGGCATGGCATTCCGTGATGCACATGAAGTAGTGGGACTCGCCGTGCGTTTGGGACTCGATTCTGAGCGTGATTTATCTGAGCTATCATTAACCGAGTTACAGGGGTTTTCCGAGATGATCGATGAGGATATATTTGATGTGCTCTCACTGCAAGGCTCTGTTTTTGCACGCAGGCATATCGGCGGCACTGCTCCTGACACAGTGCGCGCTGCCATTCAAACGGCAAGATCTGCTTTATCTTAAAATAACGAGTAGACTAACGTCTACCCTCCCCCTAACTGATTTTTAATTCTGGCGCTAAGCTATGCATTCTGAGCAACGAGCACACCCAAGAGTTGAAACTGAAAATTTAACCGCACATATTACGCTGACCCGCCCACCCGACAAAGAATTAGTGATGCAGGGAACGGTTCTGGATTTAAGCTATTCGGGCATCAAGATCAAGCTAAACTCTCCGCTACAGGCCGAAGTCAATGATAAAGTCAGTATTAAATTGCAACTACCTAAATCTGGCATTCCCATTAATATTCACGGCACTATAAAACATTGCCAGTCGCAGTCAGAGTATGGCCTACATTTTATCCAGCAGTTGCCCAAACAAGCCATGGATGATTTAATTTTCGAATGCGTACTCCGCAGCGCCTAGTCTCCAGACTGTTTTAGCAAATCAAATCAATACTTTAAAAACCAAAAACTAAAAAAATGAAAGGAATAATTTTAGCCGGTGGCTCGGGAACACGCCTATACCCAATTACTAAAGGAATCTCCAAGCAAACGCTTCCAGTGTATGACAAACCCATGGTTTATTACCCCTTATCGGTATTAATGATGGCAGGGATTACAGAAATACTGGTGATTACCACCCCCGATGACCAGCCTAGTTTTAAGCGCTTACTAGGCAATGGTACAGATATAGGCTTACAGATTGAATATATCATACAGCCCTCTCCTGATGGATTGGCTCAGGCTTTTATCCTGGGCGAGGATTTTATTGGTGGTGAAGACGTCTGTCTAGTGTTAGGAGATAATATATTTTATGGTCACGACCTTAAGAAAACCCTCGCTACAGGGGGGGCTACCGCTAGAGACGATAACAAGGCAACTGTATTTGGCTATCGTGTTGCCGATCCTGAGCGTTATGGTGTAGCAGAATTTGATCAGCAAGGTAATGCTATCAGCCTGGAAGAAAAACCTAGCTATCCAAAAAGCAATTATGCGGTAACCGGTATGTATTTTTACCCCAATGACGTGATAAAAAAAGCTGCGTCAGTCAAACCTTCGGCACGCGGGGAGCTGGAAATCACCACAGTCAATCAACTATATCTGGATGAAAACCGCTTAAAAGTACAATTACTGGGCAGAGGTTATGCCTGGTTGGACACGGGGACCCATGAAAGCCTGCTGGAGGCATCGCAATTTATCGAGACAATTGAAAAACGCCAGGGGCTAAAAGTCGCCTGTATTGAAGAAATAGCTTTTGAGCAAGGCTATATCAGCAAGGAAAAATTAATTGAACTCGCCAAACCGCTGGCAAAAAACCAATATGGCCAATACCTGCTATTAAGAGCAGAAGAAGGCAAAACCCGATAAGGCTAGTCCTGTTCGTACTTTCTAAGGTAACACGCAAACTACCGGCTATCGAACCGGTAGCCTGCAAAGCATAAATTTATCATTCCTCCCCATAGCTGATTTATGCTAGGCTAATATACTAACGATATTTCATCAGGAGTCCGCATGTCCGTAGTCAGTCTAGACAAACCAGTTGCCGATTTTTCAGTCCCCTCTACCGGCGATAAAAACATTCAGCTTTCCGATTATAAAGGCAAATATGTGCTGTTATATTTTTATCCTAGAGACAATACACCTGGCTGTATTACTGAAGGACAGAACTTTCGCGATAATATTACCCAGATTGAGCAACACAATACTGTCGTTCTTGGTGTTTCGCGTGATAGCGTACGCGTGCATGAAGGCTTTAAGAGCAAGCAGAATTTTCCATTTGATTTGCTATCTGACAAAGACGAAGAGCTATGCAGACAGTTTGATGTGATCAAAATGAAAACCATGTATGGCAAGAAAGTTCTGGGTATAGAACGCAGTACTTTTTTAATTGATCCCAATGGAATATTGATTTATGAGTGGCGTAAAGTAAAGGTTAAGGTTCACATCGATGAGGTCTTACAAAAACTTGCGGAATTAGGGGCTTAATATGAATATATCAGCGACTAAAAAATTATTTGTTCTGGACACCAATGTTTTAATGCATGATCCAACTGCCTTATTTCATTTTCAGGAACATAATATTTTTCTTCCCATGTGGTGCTGGAAGAACTAGATCATGGTAAAAGGGGCAGAAGCGATGTTGCACGTAATGTTCGTCAAGTTAGTCGCTTTATTGATGATTTATTAAAAGACCGTAACCAGGATGATATTAAAGACGGCCTGCGCTTATCGCAATTACAAAGTTCGGGGCAAAATGAAAACGCGCTGGATGGCCGACTGTATTTTCAAACCAGGCGCGCCATGCTACCTCACGAAATTCTGGGACTCCTGTCGCCATAATTCGTTCACCTACGCAGCGGATGGGAGATGCCCTGAACGCCCTGCGTCCGCAACGACTACGCACAAAAGCCGCTTCGTCATTACTACCTCACTGGCTGGACGGCTATTCGGAATGCAATTCTTGCTCCTCTCGCGTGCTGCTAGCACACGTCGAATCAGCGAATTGCCCTGTCGCCTATCAGGGACTAAAAATCACCACTTCGCTAAGCTCCGTTTCCATGATTTTCAGCGGCAGCAGATGACTGCCGCCCTGCCTGATTCTATGCCAGGTAGCCTGGCAGATAACTCGATTCTTAGTATCGTACTCACTTTAGTGAAACAATTTCCTGATACTCGATGTTCAAGTTTTTGATTCGGGGAGTCGCTATTTTTGCGAAAGCTTGTTTTGGGCATCCCAGCCCAAGCAAGCAGCAAAAACTTAACGCGACCACTTATGCCTCCGGCGGCCCCGATTCGTCCTCGTCACCTCGTCCCGACCCAACAAGGGGTCGGAACATAGGCTCCAAATGACTTGACGCCGTGTCGGATGGCCTTTTATTTTGTCTCCACCTTCGCTAACGCTCAGACTCCGACAAAACAACGGCCCTACGGCTATCGCGGACTAAAAATCTTCACTTCGCTAAAGCTCCGTTTCCCTGATTTTCAGCGATTGAGAAGGTAAAATCAGGTATTCTGAGGTTGTTGTAATTTTATCGGTGTAAGCCCATGTTAATGAATGCCCCAGCCACCTTTATCCAAAGCTATATTGACGATTTAAATGATGCGCTCAATCAGCTAAAACCCGGAGCCGCTTTGACACGGATTCAAGCCGCTTGGTTGGGCACTTGTTTAACGGGCATACTGCTAATGAACTCTGTTTGCTGGGCTAAGTTTGAGCGAGCAAGCCTTGGAGATTGCAAAGTAGCCGCATTATCCTGGGTGTTTCGTAAAGCAAGTATACCCTGGGACTGGTTGCTACGGGTGAGTGTGGTCTTAATTTTAACCCATCTTCGTCACTATTGATGATGTAGTTGTTATAAATCAATTGGTTGAAATTTTAAAAAGTAGCCAGTTGGCACTACAGATTTTGTGTTTTTGTATAAAACGTTGGATTTTTTAGAGTATTTTTGTCGCATGTAAATTACACTCAAATAATGATGATTTTTTTGACAAAAGTCAATGAGTTTATCGACAAAAATAATATAAATGGCACTACAAAACTTTCAAAAAAAACACCATTGATTTTAAAGAGAATTTTTCGACAAAAAATCGCTTAAACCGATGAATCAATGGCTTAGAAAGATGAAAGTGACGAAGATGGGTTAAAACGTTATGGCATTACTGAAGGTGTGTTGGCCTTTGATGAATCAGACCGAGCACGATCTAAGTCTACAAAACGTATTTATAAGGTTTACAAGCAGAAACACAAAGGCTCCGGCGGGTATGTTAATGGACAAACGATAGTATTATTGCTGCTAGTTACCTCATCCATTACAGTGCCTGTCGGTTTTTTCTTTTATATGCCGGATACAGCCTTGAAGCAGTGGGATAAAGAAGATAAACGGTTGAAAAAGAGCGGTATAGCAAAAAAAGATCGGCCTATTAAGCCTGAACGTGACAGTGCCTACCCGACCAAAACAGAGATTGCATTAGGCTTATTAAAAGAGTTTAAAGTTGCGCATAGCCTGATTAAAATTAAAGGCGTACTGGCTGATGCGCTGTATGGTGAAAAAGCCTTTATGGACGAAGCCGCTAAAGAATCTGGAGGCTCGCAGGTGATTAGCCAATTACGTAAAAACCAAAAAATTGAATATAGAGGTAGAATAAGGTCAGTCGAGAGCTACTTTAATTCGATTAACAAAGGCATTGATCAGATAATACGTGTACGTGGCGGCAAAGAGATTAAAGTGACTGTCAGCAGTGCACGATTAAAGGTGAGTTCTCACAGTAAAAAGCGCTTTGTCATTGCCTTAAAATATGACGGTGAAAACGACTATCGCTATTTAGTGGCGACAGACCTGACTTGGCGCACACAAGATATTATTCAAGCCTATACGTTGAGATGGCTGATTGAGGTTTTCTTTGAGGACTGGAAGCTTTATGAAGGATGGGGGCGTGAGGCCAAACAATTAGATGAAGAGGGATCAAGCCGTGGCCTGATTCTGAGTCTTTTGTTTGACCATTGCCTTCTCCTTCACCCAGAGCAAATAGCCCGCATTGAAAGCAAACTACCTGCGTATACCGTAGGAAGCTTACAGCGCAAGTCTCAAATGGATGTACTGCTTGAGTTCATCACGTCATTGCTAGAGTTTCCAGATCCTGGTGATAAGCTGAAAGAGTTAGGTGAATTAATAAAGGATGTGTTTCAACTGATGCCATCAGGAAAACATATGATTGGCAGAGATTTAGGGCGCTTAGAGCCAACACCATCATTAAAGTATTGTTCTGCTGGGTGAAGGTAAGAGTTTGATGGCAATGGGATGGAAAAACTTGAACATCGAGTGATACGCACGTCATATTAGTGTCTAAAGATCATCAGTGTTCCCCTATCAATTGAGGCCGTGAAACTAACCTCGCCACAAGAGAGCTCATAAAGCACTGTAAAGACATTCCTGTTATTATTGCGTTTTGAACTGCTCGAATGGTATACGAGCTGATACGAGATATTCTTGCCTGGAAAAATAATGGATTCACAAAACGATCTCGTTTTTGGGCCTGTTGCTGCCTTATCTCCAGAGCCTCGCTATATTTTTTATCCGATGGATGAATCAATTCTGGCTCTTGTGTTTTTGAAATCTCTTCAAACACGCGCATTAAATTATAGCTCATTGCAGTCAGGCGCATTTGATTTTCAAGTGAGCGGGTATTGGAAGACCAAGCTTTAGTTTCCTTGAAATTACTTTTAGTGTTATTGAATGTCTTTTCAATCGTCCATCGTTTGAAATATAGCATGGCAATGGCTCCAGGGTTAATAGTCATTGGCAAGGTTGTCACAAACCGGTAAAGTTTTCCGGTTTCTGGATCACGGTAATCCACCACGTTAAATTTGATGCCCTTGTTTTCGTACACACTGTATGCTTCAACTCCTGTATTGATCTCATGCTGGGAGTCAAAAGGGATAGACTCAACCAGAGTCGCAATTGAATTTTCTTTTAGCATTGAAATCATGTAATTAGCATGTCGTTTCTGCCGATCCCACCAGACAAAGTCGGTGACGGCTTTATCGTAGACATAGAGATGTTTCTGAGAGCTGTTATTTCCCTTGTTTTGCTTTTCAATATGATCTCGTAACACAGGTATTTCTTGATGTCTCTGAGTTCCGTTTGTCACCAGACAAAGAAATCTGAGCAACCCACTTCTGAGATTCAACGCGTAAATCCCCCCGGCCGCATAAACTTTCCCCTTGCTGTTTTTTTCAGTATGGCAGGCATGATCAATAAAATGTCCATCCGCTGCTTCTATGGTGTATTCGTCAAGTTCCGGGAATGCTTTAAGATAATCAATGCCTTGCGATAGCAGTGTTTCAGCGTGAAGATGATAGCTCTGCTGTTCAAATGCCTCAAGCATACTTGTTCGTCTATGCGACTTCAGTGATTTAAAATACGTTGAGTGGGGAAGCAGCTGGCCATAAATCTGTTCATTGGTTTGGAGGAAATGGCGACCACTATCGACTACACTGATACAGCGTAATAACCCAAGGCGAATAAAGTCGATATCCTTCAACTCTGGGCATGAACGAGCCCACAAAGGATGACGCTCTGCTAACAGGGCACGTTCCATACTTTCATTGCAGTGTTGGTGAATATGTTCAGAGAGTGGTAGGTCTTTAAGCATGGGTGATATCCGTTTATGAGGTGATTAAAACGGAAATTTTTAGAAAATTTTTTTCGGCAATTGCAAGCTTTATTTGAAATTATTTGTTGTTTTTTTACGGTGCCTACAGAGTGTCTATTTGCTGTTATAAGTGATTAAAATCAAAAAGTCGGGGAGTCGCTATTTTTGCGAAAGCTTGTTTTGGGCATCCCAGCCCAAGCAAGCAGCAAAAACTTAACGCGACCACTTATGCCTCCGGCGGCCCCGATTCGTCCTCGTCACCTCGTCCCGACCCAACAAGGGGTCGGAACATAGGCTCCAAATGACTTGACGCCGTGTCGGATGGCCTTTTATTTTGTCTCCACCTTCGCTAACGCTCAGACTCCGACAAAACAACGGCCCTACGGCTATCGCGGACTAAAAATCTTCACTTCGCTAAAGCTCCGTTTCCAGGATTTTCAGCGATGGAAATATTCGAGTGGTGCTACCTTCAGGTAGGTTATAGGCTGCTTTGTTTAGCCTATCTTCGTGACATATACAGTCAATTCCCCATTATTTCAATGAGTTAAATTTTTCAATCGGCCCCAGTTGGCACTACAGGTTTCATATCAACGATCGTTTTAACTTTTCCAATCGGGTCGGGGTTAATATTCAACGCAGTGTATATTTGTTTTTGTCTGGTTTCTGCTTTGCTTGTGGTTCGCAGGTGAATGATTGTATCGTTATCCGTGGGTAAAGTAATGGTCATGCGTTGCTGGGTCGACATCCTGTTGCGAATGCTTTCCCAGCTTAGATGGATGCCCTGCAATCTAAGTTGATAACGCAGTACATGTACCAGGTGGTAAGCTAATACTCGATGTTCAAGTTTTTCCATCCCATTGCCATCAAACTCTTACCTTCACCCAGCAGAACAATACTTTAATGATGGTGTTGGCTCTAAGCGCCCTAAATCTCTGCCAATCATATGTTTTCCTGATGGCATCAGCTGAAACACATCCTTTATTAATTCACCTAACTCTTTCAGCTTATCACCAGGATCTGGAAACTCTAGCAATGACGTGATGAACTCAAGCAGTACATCCACTTGAGACTTGCGCTGTAAGCTTCCTACGGTATACGCAGGTAGTTTGCTTTCAATGCGGGCTATTTGCTCTGGGTGAAGGAGAAGGCAATGGTCAAACAAAAGACTCAGAATCAGGCCACGGCTTGATCCCTCTTCATCTAATTGTTTGGCCTCACGCCCCCATCCTTCATAAAGCTTCCAGCCCTCAAAGAAAACCTCAATCAGCCATCTCAACGTATAGGCTTGAATAATATCTTGGGGAGTCGCTATTTTTGCGAAAGCTTGTTTTGGGCATCCCAGCCCAAGCAAGCAGCAAAAACTTAACGCGACCACTTATGCCTCCGGCGGCCCCGATTCGTCCTCGTCACCTCGTCCCGACCCAACAAGGGGTCGGAACATAGGCTCCAAATGACTTGACGCCGTGTCGGATGGCCTTTTATTTTGTCTCCACCTTCGCTAACGCTCAGACTCCGACAAAATAACGGCCCTACGGCTATCGCGGACTAAAAATCATCACTTCGCTTAGGCTCCGTTTCCCTGATTTTCAGCGTGTGTGCGCCAAGTCAGGTCTGTCGCCACTAAATAGCGATAGTCGTTTTCACCGTCATATTTTAAGGCAATGACAAAGCGCTTTTTACTGTGAGAACTCACCTTTAATCGTGCACTGCTGACAGTCACTTTAATCTCTTTGCCGCCACGTACACGTATTATCTGATCAATGCCTTTGTTAATCGAATTAAAGTAGCTCTCGACTGACCTTATTCTACCTCTATATTCAATATTTTGGTTTTTACGTAACAGGCGCGCCATGCTACCTCACGAAATTCCGGGACTCCTGTCGCCGTAATTCGTTCACCTACGCAGCGAATAGGAGATGCTCCAGCCGCCCTGCGTCCGCCACAGACTGAGCACAAAGCAGCTCAGTCATGGCTACCACAAATGGCTCTACGGCTATTCGGGATAAAATTTTAGCCTCCCTCGCGCGCTATCGCGCACTTCGGATTGGCAAATTTCCCTGCGCCTTCTGGAGACTATCAGCCCGTCCGGGGCTGACAGCGTACGAAACACCCAGGATAATGCGGCTACTTTGCAATCTCCAAGGCTTGCTCGCTCAAACTTAGCCCAGCAAACAGAGTTCATTAGCAGTATGCCCGTTAAACAAGTGCCCAACCAAGCGGCTTGAATCCGTGTCAAAGCGGCTCCGGGTTTTAGCTGATTGAGCGCATCATTTAAATCGTCAATATAGCTTTGGATAAAGCAGGCGCGCCATGCTACCTCACGAAATTCCGGGACTCCTGTCGCCGTAATTCGTTCACCTACGCAGCGAATAGGAGATGCTCCAGCCGCCCTGCGTCCGCCACAGACTGAGCACAAAGCAGCTCAGTCATGGCTACCACAAATGGCTCTACGGCTATTCGGGATAAAATCTTAGCCTCCCTCGCGCGCTATCGCGCACTTCGGATTGGCAAATTTCCCTGCGCCTTCTGGAGACTATCAGCCCGTCCGGGGCTGACAGCGGTGGCTGGGGCATTCATTAACATTGGCTTACACCGATAAAATTACAACAACCTCAGAATACCTGATTTTACCTTCTCAATATCAAAAACTTGAACATCGAGTTATAATGTGATGAATAGGTGTCCGGTAACCCGCTCTTCTTTTTTGTGATAGACAGGGCGCAAGCCTAGCTCGGTTTTCAGGCTTCTAAAGGTCGCTTCAATCTCAGTCAGCATGGTATAGGTTAGCCATAACTGTTCTTCCGACCAGTCAGGGATATTCGTTCTTAGGCAGTAAACACCACAGTGCTTATCTTTTTGGTCACTTTCAGGTTTATGTTGCCATTCTATACCGATGGCTTTGTTTTTTTTGTCATCCGCGATAACGTTAATGGTGTAATCTGCAGCAACACGGCTATGTTTTTCACGTAGTCGTCCGATACGTTCCAGTATTTTGTCGTATTTTTTAAGGGTGCCTTTTTTGCTCAGACCTGTGTGCAGTTTTTCCAGGGCCTCTTCCAGACGAGCATGGAAGCGATTACGGATACCTTGTTCTTTTTTTGCTTTTTGTTCTGAATGACAATAGAGTCGGGTTTCCCCGGTTTCTTGATCAACTTCACGATAAACAACAACATTGCTGTCCCGGGTATCCCTGACCGCTACCGGAGTTTTCTGATCTCTTGGGTTTTTTACATGTTGTTCTCGACTGACAACGAGATAATGATAATCTTGTTCGATTAACCAGGCAATATTGTCAGCGCTGGCAATGCCGGCATCCATGATAACCACCGGCTTTATTTGATGAAAGGGATCCTTGTCTCGCAGTTCGTCAAGCATCAGTTTCAAGGTCGCGGGCTCACTGGCGTTGCCGGGAAAAACCTGACTACTCAATGGAAAGCCGTCACCATCCAGAACCAGCCCCAGAGTAACCAACGGGCAATCAGTGCGTTTCTCTTTAGAGCGACCGAATTTCGCTTTCGGGTTTCGGGCGCACTGGCCTTCAAAATAAGTATTGGTCAGATCGTACAATACAATCTTGCGGTTTAAATTGAACAACGTCTGCTCTCGGTCAGCCAGAAAATATTCAAGAGTTGCCTGATGTTTGAGTAGCTTGTCACTGACTGTATATAATCGCGTCAGGCTGGTGTTACCGTAGTCATGACCCAGTAATTCGCCCAGGCCTGTTCGATTTTGCAACCAGTCATGTGTTTGCAGTTCACTGCCGGGTGAAACCATACGTCCTATGATAGTGCCCAGGGCCGTCGCCGTATCTACTTTATTAAAGCCCAGCGCCATGAGTTTCTCGTCTAGCTGTAACTGCTGTGCGGGGCATGCAGTGCCAGGGTTTCAACACCAATACTACGGGCATTAATGGCTTCGACATGATTAATATCGACATGATGAAAATCTCGCGTTGTTGTTTTTGAATCTAGCGGTTGTGACAGTTTTGCAGTCATCAGTGAGCTATAGCGCTGGGCTGTTGCTTCCAGAAGTTGATTTAAATCATCGGCTAAATTGAATAGCTCTTCCTGATGTGGTTCCAAACCTTGCTGTAATTGTTCGATTCTGGCCGTCAGCAAGGGCCAGTACTTTTTATCAATCGTAAAGTCCGCACCTATATTGAGCAATGTACGTTGCTTGACTTGTTTTCCTATACGCACAGATTCTACAATGCGGTAAGTGAAATAAGCTGAGCCGTCTTCAAGGCTTTTTGTTTTGGTTCTTCGAATATACATACCACTAGCATCGGTGAAAAACCAGGGAAAATCAAGGGCCAGAGCAAGTTAAGATGGCACTACAGAGACCCTCAAAAAAAACACCATTGATTCTAAAGGGATTTTTACGATGAATTTTTAATGCGAATTATAAATCAATGACTTGAAGAGATAAAAGTGACGAAGATAGGTTAGGTACTTCTTCTTTCAATGGGAACACTGATGCTAAAGATATTAATATGCGTATTAAGGCCGCAGCTCTGGAATTAAAAGCCGAAGATTATCATACCGACCAGACCCTGGATGATATAGACTTACTGTACAGCGGTGCAACTGCCCTGCCGGATGATTTCTGGGAAACCCATGGTAATAAAATGCAGTCATGGATAGAAGAGGGGCCCACCTATTACAAACTTGAAGGCCCACTAGTCACTGACTGGCACCCCAACCAGTATCTGTATATAGAGAACAACTCAGACTTTGAAGCCATCGTACGTACCGTAGATAATGACCAGGCAACCCTGGAACTGGCCATTAATTACCGTAAAGGTCATCACTCTGCCTGGGGCGTTTTTGCTAAAAACCGGGAACAAAACTTTGCCTTTAATGTATTAATGGACCCTGACATTGACTTCGTTACTTTACTGGGTACCGCCGGTACCGGTAAAACATTATTAGCCTTGGCAGCTGGACTGACGAAAACCATGGATGACAAGCTCTATCACGAAATCGTCATGACCCGTGAAACAGTTCCAGTCGGTGAAGATATAGGTTTTCTACCTGGCACTGAAGAAGAAAAAATGGCTCCTTGGATGGGCGCGCTGATCGATAACCTGGAGCTCCTAGGCAAGCAAGAAGATACTGACTGGGAAAAAGATGTCACAAAAAATATTTTGATGAACAAAATCAAAATTCGCTCACTTAATTTTATGCGTGGCCGCACCTTTCTAAACCGCTACCTGATTATTGATGAAGCGCAGAATTTAACTCCTAAGCAACTTAAAACACTGATTACCCGTGCGGGCCCTGGTACAAAAATAATCTGTATCGGAAATTTATCGCAGATTGATACACCTTATTTAACTGCAACCAGTTCAGGCCTGACCTATGTGGTGGATAAGTTTAAATCCTGGCAGTATGGCGCACATATCACGCTAAAGCGTGGTGAACGCTCACGGCTGGCAGATCATGCTTCAGATGTATTGTAGAAAAGCGTAGATTAGGGTTGAGGTACGAAACCCGGCAAAGGAATTTAAAGAAATTATAAGAACTCACCACCCTATGCAAACCATATTTAATGAGAAGTCGGGGTTACGCTTGTGCCGCACAAGTTTCATCTCAGCTTACGGAAAACAACTATGGATAACGTCAAGTCCTTCATGGTAAAAGCAATTTAATCATTGCAGCTACGCACATAAACAAAGGCTTAGCATTAACATCAGCAAATAACTTAGCTTCTCAATTTGACATATCAAGCTAACAACAGTAAGTTATTGGGTTGAATTAAAACCTTACCCAACACCACTTTAAAAGAGTCCCAAGCCCCAATGGAAGAATTTCACCGTATTAGTCGCCTACCGCCTTATGTCTTTAACATAGTTAATGATTTAAAAGCAAAAGCACGGGCTCAGGGCGAAGATATCATTGATTTTGGTATGGGCAACCCAGACCAGCCGACACCAAAGCATATAGTAGATAAAATGGTGGAAGCGACGCAACGTACTGACACCCATCGTTATTCAGTGTCGCGTGGTGTTCCAAGACTAAGACGCGCTATCTGTAACTGGTATAAAAATCGCTTCGATGTAAATTTAGATCCTGAAACGCAGGCAATTGTAACAATCGGCTCGAAAGAAGGCCTGGCGCATCTGGCATTAGCCACCCTAGGGCCTGGCGACACAGTGATGGTACCTAACCCTGCCTACCCCATCCACCCATACGGCATAGTGATCGCAGGTGCCGATTTAAGACATGTAAAAATGGTGCCCGGGGTAGATTTTGTCGAGGAATTGCATAAAGCCATTGCCGAATCCTGGCCCAAGCCTAAAATGCTGATTCTTAACTTTCCCGGCAACCCGACTACCCAATGCGTAGAACTGGATTTTTTTGAGAAAATTATTACTGTTGCCAGAGAACACAAGATCTGGGTGGTGCATGATATAGCTTATGCGGATATTGTATTTGATGGTTATAAAGCCCCTTCCATTCTTCAAGTCCCTGGCGCCGAAGAAGTGGCAGTGGAGTTCTTTTCGCTATCAAAAAGCTATAATATGCCCGGCTGGCGGGTCGGCTTTATGTGTGGTAATAAAGAGTTGGTGGCCGCCCTCGCTCGCATTAAGTCATACCTGGACTATGGTATGTTTACACCAATTCAGATTGCTGCGATCACTGCACTGGAAGGACCGCAGGACTGTGTGGCAGAAATTTGTGCCATGTATAAAGAACGCCGCGACGTGCTATGTGATGGCTTAAATTCAATCGACTGGGCTATAGAAAAACCCAAAGCAACCATGTTTGTCTGGGCACCTATTCCCGATGCCTATAAGGAAATGGGCTCTATCGAATTTTGTAAAAAAATGATCACCGATGCCAAGGTTGCGGTTTCGCCAGGGATTGGTTTTGGCCAGTTTGGCGATAATCATGTGCGCTTTAGTTTAATAGAAAACGAACACCGCACGCGTCAAGCCATACGCGGTATACGCGCCATGTTTAAAAAAGATAGTTTGATTTAATCTACAACACTCAGTAGAGCACGGCTTTAGCCCGCCTGTTATACACAAGAAATTTTCCATATCAGCTTAGGAGTTTGATTTGAAGCCAGTAAAAGTTGGCATTTTAGGTTTAGGTACTGTCGGAGGCGGTACGGTAAATGTCTTAAAACGCAATGCACATGAAATCTCACGTCGTGCTGGAAGAGAAATTATCATTACCCGCGCGTCAGCAAGAGACCTAACGCGCGATCGTATCTGCGACACTCAGGACTTAGCACTAAGCACTGACCCTTACGATATTATTAATGACCCTGAGATTGAAATCATCCTGGAGTTAATTGGCGGCACTAGTCTGGCTAAAGAGCTGGTTTTACAGGCAATAGCCAATGGCAAGCATATAGTCACTGCCAATAAAGCGCTAATTGCTTTACATGGCAATGAAATATTTGCAGCTGCCAGCAAAGCCAATGTGATGGTCGCTTATGAAGCGGCTGTGGCCGGTGGTATTCCGATTATCAAAGCTATCCGCGAAGGGCTTAGCGGCAATCAGATTGAATGGCTAGCGGGCATTATCAATGGTACGGGCAACTTTATCCTGACCGAAATGCGCGATAAAGGCCGTGACTTTGCAGATGTACTCACCGAAGCTCAGGAGCTAGGTTATGCAGAAGCCGATCCGACTTTTGATGTCGAAGGTATAGATGCCGGGCATAAATTGATGATCCTGGCCTCTATTGCATTTGGCATTCCACTTCAGTTTGATAATGTATTTACCGAAGGCATTACTAAAATTACGCGTACAGATGTTGAGTATGCGGGTGAATTAGGCTACCGCATCAAACATTTAGGCATTGCGCGTAAAACCGCAAAGGGTATAGAACTGAGAGTCCACCCTACCCTGATTCCTGAGCGCCGCTTAATAGCCAATGTCGATGGCGTAATAAATGCGATTTTAGTGCAGGCCGATGCGGTTGGCTCTACTCTGTATTATGGTGCGGGGGCTGGCGCTGAAGCGACGGCTTCAGCAGTGGTTGCAGACGTGATTGATGTAGTTCGTGCATTAACCCTGGATGTAGAAAATAGAGTACCTTACTTGGGCTTTCAGGAAAATGCGATTATTGATTTGCCAATCCTGCCTCGCGAGGAAATAGAAACCACCTATTACTTGCGTCTAACCGTTGATGATAAACCCGGCGCATTAGCAGATATTAGCAATATCCTGGCGCAACAAAATATTAGTATCGAAGCACTAATACAAAAAGAACCGCAACATGGTGAGCCCCGAATCCCTATCATTATGCTCACCCAAAAAACCATAGAAAAAGAAATGGATGCAGCGATTGCTGCTATCGAAAATTTAGCGTCTGTTACAGGACAGGTAACGCGCATCCGTCTTGAAACCTTAGGATAAAAAAATGCCAACATCCACACGTTATACAGGCTTAATCGAACGCTACCGCGACCGCCTTCCGGTTATTGAATCTACACGTATTATCAGCATAGGCGAAGGCGACACGCCCCTGATTCAATTACAAAACATTCCAAAACTGATTGGCAAAGATGTTGATATCTATGTTAAATTTGAAGGTTTAAACCCAACAGGCTCGTTTAAAGATCGCGGCATGACTATGGCGGTGACTAAAGCGGTTGAAAATGGGAGTGAGGCCATTGTTTGTGCGTCTACCGGAAATACCTCTGCCTCCGCGGCGGCCTATGCGGTACGTGCGGGTATTACTGCTTTTGTATTAATTCCGGAGGGTAAAATCGCCCAGGGGAAGCTTGCACAAACCTTAATGTATGGCGCACAAATTATTCAGATCAGAGGCAACTTTGACCAAGGCATGAGCCTGGTTAAAGAAGTAGCTGACCACGCACCCGTAACGATTGTAAATTCAATTAACCCATTCAGAATTGATGGCCAGAAAACTGCGGCCTTTGAAATTGTAGATGCCTTAGGTAAAGCACCTGATTACCACTGCCTACCCGTGGGTAATGCAGGAAATATTACTGCCTACTGGAAGGGTTATAGCGAATATGCAACCGAAACCAATGGTATCGCAGCTGTCTGTGACAAACGTCCGGTTATGTGTGGTTATCAAGCGGCTGGTGCTGCGCCTTTTATCGCGGGAAAAATGATTGATAACCCGGAAACAGTTGCAACGGCAATTCGTATTGGCCATCCGCAATCCTGGGATTATGCCTGGGCTGCACAAAAAGAATCCGGCGGTTGGTTTGATAGCTTTGCGGATGAGAAAATTCTTGCTGCGCAAAAAATGCTGGCCAGCTACGAAGGTATCTTCTGTGAACCTGCTTCAGCCGCCTCATTAGTAGGGGCACTCAAAGATATAGGCTCAGGTAAAATTCCTGAGGGCAGCACTATCGTTTGTACCTTAACGGGTAACGGCTTAAAAGATCCTGAGACCGCTATTTCACAATGCTCTGATACCCACCCGGTATCGATTGATGCATCGCTGGATGCTGTGAAAAAAGAAATTCTGGATAATATGTAATTACAATTCCAAACAAAAAAAGATAACCCAAAACCATGTAGGTTGGGTTAGATTATCAAGCGTAGAGTAGATAACGACTTGTTAAAGCGCGAAGCGAAGCCCGTATATAGTAATACCTTATTTGCTGGGTTACGTTTTTTAATGCTTCCAATAAAAAATCTAACCCAGCCTACATGTCTATATACAATAAGGAATATAATAATGAGCAATGTTTTCAGTTTCACTGGAACGATAGGCAGAGATGCCGAAGTAAGAACTACCCCCAATGGACAAACTGTACTGAATGTTACTGTAGCGAATAATATAGGCTTTGGAGATAGACAGCAGACCCTATGGATTCGTGTCGCTTTATGGGGAAGACGCGCAGAAGGCCAGCTACATAATTACCTTAAAAAAGGCCAACAGGTATTTGTTTCAGGTGAGTTAAGCCAGCGAGAATATCAGGCGAATGATGGTACCACAAAATCCAGCCTGGAATTGAATGCCAATATTATTGACCTGCTCGGTAACCGTAATGAACAAAGTAGTGTTGCCCAGCCTCAGCAGAGTTATCAAGCTCAGCAACCAGCTCAGCCTAGTATCCCCGCTAATGATAGCTATGATGATGTGCCGTTCTAAATCCAGGGTGGAATAGCGTAGCGTTTTCCGCCACAAGGTTTAAATCAACTCTTCAACAGTGTAACTGTATGCCGGAAAACGCTACGCTATTCCGGCCTACGGTGACGGCTACATAGTATGCGTAGAGCGCTCTGACTCCAAAGAACCTGCGAGGCAGGTTTCGATTTTACTTCTCGCCAGCCCTCCGTCCTGATCACTAAACTGCACGCCTATTCCTGCCGTTCGATAGCCTTGCGCGCCAGAGGGTGTCAGCCAGATCGCCTTGGCCGGCGACAGGGATGCGCTCAGTCTCTTCCATTAAATTGAGCAACATAAACACTTCTTGTCCCATTTTATAAGCGCGGTTTGTTGGAATAACAGGCGCGCCATGCTACCTCACGAAATTCCGGGACTCCTGTCGCCATAATTCGTTCACCTACGCAGCGGATGGGAGATGCCCTGAACGCCCTGCGTCCGCAACGACTACGCACAAAAGCCGCTTCGTCATTACTACCTCACTGGCTGGACGGCTATTCGGAATGCAATTCTTGCTCCTCTCGCGTGCTGCTAGCACACGTCGAATCAGCGAATTGCCCTGTCGCCTATCAGGGACTAAAAATCACCACTTCGCTAAGCTACGTTTCCATGATTTTCAGCGATAGCCCCCCGTTTTCAACAAAGGGCATATAAGCGGTATAGAGAGCATGCTTTTCTTTGATGGACAAGGATAAAATTCCCTGCCGTGCGGATGATTCTGCCATAATTATTTATTTACGGTTACTTGCGACCAGGTAATAAGCATTTCTTCAAATAATAGTTGCTTATTCAATTGCGTTTTTATTCTATAAGTATCTTTTAATAATAAGTCATAAAAACCAAATAATCTATTTAAGTCTAGTCGCATTGCCAATACACGCAAGTGTTTTTCTAAATCAACATTAAGCAGCAGGCTTTTATCTATTTGAAAATAGCACTTGATTAAATCTTCTGTCCAGCTCAGTAGCCAGTGTACTAATTGATTATCCGGAATTTTTTGCCATTTTTCTGCAATCTGAACCGGGCACGCTTTTTCCTGGGAAACCTTTTGCCATTCAGTAAAGCAGCTATTACGCTGCGCTAGTACATTTTCCTGCGCATAAGCGAGCGCCCTAAGTGGCGCGCCTTGTGCCAAATGTAATAACAAGGTCTGCTCTGCATCGATGCCCTGATCCTGTAACCAATGTACAGCACTATTAATTTCAGGGGGTTTTATAAGCATTTTTTGACAGCGACTTCTAATGGTCGCTGGTAGAGCCTGCATCTGCTCGCTGAGCAATAAAAAAACTGTACGCTCTGGTGGCTCTTCCAGACATTTCAGAAAGGCATTGGCTGCGTTGATATTCATCTTATCTGCTGGCCTGATGATCACCACACGATAGCCGCTATACTGCGGCTTTAAGTTTAACTTGCTGATTAACCCTCTGATGGCAGCAACCACAATTGCCTTGCCTGGCTCTTCAGGTTGCAGAAGCAAAAAATCAGGATGGGTATTCGCGCTAAATAATTTACAGCTAGCACATTTACCACAATAAGTAGTTTCTTGCTTATCCAAACAGATTAAATATTGTGCAAACTGCTTTGCCAGCTCATGCTTTCCTAGTCCGGCAATGCCATTAATTAACAAAGCCTGTGGAATGCGCTGTTGCTTAACACAGGAGGATAAATTCTGTCTATAGGCTTGCAGCCAAGGATAAAACATATCACTCATGGACAAACCGGGCTTGTGCAGTATCTATTTTAGATAGATTAATAAATGCTTGTAATTTTAGTATCAACGACATACAAATATTTTACCCCTCAAACTTAAATAGCTGCTGCATTAATGTTTGTTTGATCTGCTTTTGCACACTTTCCAGGCTTTGCGTGGCATCAATAATCATCACCCGCTCCGGTTGCTGTTCGGCGATATTTAAATAGGCCTGGCGCACTTGCTCAAAAAAAGTCATCTGCTCTGACTCAAAGCGATCCAGCTTACCGCGTTGTACCGCTCTCTGCATTCCTAGCTGTATAGGCGCATCCAGCAATAAAGTTAAATCCGGGCGAAAATCACCTTGCACAAAATTCTCCAGCCATTGAATAGTGGACAGATCCATATTTCTGCCCCCCCCTTGATACGCATAGGTGGCATCGGTAAAACGGTCACACAGCACCCAGGTTCCTTTGTCTAGTACTGGCTGTATCACATGTTTGATATGTTGCGCCCGTGCAGCAAACATCATCAGTAATTCGGTTTGTTCAGCAATCGCTTCCTGCTCATTATCGAGTAGTAATTGCCTTATACTTTCAGCCAGGGCCGTGCCGCCAGGTTCACGGGTCAGCAAAACCGAAATGTTATGTTCCGCTAATAATGCCTGGATATAGGCGATATTAGTCGTTTTACCCACGCCTTCTCCACCTTCCAGCGTAATAAATCGTCCTGACATTAGCGTTGTTTCCTTTGAAATTTATTGACTGCCCGATTATGTTCTTTCAAGGTCGCTGAAAAAATATGGCTGCCATCCCCATTCGCCACAAAATAAAGGCTATTTCCTTTAGCTGGGTGCAGTACCGCATTAATCGCCTCGAACCCTGGCATAGCTATAGGGGTTGGGGGTAAGCCGTTAATTCGATAGGTATTATAAGGCGTTACAGTTTGTAAATCTTTTTTACGGATATTCCCCAGATAGCTATCTCCCATACCATAGATTACCGTAGGATCTGTTTGCAGGCGCATGCCCTTGTTGAGCCTACGGATAAAAACCCCGGCAATGGCAGGCCGTTCCGTAGCAAGCCCGGTTTCTTTTTCTACGATTGATGCTAATATTAATGCCTCATAGGCTGCTGTCAAAGGTAAGCCTTGCTCTCTACCTACCCATTGTTCGCTAAGTACCTGCTGCATTTTCTGATAGGCTTGCTGCAAAATAGCAAAGTCTGTGGTATTTTTCTCAAAGCGATAGGTGTCAGGGAAAAACAGGCCCTCTGGATGCGTATAATCACTGTTTAGCTTATGTAAAATTTCAGTATTGCTTACTGCTGTGATTATCGGCTTTAAATTGTTATCTGCTTCTAGCGCCCGACGTATTTGTTTAAACGTCCAGCCTTCAGGAAAGGTAATGCTATGCTGCAGTGTTGCTCCACTACTAAGCAAAACTAAAAACTCTTTTGGTGTGGTGCCCACAGGTATCTCGTACTCACCTGCTTTTAATTGATTAATCAAACCTTGCTGGCGTGCCAGTATTTTAAACCAGAGTTTAGCCATACCAGGGCGCTGAAAATCTATCTGGCTATTAAGCTGCTGAATGATACTGCGAAAGGAACTCCCTCTGGCAATATCCACAATAATCGCTTGCTGTACTACCAGTGGTTTTGTGATAAACCTTTGATAGTCCTGCCATCCCCATCCCAAAGCAGCACTTATAATAAGTAACAGGGCAATAGCAATTCGTACAATCATGCGACAAACTCTCTTGCTTTATAATTCTCTAAAGTCGCCTGTATTTTTTTCGTCAGCATACCAACAGCGTAAGCTTTATTTTCTAAAGATCTAATCGGCCAGATGCCAATAACCGAATTACTGACAAATAACTCATCTGCCTGCAGGACAAAGTCCTTGCTTAACAATGCTTCCTGTAGCGGTATATTGTTGTGCTCGGCAATATTGATAATAACCTGGCGCATCACCCCTTTTATCCCAGAGACCTTAATCTCCGGCGTATAGACTATTTGCTCTTTAATGACAAACAGATTGCTCATCGTGCCTTCGATAACATACCCATCTAGATTAAGCATCAGCCCTTCCTGAAATTCATCCTGCCATTCAGCACGGGCCAGCACTTGTTCCAGACGGTTATTATGTTTTAAACCTGCAAGCAGCGGATTAAGACCTAATCGAGTACTGCAAAAACGCGCCTGTATCCCTTGCGTTTTGTTGTGTTCTGGGTAATCTGGAAAGGGGTATAATGCAATAATTCGGGTAGGCGTTATAAGCTCTGGCTGGCGATAGCCCCGGCCACCTGAGCCACGCGTTAGCATTAATTTAATAACACCTTGCTCGCAGCCAGTACTGACTTGCTTGAATTCATCCAGCAGAAGAGCTGCATCTGGGTATGGAATTTTCAGAATTTGGCAGCCTGTTTTTAAGCGTGCTAAGTGCTGCTTTAAAAAAATAGGTTTTTGCTGAATAACTTCAATGGTTTCAAACAGACCATCACCATAGTGTATACCACGATCTGTGGCGTCTAATGTATTTTTACGTTCGCCATTGATTAAGATCATTAGGGGTATGGAAAAAAACAATCATTCAGAATAAATGGATTAAATATCACCCCAGCCTTTCAAGTTCTACCACTCAGTTAAGGGAGGGAGTGTAGAATGTGCTGACGATAGGAAGCCCATCCTACGTTAACCCTTTTAAAGCGGTAACTTATGAATCTGAAGTTTCCCAATTATTGAATAGCTGAAATACACAATGCTGGTGTATCGAGGTTTATTTTAGGTGGTTTTGCCATGTTTATAGCAAACACCTACTTAATTCCCCTTAGGCAATAGCATCTGAAACGAATGAAAAGACTATTTTTTTCATATAGTTGTAGCATAGTTTCAATTTTACCATAAGTAATTATTGGGAAACTTCAGTTATGAATTTAACACATTGGATAATTAATTACTTCCATTTCCCATTGCAAAGCTTAACCACTATTCGTAGCGTTTAAATACTAGTGTGCCATTGGTACCACCAAAACCAAATGAATTGGAAATGGCAACATCAATTTTCATATCCCGCGCAGTATTAGGTACAAAATCAAGGTCACATTCCGGATCCTGGTTTTCAAGATTAATCGTAGGAGGAGCTATTTGATTTTTAATGCTTAAGGCACCAAATACAGCCTCAATACCACCCGCAGCACCCAGCAAATGACCAATCATTGATTTTGTGGAACTAACTGCAACCTTATAAGCATGATCACCTAGTGCCGCTTTCATTGCCTGCGTTTCACCTAAATCACCTGCAGATGTAGAAGTGCCATGAGCATTGATATAATCTACATCAGCCGGATTTATACCAGCATCGCGCAAAGCATTTTTCATACAACGCGCAGCCCCTTCGCCGCCTTCTGATGGTGTGGTCATATGATAGGCATCGCCACTCATACCATAACCCACCACTTCAGCATAAATTTTAGCACCTCGTGCTTTGGCATGTTCCAGCTCTTCCAGTACGACTACGCCTGAGCCATCACTTAAGACAAAGCCATCACGATCTTTATCCCAGGGACGACTCGCGGCCTGTGGGTCATCATTACGACGAGAAAGTGCTTTAGCCGAACAAAAGCCCCCCATCGCTGTTGCGGATGATGTACAACGCTCTGCTCCCCCTGCCACCATAACATCCGCATCACCATATTTAATAATACGTGCTGCATCACCAATATTGTGTGCGCCTGTGGTGCATGCAGTCACAATTGCAAAATTGGGCCCTTTTAGTCCATATTTTATGGATAGGTTCCCTGAAATCATATTGGTGATGTTTCCCGGTACAAAGAAAGGCGATATACGTCGTGGACCACTTTTCGTATAAGTTGCATGACATTCCTCTATGCCTGTTATCCCCCCAATACCTGAACCAATCGCGACACCTATTCTTCCTGAATTTTCATCTGTTACTTCTATTCCCGAGTCTTCAATTGCCTGACTCCCTGCGGCAATCCCATAATGAATGAAGCCATCCATACGTTTTGCATCTTTTGCCGGAATATATTCGCTGATATCAAAATTTCTGATGACGCCGCCAAAGGTTGTGGCAAAAGGAGAGATATCAAAGGAATCAATCGGGCTAATACCACTTTTTCCGTTAATAATACCATCCCATGTTTCAGAAACTGTGTTTGCAAGAGGCGTAATTGCGCCTAGCCCTGTAATAACAACGCGACGTGTACTCAATGGAGGATACCTGAAATAGAGAGAGAAATAAGAAGGGGATATTAATGGGTAATATCAATTACCCATTAATTCGTAACAAGCCAGGATATTAGCCGTTAGCATTTACGTAGTCTATAGCTTGTTGTACAGTTGTAATTTTTTCAGCGTCATCATCAGGTATTTCACATTCGAATTCTTCTTCTAATGCCATAACTAATTCAACTGTATCAAGTGAGTCAGCGCCTAAATCATCGACAAATGATGCGTCATTAGCGATATCTTCTTTAACACCTAGTTGCTCAGCGACAATCTTTTTTACACGTTCTTCAATGCTACTCATATTATTTTTTCCTTAATGGATGCTGATTTCAATGATTCAGCATCGCTATTATTATTAATCTGGTTCGGCTTATAGGTATTTTTTATAAGCCGTGCAATTATACTTGAAAATTATGCGTTGGCATAATTTTACGCCATAAACATACCACCATTCACATGCAGAGTTTCACCGGTGATATAGGCAGCACCATCAGACGCTAAAAATGCAACCGCGTGTGCTATTTCCTGTGCATCTCCAAGACGTGCCAAGGGGATACCCGCCAATAAAGCCTGCTTAACTTCATCAGATAATTCACGTGTCATATCAGTACCGATAAAACCAGGTGCCACTGTATTAACAGTGATACCACGAGAACCTACTTCTTTAGCCATAGATTTAGCAAAGCCGAGCATACCTGCTTTTGCTGCCGCGTAATTTGCCTGCCCGGCATTACCGGTCGCGCCCACGACAGAGGATATATTGATAATACGCCCTGACCTGGCTTTCATCATACCTCTTAATACCGCCTTGCTCATTCTGAAAACCGAAGTTAGATTGGTATTGATAATATCGTCCCATTCGTCTTCTTTCATGCGCACCAATAAATTATCCCGGGTAATTCCGGCATTATTGACCAGGATTTCCGGAGCACCATACTCATCAGCAATACTTTTTATGACTGTAGCGATTGAATCAGGATCAGAGACATTCAACTTCATGCCTTTGCCGTTATCTGCCAGATAAGTAGAAATCGCATCAGCCCCATTATCTGAGGTTGCAGTGCCGATAACAAAACAACCATCTGCAACTAATTTCTCTGCAATGGCACGGCCAATTCCACGGCTGGCACCGGTTACTAAAGCGACTTTTTTAGTCATTTGCGTAATGCTCCAATAATTTATTTAAGGTATCAGGGTTATAAACAGTAAAGTGGTCTGCTGCTTTAACAATACGTTTATTCAAGCCCATAAGTACTTTGCCTGGAGCAATTTCAGCAATCGTCGTTACACCTTGTTCAGTCAAGGCCTTCACTGTATCTACCCAGCGCACCGGCATAAATAGCTGCTGCTGCAAAGCCAGGCGGATCTCTTCTGCCCCCTTGTGCACACTAACATCAACATTATGTAATAAGGTAACATCAGGTTCAGCAAACGGCATATCCTGCATTTTGGCATACAGTTTTTCAGCTGCAGACTGCATCAAAGCGCAGTGTGATGGCACACTAACAGGTAATTTAAGCGCACGCCTGGCAACGGCTTCTTTTGCTGCCGCCATCGCTCTATCAATTGCTGCACTATTGCCGGCAATCACCACCTGTCCCGGTGAATTAAAATTCACTGCTGCACAAACTTCACCTTGTGCAGCATCCCTACACACTTGTATTACTTGCTCATCAGCTAGCCCTAGCACTGCCGCCATAGCACCCACACCTTCAGGAACAGCTTGCTGCATAAACCGACCTCGCGCTGCTACCAGCTCAATTGCATCGGCAAAATCCAGCACCCCTGAGCAAACTAATGCGGTGTATTCACCGAGACTATGCCCGGCCATATAAGCAGGCCGAATATCAGAGTGCGCACACCAGACTTTCCATAATGCAACCCCTGCTGCCAGCATGGCTGGCTGAGTATTATGCGTCTGATTTAAGTCTTCTGCAGGCCCATCAGCCACCAAAGTCCATAGATCCAGACCTAGCACCGACGATGCCTGTGCAAAAGTATCTTTAATATCCGGATAGCTCTCAGCCATTTCGGTCAGCATGCCCACTGATTGCGAACCTTGCCCCGGAAAGACAAAGGCGAGTTGATTGTTTTGTGTACTCATAATTATCCTAAAACTTGATAAGCGCAGAACCCCAGGTAAAGCCTGCACCAAATGCTTCTAATAACACGATATGTCCACGCTGTATGCGCCCGTCCCTGACTGCTTCATTAAAAGCCAGTAACACCGATGCTGAAGAGGTATTACCCTGGTTTTCCAGAGTTAATACCACATGATCCATAGACATTTTTAATTTTTTAGCCGTGGCAGCGATAATACGACTGTTTGCCTGATGGGGTACTAACCAGTCGATATCTTCTTTTTGCATATTATTCGCTGCCAGCGTTTCATCGACAATCCGACCCAGCGTATTCACTGCAACTTTAAATACTTCATTACCCTTCATGGAAATATAGCTTGGCGTATCCGTTTTTCCTAAAGCCTGATGATTAGGGCAGTTTAATAAATCTTCAAATCGACCATCCGAGTGAATATGCGTGGATAAAATCCCTGCTTCATCAGCTGCCTGCAATAACATTGCGCCTGCGCCATCACCAAATAAAATACAGGTTCCACGGTCGGTCCAGTCAACAATTCGTGAATTAATTTCAGTTCCAACGACTAAAACGAGTTTAGCAGCTCCTGACTTGATATATTGACTCGCCATATCCAGACCAAAGATGGATCCTGAGCAAGCGGCCTGTATATCAAAGGCCACACATTCTTTCACACCTAAGCGGTGCTGCAACATACACCCGGTACTGGGGTAAATATTATCCGGTGTTCCAGTGGCAACAATAATTAAATCGATATCTTTAGGATCGATATCCGCCATTGCTATTGCTTGCCTGGCAGCGACTTCTGCCATACTTGAAGTGGTTTCATCCTTTGCAGCGATGCGTCGACTTTTAATACCGGTACGCTCAAAAATCCAGCTATCAGAGGTATCGACTGTACGTGAAATATCCTCATTAGTTCTTATTTCAGCGGGTAAATAGCCACCTGTACCAATTACTTCTGCATACGCTGTCATGTGTTTTCTCTCCTGCTTAAAGCGTGCTCGACTTGCTCGCTAATTTTTTGGATCACATTTTTTTCTACTTCAATTTCTGCCACATGGATAGCCGTTTTGAATGCCAAAGCATCCGCTCCGCCATGACTTTTAATCACAAGACCTTTCAGACCTAAAAAGCTAGCGCCATTATACAGCCTGGGGTCTATACGGTTCTTAATCGCTTTTAATACTGGATATGAAATTAATGCAGCAACTTTAGTAAACAGACTACTGGAAAACGACTCCTTCATCACAGAAGTAATCATCTTTGCTGCTCCTTCAATCGATTTTAAAGCGATATTCCCGACAAAGCCATCACAAACAATCAAATCGACTTTTTCATCACCGGCATTCAGCGAATTCCCTTCCACATAACCAATATAATTAAGCTTGGAATTTTCCAGTAACTTTGCTGCGGCTTTAACCTGCTCATTACCTTTGGTTTCTTCTTCACCAATATTTAGCAAGCCCACAGTCGGGTCACTAATATTTTCCAGAGCCTTGACGACCTCTGCGCCCATCACCGCAAATTGAAATAGACTTGCTGCCGGACTGTCTACATTAGCACCTAAATCTAGCACATGCGTATGCCCAAAAATTGATGGCATAGACGAGATAATCGCCGGCCTGTCTATGCCGGGAATCATTTTTAATACAAATCTTGCAGTCGCCATCAGCGCACCTGTATTTCCGGCACTAACGCAGGCATCCGCCTTACCTTCACGCACCAGATTAATAGCTACGCGCATTGATGAGTCTTTTTTATTTCTCAACGCCTTGGATGGCGATTCATCCATAGCTACACACTGCGATGCATGTTGTAGAGATAAGCGCCCTGAAAATTCTACTAACGCATGCTCTAGCAAAGGCGCAAGTATCTGCTCATTACCCACCAATATAAGCTGCAAATCCGGATTCTCGCGCAAGCAATCCAGTGAGGCTGGGATGGTCGAATCTGGGCCATGATCGCCCCCCATCGCATCAATCGAAATTATTAAACTCACCTACAAACTCCAGTCGCTATTATAAAAAAGCCGGACATATAGCCCGGCTTTTTAAACTGATAAAACCAGGCGCGCCATGCTACCTCACAACATTCTGGGACTCCTGTCACCAACATTCATTCGCCTACGCAGCGAATGGGAGATGCCCTGGTCGCCCTGCGTCCGTCTCAAATGGCTGGACGGCTATTCGGAATGCAATTCTTGCCTCCCTCGCGCGCTACTAGCGCACTTCGGATCAGCGAATTTCCCTGTCGCCTACCAGGGACTAAAAATCATCACTCCGCTTAGGCTCCGTTTCCCTGATTTTAAGCGTAAGCTGCACAATACAAATGCGCATTCCTAAGCAATCAAGTCTTAATCTTCTTCACTTACAACTATTTGACGGCCTTTAAAAAAACCATCAGGCGTCATATGATGACGTAAATGCATTTCACCAGTCGTTGGATCTTGAGATAATGTTTTCGAAGTCAATGAATCATGCGAACGACGCTGACCGCGTCTTGAACGAGTTACTTTACTTTTTTGTACGGCCATTATTGGTCTCCAGTAATTTTTAGTTTAGCTAAAACAGCAAAAGGGTTTTCAGATTTTTGTTCAATAGTCCTGGCATCGGCAGACTGAACATTGCCTTTATATTGCAAACATTGATGCGCATGCCGTGGATAGTCAGGCAGTGAAATAATCACTTCATCCTCAATAAGCCCCGGCAGTGACATTTTTTCTTCTGCCACCATCAACGGTTCAAACCCGTCTTGCAAGCGGTCCGCCTGCTCAATGGTTTGCACCATAGCTATTTTGACTAGCTTATCCACATCCCAAGCTAATGTTTCCAGGCAACTTTGACATATTAAATTTATATTCCCTTCCAAACACCCTTCTATAACAGGCACTTTCCCTTGTTTATAAAAATATAAATCAACTTTCAGCTCACCCTGTTCATCAAAAAGCATTTCGGCAAGACGATCCAGACGCTGCAGTCCCAGCAGCCCCTGTATAGAACTTTGCCGCTCAGCAAAAACCACAGGATCTATAAGTTCAGGTATTTGATCTGACATATCTATGCAATAATAGCCGGTATCAACACCTTCTGTCAATTGAATTCTTATGCAAGCCAATCAGCTAGTACAGCACCGTAATGGAAATATCGATAAATATTTAAAACTAGTATGTTAAATAACCTGAATTCGTATAAATAAGTGCATAACCCTCTGCAAGTATTGGCTAGACTAACACCTGTTGAATTAAGACAAGACATAGGTGTAAAGTAAACAGCTACCAAACAATTTACAGAGGCTACAAATGAGCTATACACACCTATGTCCTGAAGAAAGATATTATATAGAAATTGAATTAGAAAAGGGAACTTCACAGAATAAAATAGCAGAAGCCTTAGAACGAAGCCAAAGCAATATTTCACGCGAGATTAAACGCAATACAGGTCAAAGAGGCTACAGACATAAACAAGCAGAAGATTTTGCCCAAGAACGACACAAAAACAAGCCTTCGGGGAGTCGCTATTTTTGCGAAAGCTTGTTTTGGGCATCCCAGCCCAAGCAAGCAGCAAAAACTTAACGCGACCACTTATGCCTCCGGCGGCCCCGATTCGTCCTCGTCACCTCGTCCCGACCCAACAAGGGGTCGGAACATAGGCTCCAAATGACTTGACGCCGTGTCGGATGGCCTTTTATTTTGTCTCCACCTTCGCTAACGCTCAGACTCCGACAAAACAACGGCCCTACGGCTATCGCGGACTAAAAATCATCACTTCGCTTAGGCTCCGTTTCCCTGATTTTCAGCGAAAGAGGTTAAATTAACGGATGAAATAAAAGGCATTGTTAATGTTCGCATTGAGGATGACTGGAGTCCTGAGCAGATTGCAGGGCGGTTAAAACAAGAGAGTATAATTAGTCTTCATCATGAAACAATCTACCAGCATATTCTGGCGGACAAAAAGGCAGGGGGTGAACTATACAAGCATCTTCGGCATCAGAACAAAACCTATCGCAAGCGGTATGGGTCAGCCCATAATAGGACAGGAATCCCTAATACTCGATGTTCAAGTTTTCAGCTATAACTGGGCTAAGAAAAGTAAATTTTTCCGGCTTTGTTTTATAAGTGATTGATTTACAATGATGTTGATGCTTTCTTTGTCAGTAAAATTGTCAATAAAATCAATCAGTTAAAAAACTTGAACATCGAGTAATAGAGTCGATATAGATGAGCGTCCTGAAGAGGTCAACAACCGTAAGCGTATAGGTGATTGGGAGGCAGATACAATCATTGGGAAAAATCACAAAGGGGCGATTGTAACGTTGGATGAGCGAGTCTCTAAATTACGGTTGGCCTTCCCTTTAGCGGGGAAAAAGGCTCAATATGTATTAGACGCAACTATTTTAATGCTTGATCCTATAAAAAGCTTTGTTAAAACAATTACTTTTGATAACGGGAAAGAGTTTACCCTGCATGAAAAAATAGCAGAAGCACTAGGTTGTGATACGTATTTTTCGACTCCATACAGCTCTTGGGAAAGAGGGCAAAATGAGAATGCTAATGGCTTATTAAGACAGTATTTCCCTAAAGTAATGGAGTTGATTGATGTTACGATAAAAGAGGTTTTTATAGCCGTTGATAAGCTAAATAGTCGCCCTAAAAAGTGTCTCAATTACAAAACACCTTATGAGGTATTTGAAGAGCTGACTGGGATAGATATGAAAAATTTATTGGGTTATGTACTTATGACTTGAATTCAGGTAAGAAGCTTAAAAACACCTCACCACCTCAAAGCAACACTGATGCTGAACTAGTCCTGGCATCCAGCTCCAGTTACCGAAAAGCGCTATTACTCGATGTTCAAGTTTTCAGCTATAACTGGGCTAAGAAAAGTAAATTTTTCCGGCTTTGTTTTATAAGTGATTGATTTACAATGATGTTGATGCTTTCTTTGTCAGTAAAATTATCAATAAAATCAATCAGTTAAAAAACTTGAACATCGAGTATTAGAAAAATTATACTTGAACTTTACTTGCGCAACGCCTGCTATTAATGAAGCTGCAAAAAAAGACGAGACTCCCAGCATGCAGGCTTTACGCCTAGCCAAAGAAAAATCCCGGGCACTGGCTAGCGATTACCCTAGTCACCTGATTATTGCGGCAGACCAGGTTGCGATGTCAGGTCAGATACAGCTGACAAAGCCAGGCAACAAACATAATGCGATCAAACAATTACAACTTTCGTCCGGCTCTAAAGTTATTTTCTACACCAGTATCTGCATACTTGACAGTGCCACAGGTAAGATAATCAGCGATCTTGATATTTGTACGGTGTACTTTAAAAAACTTAGCGATCAGCAGATTGCAAATTATATAGCCCTTGAGCAACCCTATGATTGCGCGGGCAGTTTTAAGTCTGAAGGTCTGGGTATTGCCCTGTTTGAGCGCATTGAAGGTGATGACCCTAATGCACTGATAGGTTTGCCATTGATCAAGCTGATTGCCCTGCTTGCAGCATTAGATATCAATGTATTAGAAAAAATATAAGCGCGATTGTTAACCAGGCTCAACAGTCATATTTTGTTTAATATGCAGTTACTGCAAGATCGACTCTAGCGAGTAGCCACTCACTTCAATAATCTCTTTGAGCTTTTTCAAGCCATCCATTTGTATTTGTCGCACCCGTTCACGCGTAACGCCTAATTCACAGGCAACAATTTCAAGTGTTGCATTTTCGTAACCACACAAGCCATAGCGGCGACAGATCACTTCAGCCTGTTTTTTGGATAACTTTGCAGGCGCGCCATGCTACCTCACAACATCCTGGGGCTCCTGTCACCAACATTCATTCGCCTACGCAGCGAATGGGAGATGCCCTGGTCGCCCTGCGTCCGTCTCAACTACGCACAAAACCCTGCTCCGTTAAGACTACCTCAAATGGCTGGACGGCTATTCGGAATGCAATTCTTGCCTCCCTCGCGCGCTACTAGCGCACTTCGGATCAGCGAATTGCCCTGTCGCCTACCAGGGACTAAAAATCATCACTCCGCTTAGGCCCCGTTTCCCTGATTCTAAGCGACAGCCAAGTTTTAATATTTTCTTTAACACCCTCATCATGAATCTGCTCCAGCAACGTCATCGCCTCATTATCAGCAATTGAATCCACCAGCGCTCTCTCCGAATCAAATGGACTAGGTGCATCCATCGAAGTCACTCGCTCATTCAGCTTGAGCATTTTCTCCACCAACTTTACTGGCTTATCCAGGTATCTGGCTATATCTTCGGTACTAGGCTCGGTTTCCTGAGTCTGCAGTAAATATCGCTGCGCCTTTAAAAACACGCTCATTTCCTTCAGCACATGAATAGGCAGCCTTATAGTACAAGTCTGATTCATCACTGCACGTTCAATCGTTTGTCGTATCCACCAGGTAGCATACGTTGAGAAGCGAAACCCCAGCTCAGGATCAAATTTTTCTACTGCGCGAATTAAACCCAGACTCCCTTCTTCAATCAAATCAAGCAAGGGCAACCCTCGGTTTAAATAGCGCAGGGCTATTTTTACCACTAGACGCGAATTACTCTCGATCATGATCTGCCGCGCTTTTTGATCGCCCTGCACGACCTGCATCCCGTATAACTTCTCTTGCTCTGCGGTTAATTCGGGGAGTCGCTATTTTTGCGAAAGCTTGTTTTGGGCATCCCAGCCCAAGCAAGCAGCAAAAACTTAACGCGACCACTTATGCCTCCGGCGGCCCCGATTCGTCCTCGTCACCTCGTCCCGACCCAACAAGGGGTCGGAACATAGGCTCCAAATGACTTGACGCCGTGTCGGATGGCCTTTTATTTTGTCTCCACCTTCGCTAACGCTCAGACTCCGACAAAACAACGGCCCTACGGCTATCGCAGACTAAAAATCATCACTTCGCTTAGGCTACGTTTCCCTGATTTTCAGCGAAAGTCGAGTGACTCAGTTCACTAAGATAAAACCGGGTAGCATCAAAGTTAAGGTCTTTTTTCTCTTGTATCTCTGGCACCGGCTCAACCGGAGCCTCACTTACCGCCGGCACATCACTGTCAGCGTTGACAATATCATCAGAAGACTGCACATCTGTGCTTTCAGGTAGACTATTGTCTGAAGTACTCATTAATTCTTCCATCGTTATTAACTCCTACTTTTCTTATTACTGAAGTTTCCCAATAATTATTTATGGTAAAATTGAAACTATGCTACAACTATATGAAAAAAACAGTCTTTTCATTCGTTTCAAATGCTATTGCCTAAGGGGAATTAAGTAGGGGTTTGCTATAAACATGGCAAAACCACCTAAAATAAACCTCGATACACCAGCATTGTGTATTTCAGCTACTCAATAATTGGGAAACTTCAGCTTATTATTCCCGGCTGCAATACCCTATGCCTATTTAGGCAAATAATTTATAGGGTTAACCGATTTACCATTTCTTCTGATTTCGAAATGTAGTGCAGGCTTAGCATTAGCCCCTACCCCCATCTCTGCGATCAACTGCCCTTTTTTAACTTTATCGCCGTCCTTAACCAATAAGCGACGATTATGCGCATAGGCACTTAAATATAAATAATTATGCTTAATAATTAACAAGTTGCCATAGCCAACTAAACCACTACCGCTGTAAACCACAATACCCGATTCGGCTGCTCTAATTTTCTTACCTGCGTAGCCGGCAATATCAATTCCTTTGTGACCTGTCCCGTAAAAACTCCGCAACAATTTCCCTCGTACCGGCCACTGCCAGTACAACTTTAACACCTTTTTGTTATTAATTGAAATACTTGATATTTTTTTATTATATTTTTTCTTATTTCGTACTTTGTTAGACGCAGTTCTAGGAAATAATTTTATTTTTTGCCCCTGATAGACTTTATAGGGTGGGGGGATTTTATTCCACGCTGCCAGGCGCTTATAACCGTGTCCCGAGCGAAAGCCAATAGAGTACAAAGTATCGCCTTTTTTAACCGTGTAATACTTGACTTTAGTCAGGTCACGCTTATACGGCTGTATAGGCGCTTTGGGCTGCGTACCTACACAAGCCAGCAGACAGATAAACAGTATGATAAAGCTAACAGCTCTAGTTAAACGACGCATAAGCGAATTTAAACCTGCCGGAAAAAAACGGTTCTGTCGCATAAATCCCCCTTCCCGACGTTATCTGCTATCATAATTATCAATTTCAATAAAAGGTGGATCACATGCTCAGCTTCAAAGGCACTCACTTTCCAAAAGATGTCATTCTTTATGCTGTTTTCTTTTATGTCAGGTATGGCGTTTCGTATCGCGACCTTGAAGAAATTATGGAAGAAAGAGGCGTTGAAGTGGATCATGCTACGCTCAATCGTTGGGTTATCCGTTATTCTCCTGCCATTGCTGTAAAAGCTAAATCTCAGAAACGAGAAACCAATAAATCGTGGCGCATGGATGAAACGTATATCAAAGTGAAGGGTCAGTGGACCTATTTATACCGAGCTGTTGATAGTCACGGGGATACGCTTGATTTCATGCTTTCTGAGCGCCGTGATGAAGAGGCTGCAACCGCATTTTTTAAACAAACGATTAACAATAATGGATTTCCTGATAAGGTCGTTATGGATAAAAGTGGCGCTAACTATGCAGGATTAGCCAATATTAACCTCTTGTTAATCCTCGCTGGGTTTGCCACTATGATTGACATATTACAAGTTAAATATTTGAATAACATCATCGAACAGGATCATCGCTTTATCAAAAAAATAACAAAACCGATGATGGGCTTTAAAGCGTTTCACTCCGCCCAAGCAACAATTGATGGAATTCAAACGGCACATATCATCCGAAAGGGGCAATTGTCTGAGGAAAATATTCCTGCTTATAAGCAGTTTATGGCTTTAGCAGGATAGTTATGCCTCAGGCGCGCCATGCTACCTCACGAAATTCCGGGACTCCTGTCGCCATAATTCGTTCACCTACGCAGCGGATGGGAGATGCCCTGAACGCCCTGCGTCCGCAACGACTACGCACAAAAGCCGCTTCGTCATTACTACCTCACTGGCTGGACGGCTATTCGGAATGCAATTCTTGCTCCTCTCGCGTGCTGCTAGCACACGTCGAATCAGCGAATTGCCCTGTCGCCTATCAGGGACTAAAAATCACCACTTCGCTAAGCTACGTTTCCATGATTTTCAGCGGAAGACCAGGAGGTCTGTGCTTTTGATAATTATTGCGACAGAACCGATTCAAGTGATATTTCTGTTTTGCAGATAGCCAGCTAAAAACTGTATCAATAAATATAAACTCAGCAGTGAAGAAATGATCAATATGCTATAAACCGGCATAAAATATAACTTTGCCAGTGCTGGAAATGAGCTGATATGTACCAGAAATAAAATCGTTAGTCGCGCTAAAACTGCGCCCCACATAGCCGCACTGAATATAAATAAAGTAGAAAGAGATCTCTGCTTGATAGCGATAACAGACAACACTACAAAAGCGATTAGGCCCAAAATCAGCATGACAGGAAAAATAATTTTAAACATCTCAAATAGCCGCTGGCGTAGTTTGAGGGTTCGTATTTCACCCGCGCCGACAATACCAGTAATTTGCCTTTTTCCACTCTCTAGCTGATCAAAAAAAACCAGTAAATTTCCCAGTTCTATGGCTTGTTCCTGCTTAAATGATTGATCACGATCAGGAATCACTGCATTAATTTTGTCCAGCCCATCAATACTAATTGCAAGACGACACCCGTTAAGACAAGAAGTTTGCAGACTAAAAGGGTAAAATTTATTCACATCTGCTATACCAGAAAGCTGCCTGAGAGTATGCGCATAAGTCTTACCCTGTTTATCTGTTATTTGGAAATCTAACTCTTGAATTTTTTTATTTACAATCGCGTATCGGCCAAAAACCTCTACGTCTTTATTATCCAGATAAAATCGCTCCTGACTATGTAAAAAATTCAGTACAGATTGTTTACCTGAAAAACTACCATCTATCTCCGAGTGCAAGCGCATATTGTTCGCTGAAAAATGACTCAATAGCAACATATCAATTAACTGCTGTAAGGTGTCAGGAATATTTTTTATATCTCGCTGGGAAATTTCAGGCATAAAAGCTGTGAGACTTTTACTGCAACTAAGCCTCTTATCAGCACAGGCCTGGTTAATTTCCTGCTCGACTTTAGCATAAAAAGCAGCTGCTTTTGCAGGAGTCTTATAATAGCCTTTGCTCGCTACAGCCTCCCTTAAAGCCCAGATAAACCAGCCCCCAGCAATCTCATTACAGGCCCAGGGATAGAACCAACACCCAAGTTTGCGCCAGTTCAACCCAGTAGTGGCAAAAAAATCCTGCAGTTCAGCAAAGCCTGGGCTAACCTGATAAATTTCCTGCATGGTTGCATCCGTAACCGGCACGTGTGAAATGGCTTCCTCAACACGCACACTCTGTAATGCAGCTAAAGCGGCCTTAAAGTTCTGCTCTTTAATATCAACCCCCACATACTGACCATAGACACGCCAGTTCATCAATTGAAAAGTAATGTGTATGCTAGAAAAGCTCAAAATAAGCACGAATACTGAACTAATTAATCCTTGTTTTAAGGTATTGTTGCGCCAATACTTCCAAACCGCAAATATCGTCAGTACAGCAATAGAAGGAAGAATCCACACACCTTCTTCACGTGTCAGCCAGAGCCAGGCAAACATCACCCCAGCCAATAAGGCTGAGCAAATTCTTTGCATATTACTTGTTGCCACAAACAAACTAAATAGCAAGGCAGAAAAACCTAACAAAAATTGATCGGGATAAATCTGGTCACGGATAATACGCCCGCTCGAAATAACCAGGGGTAAGAATAATAGCAATACAAACAACAGCACTACCAATATGCGTGACTGACTAAGCCGAAACAAAGTCCATGCAAAGAAACTGACCGCAAGACAATGAAAAATAGCGGTTAAGGAATATAAAGAGATACCCACAAAATGAGTCAATACCAGAAAGAAAGGATATCCGGGGCCTTTCATCAAGGTATATTGAGAATATGTTCCCAGCCAGTCTCCCACAGCCAGAGAATTTGCCAGTCTGATAAATAAGCCATCATCATGCCCTGAATATAAATTGACACTCCAAGGCATATAATAATATAGATTAATATAGACTATGCAGAGCAGTAGCCATGCTGATATTAGCAGCATGCTTCGCCAATGATGCTGTATTGACATTACGGGACGTATGCTTGAAAAAGCCAAATCTGCAGATATATTTGTTTCAGCTTCTTGCTCCGATGCATCCGCAAACACCCAGCAAGAAGAAACAATATAGCTAGTACCACTGGTCAATACGGTAGCCAGACCTGAGAGTAATAGAGGTGATACGTTAGTATACGAAACAAATGCTTGAGTAAAGGTGGCCGCGAATGTCGCACAACAGGCCTGCAATACCGCATAGCGAAACAGCGTTACTGAATGTGGCGCAATGCACCGAAAAGCCCAAAATTTCTGGCCTAAATAGGCAAAACCAAACGAGCAGGCATAGGCCAATAAACTTGCTATAAAAGCGGGTAGTTCTGTATAGGTTAAAAACAGATAACTAGCAATAAAATAGACCAGCGCGCACAAAACGCCAACGACTATAAAGCGCACCGTTTTCCAGTTTAATTCGATCACTCAGCTATCTTTTTGGTATTGAATATTACTTTTAATTTCCAGAATTTCAGCTAGAAAAGAGGTAAAGGCTAATTGCACTGCAATCGCCACGGAAGTACCCGAAAGCATTAACACGCGCACCAGACTTCCGTATTCTAACACCCCAAGGTGTACTAAAAACCAGTTACTAACACAGTAAATTAATCCACCCAAACCGCCAAGAAAGAATATCGCAGCTACAATCAACACTCGTTCAAGTGTTACGGCGTCGACCAGATAGCGAACCTGATTGGTAAACGGTAAAAAACCCCGTAAAGCGGCATATCGTCTGGCAACAATAGCAAAAGATACTCCTTGCATACCCACTAACACACAGAAGCAACCGACAATCATACTGTGAATATCCAGAGTAATAGTCGGTGTGATATGGACGGCTCCCTGTGCTAATAACACAGTAAGAGTAACGCCTACTAATAGAATAAATAAGGAAGGATAAAAAAATAGCCAGCGCGGGCTGAACATCAATAAAAACCTTAAATGCCGCCAGCCATCCTGCCAGGTATTTAAGTGCGGTGGACGGCTGCGCCCGTCTTTAGAAAGTGTTGTAGGCACTTCTTTGATTGAACCGCCTGCCAGAGCCATTCTAACGACTAATTCACTGGCATATTCCATACCCGGAGTTGTCAACCCTAAGGAAAGCGCTGTATCACGACGAAAACCACGTAATCCACAATGAAAATCACCGACCGGAATTTTAAAAAACAAGCGCCCCAGAAAGCTCAGTACCGGATTACCCAGATATTTATGCAGAAAAGGCATGGCACCTTTGGCAATTCCACCTTTAAAGCGATTGCCCATCACCAGATCATAACCCGCACGTAATTGCTCGACATAAGGCATTAAGTTGCTAAAATCATAGCTATCATCGGAGTCCCCCATAATAACAAACTCGCCTTTTGCTTCTTCTATGCCTTTTTGTAAAGCCGCGCCATAACCCCGCATAGGTACATGCACAACTCTAACACCTAGAGACTCGGCAATCTCTATCGAGCCATCAGTACTACCATTATCAGCAATAACAACTTCACCAACAATATTATTTTGTTTAATAAAAGAGTGTGCCTTTTCTATACAAACAGCGAGTGTTTCCGCCTCATTCAAGCAAGGCATTAAAATTGTTAGTTCCACATTAAATTCCTGATTATATTATTAATTTTTCTGTAAATAATTATACAAAGATTATTGTCTGGTTTACACCAATACCTTCGCCAAAAATCATACAACATTTTCATGAATCTTACCAAGTTCTGCGGCCTGAAAAACCGGATTATTTATTAAAAACTCCTCTGCATTTAAGCTGAGGGAATTAATAACTGAAGTTTCTTAGAAATTCATCAAGCAACCATTCGCAATAAAACGGCTACCACCGAATTTACAGGGGAGCTGCTGTATTTGGGGCAAACCCTTTCAAAATCCGGATCCAAAGCCGCTTCGGCAATGATGCGGCGGATATCTGAAAAGGCGAAACTGGCTCGCCCCTTCACTTTGTGCCGACGACGTTCCGGATCGGTTTTTAAACGATCCGCGTAAATCCACGTCAGCATTGTTGCCATCATACAGAAGTTCAAATGGCTGGTCACTGCCGCGTATTTCGAGCCCTTGTTTTCGTACACACTGTATGCTTCAACCCCTGTATTGATCTCATGGCGGGAGTCAAAAGGGATAGACTCAACCAGAGTCGCAATTGAATTTTCTTTCGGGGAGTCGCTATTTTTGCGAAAGCTTGTTTTGGGCATCCCAGCCCAAGCAAGCAGCAAAAACTTAACGCGACCACTTATGCCTCCGGCGGCCCCGATTCGTCCTCGTCACCTCGTCCCGACCCAACAAGGGGTCGGAACATAGGCTCCAAATGACTTGACGCCGTGTCGGATGGCCTTTTATTTTGTCTCCACCTTCGCTAACGCTCAGACTCCGACAAAACAACGGCCCTACGGCTATCGCGGACTAAAAATCTTCACTTCGCTAAAGCTCCGTTTCCAGGATTTTCAGCGTTAGCATGTCGTTTCTGCCGATCCCACCAGACAAAGTCGGTGACGGCTTTATCGTAGACATAGAGATGTTTCTGAGAGCTGTTATTTCACTTGTTTTGCTTTTCAATATGATCTCGTAACACAGGTATTTCTTGATGTCTCTGAGTTCCGTTTGTCACCAGACAAAGAAATCTGAGCAACCCACTTCTGAGATTCAACGCGTAAATCCCCCCCGGCCGCATAAACTTTCCCCTTGCTGTTTTTTTCAGTATGGCAGGCATGATCAATAAAATGTCCATCCGCTGCTTCTATGGTGTATTCGTCAAGTTCTGGGAATGCTTTAAGATAATCAATGCCTTGCGATAGCAGTGTTTCAGCGTGAAGATGATAGCTCTGCTGTTCAAATGCCTCAAGCATACTTGTTCGTCTATGCGACTTCAGTGATTTAAAATACGTTGAGTGGGTCGAAGCAGCTGGCCATAAATCTGTTCATTGGTTTGGAGGAAATGGCGACCACTATCGACTACACTGATACAGCGTAATAACCCAAGGCGAATAAAGTCGATATATCCTTCAACTCTGGGCATGAACGAGCCCACAAAGGATGACGCTCTGCTAACAGGGCACGTTCCATACTTTCATTGCAGTGTTGGTGAATATGTTCAGAGAGTGGTAGGTCTTTAAGCATGGGTGATATCCGTTTATGAGGTGATTAAAACGGAAATTTTTAGAAAAATTTTTTCGGCAATTGCAAGCTTTATTTGAAATTATTTGTTGTTTTTTTACGGTGCCTACAGAGTGTTTATTTGCTGTTATAAGTGATTAAAATCAAAAAGATGGGAATATTCGAGTGGTGCTACCTTCAGGTAGTTCATAGGCTGCTTTGTTTAGGTACTTCTTCTTTCAATGGGAACACTGATGATAGCGATAGAAGCAATAAAGCGTGGATTAATCGACTGTTGGGCAGTTTACTAAAAATCACAAAAACCAGGCTAAAACCCTGTCAAGAACTTTTTTAATTATTTACGCTGAGTAGTTACCATTAGGGTAGGTAAAATAGGGGGATAACTTTTGGTTCTGTCGCATAAATCCCCCTTCCCGACGTTATCTGCTATCATAATTATCAATTCCAATAAAAGGTAGATCATATGCTCAGCTTCAAAGGCACTCACTTTCCAAAAGATGTCATTCTTTATGCTGTTTTCTTTTATGTCAGGTATGGCGTTTCGTATCGCGACCTTGAAGAAATTATGGAAGAAAGAGGTGTTGAAGTGGATCGTGCTACGCTCAATCGTTGGGTTATCCGTTATTCTCCTGCCATTGCTGTAAAAGCTAAATCTCAGAAATGATTAAAACTCTCGTTATAACCAAAGCTATCTGAACCCGTGTTATAAGGCGGGTCGATATAAATCAACTTCACCTTTAGTACTTGAGGTTTATGAAAAATTTAAAATCAGACACCATTAAAAGGATCTTACAGGGCGAACATTAGATTCCGAATTTCTACCAAGTCCAAAATTTTGACCAGTTGAAAAAGATTTTTCTCGCGAGAAAATTCTTGACCCCCCATCCGTGGATGATCGGTAAGAGCCATAAGTGACAAAGTTACCCAGCCCATTTACTTCCAAATTGGTGTACATCAAGCCAATTTCGTCCTCAGATGGTAAATACCAATCATTAAAACCCTTTAGTTCATAAGAATCCGCTAACCGTGCTGCAATTTCTGTACTATAAGTATATTCACCCACACACCCCGCCTCTAATATAGCCGTAGTGTTTTTCTGGCCATCTCCAACCGCAGAACTACCTGCGCCTGTAATATTAACGTCGTAACATCCCCATTCAGCTTGTGGAAGATCAACTGGAGCCGCTTCCAAGCCATGTAGGCCACCTTCAGAAACACTGAATACCCATCCCCCTGCTGGACCAACCTCGCCAACCTTATAGGTTAGACAATCACCCCACTGAAGTCCACCAGGATTAGGACAAAGGGTTAAGACCAGAGGCTCGGTTCTATTCTGAGGTATAGGGGGTAAGAATTCACCCAATCCCACCATAGCTACTCTATTGGCTTTCAATCCTATAGAGTTCATTAAAACACCCTCTGAATTGACCTTTATAGTAGCAAGTCTCTTTTCCTCTTCAATGTCAATAACCACACCCCCTCCAGGAACACCTGGAGGTACAGGGAGGTCAGGATTACCGGGGGTATTGCCGTAAGCCATCACGGACTCCGATAAAACCATACACATAACGCAAACTACTTTTCTCAATCTTAATTTTTTCATAATTTAAACTTTTTTAAAAATATCCAACAAACATCCGACGTGATGTCCTATCCGGCAAGTCGTCAAATGCCCAGATTAATCCTAACAAAGGAGGTGGAGTTAAAGCTAAGACCTTCAACATTTATGGACAATTTATCCCCTACAAATCTAACATCTGAATCTTCTAGCCCAAGTGTCGTGACGGATCTATCAATTGTGGCGCTTGTGATCTTGCCGGACTCTATGACATCCTTTAACTCAAGAAGATAGGTATTTTCAATCCCAGACGTAAACTGCCCTGCGGAAACATTACTAAAATCAATTTCTATAAGATCAACACCAACATTTATCGCCACATTAGCCAAGGAGAGCCCATTACCTTCTATACATAAATCAGCAATGCTTGGAAAGTCAATCCCTGGTTCAACGACGTTAGCAGTAGTGTAGTACGTCAATATTCTGGGGTTGATGGACTGCGAAGGCTGGAAGATAACTTTTAAATCAATTTCCGTACCAATTAGGTTTAAAGGGCATGTCCCCCAATGAATGACATCGCTCCCCTTGCAAATTTTAGGAGTCATGGATTTAGTTATTTTCGAAGGTGTATCCAAAAGTACATCTTGTAAGTAATCTATGGACTCTGAGTTAGATTTTATAACATTCGAATTTCTAGTAATAGCCTCCTTGTTCATCTCAACTTGATCCGAGAATACAGGGACAGCCGTGAATGCAGCTAATGTAGCTGCTAGAATTTTAATTGGTTTTTTCATTTCATATGGTTAAAGAAAGGAAGAGTTTTAATTTTCAAACTCTTCTTAAAAAGGTTAGAAGGTCTAGTTCGGTACTACTAAAACCTGAAAGAGTGGAGCCTTAATTCAAGGAGTCTGTCAAGATGTTCTTTGATCTTACGGACTGTAGTTATCTGACAAATACCGTAAAAACAAAAACGACAACATATAATCCCTAAAGTCATCTGTATTCATTGCGCCGCGTAATTAAAATTGGTGAGTTATGATTGAATCTGGTGTTTGGAAAAAGAAAGATTGACGTATTCTGTTGCAAATTATCCTGCAAGATAAATTTACAACAAAGGAGCACGTCATTAATAATGATAATATCATTCTCCTAAAACAACCAGAAGAAAATAGCATTGATGTACTAACTGAGCTTTTACGAAATGGAGCTAGAGAACTCATCAGCAAAGCCATCCTCACTGACTTGACGGCTTATCGGGATGAAACTTTAGCTTCTCTTGCGTGCTGCCGCACACGTCGAATCTGAAAATTTACCTGTCGCCTACTGCGGACTAAAAATCATCACTTCGCTTAGGCTCCGTTTCCCTGATTTTCAGCGATCGATTGAGCTTTAGCGAAGGATAAGGGCTATGGGTAATCGGGTAAATTTAAGTATTCGTGTCAGAAGGTTCTTTTAGTGGTGGTAGGATTCTGATCGTCCCAAAATAATTTAAGGACTTTTTTATCAACCATAGAATTCTAGGACTCTTATAATCCCAAAAATATTTATCTTCAGCTTTATCGTAGTAAGTATCCCAGTAATACACTTTTATTAACAGTGAACATTCCTCTAGCGCTTCTTTTATACCTTTACTAGTTATGCTCCAAGGAAACTCAGCATGCACCACAGTTACTGATTTGATGTTACTAAAATCACATGAGGATTTATATGAGTACCATTTATCCCCTGGGGGGTCAATCCAACCAGTATAGAACTCATCTGTATTACTTGCATTGGCATGGATTGATAGTATCATTGTTGCAACTAAAATTAAAAATTTCATTTTATTTTCCTTTAAATTTCATTCAAATATAGTACCTTATTTGGCAACCAACTTAAGCTGAGACAGCTTATAAAGCTGAATAACTAAAATAATTCTTGAGATGCCTGAATTCTCTTCTGTCGCCATAATTAATTCGCCTACGCTGCGGGAATGGGAGACACCCTAGCTCAACACTGCACTCTGGTTTCAACTCCGCAAAAAAACTGTTCTGTAAAGACTAGATCAATGGCTAGGCGGCTTCGGAATGTAATTCTTCTCTTTCCTAGCTCACTACAGGTCAGAGAATGTCCTTATCGCCTAACCAAGGACTAAAAATCATCACTTTGCTTAGGTTCCGTTTTCCTAATTTTTAGCGGTTAATTTTACAGGTGTCTCATCTTAAACTGAAGTTTCCCAATAATCATTTATGGTAAAATTGAAACTATGCTACAACTATATGAAAAAAATAGTCTTTTCATTCGTTTCAAATGCTATTGCCTAAGGGGAATTAAGTAGGGGTTTGCTATAAACATGGCAAAACCACCTAAAATAAACCTCGATACACCAGCATTGTGTATTTCAGCTACTCAATAATTGGGAAACTTCAGCAATTATCATCAGTGTTCCCCTATCAATTGAGGCCGTGAAACTAACCTCGCCACAAGAGAGCTCATAAAGCACTGTAAAGACATTCCTGTTATTATTGCGTTTTGAACTGCTCGAATGGTATACGAGCTGATACGAGATATTCTTGCCTGGAAAAATAATGGATTCACAAAACGATCTCGTTTTTGGGCCTGTTGCTGCCTAATCTCCAGAGCCTCGCTATATTTTTTATCCGATGGATGAATCAATTCTGGCTGTTGTGTTTTTGAAATATCTTCAAACACGCGCATTAAATTATAGCTCATTGCAGTCAGGCGCATTTGATTTTCAAGTGAGCGGGTATTGGAAGACCAAGCTTTAGTTTCCTTGAAATTACTTTTAGTGTTATTGAATGTCTTTTCAATCGTCCGTCGCTTGAAATACAGCATGGCAATGGTTCCAGGGTTAATAGTCATTGGCAAGGTTGTCACAAACCGGTGAAGTTTTCCGGTTTCTGGATCACGGTAATCCACCACGTTAAATTTGATGCCCTTGTTTTCGTACACACTGTATGCTTCAACCCCTGTATTGATCTCATGGCGGGAGTCAAAAGGGATAGACTCAACCAGAGTCGCAATTGAATTTTCTTTTACTCGATGTTCAAGTTTTTGATATTGAGAAGGTAAAATCAGGTATTCTGAGGTTGTTGTAATTTTATCGGTGTAAGCCCATGTTAATGAATGCCCCAGCCACCTTTATCCAAAGCTATATTGACGATTTAAATGATGCGCTCAATCAGCTAAAACCCGGAGCCGCTTTGACACGGATTCAAGCCGCTTGGTTGGGCACTTGTTTAACGTGCATACTGCTAATGAACTCTGTTTGCTGGGCTAAGTTTGAGCGAGCAAGCCTTGGAGATTGCAAAGTAGCCGCATTATCCTAGCAAGTATACCCTGGGACTGGTTGCTACGGGTGAGTGTGGTCTTAATTTTAAAACGTTATGGCATTACTGAAGGTGTGTTGGCCTTTGATGAATCAGACCGAGCACGATCTAAGTCTACAAAACGTATTTATAAGGTTTACAAGCAGAAACACAAAGGCTCCGGCGGGTATGTTAATGGACAAACGATAGTATTATTGCGGGGAGTCGCTATTTTTGCGAAAGCTTGTTTTGGGCATCCCAGCCCAAGCAAGCGGCAAAAACTTAACGCGACCACTTATGCCTCCGGCGGCCCCGATTCGTCCTCGTCACCTCGTCCCGACCCAACAAGGGGTCGGAACATAGGCTCCAAATGACTTGACGCCGTGTCGGATGGCCTTTTATTTTGTCTCCACCTTCGCTAACGCTCAGACTCCGACAAAACAACGGCCCTACGGCTATCGCGGACTAAAAATCATCACTTCGCTTAGGCTCCGTTTCCCTGATTTTCAGCGGCTGCTAGTTACCTCATCCATTACAGTGCCTGTCGGTTTTTTCTTTTATATGCCGGATCCAGCCTTAAAGCAGTGGGATAAAGAAGATAAACGGTTGAAAAAGAGCGGTATAGCAAAAAAAGATCGGCCTATTAAGCCTGAACGTGACAGTGCCTACCCAACCAAAACAGAGATTGCATTAGGCTTATTAAAAGAGTTTAAAGTTGCGCATAGCCTGATTAAAATTAAAGGCGTACTGGCTGATGCGCTGTATGGTGAAAAAGCCTTTATGGACGAAGCCGCTAAAGAATCTGGAGGCTCGCAGGTGATTAGCCAATTACGTAAAAACCAAAATTCGGGGAGTCGCTATTTTTGCGAAAGCTTGTTTTGGGCATCCCAGCCCAAGCAAGCAGCAAAAACTTAACGCGACCACTTATGCCTCCGGCGGCCCCGATTCGTCCTCGTCACCTCGTCCCGACCCAACAAGGGGTCGGAACATAGGCTCCAAATGACTTGACGCCGTGTCGGATGGCCTTTTATTTTGTCTCCACCTTCGCTAACGCTCAGACTCCGACAAAACAACGGCCCTACGGCTATCGCGGACTAAAAATCATCACTTCGCTTAGGCTCCGTTTCCCTGATTTTCAGCGATGAATATAGAGTAGAATCGGGGAGTCGCTATTTTTGCGAAAGCTTGTTTTGGGCATCCCAGCCCAAGCAAGCAGCAAAAACTTAACGCGACCACTTATGCCTCCGGCGGCCCCGATTCGTCCTCGTCACCTCGTCCCGACCCAACAAGGGGTCGGAACATAGGCTCCAAATGACTTGACGCCGTGTCGGATGGCCTTTTATTTTGTCTCCACCTTCGCTAACGCTCAGACTCCGACAAAATAACGGCCCTACGGCTATCGAGGACTAAAAATCATCACTTCGCTTAGGCTCCGTTTCCCTGATTTTCAGCGAATGTGAGTAATAACCCTAAAAGTCAACGTCATTAAATTGCCGTTAACATAATCGAGGGTTCTGTCTGAAGACCAAGTTTTCTGCGTTTTCAATAACCTATGCGACAGAACCAATAGCCGAAACAAATCTTAAATTCAAAACAAAAGCTCAACAGAACCTAGGCTCTCTGCGTTTTCAATATCTTTTGCGACAGAGCCATTTATTTCCTCCATCCTTCGCTAAAAATCAGCTAAAACTGAGCTTTAGCGAAGGATAAGGGCTATGGGTAATCGGGTAAAGTTAAGTATTCGTGTCAGAAGGTTCTTTTAGTGGTGGTAGGATTTTGATCGTCCCAAAATAATTTAAGGACTTTTTTATCAACCATAGAATTCTAGGACTCTTATAATCCCAAAAATATTTATCTTCAGTTTCATCGTAGTAAGTATCCCAGTAATACACTTTTATTAACAGTGAACATTCCTCTAGCGCTTCTTCTATACCTTTACTAGTTATGCTCGAAGGAAAATCAGCATGCATCACAGTTACTGATTTTATGTTACTAAAATCACATGAGGATTTATATGAGTACCATTTATCCCCTGGGGGGTCAATCCAACCAGTATAGAACTCATCTGTATTACTTGCATTGGCATGGATTGATAGCATCATTGTTGCAACTAAAATTAAAAATTTCATTTTATTTTCCTTTAAATTTCATTCAAATATAGTACCTTATTTGGCAACCAACTTAAGCTGAGACAGCTTATAAAGCTGAATAACTAAAATAAATTCTTGAGATGCCTGGATTCTCTTCTGTCGCCATAATTAATTCGCCTACACAGCGGGAATGGGAGACACCCTAGCTCACACCCCTGCACTCTGGTTTCAACTCCGCAAAAAAACTGTTCTGTAAAGACTACATCAATGGCTAGGCGGCTTCGGAATGTAATTCTTCTCTTTCCTAGCTCACTACAGGTCAGCGAATGTCCTTATCGCCTAACCAAGGACTAAAAATCATCACTTTGCTTAGGTTCCGTTTTCCTGATTTTTAGCGGTTAATTTTACAGGTGTCTCATCTTAAAGTAAGCACTCAAAAAATAGTGCTAGAAATCTCGAATAGCACGGACGTTAAGCTTACGGGACTTACCGTACCCGTGCTGGTCTCCATAGTTGAAGTTCTGAGACCAAGCTAAAGCAAGGTTACCATGGCTATACTCAGACGAGCTCCAATAATTCCCATTAGAAAACCCCCCTAAACCTACGGTTTTTAGATTCACAAACATTAAATTTAATGCATCCTGTGATGGCAAATACCAATCGTCGAATCCTCCGTGTGCATAATCAGATGCCGCTTTAGCGGCAATATCTCCACCATCTCCGCTTTTGCATTGATTACTTATAATGGTTTCTGTGTTTTCTTCTCCTGTACCTATAGCTAGGCCGTCAGCTCCATTACCTCCGCTAACATTAATACGATAACACCCCCATTCTGAGCTTACTTGATCCTTCGGAGCTGCTTCTATCCCATGTAAACCCGCATCGGTAACATAAAACACAAAACCTCCTGCCGGCCCAATATCTCCTATTTTGTAAGTGATAATATCACTACTCTTAGGGTCTATAGGTTTTAACTTTTGAGTCAGTGGTATAAATGTTACAGAGCCATAACTCTGAAGAAGGGATATTGTCATTTCTGAGATAACGTCATTATCCTGATCCCAACCAAAAACAAATTCAGAAAACGTACGCTTATCTACTCTTATCACAACCGAACATTCATCTAGTGCTGTTTTCTCAGCTTCACTCCCTATCCACCAAGTAGAGTATTCACTTACCACAGTTGCTGATACGCTGTCCGTCAAACCACACTTAGTTTGATAGCTACCCCAAGGGGTTTGGCCTTCATTAGAATAGTCTGCGCTAGCCTGTATTGATACCATCATCATCACCGCTAAAATTAATTTTTTCATTTTATTTTATTTTCCTCTATCTAAATTTCGTGGATTCAACTTTGACCTAAAGCTTCTTGATTTTGTTCGGTTCTGTCGCATAGGTTATTGAAACGCAGAAAACCTGGTCTTCAAGCATAACTATCCTGCTAAAGCCATAAACTGCTTATAAGCTGGAATATTTTCCTCAGAGAACTACGCCTTTCCAATCATATGCGCTGTTTCAATTCCATCAACTGTTGCTTGAGCGGAGTGAAGCGCTTTAAAGGGTTCTGTCGCAAAAACTAACGCTGTCAGCCCCGGACGGGCTGACAGCGAATGTAAGTAATAACCCTAAAAGTCAACGTCATTAAATTGCCGTTAACATAATCGAGTCACTGGCAAAAAGCGCCTTTGAGACGCTAGGCTATTTCGGGTATATCATCAGCGATAAGTGCGCGTCTCTAAATAAGACAATGCAACCAAAGTCCGCACGGCGTGGGCTTTGTGAATCTTTTCGCAAGTCACTGGGCATTGAGAATAAAACAATGGCGGAGAGGCAGGGATTCGAACCCTGGGAGGGGATAAACCCTCAACGGTTTTCAAGACCGCCGCTTTCGGCCGCTCAGCCACCTCTCCGTAAAAGCTGGTATAATACGCAATTTTCAGCTAAATGAAAAGCGTTTTATCAAGAAAAATTTGCTGCAAATTGTTTTAATTAATAATTCAAGGATTTAACAGCTATACACAATCCTGTGGCTAGTCATTAAGGCCCGTATTTAAGGCTCCTTACTTCTAGCATGCCCTGTCTTGTGTATCAAAGTATTGTAGACTTTCATACATAAAATTAGCGATGCAAGAAACAATGTAATTGCATTCGCATAAATAATAGCGACATCGTCAAGGTATATTCCATAAATAAGCCACAGCAACACTCCGGTTGTGAAGGTACTGTACATGCCTAATGAGAGCGATTCCGTGTCTCTGGTTCTAAGTGTCATTATGGCTTGTGGTAGAAAGGATATGGTTGTCAGCGTTCCTGCCACATAGCCTATTATTTCCGGGCTGATCGTCGTCATTTTTTTGCTTGATTAATATTATTCTGAAGTTTCTTAGAAATTCATCAAGCAACCATTCGCAATAAAACGGCTACCACCGAATTTACAGGGGAGCTACTGTATTTGGGGCAAACCCTTTCAAAATCCGGCTCCAAAGCCGCTTCTGCAATGATGCGGCGGATATCTGAAAAGGCGAAACTGGCTCGCACCTTCACTTTGTGCCGCCGTTCCGGATCGGTTTTTAAACGATCCGCGTAAATCCACGTCAGCGTTGTTGCCATCATACAGAAGTCCAAATGGTTGGTCACTGCCTGCGCATTTCGACACTGACTTTTCTGACTCCCTATGTCTTGCTTGAGCTCTTTGAACCCGGATTCTATTTTCCATCGCGCACCATAATACTCAATAATCTGTGTGAGGGATAAACTTAGATCGGTCGCAAACAAAGCAATCCACTGTGTGCGACGAAACACCCAGACAACCTGAACGGGTCGTTTCAATGTTTTCAGCATGACAACGCGACTATAAGCCCTGACTTCACGCTGTTTTCCATAGAGATTCACGGTATACGATCGGGCCTTTTCAGGCGCGCCATGCTACCTCACAACATTCTGGGACTCCTGTCACTCGATGTTCAAGTTTTTCTATCCCATTGCCATCAAACTCTTACCTTCACCCAGTAGAACAATACTTTAATGATGCTGTTGGCCCTAACCCATCTTCGTCACTTTCATCTTTCTAAGCCATTGATTCATCGGTTTAAGCGATTTTTTGTCGAAAAATTCTCTTTAAAATCAATGGTGTTTTTTTTGAAAGTTTTGTAGTGCCATTTATATTATTTTTGTCGATAAATTCATTGACTTTTGTCAAAAAAATCATCATTATTTGAGTGTAATTTACATGCGACAAAAATACTCTAAAAAATCCAACGTTTTATACAAAAACACAAAATCTGTAGTGCCAACTGGCTACTTTTTAAAATTTCAACCAATTGATTTATAACAACTACATCATCAATAGTGACGAAGATGGGCTAAGCGCCCTAAATCTCTGCCAATCATATGTTTTCCTGATGGCATCAGTTGAAACACATCCTTTATTAATTCACCTAACTCTTTCAGCTTATCACCAGGATCTGGAAACTCTAGCAATGACGTGATGAACTCAAGCAGTACATCCATTTGAGACTTGCGCTGTAAGCTTCATATGGTATACGCAGGTAGTTTGCTTTCAATGCGGGCTATTTGCTCTGGGTGAAGGAGAAGACAATGGTCAAACAAAAGACTCAGAATCAGGCCACGGTTTGATCCCTCTTCATCTAATTGTTTGGCCTCACGCCCCCATCCTTCATTAAAGCTTCCAGTCCTCAAAGAAAACCTCAATCAGCCATCTCAACGTATAGGCTTGAATAATATCTTGTGTGCGCCAAGTCAGGTCTGTCGCCACTAAATAGCGATAGTCGTTTTCACCGTCATATTTTAAGGCGGGGAGTCGCTATTTTTGCGAAAGCTTGTTTTGGGCATCCCAGCCCAAGCAAGCAGCAAAAACTTAACGCGACCACTTATGCCTCCGGCGGCCCCGATTCGTCCTCGTCACCTCGTCCCGACCCAACAAGGGGTCGGAACATAGGCTCCAAATGACTTGACGCCGTGTCGGATGGCCTTTTATTTTGTCTCCACCTTCGCTAACGCTCAGACTCCGACAAAACAACGGCCCTACGGCTATCGCGGACTAAAAATCATCACTTCGCTTAGGCTCCGTTTCCCTGATTTTCAGCGACTGTGAGAACTCACCTTCAATCGTGCACTGCTGACAGTCACTTTAATCTCTTTGCCGCCACGTACACGTATTATCTGATCAATGCCTTTGTTAATCGAATTAAAGTAGCTCTCGACTGACCTTATTCTACCTCTATATTCAATATTTTGGTTTTTACGTAATTGGCTAATCACCTGCGAGCCTCCAGATTCTTTAGCGGCTTCGTCCATAAAGGCTTTTCACCATACAGCGCATCAGCCAGTACGCCTTTAATTTTAATCAGGCTATGCGCAACTTTAAACTCTTTTAATAAGCCTAATGCAATCTCTGTTTTGGTCGGGTAGGCACTGTCACGTTCAGGCTTAATAGGCAGATCTTTTTTTGCTATACCGCTCTTTTTCAACCGTTTATCTTCTTTATCCCACTGCTTTAAGGCTGGATCCGGCATATAAAAGAAAAAACCGACAGGCACTGTAATGGATGAGGTAACTAGCAGCAATAATACTATCGTTTGTCCATTAACATACCCGCCGGAGCCTTTGTGTTTCTGCTTGTAAACTTTATAAATACGTTTTGTAGACTTAGATCGTGCTCGGTCTGATTCATCAAAGGCCAACACACCTTCAGTAATGCCATAACGTTTTAAAATTAAGACCACACTCACCCGTAGCAACCAGTCCCAGGGTATACTTGCTTTACGAAACACCCAGGATAATGCGGCTACTTTGCAGTCTCCAAGGCTTGCTCGCTCAAACTTAGCCCAGCAAACAGAGTTCATTAGCAGTATGCACGTTAAACAAGCGCCCAACCAAGCGGCTTGAATCCGTGTCAAAGCCGCTCCGGGTTTTAGCTGATTGAGCGCATCATTTAAATCGTCAATATAGCTTTGGATAAAGGTGGCTGGGGCATTCATTAACATGGGCTTACACCGATAAAATTACAACAACCTCAGAATACCTGATTTTACCTTCTCAATATCAAAAACTTGAACATCGAGTATCAGGGACTAAAAATCACCACTTCGCTAAGCTCCGTTTCCATGATTTTCAGCGTAGGATCGCAAAAAAAGCACTGCCCCAAAATAATGTCTGAAATTTGATTATCTGAAGTTTCCCAATAATTATTTATGGTAAAATTGAAACTATGCTACAACTATATGAAAAAAATAGTCTTTTCATTCGTTTCAAATGCTATTGCCTAAGGGGAATTAAGTAGGGGCTTGCTATAAACATGGCAAAACCACCTAAAATAAACCTCGATACACCAGCATTGTGTATTTCAGCTACTCAATAATTGGGAAACTTCAGTTGATTAAGTGCTCTGTTTTATGGTCTGTTGCCATAGCTTTAGTCTTTTCACTTAATAGAGTGGCAAAAAAGAATACCGGCGACATCAATAACCAATAAAAAACGCCCGCCCTATCTGAAACCTCCATAAGAACTTCACCAAAAAAGCATAATAATACTAACCCAGCAAACATGATTTCATTAAAATAAATATGCTGTAAGGCTGCATGCATATTCCACTTCGCTTTGTTAGTACCCTGCTCACTCATAGAAACACCCTATTAAATTACTTTAGAAAATTGTTGCGTTTTCGCATTAAGGTAACGATCAAAGGCCATACAAATATTACGAATCAATAAGCGTCCTGCTGTTAATACCTGAATGCCCTTTGGATCTATAGTTAGTAGACCATCATTTTGCATCGTTTGTAAAATATTTAATTCAGCGGAAAAATAATCTCTAAATTGAATGCATATTGCTGCTCTATTTGCCTAAACGACAAGGAAAAATGACATATTAACTGCGTAATAACTGCACGACGCAAGCGATCGTCCTCATTTAATACTAACCCGCTGAAAACAGGAAGCGCTCCTTGCTGAATCGCTGTATCATAAGCCTCTAGGTCTTTTACATTCTGCACATAGCAATCTGCAACACGACCTATAGATGTTATCCACAGGCCAACAAGATCACAATCTGAATGCGTTGAGTAACCCTGAAAATTTCGGTAGAGCTTATTTTCACTTTGCGCAATCGCCAGCTCATCATCCGACCTAGCGAAATGATCCATGCCTATATAAATATACCCTGCTTCCTGCAAGCGCTGCATAATCATTTGCAAAATATCCAGCTTAACTTCTGCACTAGGCATGTCTGCAGCATTCATCTGTCGTTGTGTCTTAAACCGTGCTGGCAAATGCGCATAGTTAAAGATTGAAAATCGATCCGGCGCTACACTGAGAATTTTATCCAGTGTTACCCAAATGATGCCACCGTTTGCAATGATAAGCCATAAATTAAATCAATGCTGGTTGAGCGAAAGCCGTGCTTGCGTGCGGCTTCTAATACAGCAAAAGTCTGTGCCTCTGATTGAATCCGGTTAACCGCTTGCTGCACGGCTGGATCAAAATCCTGCACCCCCAAGCTGATACGATTAAACCCCAATTCACGTAGCTGCCTAATCGTCTGATCATCCGTTGCACGGGGGTCAATTTCAATCGAGTACTCGCCACTATCATCGTCTTTTAGATTAAAATGCTGGCGGGTTACAGCCATTGGGCGACTCATCTGCCCGCAGTCTAAAAAGGTCGGCGTTCCTCCACCCCAGTGCAATTGATTGACTATGCGCTTATTGTCAAATAACGCCGCCTGTAGCACTACCTCTTTAAATAAATTTTCCAGATATGGCTCGGCATGCGCCCTGTTCCTGGTAATAATTTTATTACAGGCACAGTAATAGCAAACGGTATCGCAGAAGGGAATATGAAAATACAATGAAGCTGAAGTTTCCCAATTATTGAGTAGCTGAAATACACAATGCTGGTGTATCGAGGTTTATTTTAGGTGGTTTTGCCATGTTTATAGCAAAACCCTACTTAACTCCCCTTAGGCAATAGCATTTGAAACGAATGAAAAGACTATTTTTTTCATATAGTTGTAACATAGTTTCAATTTTACCATAAATAATTATTGGGAAACTTCAGACAATGAAAGTGATCCACCACGCACATTTGATAATGCTATTTGCTGCTTGTAATCTTGCTCGCTAAAGCCGTCATGTAGCTCTAACGCGGTATGATAAGACGTATAGCGTGGCCCGGATTTATCGTAGCGTTTAATTAAACCTATAGTTTCTCAGATAAATAATTTCCAAATTTGGAGCGCTTAAACTTAGGCGGTAACAACGAAATCTTCCCGCAATTTTTGCATAACACAAATCACTTTACTGGCATCATGCATATAAGTGTTAAAAGTTTGCACAACTGAATCATGAAGATCTTCAAAAGTTTTAAAATACTTCATATGAGTCGAATCGCGTTTCGTATTTTTCCATAATTTCTCAATCGGATTAAAATCCGGCGAGAACGCAGGGAGACGTTCTACTGTCAAACGATCTACATTAGCTAACTTAAATTCCTTAATAACACCGCTTCCATGATACGGGGCACCATCTTCAATTAGAATAATCTTGCCTTTATAATAAGCCAGCAATTGTGTTAAAAACTCAACATAGCTTTCACCATTAAAACGCCCAGATGTTTCAGCGTGTTGTAATATCATTGGCTTATAACTCTCGATTAAGACGTTGTCGGCAATAGAATATATCGCTTCCATAAAAAGCTTCTGTGTTGGATATTTCTCATTTTTTAAGCTTTTAAGAATAGCTAAAAATTCTTGAGGCAGCCCAGCTTCTTTTAAAAGTCTAAGTGACTTTGGTTTTATCTCATAAGCCAATGATTCTCGGTATTGAAAACTCCCTCCTTCGAGTTCGATCGTACCAAACATTTTCAACCCTTTTCGAATCCCTGATGTTTTCACTGTGGGTTGCTCTCCTATTGGAGCCCAGGTTCGTGCCAATGAACCCCACATAGCAAATGACACCTCATCACCGAATAAAACGACACTCTTTTCTTCTACCGCCTTTTCCATAATGGCAGGCAATGTTTCTTCCAGCCACGTTCTTCTTTCAAGCTCGTACTTTTCTTCTTCTTGGCGATCAGTCACAAAACGAGCTTTTTGATAACTGAAGCCCAGTTTTTTCATTAGGCTTGATAAATAGTTCAAGTTATAACGAACTTCAAATTTTAACCAAATAAGCTCGGCAATCATCGCAGTATTCCATATTCCACAATGAAATCCATTGTCTTCTGGGCCTTTCTTTATCAACTCAACCAATCTATTTTTCTGGTCTTTAGTTAACTTTGACTTCCGACCACGTCCTTGATAGTGTTGCCCTATTAACCAACCGACACCTTTATGCATGAATGTTTTCAGCCAATTTATAATGGTTTTTTCACAGACTCCCATTAGGCGTGCTATTTCTTTGATTCCCATGCATTCACTGAACCAGAGTAGAGCTTGAGTTAATCGATATAAACAAATATTACTTAGCTTGAGAGCTGTCGCCATATTTTTTTTAGTCGGTCTACAATTGACTTTGAAAAAGTGAGGGATACCATTCCTGACTGTTTCCGTTAGTGTTGGGACGAAAATTATAAGCCAGTTTCCCCTCTGTCGTTTTTGTTTGTTCGGAAATTAATTTTCTGAAAGTCTATAGGTCGAATTTTACGGAATGATTCATGGTATTTTATTGAAACTTATATAAGTTTATTCTTATACTGAGCATAAGGAGTAGAATATAGCCGATACCACAGCTTATTTATAACTCGCGTGTGGCACTAAATGTAATATCCGGCCAGCGCTCTTCAGTCAGTTGTAAATTCACCCGACTACTCGCCAGATAAACTAGGTACCCACCCCCATCTTCAGCTAAATTATCAAAGGTTTTTTTCTTAAACTCTTCAAATTTTGCTGAATTATCCGAACTTACCCAACGCGCGGTATTAATAGCGACATTATCGTAAACACATTCCACATTATATTCTGCTTTTAAGCGAAAGGCCGTCACGTCAAACTGCAGAACCCCGACCGCACCCAATATTAAATCATTATTTTTTAAAGGCTTAAATAATTGCGTTGCACCCTCTTCGGTTAATTGTACTAAACCTTTCTGTAATGCCTTACCACGTAATGGATCTTTCAACACTACACGACGAAATAATTCAGGGGCAAAATAAGGAATACCCGAGTATTTTAAAATTCCACCTTCGGAGAAAGTATCGCCCACCTGAATAGTGCCGTGATTATGTAAACCAATGATATCGCCAGGATAAGCCTCTTCAATATTTTTTCGACTCGCTGCTTTAAAGGTAATTGCATTACCCACCTGAATCTTTTTCCCTATGCGCACATGATTAATTTTCATGCCTTTATCAAACTTGCCCGAACAGACGCGCAAAAATGCAATTCTATCGCGGTGGGATGGATCCATATTCGCCTGTACTTTAAACACAAAGCCAGTAAATTTATCTTCCTGTGCATTCACGAAGCGTTGATCTGCTTCTCGCCCTTTAGGTGCAGGCGCATAATCTGCAAAGGCATCCAGCAATTCCAGAATACCAAAATTATTAATTGCCGAACCAAAGAAAACAGGTGTTTGCTCGCCTGCTAAATAGGCTTGTAAATTAAACTCATGACTGGCGCCTTTAACCAGCTCGATTTCTTCGCGCAATTCATCCGCCTGATCACCCACCAGAGCATCTAACTCAGGATTATCCAGACCCTTGATAGTTTCACCCTGCATAATTTTCCCACCATGCGTGGCGCTAAAAATATGCACTGTATCTTCAAACAAATGATAAACACCCTTAAAGCGTTTACCCATGCCTATCGGCCAGGTTATCGGAGCACACTCAATATTTAAAACCGATTCAACTTCATCCAGTAGCTCAATCGGTTCCTTGCCTTCCCGGTCCAGCTTATTGATAAAGGTTAAAATCGGCGTAGTACGTAAGCGGCAGACTTCCATTAACTTAATGGTGCGATTCTCAACACCTTTTGCCACATCTATCACCATCAATGCGGAGTCAACGGCAGTCAGGGTACGGTAGGTATCTTCGGAGAAATCCTCATGACCTGGTGTATCCAATAAATTCATAATGGAATTTTTATGTTCAAACTGCATAACAGACGTAGTCACAGAAATACCCCGCTGTTTTTCCATTTCCATCCAGTCTGAGGTTGCATGCCGATCAGCTTTACGCCCTTTAACAGAACCCGCCTGCTGTATCGCACCACCGAATAATAATAATTTTTCGGTTAGCGTCGTTTTACCCGCATCGGGGTGAGAGATGATAGCAAACGTGCGCCTACGCTTGATTTCATTGAAAAAATTGCTATCAGCCATACCCTGTAAATCCTAATTTGTACTTAAATTTTTACTTGTTTATTAATTTACCTTTTGAAGCAATTTCAAAAGGTGTGTCATGTTACGTGAAACTTAATTTCTTCCCTGACAGCACTCAGCCATTATTTAAATGGTTATGTCTGTCAGAAGTTTTATTAAGCTGAAGTTTCCCAATAATTATTTATGGTAAAATTGAAACTATGCTACAACTATATGAAAAAAATAGTCTTTTCATTCGTTTCAAATGCTATTGCCTAAGGGGAATTAAGTAGGGGTTTGCTATAAACATGGCAAAACCACCTAAAATAAACCTCGATACACCAGCATTGTGTATTTCAGCTACTCAATAATTGGGAAACTTCAGTTATTAAGTACACTATTATTTCATACCTTAACCAATCCATAAACTGGCGTGTGTGTTTATAATAGCCAACATATAGATAACAAATGTGGCTTTAAGCCAACATTTTTCATATTTTATAATTGACTTCACCCATAAGTCAATGATACGTTGAAAATATAGAACATTTAACCTACTGAAGTTTCCCAATAATTATTTATGGTAAAATTGAAACTATGCTACAACTATATGAAAAATAGTCTTTTCATTCGTTTCAAATGCTATTGCCTAAGGGGAATTAAGTAGGGGTTTGCTATAAACATGGCAAAACCACCTAAAATAAACCTCGACACACCAGCATTGTGTATTTCAGCTACTCAATAATTGGGAAACTTCAGTTAACCTATATAAGTGGATTAAAAGAAACCTGAAAATCATGTCACGCACAAACAAAATAGCGAAAGCCCCTCCCGCTGCCGTAGAACTGGCGCTAATCCAGTTAGGGAAAAATATCCGTACCGCAAGATTGCGCCGCAAGTTGCGATTAGAAGATATGGCAGGGCGCATTGGTGTTTCGCGCTATGTCATGTCAGATATTGAAAAGGGCAAACCCTCCACTGCTATCGCCACCTATATGGGGGCTTTATGGGTTTTGGGGTTATTAGACGATATGAACCTTATCGCCGATCCAGATCATGATGATGAAGGCCAAATATTAGACAGGCGCGCCATGCTACCTCACGAAATTCCGGGACTCCTGTCGCCGTAATTCGTTCACCTACGCAGCGAATAGGAGATGCTCCAGCCGCCCTGCGTCCGCCACAGACTGAGCACAAAGCAGCTCAGTCATGGCTACCACAAATGGCTCTACGGCTATTCGGGATAAAATTTTAGCCTCCCTCGCGCGCTATCGCGCACTTCGGATTGGCAAATTTCCCTGCGCCTTCTGGAGACTATCAGCCCGTCCGGGGCTGACAGCGAAAGTCCCGCGCACCAAAAACCGCAGGGAAACGGAAAAAGGCATTAGATAATGACTTCTGAGCGTGAATGTTTTGTGTATATCGTCTTACCTAATGAAACAGAGTTTGTCACTGCGGCACGTTTTCGCATTTCACGCACCCGTGATGGTGAGCCAGTTGGCGAGCTGGTCTATGGTAAAAGCTACTTAACCAGAGCCAACGCTGTAGAGCTTGATCCAACGGAACTAAAGCTCAGTAGCACTAAATATGAAACCGCTCGCATGAGTGGTTTTTTCGGTGCCATTCGGGATGCTATGCCTACTATTGGGGGCGGCGCGTAATTGAGCGTAATGCTGGGCAAACAGGATTGGAAGAGTTTAATTTTCTCATGCAAGGTGCAGATGACAGAGCAGGTGCGTTAGGCTTTGGGCTAAATGCTGAACCTCCTGCGCCACGCCGCACCTTCAATTGCACCCTTGATCTGGGAAAGCTTCAAGCTACAGCGGAAGCCATTTTAAATAATCAAACAGACGACATTGAAAACCAAGGTGACGCTCAGCAAGTTCAAGAATTGCTGTTGGAAGGAACATCAATGGGTGGTGCTCGCCCAAAAGCTGTTGTGGAGGATGACAACAGCCTTTGGATAGCTAAATTTTCCAGCCCTCAGGATCGTTGGAATCATCCACGTGTTGAACATGCTTTTTTAAAGCTAGCCAAACATTGTGATCTTAATGTTGCAGATAGAAAAATTGTTGATGTTGGCGGCAAAGACGTACTACTTGTACGGCGCTTTGACCGTGACCATACCGATGAAGGTTATCGCCGTCACCGTATGGTGAGTGCGTTAACATTGCTTCGCTCGGAAGAAAGCCCTGCGGCTAAAAACGATTGGTCATATCTGTTACTTGCCGATGAAATTCGCCGCACAAGTAATCACCCAGAACAGGACTTAACAGAGCTTTATGGGCGCATGTGCTTTAACGCACTTGTCTCAAATCTTGATGATCACCCACGCAATCATGCCATTCTTGCTAAAAATACCCATTGGCGTTTAAGTCCAGCCTATGATTTAACACCCACTCCCACTATTGCACTGGAAAATAGGGATTTAGCAATGGCTTGCGGTTTGCATGGCCGTATGGCGAATAAAGAAAATCTTTTGAGCGGTCATGCTCGCTTTCTCCTCAATGAGGAGAAAGCGAATTTTATCATAGACGATATGATAAACATCATAAGGTCTGAGTGGGACTCCTGCTTACATCGAGCAGGAGTCAGCCATCAAGATTGTGAAACCATTCGTAGTAGCTATATTTATGAAGGATTTTTTAATCCAATATCCGAATATTAAAATAGCATAAAGCAGGGTTTAAACCCCTGCTTTATCATTAAGGTAATCTATAGAGCCTTTTGCGCCTGCGCGGATGCCTTGAAGATAAACTTCTTATCATTTTTAAGGGCTTGTAACCATGATTTTATATATCTTGCATGATCGTCTCTTCCTTGCTGTTTGATCTCAAATTGAGCACATAAAAAAGCACTTCCAAGCTCGGTGCATCTCTCCATATCGAGATGCCAATACCGCTTTTGGGGATAAGGCGTGGCGCAGGAGGAGCCGTTAACAATCCAGTGACTCCTTCACATTGACAGCCCTGAACATACATCTTTCGTTTAACACAACGGATATAGCTTTTAACCTTGATTTCAACAATACTTGAATCCTCTGTCTGTGACAGAAGCTTGTAGGGTTTGTACAAACTGAGCACAACGCGTCTTCTGCATCTTCAGCAGCAATATCTTCAATAATCGGCAAATCAGGACGCTGCGTCCATCCATGCGAGGCCGGGGGGGGGCTCTGTATGATAATATTTTCCAGAGCTATCTCTCTTGGTAACGCCCTTTTCAGTTTTTTTGCCAAATAGACGCTGTTTCAAGTCTCGGATGCGTGCATAGGCAGGTTCAAGTTCTCGCTTGAAATCGTCATTTTTCTGTTTGACTTGCTGGTACTCGATGTTCAAGTTTTTCCATCCCATTGCCATCAAACTCTTACCTTCACCCAGCAGAACAATACTTTAATGATGCTGTTGGCCCTAAGCGCCCTAAATCTCTGCCAATCATATGTTTTCCTGATGGCATCAGTTGAAACACATCCTTTATTAATTCACCTAACTCTTTCAGCTTATCACCAGGATCTGGAAACTCTAGCAATGACGTGATGAACTCAAGCAGTACATCCATTTGAGACTTGCGCTGTAAGCTTCCTACGGTATACGCAGTCTGATCAATGCCTTTGTTAATCGAATTAAAGTAGCTCTCGACTGACCTTATTCTACCTCTATATTCAATATTTTGGTTTTTACGTAATTGGCTAATCACCTGCGAGCCTCCAGATTCTTTAGCGGCTTCGTCCATAAAGGCTTTTTCACCATACAGCGCATCAGCCAGTACGCCTTTAATTTTAATCAGGCTATGCGCAACTTTAAACTCTTTTAATAAGCCTAATGCAATCTTTGTTTTGGTTGGGTAGGCACTGTCACGTTCAGGCTTAATAGGCCGATCTTTTTTTGCTATACCGCTCTTTTTCAACCGTTTATCTTCTTTATCCCACTGCTTTAAGGCTGGATCCGGCATATAAAAGAAAAAACCGACAGGCACTGTAATGGATGAGGTAACTAGCAGCAATAATACTATCGTTTGTCCATTAACATACCCGCCGGAGCCTTTGTGTTTCTGCTTGTAAACCTTATAAATACGTTTTGTAGACTTAGATCGTGCTCGGTCTGATTCATCAAAGGCCAACACACCTTCAGTAATGCCATAACGTTTTAAAATTAAGACCACACTCACCCGTAGCAACCAGTCCCAGGGTATACTTGCTAGGATAATGCGGCTACTTTGCAATCTCCAAGGCTTGCTCGCTCAAACTTAGCCCAGCAAACAGAGTTCATTAGCAGTATGCACGTTAAACAAGCGCCCAACCAAGCGGCTTGAATCCGTGTCAAAGCCGCTCCGGGTTTTAGCTGATTGAGCGCATCATTTAAATCGTCAATATAGCTTTGGATAAAGGTGGCTGGGGCATTCATTAACATGGGCTTACACCGATAAAATTACAACAACCTCAGAATACCTGATTTTACCTTCTCAATATCAAAAACTTGAACATCGAGTATAAGGTTTACAAGCAGAAACACAAAGGCTCCGGCGGGTATGTTAATGGACAAACGATAGTATTATTGCTGCTAGTTACCTCATCCATTACAGTGCCTGTCGGTTTTTTCTTTTATATGCCGGATCCAGCCTTAAAGCAGTGGGATAAAGAAGATAAACGGTTGAAAAAGAGCGGTATAGCAAAAAAAGACAGGCGCGCCATGCTACCTCACGAAATTCCGGGACTCCTGTCGCCGTAATTCGTTCACCTACGCAGCGAATAGGAGATGCTCCAGCCGCCCTGCGTCCGCCACAGACTGAGCACAAAGCAGCTCAGTCATGGCTACCTCAAATGGCTCTACGGCTATTCGGGATAAAATTTTAGCCTCCCTCGCGCGCTATCGCGCACTTCGGATTGGCAAATTTCCCTGCGCCTTCTGGAGACTATCAGCCCGTCCGGGGCTGACAGCGAGCGCAAGTCTCAAATGGATGTACTGCTTGAGTTCATCACGTCATTGCTAGAGTTTCCAGATCCTGGTGATAAGCTGAAAGAGTTAGGTGAATTAATAAAGGATGTGTTTCAACTGATGCATCAGGAAAACATATGATTGGCAGAGATTTAGGGCGCTTAGGGCCAACAGCATCATTAAAGTATTGTTCTGCTGGGTGAAGGTAAGAGTTTGATGGCAGTGGGATGGAAAAACTTGAACATCGAGTTTTACAGGTTTATTATCACCCACATATAATCGCTTTAAAGCAATACGCGCAGCGGTTTCTGCCACATTACGTGCTTTTATAATGGTTGTTTCCAGTTGTTTACGGAGTTTTTTATCTAGGGATTGTAGGCTCATATCCTTGCATGCCTCAGTGTTTTATGTTCTCGTTCCCATATTCTGCACCACTGCCATTAAATAAGTAGGATGTGCTGACGATAGGAAGCGCATCCTACATCAACTTGCTTAACTTAATGACAGTGATACTCTGAGTCAGTCACGATACGCAGAGCATTCCCGTATGAATTCCCACGGAGACCGTGGGAGTTAGGAAGGCTTGGTTTTATATTCTTAAAAACCGTATTGCAAGTAATGATGGCATATCACGTCTTCCATGCCCTTTGTTGTTGCGAAAATACGCTGTCAACACTACTTGATTTATGTGTATGCGCTTGTGTTGAGTTAAACAGGGGGACTTTCATTATTTCACCGCCCCATCTTCAATTAGCTTGTCTTCATTTCCTGTTTCTCGCTGTTGTGTATAACTTCGGTTTTTATGCTGGTTTTTTAAATCTAAAATAAGTTTAGGCGTATGGGGTGCCCGTTCAGTATGAATCCGTTGTTCAATAGGGAAAGGCAAAGACCACAAACAATATGAATATGGCAATAAAGTCTCCATAGTCAGCACCGCAAAAACCAATATTATCGTGGGCGCCGTCAGTCACGAGAGTTATATCCATGACAACCATACCTTACCCGAAGTACTGACCCATATTGAGATCAGCCGTGGTACGACCGTCAAACCGGCGGTGTGTGACAGAGGTTATCGTGGCAAGAAAAAATTTGGAGAGATCGAGATCATTCTTCCCGGTACATCCCTCAAACGGGACAATCGCTATCAACGTGATAAAAAGTGAAAGCGTTGCCGAAGACAAGTGGCGATAGAACCTATCATCAGTCACTTAAAAAAAGGTTTCAGGTTAACCCGAAATCTTTCTCAAAGGCACCGTTGGCGACAGTATTAACCTACTGATGGCAGCCTTGTGCCTGGAATATGGCAAAATGGATAAGGGAGGCCATTTTGTTCTTTTTGTGCTTACTTTTTAGTAGGAATAAGGCTTGGTACGAAAATATCAACTATTAAACAACTAATTATGGGGGTTAGTATATTTTCAATCTCAGGCAATCAAAAATAATCAACTTTTCCAGGGCTGACTAAGTATTGTAGTTTATTGGGAGTTGTTATCCTGAAGTGACCCCATGAGTGCCCCACAGGCATAAAAAAATCCCTACATTCGCATGTAAGGCTTTAGTATATATGGCTCCCCCGGACGGGCTCGAACCGCCGACCTAGTGATTAACAGTCACCCGCTCTACCAACTGAGCTACAGGGGATTAAACTTTTTTGATAAATGGCGCGCCCGGAGAGATTCGAACTCCCGACCGCTCGGTTCGTAGCCGAGTACTCTATCCAGCTGAGCTACGGGCGCCTTATTTATCTATTCAATTATCCTTTTAATTTCTTTCCTTGTCAATAAATTTTATCACTCAATTTTATCGACCCCAGTGTATGGCGAAGAGGGAGGGATTCGAACCCTCGATGGGAGATAAAGCCCATACTCCCTTAGCAGGGGAGCGCCTTCGGCCTCTCGGCCACCTCTCCAGTTCTAAACCTTATTTAATACAGAAGATATTTCTCTTTAATAATAGGCGAATGTGTGTTTATATTGTTGACTTAACACTAATATTTCATCCATTAATCTATGCTGTATTAATCGTCTGACCCCATAAGACCCGCAGATCCAGAGCCATCATCAGAGCTAGTATCAGGCACAGAAGTTGGTGCTCCACCTGATTGTTCATTTTTAATTCTTTCGTATATTTCTTCTCTGTGTACCGAAATATCTTTCGGCGCATTAATCCCGATACGAACTTGATTGCCTTTGACTCCAAGGACAGTGACAGTAACATCGTCTCCAATCATTAAAGTCTCTCCTACACGACGCGTTAATATAAGCATCTCTCGTCTCCCTGTTTATAATAAAAGCCCCGCCACTCGACATAACTGGACTTAGCTGATTATTATAACAGTGATTTAAAATAAATAAATACCTGTTTTAATTTTTTTATCATCTATTGCTATTTATTATTCGCTACGTGAGTCATTGCATCCAACAAGCTGTTTACTGCATAACTCTCGTTACTTGAGACTAACTTGTTGTATCTTGTGGCTCCTGATCTAACTCAAATGCAGCATGCAATGCTCTTACTGCAAGTTCCAGGTATTTTTCATCGACTACAACCGAGATCTTTATTTCCGAGGTAGCAATCATTTTGATATTGATCGCGTCATCTGCCAATACTTTAAACATCTTACTGGCTATCCCCGCATGCGAGCGCATTCCAACACCCACAATGGATATTTTAACAATACTATCATCCGTTGTTACTGCTCGCGCAGCCAGTTCTTTACAAGTATTTGTCAGTATGTCTCTGGCTGTTACAAAGTCGTTTCTATGCACAGTAAAAGTAAAATCCGTGGTCGCATCATCAGCGACGTTCTGGATAATCATATCGATTTCGATATTTGCATCGGCAATCGGTCCCAGTATCTTGGATGCCGCACCGGGAATATCAGGTACACCTGTAATCGTAAGTTTTGCCTCATCTTTATTAAATGCGATACCTGAAATTAACGCTTGCTCCACAGCTGATTCCTCATAAGTAATGAGCGTACCACGCCCTTCTGAAAATGATGATAAGACGCGTAATGCGACATTGTATTTACCGGCAAATTCCACCGATCTAATTTGCAGTATTTTCGAACCCAGGCTGGACATTTCCAGCATCTCTTCAAAAGTGATCTTATCTAAGCGCCGTGCCTTAGGTTCGATCCGTGGATCGGTGGTATAAACACCATCGACATCAGTGTATATATGACATTCATCTGCCTTTAAAGCTGCGGCCAATGCGACAGCCGTGGTATCCGAACCACCACGCCCCAATGTAGTGATATTGCCATGCTCATCCACTCCTTGAAAGCCTGCTACTACAACGACCTTTCCAGCATTTAAATCAGCATGAATTTTTGCATCATCTATACGTTTAATGCGCGCTTTAGTATGTGTGCTATCGGTTTCTATACGCACCTGACTACCTGTGTATGAGCAGGCAGGACAACCTAAATGATCCAGTGCCATGCTCAATAATGCCATTGTGACCTGCTCACCCGTAGACAACAACACATCCATCTCGCGAGAAACGGGGCGTTGTTGAATTTGTCCAGCTAGATCAGTTAAGCGATTGGTCTCACCACTCATTGCCGAAACAACAACCACGATTTGATCGCCTTTATCGTGAGCCAGCTTTACTTTTTCTGCAACTGCTTGAATACGCTCTACTGATCCAACAGACGTGCCGCCAAATTTATATACATAAACCGCCATTTACTTACTACCTAATTGTTCACGTACCCACTCAGGTACTTGTTTTAATGCCACGTCCAGTTTATCCGGCTCACTACCCCCTGCCCTTGCCATATCGGGACGACCACCGCCCTTGCCACCGACCTGAGAGGCGACAGAGTTAACTAGATCACCCGCTTTGAGACGCTTAGTTTGTTCTTTGGTAACTCCCGCAATTAAATTAACTTTATCCTTGCTTACCGTAGCTAAAACAATCGCAGCACTGCCTAGTTTATTTTTTAACTGATCCAGCACATCAACCATGGCTTTTGGCTCAACATCATCCAATTTAATTGCCAGTACCTGAATACCATCAATATCAACCGCCTGATTAGCCAGCTCACCACCAGCTGAACTCGCCAACTTAGCCTGTAAACGCTCCAGCTCTTTTTCCAGCAACTTACTTTTATCCACCAATTGCTGTACTTTTTCTGCAGCCGCTTCAGGTGCCGCTTTCACTACAGAGGAAATCTCGTTGATGGTTTTTTCCCGGGATTCCAGCCACTGTATCGCCGCTTCGCCAGCAATGGCTTCTACTCGTCGAACACCCGAGGCAACGCCTGTTTCACTGATAATTTTAAACAGCCCGATATCACCTGCGCGCTGCACATGTATACCGCCACACAATTCGGTTGAAAAATCGCCGATTTTTAACACCCGTACCTCATCGCCATATTTTTCACCGAACAACGCCATCGCCCCCGCATTAATAGCTTCGTCTTTAGACATAATATCTGCAGTTACTTCTGCGTTATGACGAATCTGCTGGTTCACCATACGCTCGATGATTTTTATTTCATCAGCAGTCATAGGCTCGAAATGAGAGAAATCAAAGCGTAACCGCTCGGCATTAACTAATGAGCCTTTTTGTGTGACATGATCACCTAATACCTGACGTAATGCCGCATGCAATAAGTGTGTCGCCGAATGATTCAGAGCAATAGACTGCCGACTTACCGGCTCGACCATTGCCGTGCATGTCACCATGTTTTTTAATTCGCCGCTAAGCACTTTACCGTAGTGTAAGAATAAGCTATCACCCTGCTTTTGCGTATTTGTCACTTCAAAAACAGCACCATCAATCTCAATACGCCCCAAGTCTCCTACCTGCCCTCCAGACTCAGCATAAAATGGCGTGCTATCTAGCACAACAACTCCTTTCGCGCCCTCTGTAAGCACATCGACCGCTATGCTGTTTTGGAATAGGCCTATAATTTGCGCCTGATCATTGAGCTTCTGATATCCAGTAAACTCGGTTTCAGCATCCAGTTTTATAGTTTGGTTATAATCTGCACCAAAATTTTTAGCTGCTCGCGCCCTGTCTCGCTGCGCCCCCATTGCAATATCAAAGCCCGCATGATCCACAGTCAGGTTATTTTCGCGTGCATAATCAGCGGTTAAGTCGACTGGAAAACCATAGGTATCATAAAGTTGAAATACCACGTCTCCGGGTATGACTTTGCCGCTCATTTTTTCGACACAGGCTTCCAGAATCTTCATGCCCTGCTCAAGTGTTTCTGCAAAGCGCTCTTCTTCAACTTTTAGCACCCGCTCAACCTGCCCCTGCGCAGCGGCCAATTCAGGATAAGCCTCACCCATTTCATCAACTAAAGGCGCGACTAATTGATAAAAGAATACTTCACGAATCCCCAGCCGATAACCATGCCGGATTGCACGACGTATAATACGCCTTAGCACATAGCCGCGCCCTTCATTTGATGGCAAAACGTCATCTACAACCAGAAAAGCACAGGAACGAATATGATCTGCGATGACTCTTAAAGAGCTTTCGCTTAGGTCATCAACACCCGCGAGCCTGGCCGCTGTGGTCAGTAATTTCTGAAATAAGTCGATTTCGTAATTATTGTGTACCCCTTGCAAAACAGCGGCAATACGTTCCAGCCCCATGCCGGTATCTACTGAAGGCTTGGGCAGCGAGGTTAAAACGCCGTCTGCATTCCGGTCATATTGCATAAACACCAGGTTCCATATTTCAATATAACGATCGCCATCTTCCTCCGGTGTGCCAGGCGGTCCACCAGCAATATTCTCACCGTGGTCATAAAAAATTTCGGTACAGGGACCACAAGGACCAATATCACCCATCGACCAGAAGTTATCTTTAGCACCGATACGCGAAAACCGGTTCGAGTCAATCTGGATATCTTCTAGCCAGACTCTTTCCGCTTCCGAATCTTCATTAAACACGGTCACCCAGAGTTTTTCGGCTGGAATTTCCAGTTCCTTGGTAAGAAAATCCCAAGCAAAATGAATGGCTTCCTGCTTGAAATAATCGCCAAAACTAAAATTCCCCAGCATTTCAAAAAAAGTATGATGCCTTGCGGTATAACCCACATTTTCCAGGTCATTATGTTTACCACCTGCACGCACACAACGCTGGCTGGTCGTTGCCCGCACATAATTACGTTTTTCTCTGCCTAAAAATACATCTTTAAACTGCACCATACCCGCATTGGTAAATAACAGGGTGGGGTCATTACCTGGCATTAATGAACTAGAAGACTGGATTGAATGCTCCTGGTTTGCAAAGAATTGTAAAAAGGCAGTACGTAATTCTGCACCGGTCAGTTTTTTCATAATTTATTAGACTGTATAAACGTTTTTCTAATTATTAGCTCTATAGTAAGAGCATGTTTTTTCCTGGTCGCACACTTGGTTAACTTATCAAACAAAGCGTGATAACAATTAATTTTACTTGGCTCAAAAAGCAGATTAAAACGCTGGTTATACCGATCAACAGGCGCGCCATGCTACCTCACGAAATTCCGGGACTCCTGTCGCCATAATTCGTTCACCTACGCAGCGGATGGGAGATGCACTGAACGCCCTGCGTCCGCAACGACTACGCACAAAAGCCGCTTCGTCATTACTACCTCACTGGCTGGACGGCTATTCGGAATGCAATTCTTGCTCATCTCGCGTGCTGCTAGCACACGTCGAATCAGCGAATTGCCCTGTCGCCTATCAGTGACTAAAAATCACCACTTCGCTAAGCTCCGTTTCCATGATTTTCAGCGATGGTATCATTTCTTATGCATTTTTTGCAAAACCTCTAATTCTGGATCTATAAAATCCCAAGACTGACTACTTGAAGCCCAAAATACTCTCTGAGGATTAAAAATATTGGGGCTTTCTAATGTTGCCGCATGAAAGAATAGCAAGCTAGGAAAACCAGCTGATTTTTTATAAATTGGATTTCCACAAGTAGGACAAAATTGACTAACGACCGTGTTTCCATTGTCTGATTTCATTTCATAGCCTTGCAATTTCCCTGCAATCGATACTACCTTTTCAGAAACAACCAATTCAGCTGAATGACCAGTTCCGGTAATTTTTTGGCATTGCCTACATTGACACAAAAATGATAATTGTGGCTCACCTTCAATTTCATATTGCACCGAACTACAAAGGCACTGGCCTTTTAATAAATTCATATTTTATCAATTCCTATTGTGGCGCATAATAAGCTGCTAGCCCAAACTGTACCACCCTACTTTTAGGACCAACTCTGCTTTGCCGGATAACATTTTTGATTGCTATGCAATAAAAAAGCTAACCCATATATGGACTCCTCGTTTATTGCAAGCCAAGTTTTACATAATTGATGCTAATAACAGTGAACAAGATTGCAGCCATATATTCGGTCTCTAACAGAGGCTTTTTGCCTCAGGACTCCTGATGAATCTATTCGCATACTTTTTGACCCTACCAGCCTAACGGTCTCGCAATGGACTCTCTGGGTTGCACGGGTTCTGTAAAAGTATCGGTCTGACCTGTTGTTGTCATCAATATTGGTTAACTTGCCTCCACAATCTTGGTTACTCGGTTATCTCAGGGTTATCCACGCTTTGTCCACAGACGAAGAGCCCTCCTAGCTCGCAGTCGGTGGGCAAAGGGTGGGCAACCCTGCTTATGCACTCTAACTATGTCAGAGCTGCATCATATTCTTTATCCTGACTCGCCATCGCCCACAGTATTCGGGCATTTTTATTGGCCAGCGCAACGGCGGCTTTATTAAATCCACGCCGCTCAATGAGTGCTTGTAGCCATAGGCTTAATTTATCTTTTTTACCACTACAGTGCTTTAACACCGATCGTGCTCCATGAATTAACATCGTACGAATATAGCGGTTACCTCGCTTACTAATTCCTAAATAAACCTGATTATCACCACTGCTATGTTGTCTCGGAACAATCCCTAAGCTGGCTGCATAATCTCGGCTACTCTGATAGCTTTTACCTGCCCCTATGTCTGAGGCAATGATGGTGGCTGTTATTGCCCCAATACCTGGCACATCAAGAAAACGCTGGCTTAACTGATTGCTATTACATAGCCGGCTAATACGTCTGTCCTGTTGTTTAATCTCTTCATCTAGTGCAACTAGTTTTTCATATTGCTCAGCAAACATTTCTCGACTTAAATCAGTCAAATCATTGTCGCTATCTTCTAAAATCAACGGTAATTCTACTCTTACTTTCTTTATACCTTTAGGAATAACAATGCCTCTTTCACTGAGTAGCCCTCGCACTTGATTAACCAGCGCAGTACGTTTGCCAACAGGGCCTTCACGTATTCTATGAACAAGTTGAATGTCTTGCTGTTCAATCGTTTTTATCGACACTGTGCGCTTATTTGGACGGGTAACCGCATCAAATATAGCAGCGGCATCATTAAAGTCATTTTTGTTCCCCACCACAAAACCCTTTACATAACGGGCATTAAGCAAAATGACTTCATGCCCTTGTTTAGTTAACTCTCTTGCCCAGTGATGAGCTCCGCCACAGGCTTCTATTCCAATTAAGCTCACTGGATAATTTGCAAAAAATATTAAAAGCTCAGCTCGTTTTAGCTTTTTCTTAACAGGTTGTGATTTTTTTTCATCAAATGTATACATGTGAAAAATATTTTTTGCTATATCCAATCCAATTACGCTATTATTCATGTCGGGCTCCTCTTTGCTCCGTTATTACTCTTAGGTGCATTATGACACTGTTGGTGGGAGAGGAGTCCATATCATCAGCCTACATTATTTTATAAGGCTAGCTGTTTAAATAGCTGGCGCACTAGCTCATTCGGAAAGCCTCGCTGCTGTAAAAATAGACTACGACGGAATTTTTCCTTAATATCCAGACCAGTCTCCTTACCAAATTTTTTGCTATAAACTTCAGCTAATAGCTCTTGCCAGCTACCAGCAATATCTTCCACTGCCATTTCAAACGGACAACCGCTGACACCACGCTGTTGCAGTTCTGCCTTTATGCGCAACGGCCCAAAGCCTTTATGCACCCGGCTTCTTGCATAGCTTTCGGCAAACCGCGCATCACTTTGCAGACCTTGCTCGACTAACTCGCCTATAACCGCCTGTATCTCCTGCCTGACAAATCCTTTAGCAGATATTTTTTGCAGTAACTCGTGCTGACTGTGTTCGCGCCGTATTAAATACCGTAAACAGGCTGCTCTGATTACCTGGTAATTTTCAGATTCATCGGGCAATACAGACATATAAGTATGACTAAATTAAAGATTAAACAAGTCCATCCGCATCATCTGATTCTACTTTCGTGCCTTCTGTTTCTTTTACACCAAATACTTCAGCTCGAATATTCGCTTCCAGCTCTTCGACAAGCTTTGGATTATCTTTTAAATAGCTACGCACATTATCTTTACCCTGGCCAATTTTGTTTTTGCCATAGCTGTACCACGAACCTGCTTTATTAATAAAGCCATACTTCACGCCTAGGTCTATTAACTCCCCCAGAAAGGAAACGCCCTCACCATAGAGAATTTCAAACTCGGCCTGCTTAAATGGCGGTGCCACTTTATTTTTAACGACTTTAACCCGAGTTTCATTACCGACAATCTCATCGCCTTTTTTAATCGCGCCGATACGACGTATATCCAGACGAACCGAAGCGTAGAACTTTAAAGCATTACCACCGGTTGTGGTTTCCGGGCTACCAAACATCACGCCGATTTTCATACGAATCTGGTTAATAAAAATCACCATCGTATTTGAGCGCTTAATATTTGCAGTGAGCTTACGCAATGCCTGGGACATAAGTCGCGCCTGCAAGCCCATATGCGAATCACCCATATCACCTTCAATTTCGGCTTTGGGTGTTAAAGCTGCCACTGAATCAACCACGACTATATCAACCGCATTGGAACGCACTAGCATATCGACAATTTCCAACGCCTGCTCACCAGTATCGGGCTGTGAAACCAGCAAGTCATCCACATTAACCCCTATCTTTTCGGCATAAGCAGGATCTAGCGCATGTTCTGCATCAATAAAAGCAGCAGCCCCCCCTGATTTTTGCATTTGCGCAATCGTGGATAAAGTCATCGTGGTTTTACCGGATGACTCAGGCCCGTAGATTTCGATCACTCGCCCACGAGGCAAACCGCCAACGCCCAGGGCAATATCCAATGTTAAAGAACCAGTAGAAACAGTCTGTATATCACGTGATGTAGTATCATCACCCATACGCATAATTGCGCCTTTACCAAACTGCTTTTCAATTTGCATTAAGGCCGCGCCTAATGCTTTCTGCTTATTCTCATCCATATATTGAAGCCCTAAGATACGCATTAAAATGCGCCATTATCACATAGCCTGATTAAAGCGCATAACAAAATTAACGTATATCTTTTAAATAACAAAAAAGCCAGCATATAGCTGGCTTTTTTGGGGCTTAAATTTGAAATATCTCAGTTCAAATTAGAATGTTAGCTGTGTACGTAGTGTAAAACCATGAATACCAGTTCCAGCACTCTGACCATTTCTTAGTACAGCTGAATCCTGTATATCAAATGCATAACGGTAATCAGCCATTAAGCGTATATTACGGTTTAAATACCAGTTCAGTGCTAGTGTTAGAGCTGTTTCCTTACCACCTTGAATATTACCAGAGTTCAGGTCATTACCATCAATCCGGGTTGCCAATTCCCAGGCTCCCCAAGTACCTTTTGCCCAACTAAACGGATTGTTTGGCTTTAAGCGTTTGAACTTACCCTGCGACCCTTTGTAACTTCGTGACTCTCCTGTTAAGGTCCAGGCGGCTTGCACATAATAAGCACCAAAATCCAGTCCACTCAGGCCATTATTCCGAGAAAGCCAGGTATGCGCATATTCACCCTGTACAGAGAATGGACCAAACATATATGCAGTATCTAAGCCTGCTAAGGTTGCACCATCGACATTCGTTATTGCGTTAGTATTAGTAAAATACACACTCGACATATGAGTTGTTTCGTACGCAAAGCGAACATTTCCATTATTTAGGCTACGATAACCAATACTTGCTCCTAGATGTAGTAGATGCGTAGGCGTCATGATGGGTGCAAAAGTTGCTCGCGATGTAATTGCCCAACTACCTGTCTGGCTTTTATTAATTGACGAACCAAAACCACCGAATTGTGCTGACCAGTTTTTACCTGAAGAACTGGCTCTCACACCCAGCGCACGATCAAATAGCGGCTCGGTTAATGAGTAAATCAGTGAACGCTCAGTAAACATAATATCGTTAGAACTTTCTTGCAACTCCTGACTAATAGTTTGTTTCTGGTTACCTACAGTAAGTTGAAGCCAGTCAAAACCAGTGTATTTTACGAATAAATCTTTGATTCTAACTTTATTGCCTGCAAAATCAAATTGTGCTTTGTAGTCAAAATCACTCCATACGGTTCCTGAAGCATATAAACGCGCGCGCCGCAGATCAAAGCCTTCCGTAGGCGTAGGGTCAAAATCCTGGCCGTTAGCGCTAAAATTCACATCCGCCTGAATACGGCCACCCATTTTAAATTTAAATGCTTTATCTCTCGTTTCTACCCGAAAGCCTTTAGAGTCCAGTTTTACGATAACATCATCACCGCTTTCTTTATTAGCTTCTTGCTTAACGGCTTCCTGTTTAGCAATCTCCTTGTTGAGCAGCTGATCGTATTGAGCCTGATTAATCAGCTTATTTCTCAGCATTATATCCAGCAGCGCCAGATCTTCTGCATTACTGCTTTCCGCTTTTTTTTGCTTGGTCAGATCATTGTACTGTGTCTGGGTAATCTTGCCATTTTCTAGCAGTATTTCATATAACCCCTGACCTTCAGCATGAACCACCGGATTACCCAGCAGCAGCAGCAGCATAGACCCCAAAGCCAGAGCTTGAGCTGTTTTGTTAATCACCATTGTTTATGTACTCCGAAATCAAAATTAAATAAATTTTGACTGATAATAGGTGATTTTTGTGACAGCATTATGACAAGCAAATGATTAAGCTTCTATTCTAAAAACAGCAGTTGGGTACAGGTATTGTGGAAAATGGGCATGAAAGACAAACAAATATACTTCGCGCGGTCACGGATGCGGAAAATATAGTGAGCTGATTTTTGTCGAGAGCAAGGCGCTGAAACTAGCGCATAGCTGGCTACGTAACGGTTTCAGCAACGTAGCTATTGGCAAAAACTCAGCCGCTAGAAATCCACAGTCGTGACCGTGCTAACCCATCTTCGTCACTTTTATCTTTCTAAGCTATTGATTCATCGGTTTAAACGATTTTTTTTCGAAAAATTCTCTCCTGAATTCGTATAATAAGTGCATAACCCTCTGCAAGTATTGGCTAGACTAACACCTGTTGAATTAAGACAAGACATAGGTGTAAAGTAAACAGCTACCAAACAATTTACAGAGGCTACAAATGAGCTATACACACCTATGTCCTGAAGAAAGATATTATATAGAAATTGAATTAAAAAAGGGAACTTCACAGAATAAAATAGCAGAAGCCTTAGAACGAAGCCAAAGCAATATTTCACGCGAGATTAAACGCAATACAGGTCAAAGAGGCTACAGGCATAAACAAGCAGAAGATTTTGCCCAAGAACGACACAAAAACAAGCCTATAGCAGAAGCACTAGGTTGTGATACGTATTTTGCGACTCCCTACAGCTCTTGGGAAAGAGGGCAACAGGCGCGCCATGCTACCTCACGAAATTCCGGGACTCCTGTCACCGTAATTCGTTCACCTACGCAGCGAATAGGAGATGCTCCAGCCGCCCTGCGTCCGCCACAGACTGAGCACAAAGCAGCTCAGTCATGGCTACCACAAATGGCTCTACGGCTATTCGGGATAAAATTTTAGCCTCCCTCGCGCGCTATCGCGCACTTCGGATTGGCAAATTTCCCTGCGCCTTCTGGAGACTATCAGCCCGTCCGGGGCTGACAGCGAATGAGAATGCTAATGGCTTATTAAGACAGTATTTCCCTAAAGTAATGGACAGGTGCGCCATGCTACCTCACGAAATTCCGGGACTCCTGTCGCCATAATTAGTTCACCTACGCAGCGGATGGGAGATGCCCTGAACGCCCTGCGTCCGCAACGACTACGCACAAAAGACGCTTCGTCATTACTACCTCACTGGCTGGACGGCTATTCGGAATGCAATTCTTGCTCCTCTCGCGTGCTGCTAGCACACGTCGAATCAGCGAATTGCCCTGTCGCCTATCAGGGACTAAAAATCACCACTTCGCTAAGCTACGTTTCCATGATTTTCAGCGATAGTTGTGGACTTATCCAGAACTGAATAAACAGTTCCTACCTTATCTTGCCCACAAGATGCGTGAGCAGGAAGATCAGGCTACCAGCTTTGTGCTACACGATCTAAGCACCCGATTGGGACAGGTTATTCTAAAGCATATCGATAAAATTCAGAGTTATACCGGGTCTAAACAGGATGAGCATAAAACGCACTTAATTAATGGTTTATCCGATGAAACTCTGGCGCGTATGGTCGGCTCGGTACGTCAGGTTGTCAACAAGCAATTACAGCATTGGAAATCTCAGGGGATTCTGAATAAAAAACGCAACCAGATCATGATTAATGACCTGGATGCGATTTATAAAGCCTCGGAAATGACTTTACTGAAGTTTCCCAATAATTATTTATGGTAAAATTGAAACTATGCTACAACTATATGAAAAAATAGTCTTTTCATTCGTTTCAAATGCTATTGCCTAAGGGGAATTAAGTAGGGGTTTGCTATAAACATGGCAAAACCACCTAAAATAAACCTCGATACACCAGCATTGTGTATTTCAGCTACTCAATAATTGGGAAACTTCAGCTTAGATAAAACCAGCACCTGGATAACACCAGGTGCTAGCTGAGACAGCTTATTAGAAATTAATTAGCGTTAAAAACAAATTGCTCGTTTTCAACCGTTACCGCAATAGTATCCCCAGGAAGAAATTTACCCGCGAGTATTTTGTGCTAAGGGGTTTTCAATACTGGTTTGTATCGCCCTTTTTAGAGGACGAGTGCCATAGGCAGGGTCAAACCCAGCCGCACTCAACAAGTCTAACGCAGCATCTGATACCTGCAATTGCATCTCTCTGTCTGCCAAACGTTTATCCAGATTTTGCAACTGTATTTTAGCCCCCTGGTAGATCGCCTCTTTATCTAACGGTCTGAAAACCACTGCATCATCAATCCGGTTGATAAATTCAGGTCTAAAATGCGCGCCAACAATTTCCATTACAGCCGCTTTCATCTTGTCATAATCACCCTCTTCCGCCATTTCCTGAATCACATGCGAACCCAGATTTGAGGTCATAATAATCACTGTATTTCTAAAATCAACGGTACGCCCCTGACCATCGGTTAAACGACCATCACCCAATACCTGCAAGAGGATATTGAATACATCCGCATGCGCTTTTTCCACCTCGTCCAGTAAGATTACCGAATAAGGTTTACATCTGACTGCCTCGGTCAAATAACCGCCTTCTTCATAACCCACATAGCCTGGGGGTGCGCCGATCAAACGTGCCACTGAATGTTTTTCCATAAACTCGGACATATCAATCCGTACCATCGCATCTTCGGTATCAAACAGAAAAGTTGCCAGAGCTTTACTCAATTCAGTTTTACCCACCCCGGTTGGCCCTAAAAATAAAAATGAACCATTGGGACGGTTTGGGGAGTCGCTATTTTTGCGAAAGCTTGTTTTGGGCATCCCAGCCCAAGCAAGCAGCAAAAACTTAACGCGACCACTTATGCCTCCGGCGGCCCCGATTCGTCCTCGTCACCTCGTCCCGACCCAACAAGGGGTCGGAACATAGGCTCCAAATGACTTGACGCCGTGTCGGATGGCCTTTTATTTTGTCTCCACCTTCGCTAACGCTCAGACTCCGACAAAATAACGGCCCTACGGCTATCGCGGACTAAAAATCATCACTTCGCTTAGGCTCCGTTTCCCTGATTTTCAGCGTAGGGTCTGACAAGCCTGCACGAGAACGTCTGATTGCATTCGCTACAGCAGCCACCGCTTCTTGCTGCCCGATCACACGCTGCGCAATTTCAGTTTCCATTCTGAGCAATTTATCCCGCTCACCCTCCAGCATCTTGGATACTGGAATACCTGTCCAGTGCGCTACCACTTCAGCAATTTCTTCCTCACCTACTTTATTACGCAATAACTGAAAATCAGTGGTTTCCGCCACAGATGCTTGCTCAAGCTGCTGTTCAAGCTCGGGTATACGCCCATATTGCAATTCAGACATACGCTGCAAATCTCCAGCTCTACGCGCTGTTTCCAGCTCCATTTTGACTTGCTCCAGAGACTCCTTAACCTATCTTCGTGACATATACAGTCAATTTCCCATTATTTCAATGAGTTAAATTTTCAATCGGCCCCAGTTGGCACTACAGGTTTCATATCAACGATCGTTTTAACTTTTCCAATCGGGTCGGGGTTAATATTCAACGCAGTGTATATTTGTTTTTGTCTGGTTTCTGCTTTGCTTGTGGTTCGCAGGTGAATGATTGTATCGTTATCCGTGGGTAAAGTAATGGTCATGCGTTGCTGGGTCGACATCCTGTTGCGAATGCTTTCCCAGCTTAGATGGATGTCCTGCAATCTAAGTTGATAACGCAGTACATGTACCAGGTGGTAAGCTAATAATGTGATGAATAGGTGTCCGGTAACCCGCTCTTCTTTTTTGTGATAGACAGGGCGCAAGCCTAGCTCGGTTTTCAGGCTTCTAAAGGTCGCTTCAATCTCAGTCAGCATGGTATAGGTTAGCCATAACTGTTCTTCCGACCAGTCAGGGATATTCGTTCTTAGGCAGTAAACACCACAGTGCTTATCTTTTTGGTCACTTTCAGGTTTACGTTGCCATTCTATACCGATGGCTTTGTTTTTTTTGTCATCCGCGATAACGTTAATGGTGTAATCTGCAGCAACACGGCTATGTTTTTCACGTAGTCGTCCGATACGTTCCAGTATTTTGTCGTATTTTTTAAGGGTGCCTTTTTTGCTCAGACCTGTGTGCAGTTTTTCCAGGGCCTCTTCCAGACGAGCATGGAAGCGATTACGGATACCTTGTTCTTTTTTTGCTTTTTGTTCTGAATGACAATAGAGTCGGGTTTCCCCGGTTTCTTGATCAACTTCACGATAAACAACAACATTGCTGTCCCGGGTATCCCTGACCGCTACCGGAGTTTTCTGATCTCTTGGGTTTTTTACATGTTGTTCTCGACTGACAACGAGATAATGATAATCTTGTTCGATTAACCAGGCAATATTGTCAGCGCTGGCAATGCCGGCATCCATGATAACCACCGGCTTTATTTGATGAAAGGGATCCTTGTCTCGCAGTTCGTCAAGCATCAGTTTCAAGGTCGCGGGCTCACTGGCGTTGCCGGGAAAAACCTGACTACTCAATGGAAAGCCGTCACCATCCAGAACCAGCCCCAGAGTAACCAACGGGCAATCAGTGCGTTTCTCTTTAGAGCGACCGAATTTCGCTTTCGGGTTTCGGGCGCACTGGCCTTCAAAATAAGTATTGGTCAGATCGTACAATACAATCTTGCGGTTTAAATTGAACAACGTCTGCTCTCGGTCAGCCAGAAAATATTCAAGAGTTGCCTGATGTTTGAGTAGCTTGTCACTGACTGCATATAATCGCGTCAGGCTGGTGTTACCGTAGTCATGACCCAGTAATTCGCCCAGGCCTGTTCGATTTTGCAACCAGTCATGTGTTTGCAGTTCACTGCCGGGTGAAACCATACGTTCTATGATAGTGCCCAGGGCCGTCGCCGTATCTACTTTATTAAAGCCCAGCGCCATGAGTTTTTCGTCTAGCTGTAACTGCTGTGCGGCATGCAGTGCCAGGGTTTCAACACCAATACTACGGGCATTAATGGCTTCGACATGATTAATATCGACATGATGAAAATCTCGCGTTGTTGTTTTTGAATCTAGCGGTTGTGACAGTTTTGCAGTCATCAGTGAGCTATAGCGCTGGGCTGTTGCTTCCAGAAGTTGATTTAAATCATCGGCTAAATTGAATAGCTCTTCCTGATGTGGTTCCAAACCTTGCTGTAATTGTTCGATTCTGGCCGTCAGCAAGGGCCAGTACTTTTTATCAATCGTAAAGTCCGCACCTATATTGAGCAATGTACGTTGCTTGACTTGTTTTCCTATACGCACAGATTCTACAATGCGGTAAGTGAAATAAGCTGAGCCGTCTTCAAGGCTTTTTGTTTTGGTTCTTCGAATATACATACCACTAGCATCGGTGAAAAACCAGGGAAAATCAAGGGGCAGAGCAAGTTAAGATGGCACTACAGAGACCCTCAAAAAAAACACCATTGATTCTAAAGGGATTTTTACAGAGAAGTTTTATCCATAAAGAGAAAGCATTCATCAACCCCGGATCACGGTTGCAATCGAAGTTTTTGGTCTAAATATGAGGTGCGTTAGTCTCCGCTTAAGCTGACTAAAGCAAATGATTAAAAGCAGCGGTATAATCCAGGCATAAAAAAAGCCCTGTTACATGATTTTGCAACAGGGCTTTTATATATGGAGCTGGTGATGGGAATCGAACCCGCGACCTGCTGATTACAAATCAGCTGCTCTACCGATTGAGCTACACCAGCCAAAGAGCGATTATTATAGTCGCTTTTTTAATACTTGAAAAGACTTTTATTGGGAATTATCTAGATGCTTTAAAAAATCTAAAAAATATCGGGGAGTCGCTATTTTTGCGAAAGCTTGTTTTGGGCATCCCAGCCCAAGCAAGCAGCAAAAACTTAACGCGACCACTTATGCCTCCGGCGGCCCCGATTCGTCCTCGTCACCTTGTCCCGACCCAACAAGGGGTCGGAACATAGGCTCCAAATGACTTGACGCCGTGTCGGATGGCCTTTTATTTTGTCTCCACCTTCGCTAACGCTCAGACTCCGACAAAACAACGGCCCTACGGCTATCGCGGACTAAAAATCTTCACTTCGCTAAAGCTCCGTTTCCAGGATTTTCAGCGGGTGCCTGGTATGGCTTCCGCCCCAAATATATAAAGGTTTTCCATCGGAAGGACGGACTGAAAAGATTGCAAAAGTATTCAATGTAGACTGAGGTGCGAAACCCAGCAATGTTAAAACCAAGATTACACTATAGTTTCACCCCAGCCTACAGGAGTCCGTCCCCCGGATATAGGCTAATATTTTTACAGCCTCTGAAGCCGTGCCTACGTACAAGTCTTATAAATCTGAAGTTTCCCAATAATTATTTATGGTAAAATTGAAACTATGCTACAACTATATGAAAAAAATAGTCTTTCATTCGTTTCAAATGCTATTGCCTAAGGGGAATTTCGGGGAGTCGCTATTTTTGCGAAAGCTTGTTTTGGGCATCCCAGCCCAAGCAAGCAGCAAAAACTTAACGCGACCACTTATGCCTCCGGCGGCCCCGATTCGTCCTCGTCACCTCGTCCCGACCCAACAAGGGGTCGGAACATAGGCTCCAAATGACTTGACGCCGTGTCGGATGGCCTTTTATTTTGTCTCCACCTTCGCTAACGCTCAGACTCCGACAAAACAACGGCCCTACGGCTATCGCGGACTAAAAATCTTCACTTCGCTAAAGCTCCGTTTCCAGGATTTTCAGCGAAGTAGGGGTTTGCTATAAACATGGCAAAACCACCTAAAATAAACCTCGATACACCAGCATTGTGTATTTCAGCTACTCAATAATTGGGAAACTTCAGTTATAAATAATTGGCTTATTGATTACAGGTTGCTATCATGCCCCCTTCTCGTTGGCGCGCGGCGTTGTTTATTATCTGTGCGCTGGGTTCTGAAGGTTTGGCTTTTACCTTTAATTCTGTCGTTTTTGCCACCTTCTTTTGGCTGCCAGTTAGGCACGAGCTGCCGCTTACCATTGCCAATTAAATCTGCACGCCCCATGTTTTTTAACGCCTCACGCAATAATGGCCAATTTTTAGGGTCATGATAACGTAAAAAAGCCTTATGCAGCCGGCGCTGCTTTATACCTTTGGGAATGGACATATTGGAAATATCCCGCCGACTGACTTTATTCAAGGTATCTTTGCCCGAATGATACATGGCTGTGGCAATTGACATCGGCGATGGTAAAAAGGCCTGTACCTGATCAGCCCGAAAACCGTTACGCTTTAACCACAGCGCAAGATTAAGCATATCCAGGTCATCTGTACCCGGGTGTGCAGCTATAAAATAAGGAATCAGGTATTGCTCTTTCCCCGCTTCTTTAGAATATCTTTCAAACATTTTCTTGAAATTATTATAGGTTCCCATACCGGGCTTCATCATTTTAGATAAGGGGCCTTGCTCGGTGTGTTCCGGTGCAATTTTCAAATAACCACCAACATGATGCGTAACCAGCTCTTTCACATACTCAGGTGACTCGACTGCCAGATCGTAGCGCAGCCCAGAGGCAATTAATATTTTCTTGATACCCGGCAAGGCACGCGCACGTCTATATAATTTGATTAATGGCGTATGATCCGTATTCAGATTTTCACAGATTCCAGGGAAAACACAGGACGGTCTGCGACACGCCTGCTCTATTTTTTCATCTTTACATGCCAAGCGGTACATATTAGCCGTGGGGCCTCCCAGGTCAGAGATATGCCCGGTAAAATTAGGTGAGGTATCTCTAATCGCTTCAATTTCCTTGATAATGGAATCTTCTGACCGGCTTTGAATAATACGGCCTTCATGCTCGGTAATCGAACAGAACGAGCAACCACCAAAGCAACCGCGCATGATATTTACCGAATGCTGAATCATTTCAAACGCAGGAATATTAGCCTTGCCATAACGAGTATGTGGCACGCGCGAATAAGATAGGTCAAACACACCATCCATTTCGCTCATGGTCAAGGGTATCGGTGGTGGATTAACCCAGATATAGCGCTGCATATGCTTTTGTAATAAGGGTCGGGCATTACCTGGATTTGTCTCACCATGCATCACTCTTGACGCATGAGCATATTGTATGGGGTCGTCTTTGACAGTATCAAAGTCAGGCAGACGAATAACGGTCTTGGCGCGCTGCGCATTACTAATCCTAGAATTTAACGACGCTTGTCGCGGCATATCTGTTTGTTTTTCGTCACAAACAGCTTGCTCTTCCATTTGATAAGGGTCTTTAGGTTTCATGACCTTGCCAGGCATATCGATATCCGAAGAGTCTTTAACTGCCCAGCCTACTGGCACCTGTTTTACAAAGTGCACTGTGCCGCGTATGCCTTTAATATCAGCCATAGCCTCGCCCTCAGCCAGACGATGGGCAATTTCTGTAATCTGTCGCTCAGCATTGCCGTAAACCAGTAGGTCTGCCTTGGAATCAAGCAAAACTGATTTTCTAACCTTGTCCGACCAATAGTCATAATGCGCAATACGCCTTAAACTCGCCTCGATGCCGCCGATGATAATAGGCACGTCCTTATAAGCTTCGCGGCAGCGATGTGAATACACATTCACCGCTCTATCCGGTCTTTTTCCTCCTTCCCCATTGGCGGTGTACGCATCATTGGAACGTATTTTCTTATCCGCAGTATAACGATTAACCATCGAGTCCATATTTCCCCCGGTCACGCCAAAAAATAAATTAGGCCGTCCTAACTGGGTAAAATCATCCGCACTATGCCAATCGGGCTGGGAAATAATACCCACACGAAAGCCCTGAGCCTCGAGCACCCGACCAATCAAAGCCATGCCAAAACTGGGATGATCGATATACGCATCCCCAGTGACTAATACGACATCGCAACTGTCCCAACCCAGAATATCCATTTCTGTTTTACTCATTGGCAACTCTTGTGCCGTACCGAATCGTTGCGCCCAATATTTCCGGTAGGAAAATATATGTTTGGCGTCTAAAATATTCATGCTTTGATAACTCGTTTTAATTCTTTACTATTGTTTCTCTTTAAATCTTTAAGAAAGTCTATATATTCAATCTGATACTGCTCTTCAAGTAGCCTGGCGCGTAGCTTTAATGCCCGCATGGAATACTGATCGCCCCCACCTGCAAAGGCTATAGCAATAATATTGCCGCGCCCCCGCACCGGTAAAAACAGTACTTTTCCCTGAAAAACAACATCCATTTCCCAACTTATTTGCTTAAATAATTCCTTACTGGTTCCCCATAAATTTATCACCAGCAAACCTTCATCTGTTAGTAATTGCTTACATGCAGAAAATAAATTGATGCCTTGCATAGTGTCAGCCATATCAACTTCATTAAAGGCATCAATGATAATTAAATCATGTAGTTCTGATTGGTTCTCGCTTTGCCGTTTGATATAGCGCGCACCTTCACTTATTTTTACTTTTAGGCGAGGATCAAGGGGTAAAGCAAAAAAACGCTGGGCAATCTTGATAATAGCCTGGCGCAACTCTACCGCCTTTATCTGGCATTGGGGAAAATGGTAGAGCAAGTATTTGCTTAATGACCCACCTCCTACCCCGACCATTAAAACACTATCCGGCTGCTGTTTAAACAATAGCCAGACCATCATTGCCCGGACATACTTTGAGTGTAATTCGTTGGGCGCACTCAGCAACATACTGCTTTGCCTTGGATCAGTACCAAAATGCAAGGCTCTAACACCTTCAGTTTCAACGATTTCTATTAGACCTTGCTCATCAACTTCTTGATGCACCAGGAGGCCGTCATATTTGTACATCTGAAGTTTCCCAATAATTATTTATGGTAAAATTGAAACTATGCTACAACTATATGAAAAAATAGTCTTTTCATTCGTTTCAAATGCTATTGCCTAAGGGGAATTAAGTAGGGGTTTGCTATAAACATGGCAAAACCACCTAAAATAAACCTCGATACACCAGCATTGTGTATTTCAGCTACTCAATAATTGGGAAACTTCAGTTTGTACATAACAAAAAGGTTAATAAGACATCAAGCCATGGATATTTATTGCAAACTTAGAATCAGCTCATAAGTGCAACTCATTTTTAAGGGGCAGAAAGGACTAGCAAATATACAGTGCGGGCTGTATCAGCCCGGCCAAAGATGAAGAAGTTGAGTTGAGCAGCCAATGCAATATTATAACCGACACACCTGTTAACTACTACGAGCAATAGTTTAAGCTGTGCTTTCTTTGCAGGCGAATTTTCAGTTTAGAATAATTTCTCAAAATTGATTACACCCACCAGAAACAAAAAAGGCTTTTACTCGATGTTCAAGTTTTTCCATCCCATTGCCATCAAACTCTTACCTTCACCCAGCAGAACAATACTTTAATGATGCTGTTGGCCCTAAGCGCCCTAAATCTCTGCCAGTCATATGTTTTCCTGATGGCATCAGTTGAAACACATCCTTTATTAATTCACCTAACTCTTTCAGCTTATCACCAGGATCTGGAAACTCTAGCAATGACGTGATGAACTCAAGCAGTACATCCATTTGAGACTTGCGCTGTAAGCTTCCTACGGTATACGCAGGTAGTTTGCTTTCAATGCGGGCTATTTGCTCTGGGTGAAGGAGAAGGCAATGGTCAAACAAAAGACTCAGAATCAGGCCACGGCTTGACCCCTCTTCATCTAATTGTTTGGCCTCACGCCCCCATCCTTCATACGCTGTCAGCCCCGGACGGGCTGATAGTCTCCAGAAGGCGCAGGGAAATTTGCCAATCCGAAGTGCGCGATAGCGCGCGAGGGAGGCTAAAATTTTATCCCGAATAGCCGTAGAGCCATTTGTGGTAGCCATGACTGAGCTGCTTTGTGCTCAGTCTGTGGCGGACGCAGGGCGGCTGGAGCATCTCCTATTCGCTGCGTAGGTGAACGAATTACGGCGACAGGAGTCCCGGAATTTCGTGAGGTAGCATGGCGCGCCTGAAGCTTCCAGTCCTCAAAGAAAACCTCAATCAGCCATCTCAACGTATAGGCTTGAATAATATCAGGCGCGCCATGCTACCTCACGAAATTCCGGGACTCCTGTCGCCATAATTCGTTCACCTACGCAGCGGATGGGAGATGCCCTGAACGCCCTGCGTCCGCAACGACTACGCACAAAAGCCGCTTCGTCATTACTACCTCACTGGCTGGACGGCTATTCGGAATGCAATTCTTGCTCCTCTCGCGTGCTGCTAGCACACGTCGAATCAGCGAATTGCCCTGTCGCCTATCAGGGACTAAAAATCACCACTTCGCTAAGCTACGTTTCCATGATTTTCAGCGATTGTCATCCTGCATAACAGGCGGAAATAGGTGCGGTAAAAAAGTAGCAATAACACTGTATATCCAGGCAACGCCTATGCCTAGCGATACCAGGGTAAACATATTTAAACTACGATGAATAATAGATGCCCAGCCACGCTGGGAAAAGGGTAATCCACACCAGAGTACTACTGGTGTTGCCAAGACAAATTCAAACCACTGTATTTGCTGTAAGGAGATGCTTTCCGGTATTAAATCAGGTGCCATATCATGGACCATGGCTATGGCAAACACGGGGAAAGAAAGCAGTAAACTAATCCAGAAACGACGATTCATATTAATTAATTCAAAATTTTCAGAATCGTCTGTAATAGTGCGTGCTTCTAAAGCCATACCACACAAAGGACAATCCCCCGGGTGGTCTTGTTGTATTTCAGGGTGCATAGCGCAAGTGTAGCGTTAAGCATGTTCTGACATATCTGGAGTATGCCCATTTTTATGTTGATGGTGACCGTGGTTCGAATCCATAATGTTCTCCTATTACAATCAAAAATAAGCCATTATTATCATTCTTCTACAAGCTGAATCTGTCGGCGTTTCATCCACTCCTGAAACTCTAATACCAGGCTATAAATCACAGGAAAAACCAGTAAGGTCAACAATAACACCGTGAACATGCCGCCCAATACTGGTGCTGCAATTCGTTGGGTCACATCTGCGCCTGTCCCGGTACTCCACATAATGGGAATTAAGCCAATCATGGTAGAAAAAGCCGTAATAGCAACGGGGCGAACACGCAACGCAGTTGCTGACTCAACCACTACTCTGATTTCTTTCGAAGACAACAATTGTTGCTTTTGCCTGCGTAGTTTAGCCATTTCTATATCAATAAAGTTCAACACCATCACACCTGTTTCTGCTGCTGTACCCGCCAGCGCGATAAATCCGACATAGACGGCGACCGATAAATTAAAACCATAGACATACACAATCCAGATCCCTCCGATCAACCCAAAAGGAACACTGAGCATGACAATAACCGGTTCCATCATGTTACCGAAGGTGAGATAGAGTAAAAAGAAGATAAGCATCAGGGTAATAGGCACGACTATCTTTAAGCGTTTCGCCGCCCGTTCCATATATTCAAACTGACCTGACCAGGTAACAGTATAGCCAGCAGGAATTTTAACCTGTTCCGCCAATACTTTTTTTGCCTTTTCAACAAAGCCCCCAATATCAGAACTACTAATATCCACATAAATCCAGGCATTTGGGCGGGCATCTTCACTTTTAATAGAGGGGGGGCCGCGCCTTAGATTTAATTTAGCGACTAATGTTAAAGGAATCTGACTGCCTGTCGGTGTAGGGATCAACACGCGTTTTAAGCTCTCCATATTATCGCGTAGTTCACGCGGATAACGCAGGTTGACAGGGTAACGCTCCAGACCTTCGACGGTTTCGGTAATATTCATTCCACCGATAGCACTTTGTATCACATCCTGAACATCACCGACGGTTAAGCCATACCGTGCAGCCGCTTCTCGATCAATATCAAAATCCATATAATAGCCACCCACAGCTCGATCACCAAATGCAGAGGTGGTTTCAGGCAGGGTTTTCATGGCCATTTCTATTTGCTCTGACACGTTTTGTAATACATTCAAATCGGGGCCTGATACCTTAATACCAATCGGTGTTTTAATCCCCGTTGATAACATGTCAATACGCGTTTTAATCGGCATGGTCCAGGCATTTGCCACCCCCGGGAACTGAATAGCCTTATCCATTTCACTCATCAGTTGCTGCATGGTTTTATCAGGATCAGGCCATTGCTTTTTAGGTTTTAGGCGAATCGTTGTTTCCATCATGGATAATGGTGCGGCATCGGTTGCTGTCTCAGCACGTCCTACTTTACCAAAAACATGATGAACCTCTGGAAATGTTTTCAAAATCTTATCAGTTTGCTGCAATAACTCCCTGGCTTTAGTAATAGAGATGCCTGGAAAAGTTGTGGGCATATATAAAATATCCCCTTCATTTAAAGGCGGCATAAATTCGCTGCCAATTTTCGACAAAGGGTAATAGGTTGACCCTAGTAATAGCACGGCTAAAAGCAATGTGATACCGCGAAAACGCATGGCCATGTTTAAAACGGGGCTATGTAGAAAATGTAAGCCACGATTAATGGGGTTTTTATGCTCGGGAATAACTTTGCCGCGAATAAAATAGCCCAGTAATACAGGCACAACAGTCACGGTTAAAATAGCCGCCGCTCCCATCGCATACGACTTGGTAAAAGCAAGCGGGCTAAATAAACGTCCTTCTTGCGCCTGCATGGTAAAAATGGGGATAAATGAAACAGTAATAATCAGTAACGAGAAAAATAAAGCCGGCCCTACTTCACTTGAGGCTTCACGAATGGCTTGCCAGCGTTCTTCAGAAGTCAAATCCCGCTGCTTTTGCTCGCGCATCTTGGCCAAATGCTTATGCGCATTTTCGACCATGACAATAGCGCCATCGACCATGTCTCCAATCGCAATTGCGATTCCCCCTAATGACATAATATTGGCATTTAAGCCTTGAAAACGCATCACGATAAAGGCACACAAAATACCCAGCGGTAAACTGATGACAATAACTAATGACGAACGTAAATGTAATAAAAATAAGCCAACCAACACACTGACAATAATTAACTCTTGTATCAATGCGGTATTTAAGGTTTCAACTGCCCGACTAATTAAATCACTACGGTCATAAACGGGAATAATTTCAACCCCGGCGGGTAGACCTTTTTTGAGTTCTTCCAGTTTATCTTTAACGGCTTGAATGGTTGCCTTTGCATTTTCACCAAAACGCATAATAATAATCCCGGCGGCGACTTCACCCTCGCCATTTAATTCAACCAGACCACGGCGTAATTCAGGCCCTAACTGGACATGAGCAATATCCTGCAAGCGTATTGGCGTACCGTTAGCATCAACGCCAACGGGAATCGTATTTAAATCAGCGATGGAGCGAATATAGCCTAAGCCCCGTACCATATACTCCGTTTCTGCCATTTCGACCAGGCGTCCTCCCACATCATTATTGGAGCGAATAATCGCTTGTTTAACTTTAGAGAGTGGAATGTTGTAGGCTTGTAATGCATTTGGGTCGACTTCAACCTGGTATTGTTTGACAAAGCCACCGATGGAAGCCACTTCAGAGACACCTTTAACCGTTTGTAACGGATAACGTAAGTACCAATCTTGTATTGAACGTAATTCCGATAAATCATGTTTTCCGGTTTTATCAACCAAAGCGTATTCGTACACCCAGCCGACTCCCGTTGCATCGGGGCCTAAGGTGGGAGTGACACCCTTAGGTAAATCACCACTGACATAATTTAGTGATTCTAAAACACGTGAACGCGCCCAATAGAGGTCTGTGCCATCTTCAAAAATAATATAAACAAATGAAAGGCCAAAAAAAGAGTAACCCCGCACTACTTTGGAATAAGGAACAGCCAGCATCGCGGTGGTTAAAGGATAAGTCACCTGGTCTTCAACGACCTGGGGAGATTGCCCCGGGAACTCGGTAAAGACAATCACTTGCACATCTGATAAGTCTGGAATGGCATCTAGCGGCATATTTTTATAAGACCAGTACCCCCCCACGCCAAGCAAGATAGCCATAATCAGCACGATCATGCGGTTTTTAATCGAGCTTGCAATGATTGAACTAATCATTTTTTATCTCCTTGAGTGCCATGGTCCATACCTTCATGATTCATACCTTCGTTATTCTTACTTTCAGGATTGACTGAAGAATCATTGGTATCAACTGAATTCTCACCCATCACATCATTAAGCATTTTAGCCGTCGCTTCACGTAATTTTGACTCTGAGTCTATTAAGAACTGTGCTGAGGTGACAACGCTCTCCCTCGCATTAACACCTTTTAATACAATGACTTTTCCTCTTGATGCAAGACCTAAGGTTACTAGTCTAGGTTCAAACTTACCTGGCTCTCGCACGACAAAAACCTGGTTTCGCGCACCTGAACGAATCACTGCCTCAGATGGAATCACGATGGCATCCATTTGCTTGCCTGCATAAATAGTCACTTCGGCAAACATCTCTGGTTTTAATAGTAATTCCTCATTATCAAAAACCAGGCGCACTTTGATGGTGCGTGTTTTTGACTCTGCATAGGGATAGATATAAGCCAAATGTCCTTTAAAGGTTCTTCCCGGAATACCCGCCAGCTGCATTTCAACCGGATCGCCTTCTTTAACCCAGGGTAGCTCATATTCATAAATATCGGCGTAAACCCAGATCTTGCGTAAATCAGAAATCATATAGATTTCAGTGGCTGGTGTCACAAACTGGCCTTCACGCGCACCAATTTTCATCACAATGCCCCCTTCGGGAGCATGGATATGTAAACTTTTTTTAATTTTATGGCTACGTTGTAATTCGCGTAATTGATGTTCAGGAACATCCAGTAATTTCAGACGTTCACGTGAGCTTGCAACTAGTTCTTCTGCACCACGTCGAATATCTTCAATTGGACTGTTTTCCAAGGCTTTCAAATTACTCAAAGCCAGGATATATTCCTGTTGACTGGATACCAGTTGTGGAGAATAAATACTCAATAAGTCGGTATCCTTTTTCACCCACTGGCCTGTTTTATCAACATTTAAATGTTCAATCCAGCCTTCAATTTTAGGGTGCAGGTGCACCATGCGCTCTTCATCATAGGTGACTCTACCGACAGCACGTACCGTATGAGATAACGATGTTTTAACAGCCTTGGCGGTACGTACACCGATAGTCTGTATCATTGTTCCATCAATTTCTACAGTACCCGCCGGTGATTTTGTATCGCTATCATCTTCTGCGTAGACTGCAATATAATCCATTCCCATGGCATCTTTCGCTGGAGTGGGCGATGTAACGGATGGGTTCATTGGACTACGGTAGAATAGTATCTTACGTTCTTTCTGTTGATCTTCTTCCGCATAAACAGGGACATAATCCATACCCATCGAGTCCTTCATAGCAACAGCTGATGTCACAGCAGGGTTCATCGGGTTACGATAAAACAAGGGTTGCCTGGCCTGCAGTTTTTCATTAACAGGCATGTTCTTGTGTCCCAGCGGGTAAGGTGTGTTTTCAAGGATATAGTCTAGCGAACTGCCAATGCCGATACCTAAAAGTAACATCAAGATAGCGGTTAACAATACAGACTTATTCATAAATTTCTTCCTTGCCGACCACGGCAGTCAATTGTGCGAGTGCCTGATTAGCTTGCGTTAAAGCTTTCCAGTATTGGGTTTCATAGTTATAGAGTGTGATTTGGCTACGGACCAGATTTAAAAAATCGACCTTATTGACCTGATAGCCTGCCAGCATGGACGCTACGGTTTGTCTTGCCTGGGGGATAATGCCACTTTTAAATAACAAGGCCTGATTTTTAGTTTGCTGAAAATCACTATAGGCGGTGGAGATTTCAACGCGAACATTATTCCATTGATCCTGTAAAGCGTAGCGTTGTTGCATCAGTTCGCTATGACGCTGATCCACGGCTTTACTTTGTTTACTGGCGGCAAAAATAGGTACCGTCATACTCAGCTTTAAGCTCAGAAAATCAGCACGCTCTTTACCAGAAAGCGTGTCGGCACGCCCGCCATAATAAGCACCAACTTTAAAATCAGGGTAGAAGTCTTTTTCCGCCAGAGCAAGGCGTGATTGGGCTGCATGAATAGTCTCACGCCTGGAAGCTAGTAAAGCACGATAGCTTTCCGCTTGTACGAACAAGGCCGATTCTGACTGCAGGACAGGCAGGTTTTCTGCTATCTGCTTCGGGATGTTGATTTTGCGATTTGCTGGCAGATCAAGCAGAGCGTTTAATTGTGCTTTGCTTTTAGCTATCGCACCTGTCAATACGATTTCAGAATCTAATAGTTTAGATAATTCTAGTTGTGCCAATAATACATCTTGTTGCAAGCCCTCACCGACTTCATATTTGGTGCTCGCAATTTTAACGAATTGGCGTAACAGATCCTGGTTGACGATAATAATTTCTAAGGCCCGTTCCAGATAAAACAATGCCCACCAGGCCTTTTTAACATCGCGTAACAGACGAAAACGGGCTTCGGTGACATCATGTGTGGCGGCTTCTGCCTGATAAGTGGCCGCTTCTTCACGCAAGGCGAGTTTGCCGAAAAAGGGAAACGCCTGAGAAATACCGCCCTGCATCTGGGTCATATTTTCCTGACCTAGATTAAAAGTATCCACTGGTAAATTTAAGGCATTAAAACTAATCACTGGGTCAGGCAAACTGCCAAGTTGTGAGGGAATAGCCGCTAGGGCTTCGGAGCGTGCCTGAATTTGTGCCAGACTGGGGTTGTCTTGCACAGCAATATCAACGGCTGATTGCAGCGTTAATAAAGGCGCTTGTTCAGCGTTAACAATGCCGGATAAAACCAGTAGCATCAAAAATAGCGTGGTTTTGTTGGATAAAATCATAAAATCCTCTTACACAAGAGAAGAAAAAACTGGCATAACCAGAGTGTGTATGCAGAGGAATGTAATCAGCGGTAGGATGTGCTGAGGTACGAAGCGCATCCTACATATGGTATACAAATCCTCTGTTAGAGGATAGCTATTGGCGGTCTTATTTCTGAAGTTAAAACGGCGCTATAGAGTGAGGTGTCTTCAAAAATTGAAAAGTTACTAGTAGTAGCAAGATTTAGCGTAGGGGCAGAAGTGCTCACGGCATAAGACCCACACAGATGAAGCGTACAACTGCCACTGCTGTGGCAGTCCATATTCATTTGCTTAGCTTGCGAGCTATTAAGCATTATTTGATGCTCTAAAGAACTTACCACATCCATTGACTGGACGATAGACATCTTTTGATTTACAGAGTCATGAGACATATCCATCCCTGCACAATGTTCAAACGCCGATGCAATAGGCGTAATCAGCATCATCAGTATAAGTAAAATGGACAGACTCTGTTTTTTCATTTGATTCAGTTATTTATTATGTCTATTTTTAGATTAGGCTAATTGATAATCGTTGTCAATTACTATTTTCGTCATCAGTGTTCCCCTATCAATTGAGGCCGTGAAACTAACCTCGCCACAAGAGAGCTCATAAAGCACTGTAAAGACATTCCTGTTATTATTGCGTTTTGAACTGATCGAATGGTATACGAGCTGATACGAGATATTCTTGCCTGGAAAAATAATGGATTCACAAAACGATCTCGTTTTTGAGCCTGTTGCTGCCTTATCTCCAGAGCCTCGCTATATTTTTTATCCGATGGATGAATCAATTCTGGCTGTTGTGTTTTTGAAATCTCTTCAAACACGCGCATTAAATTATAGCTCATTGCAGTCAGACGCATTTGATCTTCAAGTGAGCGGGTATTGGAAGACCAAGCTTTAGTTTCCTTGAAATTACTTTTAGTGTTATTGAATGTCTTTTCAATCGTCCATCGCTTGAAATACAGCATGGCAATGGTTCCAGGGTTAATAGTCATTGGCAAGGTTGTCACAAACCGGTGAAGTTTTCCGGTTTCTGGATCACGGTAATCCACCACGTTAAATTTGATGCCCTTGTTTTCGTACACACTGTATGCTTCAACTCCTGTATTGATCTCATGCTGGGAGTCAAAAGGGATAGACTCAACCAGAGTCGCAATTGAATTTTCTTTTAGCATTGAAATCATGTAATTAGCATGTCGTTTCTGCCGATCCCACCAGACAAAGTCGGTGACGGCTTTATCGTAGACATAGAGATGTTTCTGAGAGCTGTTATTTCCCTTGTTTTGCTTTTCAATATGATCTCGTAACACAGGTATTTCTTGATGTCTCTGAGTTCCGTTTGTCACCAGACAAAGAAATCTGAGCAACCCACTTCTGAGATTCAACGCGTAAATCCCCCCCGGCCGCATAAACTTTCCCCTTGCTGTTTTTTTCAGTATGGCAGGCATGATCAATAAAATGTCCATCCGCTGCTTCTATGGTGTATTCGTCAAGTTCTGGGAATGCTTTAAGATAATCAATGCCTTGCGATAGCAGTGTTTCAGCGTGAAGATGATAGCTCTGCTGTTCAAATGCCTCAAGCATACTTGTTCGTCTATGCGACTTCAGTGATTTAAAATACGTTGAGTGGGGAAGCAGCTGGCCATAAATCTGTTCATTGGTTTGCAGGCGCGCCATGCTACCTCACGAAATTCCGGGACTCCTATCGCCATAATTCGTTCACCTACGCAGCGGATGGGAGATGCCCTGAACGCCCTGCGTCCGCAACGACTACGCACAAAAGCCGCTTCGTCATTACTACCTCACTGGCTGGACGGCTATTCGGAATGCAATTCTTGCTCCTCTCGCGTGCTGCTAGCACACGTCGAATCAGCGAATTGCCCTGTCGCCTATCAGGGACTAAAAATCACCACTTCGCTAAGCTCCGTTTCCATGATTTTCAGCGGAGGAAATGGCGGCCACTATCGACTACACTGATACAGCGTAATAACCCAAGGCGAATAAAGTCGATATCCTTCAACTCTGGGCATGAACGAGCCCACAAAGGATGACGCTCTGCTAACAGGGCACGTTCCATACTTTCATTGCAGTGTTGGTGAATATGTTCAGAGAGTGGTAGGTCTTTAAGCATGGGTGATATCCGTTTATGAGGTGATTAAAACGGAAAATTTTTTCGGCAATTGCAAGCTTTATTTGAAATTATTTGTTGTTCTTTTACGGTGCCTACAGAGTGTCTATTTGCTGTTATAAGTGATTAAAATCAAAAATATGGAAATATTCGAGTGGTGCTACCTTCAGGTAGGTTATAGGCTGCTTTGTTTAGGTACTTCTTCTTTCAATGGGAACACTGATGATTTTCGTTTGAAAAAGTTATTGTCTGATTCTGCACATGGAGTATAAAAACAAGTATTTATACTTCCTGAACTGAAGTTTCCCAATTATTGAGTAGCTGAAATACACAATGCTGGTGTATCAAGGTTTATTTTAGGTGGTTTTGCCATGTTTATAGCAAACCCCTACTTAATTCCCCTTAGGCAATAGCATTTGAAACGAATGAAAAGACTATTTTTTTCATATAGTTGTAGCATAGTTTCAATCTTACCATAAATAATTATTGGGAAACTTCAGTTCAGGTTTAATTAATTTTTTATTTTTGATAACAATTTTCTTTGACCTTTAACTGATTCTTGTTATCATTTAAAAAATGAAACGAATGAGTATTTATTTTTTAGCATTTTTGACGTTCTGGGTGTCTACCTGGATGGTGACGGATATCCATGACTGGTCTATAGCCAGTGCGGATCAAGCTCACCCTGTTTTCTCTGCGCAACAAACTCAGCTCGTTTCTGATGATCATACGCCAACTCAAGATCATCAACCACATTGTGGTGTTTGTATTTATGACCATGGCGGACATATGGGACAAACACTTGCAAGCAGTGATTTTGTAGCAAAAAGTCTTGTTATACAAAAAGCTATCAATTCCCCCCTCCCTGCTGATTTCTGGTATTCCAGAAATACCTTACCTAAGTTACGACCTCCTATTGCCTGAACGTTTTGGCGTTTGGTAAAGGAGTAGGATGCGCTGAGGTACGAAGCGCATCAAATATAAGCACACTTGCGTATCAACGATACGCACACCTGCACATCATTGATGCGCTTCGTGCCTCAGCACATCCTACACTAACCTTTATCTAACGCCGCCCTATTTCATTTCTCAAGTATGACTTGAGGTTTTGTTATCAGTTCAGGAGGTTCAATGAACCCACGAGTAAAAAATAGTTCTTACGCGCGTGCGATAGTCTCGCTCACGGCGGTAGGATTTTGTTTATCCTTTTCTCAAGCTTATGCAGAAACAGTCGTTAATGGCTCTCAGCATCAGCTTAGCTTACAATCGCCCGATATAACGGCACAGCGCCCTATTACTTTAGTGCCTATTAAAGAGCCAACGGCTCAACTGGTGTTAGCACAAGCACTGGCACAGGTATTAACGGGTAACCCTAAACTTGCGGCATTTTCTCAGGAAACCCGCGCCCGCGAAGCAGCGACCCTACAAGCCACTCTGTTACCCAACCCGAAGTTTCGCGTGCAAGCCCAAAATTTCGGCAATAACAAGTTTAAAGGAGCCGATGGCGATGCAATTACCATCGTATTAAGTCAATTAGTTGAATTAGGTGGCAAGCGCGCTGCCAGAACCGAAGTCGCTATATTAAATCATGAACTGGCTAATTGGGATTATGAAACGCAACGCATTAATGTTTTAACTCAGGTCACACAGGCTTATATTGAAGTGCTTGCGGCTCAGCAGCGCCTGCATTTAGCAGGGCAATTACTGGATTTAGCCAGAAAAATGGTTGATATTTCGACGGCAAAGGTTCGCTCAGGAAGCGTGGCACCACTGGAAGAAACTAAAGCAAAAGTAATCAAGGCTTCTGCTCAGATAGATCTGCAACGTACCCAGAAACAATTACTGGCCAGTCGCCAGCGCCTGGCCAGCACTTGGGGAAGCACGGAGGCATTATTCCAGTCTGCACTGGGTGACTTGGAAGATATTCAGCCCCCCCCTGAATTACAGGATTTAATCCAGCGCATTCAAGAAAATCCCGATCTAGCGCGATGGGCAACGGAAATTAATCAGCGCCAGGCATTCATCAGTATGGAGAAATCCAAAGCAATTCCAGACATCACCTTTAATTTTGGCACTAATACCTATCTGGATGGGCATGATTACAATATGAATGCCGGATTTTCCATGCCGCTGCCTTTATTTGACCGTAATCAGGGCAGTATTCTTGCTGCACAACGGCGCTTGAACAAAGCAGAGGATGAGCGTAGAAATGCCGAAATCAATACCATGACAGCGCTCAATGTCGTTTATCAGCAACTCCATTCAGCTTATGTAGAAGTCACAACTTTACGCAACGATGTCATACCCGGCGCAGAAAGCGCTTTTAAAGTGGCAAGCCGTGGTTACCGTTTAGGTGAATACGATTTTCTGCAAGTGCTCGATGCCCAGCGCACACTTGTCGGTGTAAAAACACAATATATACAGGCTCAAACAGATTATCACCTGAATGTTGCCAGAATTGAACGATTAATCGGTGGAAGTCTCAACCCATCGTCTATAACAATGAGCGAGGACATCCAATGAAGCGAGTCACTACAAAATTAATAGCCTGTGTTTTTTCCCTATGCATTTTTTTATCTGTACCGCCTTTCGCTTTTGCCGAGGAACATGGACATGAGCATGGGGAACACGAAAACCATGAGGAACATGAAGACCATGAAGAACCTGAGCTCAATTTTTCTGCCGCTCAATTGCAAGAGTTCGATATAAAACTGGCTCAGACAAAATCAGGAGTCATTAATAAAACCCTGAGTTTAACCGGAGAAGTCATTGTTGCACCTGAACGTTTGTTTCATATTGTCCCGCGTGTTTCAGGCGTGGTACGCCAGGTATTTAAACATTTAGGTGATAAGGTGATTGCAGGCGACCTTTTGGCGACACTTTCCAGTCGTGAACTGGCAAATGCCAAAGCGGAATTTGTCGCTGCAGAAAGTCGATTACAGCTGGCTAATACCAATCTAAAACGTGAGCGGGATTTGTACAAAGGCAACATCACGGCAAAGCGAAACTATCTGTCAGCCCAGCAAGTTCAGGCTGAAATGTCGATTAAACGTAAAGCGGCCGAACAGCGGCTATTGGCTATCGGGTTGACTAAAAAATCTATTCTTGCTGTGCTGCAGCATGCCGATAAAGACCTGACTTTATATGAATTACGCGCACCTGCAGAGGGTGTTATTATTGAAAAACATGCCGTTCAAGGTGAAGTACTTACGACCAATACCCGTAGCTTTACAATCGCGGATTTATCTCAAGTCTGGGTAAACCTAACGGTTTATCAAAAAGACTTATCCTTTATTCATCAAGGGCAACAAGTTTTAATCAGTACGCGCTTTGGCGTAACGGACAAACAAACGGTCGCAAAGAGTGATATCAGCTGGTTAAGCCCTACATTAAATGAAAAAACTCGTAGCGCAATGGCCGGAGTGGTCATTGACAACCCTAGTGGTTATTGGCGGCCTGGGTTATTTGTTAATGCTAAGGTGGCTATCGCACAAAAACAGGCTGACATTGTGATTCCTTTAACCGCACTGCAAACCATTGACGGACAAACCAGTGTTTTTATACAACATGATGATGGCGGCTTTGAACCTCAAGCGGTACAAATTGGACGCCAGGATTTTCTACAAGTAGAAATTATCCAGGGCTTAAAACCTGGGCAAACCTATGTCAGCCAGAATGCTTTTTCTTTGAAAGCACAATTGCAGAAAGGTGAATTTGGCGAAGGCCACAGCCACTAATATACCTAACAAAGTAGGATGTGCTGAGGTACGAAGCGCATCAATGATGTACAAATATGCATATATTTGATGCGCTTCCTATCGTCAGCACATCCTACACTAGGGTCAGACAAAATGTTTTTTCCTTGAAAGCACAGTTGCAGAAAGGTGAATTTGGCGAAAGCCACAACCACTAATATACCTAACAAAGTAGGATGATGAGGTACGAAGCGCATCAACTATGTACAAATGTGCATATATTTGATGCGCTTCCTATCGTCAGCACATCCTACACAAAACTCCCTTTGGAGATTTTATGATCAATCAAATAATTAATTTATCTTTACGCAGTCGGCTGTTAATACTGGTACTTGCCGTTGTGGTAGTTGCAACGGGCTATCGAAGTTATCAGGGTTTACCCGTCGATGCCTTTCCTGATGTCTCACCTAATCTGGTACAAATATTCACCATTACTGAAGGTCTGGCACCTGAAGAAATTGAAATGTACGTCACATACCCCGTTGAAGCTGCCATGACCGGCTTACCGGGTATAGAGAAAATCCGTTCAGTGTCGAATTTCGGCTTATCAGTAGTCAATCTCTATTTTGATGATGATGTCAGTATTTACTTTGCCAGGCAACTGGTGGGCGAACGCTTACAGGAAGCCCGGAATCAGATTCCCGCCAGTTTTGGTGAGCCATCCATGGGACCTATCTCAACCGGGATGGGTCTGGTACTGTTTTATTATCTAAAAGATGATACCCATAAATATACACTGGAAGACCTGCGTAGCATGCAGGACTGGGTTGTTAAATTCAATTTGCAAACAGTACGTGGAGTCACGGAAGTACTGGGTATTGGTGGGTTTGAAAAGCAATTTCATGTAGTGGTACAACCCGATGCATTATTACGCTATCAAGTTACCTTAAATGAGTTAATCGAGCGTGTACGTGCTAATAACCTTAATGTCGGCGCTCAATATCTGGAAAAAAACAATGAACAATTTATTATTCGCTCAGTAGGTTTGGCAAAAGGTATACCCGATATTGAAAATATTGTGGTAAAAACCGTTGATGGGCGTCCCATTTATTTATCGGAACTGGCGGAAATAAAAATTGGCGGAGCGATTAGACGCGGACTACAGACTCGTAATGGTGAAGGTGAAGTGGTTGCCGGTATGGCCATTAAATTATATGGCACCAATGCCTCTACGGTGATAGAGCGAGTTGAACAAAAAATACAAGAGATCAATCGAACTTTGCCCAAAGGGGTCAGTATCGTCCCCTATTATCAACAGAAAGATATTGTTGAAGGAGCTGTTAATACTGTCAGTAGTGCTTTGATACAGGGTATTATTCTGGTTGCCTTGGTGTTATTGGTGTTTATGGGCGGTTTTCGCCCTAGTATAGTGGTTGCTCTTGCCATTCCCTTTTCGGTGATGTTTGCATTTATCGCCATGGGTTTATTGGGCATGTCGGCTAATTTAATGTCATTAGGCGGACTAGCGATTGCCATTGGTATGATGGTCGATGGCACGATTGTAATGGTCGAGAATGTAGACCGTTTATTGCGCGAATCAAAGCCAGATGAATCACGTTTACATGTCGTGGGGAGAGCCTGCCGTGAAGTAGGAAAACCCATTTTATTTGCCATTGCCATTATCATTATCGTTTTTTTACCTTTGTTTACTTTGGAGGGTGTGGAAGGTAAAACCTTTAGACCTCTGGCTTATACGGTAGCATTAGCCATGCTGGGTTCTTTGATTTATGCACTATTTCTGGCTCCTGTCTTATCTGACGTATTAATGCGACGCAATTCAACAAAGGATGGGAAACCAGGGTTGGATGAGCGTATTCTCAATGCTTTGCTAAAACCGTATCGACCTTTGGTTGAATACTTTGTCAATAATCGAAAAATTGCAGTTGCATTATCAGCTGGACTATTATTATTGGGTATGGTGATTTTTCCTTTTCTAGGCTCTGAATTTACCCCGAAACTACAGGAAGGCACTATTGTAGTGCGTTTGACCATGGCTCCCTCAATATCCATCAATGAAAGTAAACGCAATACCTTGATTGTGGAAAGACGCTTGTTAAAGATTCCTGAGGTGATCGAAGTCACTAGTCGAATTGGGCGAGGCGAAGTAGGTGCTCATGCAGATCCTATTAATTCAGCGGAAATGTATATCATCCTTAAAGATAAGGATGAATGGCGAGATCCGGGAAATCAAGGACTTATCGAAAATGGAATTCGAAAAATTGTGGCTGATTTACCGGGTATTACCGCGAATTTAACCCAGCCGATTGAAATGACTGTGGATGAGCTAATGGAAGGCGTTAGGGCGGAACTGGCCGTTAAATTATTTGGTGATAATTTAGCACAGCTTAAAACTAAAGCCGATGAAATCGCCGCTGTGATTAAAAAGGTTGAGGGTGCGGCTGATGTTCAGGTTGACCAGGTTTCTGGTACACCACAGCTGGTTATCACACCAGATCGCCTTGCCATTGCCCGTTATGGTCTTAATTTAATTGATGTGCAAGAGGTTATTAGTGGTGCTATTGGAGGTATAACTGCAGGGCAAGTCTTTGAAGGCATACGTCGTTTTGATATTCTCGTGCGTTATCAAAAGCAAGACCGAGATAGTATCGAAGCAATTCGTAATTTATTGATCAGTGGACCAGATGGGATCAGTGTTCCATTGGTTCAAATTGCCCGCATTGAGGAAATAGTAGGCCCTAGACAAATCACCAGGGAAAATAACCAACGCTTTATCAGTATTCAAGCCAATGTGATTGATCGGGATATAGTGTCGTTTGTTGAAGAGGCTCAACAGGTGATTGATAGTGAAATTAAATTGCCACCTGGTTATTTCACTACCTGGGGCGGACAGTTCCGTTTGCAACAGGAAGCGAATAAACGTCTGGCGATAGTGATTCCAGTGACTTTGGTCATTATTTCATTATTGTTGTTCAGCAGTTTTGGGTCGGTTAAAAATGCGGCGTTGATTTTACTCAATATTCCATTAGCGCTAGTTGGTGGAGTGATTGCCTTGTGGCTCAGCGGACAAAACCTTTCTGTTCCTGCATCGGTAGGTTTTATTGCCTTGTTTGGTATTACGCTGGAAAATGGCATGGTGTTAATGACTTATTTAAATCAACTGGTTAAAGATGGAATTCCTATTGATGAAGCCTCCATTAAAGGCGCTTGTTTAAGAGTGAGGCCTGTTTTAATGACCACGGTAACCACCGCATTAGGACTGATTCCATTATTGCTGGCATCCGGCACCGGATCTGAGGTGCAAAAACCTTTAGCAACCGTGGTTGTTGGAGGTCTGGTGACTTCGACCTTTCTGACTTTACTGGTGATTCCTGCCTTGTATAAATGGTTTGTATCATCTGATAAATAAATTGATGCACTTCCTATCGTCAGCACATCCTACGGCGGTGGTAATACCACAACCATTAAATACCCCCTTTGTAGGATGTGCTGAGGGACGAAGCGCATCAAATTAAATATTTAAAATTAAGCGTAAATATTATGAAACAAGTTATTGCCTATACTGAAGTTTCCCAATAATTATTTATGGTAAAATTAAAACTATGCTACAACTATATGAAAAAAATAGTCTTTTCATTCGTTTCAAATGCTATTGCCTAAGGGGAATTAAGTAGGGGTTTGCTATAAACATGGCAAAACCACCTAAAATAAACCTCGATACACCAGCATTGTGTATTTCAGCTACTCAATAATTGGGAAACTTCAGTTTAAAAATTGCGATCTGTCTGTTTGATCTGATAAACCAGAAAGTTACTACAACGCAGAATACGGACAAAAAGAGCAGCAGTTCTGGATGATAAGTGTCTCCATCTCCCTCATCAGTGTTCCCCTATCAATTGAGGCCGTGAAACTAACCTCGCCACAAGAGAGCTCATAAAGCACTGTAAAGACATTCCTGTTATTATTGCGTTTTGAACTGCCCGAATGGTATACGAGCTGATACGAGATATTCTTGCCTGGAAAAATAATGGATTCACAAAACGATCTCGTTTTTGAGCCTGTTGCTGCCTTATCTCCAGAGCCTCGCTATATTTTTTATCCGATGGATGAATCAATTCTGGCTGTTGTGTTTTTGAAATCTCTTCAAACACGCGCATTAAATTATAGCTCATTGCAGTCAGGCGCATTTGATTTTCAAGTGAGCGGGTATTGGAAGACCAAGCTTTAGTTTCCTTGAAATTACTTTTACTCGATGTTCAAGTTTTTCCATCCCATTGCCATCAAACTCTTACCTTCACCCAGTAGAACAATACTTTAATGATGCTGTTGGCCCTAAGCGCCCTAAATCTCTGCCAATCATATGTTTTCCTGATGGCATCAGTTGAAACACATCCTTTATTAATTCACCTAACTCTTTCAGCTTATCACCAGGATCTGGAAACTCTAGCAATGACGTGATGAACTCAAGCAGTACATCCACAGGCGCGCCATGCTACCTCACGAAATTCCGGGACTCCTGTCGCCGTAATTCGTTCACCTACGCAGCGAATAGGAGATGCTCCAGCCGCCCTGCGTCCGCCACAGACTGAGCACAAAGCAGCTCAGTCATGGCTACCACAAATGGCTCTACGGCTATTCGGGATAAAATTTTAGCCTCCCTCGCGCGCTATCGCGCACTTCGGATTGGCAAATTTCCCTGCGCCTTCTGGAGACTATCAGCCCGTCCGGGGCTGACAGCGTTTGAGACTTGCGCTGTAAGCTTCCTACGGTATACTCAGGTAGTTTGCTTTCAATGCGGGCTATTTGCTCTGGGTGAAGGAGAAGGCAATGGTCAAACAAAAGACTCAGAATCAGGCCACGGCTTGATCCCTCTTCATCTAATTGTTTGGCCTCACGCCCCCATCCTTCATAAAGCTTCCAGTCCTCAAAGAAAACCTCAATCAGCCATCTCAACGTATAGGCTTGAATAATATCTTGTGTGCGCCAAGTCAGGTCTGTCGCCACTAAATAGCGATAGTCGTTTTCACCGTCATATTTTAAGGCAATGACAAAGCGTTTTTTACTGTGAGAACTCACCTTTAATCGTGCACTGCTGACAGTCACTTTAATCTCTTTGCCGCCACGTACACGTATTATCTGATCAATGCCTTTGTTAATCGAATTAAAGTAGCTCTCGACTGACCTTATTCTACCTCTATATTCAATATTTTGGTTTTTACGTAATTGGCTAATCACCTGCGAGCCTCCAGATTCTTTAGCGGCTTCGTCCATAAAGGCTTTTTCACCATACAGCGCATCAGCCAGTACGCCTTTAATTTTAATCAGGCTATGCGCAACTTTAAACTCTTTTAATAAGCCTAATGCAATCTCTGTTTTGGTCGGGTAGGCACTGTCACGTTCAGGCTTAATAGGCCGATCTTTTTTTGCTATACCGCTCTTTTTCAACCGTTTATCTTCTTTATCCCACTGCTTTAAGGCTGGATCCGGCATATAAAAGAAAAAACCGACAGGCACTGTAATGGATGAGGTAACTAGCAGCAATAATACTATCGTTTGTCCATTAACATACCCGCCGGAGCCTTTGTGTTTCTGCTTGTAAACCTTATAAATACGTTTTGTAGACTTAGATCGTGCTCGGTCTGATTCATCAAAGGCCAACACACCTTCAGTAATGCCATAACGTTTTAAAATTAAGACCACACTCAACCGTAGCAACCAGTCCCAGGGTATACTTGCTTTACGAAACACCCAGGATAATGCGGCTACTTTGCAATCTCCAAGGCTTGCTCGCTCAAACTTAGCCCAGCAAACAGAGTTCATTAGCAGTATGCACGTTAAACAAGTGCCCAACCAAGCGGCTTGAATCCGTGTCAAAGCGGCTCCGGGTTTTAGCTGATTGAGCGCATCATTTAAATCGTCAATATAGCTTTGGATAAAGGTGGCTGGGGCATTCATTAACATGGGCTTACACCGATAAAATTACAACAACCTCAGAATACCTGATTTTACCTTCTCAATATCAAAAACTTGAACATCGAGTTTTAGTGTTATTGAATGTCTTTTCAATCGTCCATCGCTTGAAATACAGCATAGCAATGGTTCCAGGGTTAATGGTCATTGGCAAGGTTGTCACAAACCGGTGAAGTTTTCCGGTTTCTGGATCACGGTAATCCACCACGTTAAATTTGATGCCCTTGTTTTCGTACACACTGTATGCTTCAACCCCTGTATTGATCTCATGGCGGGAGTCAAAAGGGATAGACTCAACCAGAGTCGCAATTGAATTTTCTTTTAGCATTGAAATCATGTAATTAGCATGTCGTTTCTGCCGATCCCACCAGACAAAGTCGGTGACGGCTTTATCGTAGACATAGAGATGTTTCTGAGAGCTGTTATTTCCCTTGTTTTGCTTTTCAATATGATCTCGTAACACAGGTATTTCTTGATGCCTCTGAGTTCCGTTTGTCACCAGACAAAGAAATCTGAGCAACCCACTTCTGAGATTCAACGCGTAAATCCCCCCCGGCCGCATAAACTTTCCCCTTGCTGTTTTTTTCAGTATGGCAGGCATGATCAATAAAATGTCCATCCGCTGCTTCTATGGTGTATTCGTCAAGTTCTGGGAATGCTTTAAGATAATCAATGCCTTGTGATAGCAGTGTTTCAGCGTGAAGATGATAGCTCTGCTGTTCAAATGCCTCAAGCATACTTGTTCGTCTATGCGACTTCAGTGATTTAAAATACGTTGAGTGGGGAAGCAGCTGGCCATAAATCTGTTCATTGGTTTGGAGGAAATGGCTACCACTATCGACTACACTGATACAGCGTAATAACCCAAGGCGAATAAAGTCGATATCCTTCAACTCTGGGCATGAACGAGCCCACAAAGGATGACGCTCTGCTAACAGGGCACGTTCCATACCCCCCCCGTGTCAGGATAGTTTTCGCCTTATTTGAAAAATAATAACTCAAACAAGGGGCGGAAAAATAAAACCATGACAACTCAATACCCAAAAGAAAGAAAAGATGCCATCATTAACAAAATGCTTCCCCCCTTAAATACGAGCGTACCTGAATTAGCTAAGGCCGAAAATATTCCTTACGGAACGCTGTATACGTGGAAGCAAACTTATGTTGATAAGAAGTGCAAAAACACTAAAAACACAAGCCATTCTCCTATACAGTGGACATCCGAGAAAAAATTATCAGCCATTATAGAAACAAGTACCCTGAGCGAGCAAGAGTGTAATGAATATTGTCGTACACATGGGCTTTATAAAGCTGAACTTGAGTCCTGGAAGACCCATTTTATTAAAGGATCAGAGCAAAACGTGACGCAAGAAAAAACAGATAAAAACGTATTAAAACAATTACGTAGTGAAAACAAAAAATTAAAGTCGGGGAGTCGCTATTTTTGCGAAAGCTTGTTTTGGGCATCCCAGCCCAAGCAAGCAGCAAAAACTTAACGCGACCACTTATGCCTCCGGCGGCCCCGATTCGTCCTCGTCACCTCGTCCCGACCCAACAAGGGGTCGGAACATAGGCTCCAAATGACTTGACGCCGTGTCGGATGGCCTTTTATTTTGTCTCCACCTTCGCTAACGCTCAGACTCCGACAAAACAACGGCCCTACGGCTATCGCGGACTAAAAATCTTCACTTCGCTAAAGCTCCGTTTCCCTGATTTTCAGCGAAAGAGCTTAATCGCAAAGAGAAAGCACTTGCAGAAACAGCGGCCTTATTGGTGCTTAGAAAAAAGCTGGATGCGCTCTGGGAGGAAAACGAGGACGCTTAATTCCTCACTCAGAGCGCGTAAATTATGTCACATGGATCAATGAAGCCATTGGACAAGGTGCCAGAAAGGGCAAAGCCTGTGATATTGTTGGTATCAGCATTCGTACCTTACAAAACTGGCAAGTTAACGGAGGAGTAGAGGCCGATAGAAGGTCGGATGCCATACGCCCATCTCCTAATAATAAATTAAGCGAATATGAGCAACTTGCTATTTTAATGACCTGTAATGAGGACGAGTATGCCAATTTACCACCGAGTCAAATCGTCCCTATCCTGGCAGACAAAGGCATCTACATTGCCTCCGAATCATCATTTTATCGAGTGTTGCATAAAGCAGAACAAGTCACACATAGAGGGCGGGCTAAAGAGCGCAAAAACACCTCCAAACCAACGAGTTATATCGCAGAAAAAGCGAACCAGGTATGGACGTGGGATATCAGCTACATGCCAACACCCATCGTGGGTCAGTTCTACTATTTATATATGATAGAGGACATTTATAGCCGAAAAATAGTCGGGGCTGAAGTGTATGAACAAGAAAGTGGCGAAGATGCCGCTACACTACTTGAGCGTAGCCTATTAAAGGAAAAAATGATGTATAACCCATTGGTGCTCCATTCTGATAATGGCGCACCAATGAAATCACTCACCTTGCGCAGCAAAATGTATGATTTAAACTTAACCAGCTCATACAGCCGCCCACGAGTGAGTAATGACAACCCTTATTCTGAAGCTTTGTTTAGAACGGTAAAGTATTGTCCTGACTGGCCTGGCAGTGGCTTTGATAGTCTTGATGAAGCCCGGGAATGGGTAGGTAACTTTGTCGAATGGTATAACAACGAGCACCGGCACAGCAAAATAAAATTCGTCACACCTGCGGAACAACATGAAGGAAAAGACAAAAATATTCTTGAAATGCGAGATAAATTATATCTCCAGAAGAAAAAAGAAAAAAAAGAAAAACCTTCCAGATGGTCTGGCTCAACCAGAAACTGGGATGCTACAGGGCCAGTTTCATTAAATCCTGACAGGACTGATGAAGCGGCTTAAATAATTTAGGCGAAAACTATCTTGAAAAACACCGATACTTTCATTGCAGTGTTGGTGAATATGTTCAGAGAGTGGTAGGTCTTTAAGCATGGGTGATATCCGTTTATGAGGTGATTAAAACGGAAATTTTTAGAAAACTTTTTTCGGCAATTGCAAGCTTTATTTGAAATTATTTGTTGTTTTTTTTACGGTGCCTACAGAGTGTCTATTTGCTGTTATAAGTGATTAAAATCAAAAAGATGGAAATATTCGAGTGGCGCTACCTTCAGGTAGGTTATAGGCTGCTTTGTTTAGGTACTTCTTCTTTCAATGGGAACACTGATGATCTCCCTTATCTTATAGTTCACAATTAGTCATAAATTTAAGATCAAAGGCTGGGTTAAGATTTTGGTATTGGGAAGCATATGCGTCCCAATACCAATAGATGTTTCACCCGTTAGCGTTGACAGTTAATCGGGTAAGATTTTTTTACATTTTCATACTGCCCTTTTTTTGCATCATTTTCTGATGATGTTTTTGCATCATCTTCATTTTCATTTGGCGCTTTTTTTCTTGATGATCTTTAATTAGCTGTAGTTGTTCGTCCATTAATGCCTGTTTCTTTTTAGCATTTTTCTCATCCTGAATGCGGTCGGAAAGATCATTCATTTTCAAGATATATATTTGCTTCTTGCGCGCCATCTTGTCTTTCATTTCATCAGACATTTCCATAGCCATACCCTGACCGGAAGCATTTCCAGGCTGCATGTTCATGGGCTTATCTTTAGCTAATGCCGAAATGCTGGCAACTGATAAAACAAGAACTGCTATTGATTTAACGATGTACTTCATGATTTTAACCTTTTATAAAAATCGGGGAGTCGCTATTTTTGCGAAAGCTTGTTTTTGGCATCCCAGCCCAAGCAAGCAGCAAAAACTTAACGCGACCACTTATGCCTCCGGCGGCCCCGATTCGTCCTCGTCACCTCGTCCCGACCCAACAAGGGGTCGGAACATAGGCTCCAAATGACTTGACGCCGTGTCGGATGGCCTTTTATTTTGTCTCCACCTTCGCTAACGCTCAGACTCCGACAAAATAACGGCCCTACGGCTATCGCGGACTAAAAATCATCACTTCGCTTAGGCTCCGTTTCCCTGATTTTCAGCGGTAGTGGAGGTGCTAGGCACTATATTAGGGAATTATAAAACCCCTGAATGCAGACCATAACACTTTAGCGAATATTGAACTACAAAACCTTTCATTAATTAAATATCTGAAGTTTCCCAATAATTATTTATGGTAAAATTGAAACTATGCTACAACTATAGTTTCTCAGATAAATAATTTCCAAATTTGGAGCGCTTAAACTTAGGCGGTAACAACGAAATCTTCCCGCAATTTTTGCATAACACAAATCACTTTACTGGCATCATGCATATAAGTGTTAAAAGTTTGCACAACTGAATCATGAAGATCTTCAAAAGTTTTAAAATACTTCATATGAGTCGAATCGCGTTTCGTATTTTTCCATAATTTCTCAATCGGATTAAAATCCGGCGAGAACGCAGGGAGACATTCTACTGTCAAACGATCTACATTAGCTAACTTAAATTCCTTAATAACACCGCTTCCATGATACGGGGCACCATCTTCAATTAGAATAATCTTGCCTTTATAATAAGCCAGCAATTGTGTTAAAAACTCAACATAGCTTTCACCATTAAAACGCCCAGATGTTTCAGCGTGTTGTAATATCATTGGCTTATAACTCTCGATTAAGACGTTGTCGGCAATAGAATATATCGCTTCCATAAAAAGCTTCTGTGTTGGATATTTCTCATTTTTTAAGCTTTTAAGAATAGCTAAAAATTCTTGAGGCAGCCCAGCTTCTTTTAAAAGTCTAAGTGACTTTGGTTTTATCTCATAAGCCAATGATTCTCGGTATTGAAAACTCCCTCCTTCGAGTTCGATCGTACCAAACATTTTCAACCCTTTTCGAATCCCTGATGTTTTCACTGTGGGTTGCTCTCCTATTGGAGCCCAGGTTCGTGCCAATGAACCCCACATAGCAAATGACACCTCATCACCGAATAAAACGACACTCTTTTCTTCTACCGCCTTTTCCATAATGGCAGGCAATGTTTCTTCCAGCCACGTTTTTCTTTCAAGCTCGTACTTTTCTTCTTCTTGGCGATCAGTCACAAAACGAGCTTTTTGATAACTGAAGCCCAGTTTTTTCATTAGGCTTGATAAATAGTTCAAGTTATAACGAACTTCAAATTTTAACCAAATAAGCTCGGCAATCATCGCAGTATTCCATATTCCACAATGAAATCCATTGTCTTCTGGGCCTTTCTTTATCAACTCAACCAATCTATTTTTCTGGTCTTTAGTTAACTTTGACTTCCGACCACGTCCTTGATAGTGTTGCCCTATTAACCAACCGACACCTTTATGCATGAATGTTTTCAGCCAATTTATAATGGTTTTTTCACAGACTCCCATTAGGCGTGCTATTTCTTTGATTCCCATGCATTCACTGAACCAGAGTAGAGCTTGAGTTAATCGATATAAACAAATATTACTTAGCTTGAGAGCTGTCGCCATATTTTTTTTTAGTCGGCCTACAATTGACTTTGAAAAAGTGAGGGATACCATTTTTGACTGTTTCCGTTAGTGTTGGGACGAAAATTATAAGCCAGTTTCCCCTCTGTCGTTTTTGTTTGTTCGTAAATTAATTTTCTGAAAGTCTATAGCAACAATTTCATCAGCGGGAGATAAAATTTATCTTATAGTTCGCTTTGCATTTTGAAAGCCTGGATATTAAACTTGATTTCTACTTAGCATATTCATTTTAAAAATTCAAAGGAGATTTACATGATAAGAACTATGGGGATTTTATTTAGTAGCATGCTATTCGCTGTGTGTTACTCGCTTGGTTCTATCGCTGCAGAAAGCAACAAATCTAAGCGAATTATTGTTGCTAACGCTGGCTTTATGACACCTGAGTCCATCGAATATTATGCTGCCGAAGATGTGTATTTAGTCAGTAATCTTAATGGTGATGGTTTAACGGCAGACGGTAATGGATTTATCTCAAAAGTCCACCCTGATGGCCGTATTATCAAACTCAAATGGCTCGATGGCACGACAAAAGGCGTGAGCTTAAATTCGCCCAAGGGTCTTGCCATTCAAGGTAATAATCTGTATGTCGCTGATATTAATGAAGTACATATTTTCGACCTTCCCAGCGGCAAGCAGAAAACATCGATTAATATTAGCAACAGCACTTTTCTCAATGGCATAACCCCAGGTACAGGCGATTTCGTTTATGTCACAGACAGCGGCTTAAAAGCAGGAAAAGATTCTTTAGCTGCTTCGGGTACTGATGCCATCTACAAAGTCTTGGCTAACGGCAAATATGAGCTGCTTTATAAAAATAAGCAAATGGGTCATCCCAATGGAATTATTGCGCAAGGCAAACGACTTACTGTGGTAACTTTCGGCTCTGGCGAAGTCTTTAGTATTGATGCGCACGGTAAGCGTCATAACCTGGTCAAGCCGCCAAAGGGAGATCTTGACGGACTCATAAAGTTAGCTGATGGTCGCTTAATCATGTCTAGCTGGGCTGGCTCTGCTCTGTATATATTAAACAAGGATAATAGCTACAGTATTCTGGCTGACGGGCTTGATGCGCCTGCTGACCTGGGGTTTGATAGCAAGCGTCAGCGTGTATTAATCCCGCTGTTTAAACAGGATAAACTGGTTTTCCTGCAACTGTAAGCTGCATTTCAAATGGACAAGACCCGGCCCAATGTGGCTGTATTACTTGCCGCCTACAATGGCGCAGCATTTATTGACGAGCAATTACACAGCATATTACGCCAACAAGGCGTTGCTCTGAGTATTTTTATCAGTGTGGATTTATCGACCGATGATTGTTATCAAATCTGCTGTGATTTTGCTGAGCAGCACTCGCAAATAACAGTATTAACTTATGGTCAAAAATTTGGTGGTGCTGCCGTCAATTTTTATCGTTTAATCAAAGATGTTGATTTCTCAGCCTATGATTTTGTCGCCCTGTGCGATCAGGATGATATCTGGCTGGATGACAAACTGATGACTGCCTGTACTAGGCTAGCACAGGGAGACTATGCAGCATACTCTGGAAATGTGCTGGCATTCTGGCCAGATGGTCTTGAATTATTAATCAACAAGGCTCTGCCGCAACGTCAGTATGACTATTTATTTGAGGCAGCTGGTCCCGGCTGCACTTATGTTTTGCGCATCGAACCGATGTTATTATTTAAAAATTTAATTCTGTCACACTGGCAGCAGGTTCAGCAAGTCAGTTTACATGACTGGTTTATTTATGCATTTTTTAGGGCGCAAGGCTTATCCTGGTTTATAGACCCTGAGTATAAATTATTATATCGACAGCATGCTAAAAATCAGGTGGGCATACACAAGGGCTGGCGGGCGAGTGGCAAACGCTTTAATCTGTTACGTAATGGCTGGTGTAAGCAGCAAGTGGTCTGTGTAGCAGACTTAATAGATGAGCATCATCTGGATGTAGATTCACGCATAACTATTCTGCAAAATATTAGTCAGTTAAGGCGGCGATTTCGCGACCGGTGCATACTGTTTTTTATTGCTCTAACCGGACTCTATTAAATATGACAAAAGTTTTAGTGACCGGCGCAACCGGGTTTATAGGCAAGGCACTAGTACACGCACTAAACCAACAAGCATTCGATGTGGTTGCGGTCGTGCGTCATATAAGCCAGCTTGTATCAGAGCAACAGATAGAACTCGGTGATCTATCGTCCACCACTGAATACACTGACGCTTTGCAGGATGTTGACGTCGTTATTCATTTAGCCGCTCGTGCACATATTATGCATGATACGGCATCAGACCCACTAGCTGAATTCCGTCAAGTCAATACCGCCGCTACTTTAAACCTGGCAATACAGGCTGCAGAGGCCGGCGTAAAAAGATTTATCTTTATCAGCAGCATTAAGGTAAATGGTGAACAGACTGCTCCTAATTCTCCGTTTCAAGAGCAGGTCGCTAGCCCACCGATTGATCCCTATGCACTCTCTAAATATGAGGCAGAACATGGCTTAATGTCTCTAGCGCAGTGTAGCGCCATGCAGGTAGTTATCATCCGCCCGCCTCTGGTTTATGGCCCTGGGGTAAAAGCAAATTTTGCAAGCATGATCAATTGGCTAATCAAGGGGATTCCCTTACCGTTCGGTGCAATTGATAATAAGCGCTCGCTGATCGCTTTAGACAATTTGCTGAACTTTATTATGCTCTGCATCACTCACCCTAAGGCTGCAAACGAAACCTTTCTAATTTCTGACCAGGAAGATGTATCGACTACACAGTTATTACAAAAAATCACCAAGGCATTCAACAAAAACACACTATTATTACCCGTTCCTGTTAGCTGGATGCGCTTTACAGGCATGTTATCAGGCAAGCAAGATGTGGCCGACCGGCTGTTTGCTTCACTCCAGGTGGATAGCTCTAAAGCTACTGATTTACTGGGCTGGTTGCCAGTTTCTAATATGCATGAGCAATTAAAGAAAATAGCAGCGTTTTATTCAACCTAGGAAACGAAAATTAAATAACATTTAGGTGATTTTGGGGAGTCGCTATTTTTGCGAAAGCTTGTTTTGGGCATCCCAGCCCAAGCAAGCAGCAAAAACTTAACGCGACCACTTATGCCTCCGGCGGCCCCGATTCGTCCTCGTCACCTCGTCCCGACCCAACAAGGGGTCGGAACATAGGCTCCAAATGACTTGACGCCGTGTCGGATGGCCTTTTATTTTGTCTCCACCTTCGCTAACGCTCAGACTCCGACAAAATAACGGCCCTACGGCTATCGCGGACTAAAAATCATCACTTCGCTTAGGCTCCGTTTCCCTGATTTTCAGCGTCTGTCAAAGAGTAAAAAACAAAATGACCGTAAAAATTCAAAACCCTGATGCTGACCTAGCAATTCTGTATTCCTTTCGCCGCTGTCCTTATGCCATGCGTGCCCGCATGGCATTGCAATATAGTGGCGTTAAAGTCAACCTGCGTGAAGTCGAATTAAAAAATAAACCGCAGCAATTGTTACAGTACTCAGCAAAAGGAACCGTGCCTGTCTTGGTCTTAACAGGTGGATTTATTATCGATGAAAGCCGGGATATTATGTACTGGGCGCTAGCAAAAAATGATCCAGATAACTGGATACCCAGAGCAAATATTGAAGAAGCACGTAATCAAATTGATCGACTGTTAGATGAGAATGACTTTAACTTTAAGAGCTGGCTGGATCGCTACAAATACTCTGATCGCTATCCCGAACAAACAGCAGAATATTATCGTCACCAAGGCGAGCAATTCCTGGCATCACTTGAGTTTCGGCTCAGTAAGCATCGCTTTCTGATGGGTGATAATATCTCTATGGCCGATATAGGTATTTTTCCGTTTATCCGTCAGTTTGCCTTTGTTGATAAAGACTGGTTCTATCAATCTGACTACCCTTACCTGCATGCCTGGCTGGATTATTTTCTTCAGTCAGAGCTATTTAATCGTATTATGAAAAAATATCCCGCGTGGACTGAAGTTTCAGCGCCAATAATATTAGGCGATTGCGGAAAAACAAGCTAGTGCAGCATTAGTTACAGGCAGGAATAAAAAAGCTTTAGCTTTTTTTAGTGCAGACAATAGTCTAAACTGAAGTTTCCCAATTATTGAGTAGCTGAAATACACAATGCTGGTGTATCGAGGTTTATTTTAGGTGGTTTTGCCATGTTTATCATCAGTGTTCCCCTATCAATTGATGCCGTGAAACTAACCTCGCCACAAGAGAGCTCATAAAGCACTGTAAAGACATTCCTGTTATTATTGCGTTTTGAACTGATCGAATGGTATACGAGCTGATACGAGATATTCTTGCCTGGAAAAATAATGGATTCACAAAACGATCTCGTTTTTGGGCCTGTTGCTGCCTAATCTCCAGAGCCTCGCTATATTTTTTATCCGATGGATGAATCAATTCTGGCTGTTGTGTTTTTGAAATCTCTTCAAACACGCGCATTAAATTATAGCTCATTGCAGTCAGGCGCATTTGATTTTCAAGTGAGCGGGTATTGGAAGACCAAGCTTTAGTTTCCTTGAAATTACTTTTAGTGTTATTGAATGTCTTTTCAATCGTCCATCGCTTGAAATACAGCATGGCAATGGTTCCAGGGTTAATGGTCATTGGCAAGGTTGTCACAAACCGGTGAAGTTTTCCGGTTTCTGGATCACGGTAATCCACCACGTTAAATTTGATGCCCTTGTTTTCGTACACACTGTATGCTTCAACCCCTGTATTGATCTCATGGCGGGAGTCAAAAGGGATAGACTCAACCAGAGTCGCAATTGAATTTTCTTTTAGCATTGAAATCATGTAATTAGCATGTCGTTTCTGCCGATCCCACCAGACAAAGTCGGTGACGGCTTTATCGTAGACATAGAGATGTTTCTGAGAGCTGTTATTTCCCTTGTTTTGCTTTTCAATATGATTTCGTAACACAGGTATTTCTTGATGTCTCTGAGTTCCGTTTGTCACCAGACAAAGAAATCTGAGCAACCCACTTCTGAGATTCAACGCGTAAATCCCCCCGGCCGCATAAACTTTCCCCTTGCTGTTTTTTTCAGTATGGCAGGCATGATCAATAAAATGTCCATCCGCTGCTTCTATGGTGTATTCGTCAAGTTCTGGGAATGCTTTAAGATAATCAATGCCTTGCGATAGCAGTGTTTCAGCGTGAAGATGATAGCTCTGCTGTTCAAATGCCTCAAGCATACTTGTTCGTCTATGCGACTTCAGTGATTTAAAATACGTTGAGTGGGGAAGCAGCTGGCCATAAATCTGTTCATTGGTTTGGAGGAAATGGCGACCACTATCGACTACACTGATACAGCGTAATAACCCAAGGCGAATAAAGTCGATATATCCTTCAACTCTGGGCATGAACGAGCCCACAAAGGATGACGCTCTGCTAACAGGGCACGTTCCATACTTTCATTGCAGTGTTGGTGAATATGTTCAGAGAGTGGTAGGTCTTTAAGCATGGGTGATATCCGTTTATGAGGTGATTAAAACGGAAATTTTTAGAAAACTTTTTTCGGCAATTGCAAGCTTTATTTGAAATTATTTGTTGTTTTTTTACGGTGCCTACAGAGTGTTTATTTGCTGTTATAAGTGATTAAAATCAAAAAGATGGAAATATTCGAGTGGTGCTACCTTCAGGTAGGTCATAGGCTGCTTTGTTTAGGTACTTCTTCTTTCAATGGGAACACTGATGATGTTTATAGCAAACCCCTACTTAATTCCCCTTAGGCAATAGCATTTGAAACGAATGAAAAGACTATTTTTTTTCATATATAGACTTTCAGAAAATTAATTTCCGAACAAACAAAAACGACAGAGGGGAAACTGGCTTATAATTTTCGTCCCAACACTAACGGAAACAGTCAAAAATGGTATCCCTCACTTTTTCAAAGTCAATTGTAGACCGACTAAAAAAAAATATGGCGACAGCTCTCAAGCTAAGTAATATTTGTTTATATCGATTAACTCAAGCTCTACTCTGGTTCAGTGAATGCATGGGAATCAAAGAAATAGCACGCCTAATGTGAGTCTGTGAAAAAACCATTATAAATTGGCTGAAAACATTCATGCATAAAGGTGTCGGTTGGTTAATAGGGCAACACTATCAAGGACGTGGTCGGAAGTCAAAGTTAACTAAAGACCAGAAAAATAAATTGGTTGAGTTGATAAAGAAAGGCCCAGAAGACAATGGATTTCATTGTGGAATATGGAATACTGCGATGATTGCCGAGCTTATTTGGTTAAAATTTGAAGTTCGTTATAACTTGAACTATTTATCAAGCCTAATGAAAAAACTGGGCTTCAGTTATCAAAAAGCTCGTTTTGTGACTGATCGCCAAGAAGAAGAAAAGTACGAGCTTGAAAGAAAAACGTGGCTGGAAGAAACATTGCCTGCCATTATGGAAAAGGCGGTAGAAGAAAAGAGTGTCGTTTTATTCGGTGATGAGGTGTCATTTGCTATGTGGGGTTCATTGGCACGAACCTGGGCTCCAATAGGAGAGCAACCCACAGTGAAAACATCAGGGATTCGAAAAGGGTTGAAAATGTTTGGTACGATCGAACTCGAAGGAGGGAGTTTTCAATACCGAGAATCATTGGCTTATGAGATAAAACCAAAGTCACTTAGACTTTTAAAAGAAGCTGGGCTGCCTCAAGAATTTTTAGCTATTCTTAAAAGCTTAAAAAATGAGAAATATCCAACACAGAAGCTTTTTATGGAAGCGATATATTCTATTGCCGACAACGTCTTAATCGAGAGTTATAAGCCAATGATATTACAACACGCTGAAACATCTGGGCGTTTTAATGGTGAAAGCTATGTTGAGTTTTTAACACAATTGCTGGCTTATTATAAAGGCAAGATTATTCTAATTGAAGATGGTGCCCCGTATCATGGAAGCGGTGTTATTAAGGAATTTAAGTTAGCTAATGTAGATCGTTTGACAGTAGAACGTCTCCCTGCGTTCTCGCCGGATTTTAATCCGATTGAGAAATTATGGAAAAATACGAAACGCGATTCGACTCATATGAAGTATTTTAAAACTTTTGAAGATCTTCATGATTCAGTTGTGCAAACTTTTAACACTTATATGTATGATGCCAGTAAAGTGATTTGTGTTATGCAAAAATTGCGGGAAGATTTCGTTGTTACCGCCTAAGTTTAAGCGCTCCAAATTTGGAAATTATTTATCTGAGAAACTATAGTTGTAGCATAGTTTCAATTTTACCATAAATAATTATTGGGAAACTTCAGAAGTCTAAAGCTATTGCACTCCTCCACAACCCATAGAATAAGGGGGGTTGAGTAGGCTGATGATATGGACTCCTCTCCCACCAACAGTGTCATAATGCACCTAAGAGTAATAACGGAGCAAAGAGGAGCCCGACATGAATAATAGCGTAATTGGATTGGATATAGCAAAAGATATTTTTCACATGTATACATCTGATGAAAAAAAATCAAAACCTGTTAAGAAAAAGCTAAAACGAGCTGAGCTTTTAATATTTTTTGCAAATTATCCAGTGAGCTTAATTGGAATAGAAGCCTGTGGCGGAGCTCATCACTGGGCAAGAGAGTTAACTAAACAAGGGCATGAAGTCATTTTGCTTAATGCCCGTTATGTAAAGGGTTTTGTGGTGGGGAACAAAAATGACTTTTTCGTCATTACTACCTCACTGGCTGGACGGCTATTTGGGGAGTCGCTATTTTTGCGAAAGCTTGTTTTGGGCATCCCAGCCCAAGCAAGCAGCAAAAACTTAACGCGACCACTTATGCCTCCGGCGGCCCCGATTCGTCCTCGTCACCTCGTCCCGACCCAACAAGGGGTCGGAACATAGGCTCCAAATGACTTGACGCCGTGTCGGATGGCCTTTTATTTTGTCTCCACCTTCGCTAACGCTCAGACTCCGACAAAACAACGGCCCTACGGCTATCGCGGACTAAAAATCTTCACTTCGCTAAAGCTCCGTTTCCAGGATTTTCAGCGGAAGTACCTAAACAAAGCAGCCTATAACCTACCTGAAGGTAGCACCACTCGAATATTTCCATCTTTTTGATTTTAATCACTTATAACAGCAAATAGACACTCTGTAGGCACCGTAAAAAAACAACAAATAATTTCAAATAAAGCTTGCAATTGCCGAAAAAGGTTTTCTAAAGAATTCCGTTTTAATCACCTCATAAACGGATATCACCCATGCTTAAAGACCTACCACTCTCTGAACATATTCACCAACACTGCAATGAAAGTATGGAACGTGCCCTGTTAGCAGAGCGTCATCCTTTGTGGGCTCGTTCATGCACAGAGTTGAAGGATATATCGACTTTATTCGCCTTGGGTTATTACGCTGTATCAGTGTAGTCGATAGTGGTCGCCATTTCCTCCAAACCAATGAACAGATTCATGGCCAGCTGCTTCCCCACTCAACGTATTTTAAATCACTGAAGTCGCATAGACGAACAAGTATGCTTGAGGCATCTGAACAGCAGAGCTATCATCTTCACGCTGAAACACTGCTATCGCAAGGCATTGATTATCTTAAAGCATTCCCAGAACTTGACGAATACACCATAGAAGCAGCGGATGGACATTTTATTGATCATGCCTGCCATACTGAAAAAAACAGCAAGGGGAAAGTTTATGCGGCTGGGGGGATTTACGCGTTGAATCTCAGAAGTGGGTTGCTCAGATTTCTTTGTCTGGTGACAAACGGAACTCAGAGACATCAAGAAATACCTGTGTTACGAGATCATATTGAAAAGCAAAACAAGGGAAATAACAGCTCTCAGAAACATCTCTATGTCTACGATAAAGCCGTCACCGACTTTGTCTGGTGGGATCGGCAGAAACGACATGCTAATTACATGATTTCAATGCTAAAAGAAAATTCAATTGCGACTCTGGTTGAGTCTATCCCTTTTGACTCCCAGCATGAGATCAATACAGGAGTTGAAGCATACAGTGTGTACGAAAACAAGGGCATCAAATTTAACGTGGTGGATTACCGTGATCCAGAAACCGGAAAACTTCACCGGTTTGTGACAACCTTGCCAATGACTATTAACCCTGGAACCATTGCCATGCTGTATTTCAAGCGATGGACGATTGAAAAGACATTCAATAACACTAAAAGTAATTTCAAGGAAACTAAAGCTTGGTCTTCCAATACCCGCTCACTTGAAGATCAAATGCGTCTGACTGCAATGAGCTATAATTTAATGCGCGTGTTTGAAGAGATTTCAAAAACACAACAGCCAGAATTGATTCATCCATCGGATAAAAAATATAGCGAGGCTCTGGAGATAAGGCAGCAACAGGCTCAAAAACGAGATCGTTTTGTGAATCCATTATTTTTCCAGGCAAGAATATCTCGTATCAGCTCGTATACCATTCGATCAGTTCAAAACGCAATAATAACAGGAATGTCTTTACAGTGCTTTATGAGCTCTCTTGTGGCGAGGTTAGTTTCACGGCCTCAATTGATAGGGGAACACTGATTCTCTGCATAGCGAATTTTTCTAAAATCATTCAGCCCCTTACCTAATGTTGCAGCAGCGACTTCCCCTTCGATAAACAAATTAGTCCATAATGTACAACCTAAAAAGCGCACACCATTATATTTAAAGGTATTTTTTTCCAGAAAATGGATATTGGTATTTGCACATTTTCCTTTTAACATGCGCAAAGTGTCGCGGTATTCGTGGTTGTAAAATTCATGATTTCCGGCGACATAAACCCCCGGCTTATTTAGCGACTGTAGCCATTCTATGGCTTGATCGTAAACCCCAATATCGCCAGCGGCAATAATAAGATCCGCATTATTATCATGCTGAAGTTTCCCAATTATTGAGAAACCTTACATGAACCAGACCACCAGCTATTTTTTTTAGCATGGTTCATATATACTTTAGTGTAATTGTAATTATGAAAAATAACCATACACCATGTCAATTAGCCCCAGAAAAAATACTCACCAAGTCTTAATCGGCAATGTTAAAGTCGGTGGTGCTGCACCTATCGTTGTGCAATCCATGACTAACACCGATACTGCAAATATTGCAGCCACAGTACAGCAAGTTATGGAACTCGCTAATGCTGGCTCAGAGCTTGTGCGCATTACTGTGAATAACGAAGAGGCAGCTGCTGCAGTCCCTGAGATACGCAAGCAACTGGATGCTAACGGTTTTTTAGTTCCTCTGGTGGGTGATTTTCATTTTAACGGACATAAGCTACTGGAAAAATATCCGCAATGTGCCAAGGCATTAGGTAAGTTCAGAATCAACCCGGGGAATGTTGGTAAAGGTGCTAAACGCGATACGCAATTCCAGCAAATGATTGAGTGTGCAGTTAAATATGATAAACCAGTACGTATTGGGGTCAATGGCGGTAGCCTGGATCAAGCCGTACTGACCCGCCTGCTGGATGAAAATAGACAAAAAGTCGAGCCTGAAGAACTCCCGGCAGTGACCCGTGAAGCTATTATTGTGTCTGCCCTGGAAAGTGCCGCTGCCGCTGAATCTTTCGGTCTATCTAAAAATAAAATCATCCTTTCATGTAAAATCAGCAATGTTCAGGAACTTATCAGTATTTACCAGGACCTTTCTAGTCGCTGTGAATATGCTTTACACCTAGGTTTAACTGAAGCAGGCATTGGCTCCAAAGGTATCGTCGCCTCATCAGCAGCGTTATCTGTATTAATGCAAAAAGGCATAGGCGATACTATTCGCATTTCCCTGACACCAGAGCCCGGAGCCGCACGTACCAAAGAAGTGATCGTTGGCCAGGAAATCCTACAGACCATGGGCTTTCGATCTTTTACACCGATGGTTATTGCCTGTCCAGGCTGTGGTCGTACAACTAGTGACTATTTCCAGAAATTGGCCATGGATATTCAGGGTTATCTGCGCGAGCAAATGCCAACATGGCGCGATCAATATAAAGGCGTAGAAGAAATGGAAGTCGCCGTTATGGGCTGCGTAGTGAATGGTCCGGGCGAGAGTAAAAATGCCAATATCGGGATTAGCTTGCCTGGTACCGGCGAATCGCCTGTTGCACCTGTTTATGAAGATGGCGAGAAAACTGTTACTTTAAAAGGTGATAGAATCGCAGAAGAATTCCAGGTTATTGTTGAAAAATATATTGAACGCACCTATAGTGCTTAAAACTGACGACAAAGCGAATAACGGGGAGTCGCTATTTTTGCGAAAGCTTGTTTTGGGCATCCCAGCCCAAGCAAGCAGCAAAAACTTAACGCGACCACTTATGCCTCCGGCGGCCCCGATTCGTCCTCGTCACCTCGTCCCGACCCAACAAGGGGTCGGAACATAGGCTCCAAATGACTTGACGCCGTGTCGGATGGCCTTTTATTTTGTCTCCACCTTCGCTAACGCTCAGACTCCGACAAAATAACGGCCCTACGGCTATCGCGGACTAAAAATCATCACTTCGCTTAGGCTCCGTTTCCCTGATTTTCAGCGATTGCCAACAAGCTTTATAATTTTTGCTTGAGCTATGGTTATGTTTGCTACTTGAAAACGAGGAAATACCCCTTTACTTAATAAATCATCGACTAAACGGTTCTTAAATCAAATGAGTACAACTGAAAAATCTGTAAGCTCCTCACAGCATCTACTGGAACAACAACTTGCGGATAAAAATCCGGCATTACTGCAGGCATTCAGGCTTTATCATGAACTGGACCAGGTAGCATATGACCTGGGACTTATAGGCATGGATGACTCATTAGCCAATAAGACCTCATGGTCGCCTATAATAACTGTAATAGGTGACCCGTCTTCAGGGCGCAATGAATTTATCAACCGCTATCTGGATACAACAACTCCGGCTATCGACGCCTTTACTAATCACTCACACTTTACTGTTCTCATCTATCGCCCTGATGAAACGCCCATCGCCTTACCAGGTACCGCTGTTGATGGTGATCCACGCCTTCCTTTTTACCATATTAGCGATCGCCTGGAGCAACTTGAATCTGGCGAAAGCAGGCATATCAATACTTACCTGGAATTAACCACCAATAATAGCCCTAAGTTAAAAGACAAAACAATTATTCTTGCTCCTGGTTTTTCTGCCAAAATTAAGAGCGAAGGTGTTGCGCTTTTACGTGAACACGCAGCGACACTTTCTGATCTTGTCTTTGTATTTCTCGATGCCAGCAAGCCAAATCTGGAAGATGTTCAGCAAGAACTTAAGCCTTTCCTGAAAATGACGACTGCAAGCCATAATCCCGGGAAGTTTATCTATGTCATCAATCAGGCTCAGGGTAGTGCCAATAATGTTGACCTCGCCAGCTGGAAGCAACAGTTAAGCAAGCTTGGACTACAGTCAGGTCAATTTTTTGTCTTAAAGCAAAGTACTGAAACTAATAACCAACTGGCAATAGAACAAAAACTCGCAAACATCGATGTCGAAAGTGCGTACCGTATTTTGCATACACTAGAGCGGCATATCGATGAATTTGATTCGGTAGTTATACATGAAGTTAAAAAAGCCATCGTGCTGTGGAAAGATCGCTCACATTTTACCGTTATCGTGGTACTTAGCTTTATTGCTCTGACACTAGTTGCGGGTGAAATTCAATTTGGGCTAGTCGCATTACTGCTTGATCCTTTTATCGCATCGATTTTTTTATTTTTGCTTGTGGTCACAATGATTCACCTACATATTTATAGCAGTAAAATCCACGCTAGATTTATCCGTAAAAAGCTGCTTGAGCGCCAGAAAGAGTTAGGGCTAATGGAAAACCTGGCCGCTTTATTTGACAAAAGTTTAACTTTTTGGCGAATTTTGCTCCCTTATGAAAAACCGGTAGGCTGGAACAAAGATGTCAAGGAAACATTAGAGATGATAAAAACACGTGCCAAAGGCTTGGTACAATCACTCAACAACACCTTTAATACCAGCTCTTTAGCCGCTAATAACAAAAAAGAAGAAACATTCTTAAATTTGTAACAGTAAGTTCAGGCTGAACATCAATACTGTGCGCAAAGAGATCTGTGAGACTTTTTCTAATCACGGTTACGCGCTGTATTATAAAGCTATTTCAGCCCTACTTAGAATGTAATTTATTTTTTAAATCAAGCGCATACTGCTCCAGTTGATCGAGCAAATGCTGGTCTACATCTGCTTGCTGTCTTAATTGCTTAATTTTAGCCTGGTAGTTATTGAAATCAAGAAAGCCGGTGGTATCTATATGGCTTAACCGAGCCAGGCAAAACTTCTGCCAACGTGACTTTTCAGCACTGTTTAACGTCTCTGGGTAATTTCTTGCCCTGTATCTAAATAGCATTTCTTCTAGCCTTGCACCTCCCCGCGGAAAAGAAAAGCTCGCTAACTGAGTTGGCTTTGTGGAGCGCAGCTTATCCATCATCTGTTTATCTTGATTAGAAAAAAAGCCACCACTATAGATCATTAAATCAGGGTCTGGGTCTGCATCAACTGAAAAAGAGTGCCCACTGAATACCTGATGCAGTCTGCTTTGTAAATCGCCAGACTGCTGGATTAAGTCCTTATGTTTCTGACATTTTGTAATATCGATGCCTAATCTCTCGGCATCACAGGCACGCAATACCTTTGCTGGAGCAACAATGGGGCATTTATTAATATGAACTGTCTTTAAAGGGATGCGCTCAACCCCTACAGGTAAATCTGCTTTAGCCGTGAATATACGCTGCTGAATCTCTTCGGCAGACAAGCTTAGCATCGCTTCCGGGTCGATAGATAAATCATAGACGATGATGCCATTATTATTTACCGGGTGCTGGCAGACAGGTAAAACCAGTGCTAAATATTGTTTTTCCGCGCCATACATTCCAGAGACATGCACTAGCGGTGTATAGCTACCCAGTTGCAGCAACTGCTTGACCTGGTGTTTGCCACGATTGCGCAAGAAAAACTCAAATAGTCTGGGCTGTGCGTGGTGAATTAATTTGGCTAAGGCGATGGTCGCATAAACATCCGATAAGGCATCATGAGCCTCGGCATGTTCGATGCCATTTTCTGCGGTGAGCTTTTCCAGGCGGAAGCTGATCTTGCCTTCGTCATCTACTGGCCAGCGTATGCCTTCAGGCCGTAGTGCATGGACGGTACGAATAAGGTCAATTAAATCCCAGCGAGAATTACCATTTTGCCATTCTCTGGCATAAGGGTCATAAAAATTGCGATACAAAAGATTACGCGTCACTTCATCATCAAAGCGTAAATTGTTATAACCCAGAGTACAGGTATTTTCTTGCACCATTTGCTGATAAATCTGCGCAATAAACTCAGCCTCACAAACACCTTTTTGCGCAGCAAGTTGTGGCGTTATTCCGGTCACACAACAAGCTTCAGGTTGTGGCAAGGTCTCATCAGCAGGCCGGCAATAAATAACCAGGGGCTTACTGATAATATTAAAATCATAGTCTGTTCTGATACCAGCAAACTGCACTGCTCTATCCCTCTGCGGGTCAACGCCAAAGGTTTCATAATCATGCCAGTAGAAGCTATTTTCTGTCATACGCGTTATTAAATTTCTGCAAAGAGCTTACATAGAATTGTTAATGTAACAGATAGTTGCAGCTTTGCAGAAAAAATTAGCTGTTCCGAAGCGCTATGTAGACCTGTAAGGATTGAGAATTAAATAAAATCCGGAACCTATAGGATAAGCTGAGGAACGAAGCGCATCACACACAATGGGGCGCTTCGTTCCTCAGCTCATCCTACGGAATATATAGCTTCGGGTATGAATAAATTCTGCTTCCTAAGGGGGGAGCGTAAAGTAGCTGCGTATGAATTCCCATTAGAATATAGGAATCCAAATTGTTTATAAAGTGTCAATCCCCAGATTTGCTAATTGATCTGCCTTCTCATTACCTGGATTACCTGAATGCCCCTTCACCCATATCCAATCGATTTGATGCTTCTGCATCACACTGTCCAGCCGTCGCCATAGATCTTCATTTTTGACTGGCTTTTTGGCTGCGGTTTTCCAGCCGCGTTTTTTCCAGTTAGTCATCCATTCGGTAATTCCCTGTAAAACATACCTGGAATCACTGTATAGCTTAACGGCGCATGGTCTATTTAATGCTTCCAGCGCCTGAATGGCTGCCATAAGCTCCATGCGATTATTAGTCGTCTGCTGCTCACCACCGTACAGTTGCTTTTCAGATTGACCTCTTTTTAACCAGACTCCCCAACCTCCAGGCCCGGGGTTTCCACGACAGGCACCATCGGTGTATATCTCAACTATCTGCGTCATTTTGTCTTTGCCTTATAGGTATATCTATTATCCTTGCCATTGCAACTCTGGGTTGATAGTCTTTTACTGGTGCTAGTGGGATAAGGTGATAACTCCTTTTAATCGCTTTAATACCAAAAGCTGCAACACGTAACTCCTGCCCTCTTCCCTCTGCATGCCCTGAATTAATTCGTGTTGCGTCAAAGTTAAACCCTGCGGCTAGTTCAACTTCAAAATTTAATAAACGCAACCAGCCTTCAATCCGAGTGCGACTGACTAGACCAGGAAACCAGGGCGTATTTTTTTCCCTACGGCGCATATATTGCAGATTTATATAAATATTCCACGGATTAAAGCTAATAATAGTTAACTTGCCTTCAGGTTTTAAAATACGCTCTACTTCACGCAAAACCTGATGTTTATGCTGGTCAAATTCCAGTAAGTGCGGCAAGATAACCATATCGACAGAAGCAGTCTTAAAAGGTAGGCCGACAGTCGTCGCCCTGAGTAATTTGCTCCCATACCATGGACTCTGTTCATCATCCATCACATAAAATTGCTCATACAGGCTGCAATCAATAAAATCATTTTCCCAGCCCAGGGCGCCGATTTGTACAATAACCTGCTTGCAACTAACGGTAATAGAACGCTTTAAAAAAGCCGTTTCCTGCTGTTGTAAAATCTGGCCTTTAGGCGTGGTAAACCATTCGTGTAATACTTTGCGGTGCATTATCTTTACTCATAAGATTACATGCGCTTAAAGATACCAGATTGTGATAACTATTAAAGTAAAAAGATATTTAATTACCAAATAATACGGTTCTGTCGCATAAATCCCCCTTCCCAACGCTATCTGCTATCATAATTCTAAATTTCAATAAAAGGTGGATCACATGCTCAGCTTCAAAGGCACTCACTTTCAAAAAGATGTCATTCTTTATGCTGTTTTCTTTTATGTCAGGTATGGCGTTTCGTATCGCGACCTTGAAGAAATTATGGAAGAAAGAGGTGTTGAAGTGGATCATGCTACGCTCAATCGTTGGGTGATCCGTTATTCGCCCGACATTGCTGTAAAAGCTAAATCTCAGAAACGAGAAACAAATAAATCGTGGCGCATGGATGAAACGTATATCAAAGTGAAGGGTCAGTGGACCTATTTATACCGAGCTGTTGATAGTCACGGTGATACGCTTGATTTTATGCTTTCTGAGCGCCGTGATGAAGAGGCTGCAACCGCATTTTTCAAACAAACGATTAACAATAATGGCTTTCCTGATAAGGTCGTTATGGATAAAAGTGGCGCTAACTATGCAGGATTAGCCAATATTAACCTCTTGTTAATCCTTGCTGGGTTTGCCACTATGATCGACATATTACAGGTTAAATATTTGAATAACATCATCGAACAGGATCATCGATTTATCAAAAAAATAACAAAGCCAATGATGGGCTTTAAAGCGTTTCACTCCGCTCAAGCAACCATTGATGGAATTGAAACAGCACATATGATCCGAAAGGGACAATTGTCTGAGGAAAATATTCCTGCTTATAAGCAGTTTATGGCTTTAGCAGGATAGTTATGCCTGAAGACCAGGAGCTCTGCGCTTTTGATAATTATTGCGACAGAACCTTATTGAGTATCATTACGTCAATGCCTATCAGCCAACAGAAAAGAAAAGCACACGCCACGCCGGAATCAGAAGAACAAGCTAGTAGCGCGCTGTTAATAGCGTCTTAAGTAAGTAGCATTAGAATTTGAGTGAATAGTAGTATCCGCTCTTTTTATGCTGATGAAATTAAACCTTTTGAAATACCATCTAAAATAGGAGTTTAGATGGTAGGCACGAGTGAATTCGAATCACCGACCCCTACCATGTCAAGGTAGTGCTCTAACCAACTGAGCTACGCGCCTAGAGAATCTTAAATATCTTTTGGTAGGCGCGAATAGATTCGAACTACTGACCCTCACCATGTAATGGTGATGCTCTAACCAACTGAGCTACACGCCTATCTAATCTTAACTGAGATAAGTCAAGAGCGGGTATTATATCTAAGGTGACTATTTTTGCAATAGTTATATCAACATTTCTGCCTGTAATTGTTTTATTTCATCCCTGACTCGTGCAGCCTCTTCAAATTCCAGGTTTTTAGCATGTTTATACATCTGGTCTTCTAGTTGTGCTAACTTTTTCTGTTTATCTTTTGCGGATAACCCTTTGTAACTTGCACCATCTTCGGCTACTTTAAGTTTTGATGTTTGATTCAGTCCTGCCCCGGGGATGGTAAGCTCTAAAATATCAGTGACAGATTTAAAAATTGTCGTAGGCGTTATACCCCGCTGCCTATTAAATTCTATCTGCTTTTCGCGGCGGCGCTGTGTTTCTTCTATAGCTTGAGCCATCGATTTTGTTACTTTATCGCCGTACAGGATTGCCTTGCCATTGGCATTTCTCGCTGCCCGTCCGATGGTTTGAATCAATGAAACCACCGAGCGCAAAAAGCCCTCTTTATCGGCATCCAGAATAGCAACTAAAGACACTTCAGGTATATCCAGACCCTCACGCAATAAGTTAATGCCCACCAGTACATCAAATACACCCAGACGTAAATCACGAATAATTTCCACCCGTTCCACGGTATCTACATCTGAATGTAAATAGCGCACACGCACACCATGTTCCATTAGGTATTCAGTTAGATCTTCGGACATTCTTTTGGTTAATGTGGTCACTAAGACCCGTTCTTTTTTTTCTACATGCAGGTTTATTTCAGATAATAAATCATCCACCTGGGTGGTCGCGGGGCGCACTTCTATTTCCGGATCCAGTAAACCTGTTGGCCTGACTACTTGCTCGATAAATTGCCCTGAATGTTCTTTTTCATACTTACTTGGCGTCGCTGATACATAAATTCTTTGCCCTATCTGGGCTTCAAATTCATCAAACCTCATGGGTCTATTATCCAGCGCTGAAGGCAATCTAAAGCCGTATTCAACCAGGGTTTCTTTACGTGAGCGGTCGCCTTTATACATCGCCCCTATTTGCGGCACAGTCACATGACTTTCATCAATAATAACTACCGCATTCTTGGGTAAATAATCAAACATGGTCGGAGGTGATTCGCCATCATCCCGCCCAGATAAATAGCGTGAATAATTTTCGATTCCGGAGCAATAGCCCACTTCGTAGATCATTTCTATATCAAATAAAGTACGCTGCTCCAGGCGCTGCGCTTCGACTAATTTGTTAAGCGAGCGTAATTGCTCTAGGCGTTCTTTTAACTCGACTTTGATTTTTTCTACTGCTTCCAGCAATCTTTCGCGAGGTGCTACATAGTGACTTCTCGGATAAATGGTATAACGCGCAACTCGGTGTAAAATTTCACCTGTTAAGGGGTCGAATAAAGATAGGCGCTCGATTTCATCGTCAAACAATTCGATACGTAATGCAGCTTCGTCTGATTCAGCCGGGAATATGTCGATAACATCACCGCGCACACGATAAGTTCCCCGGCGTAATTCAATATCATTGCGGGTGTATTGCATATTGGCTAAACGGCGCAAAATATCGCGTTGCTTGAGCATATCTCCGCGCACCAGGTGCAAGACCATCTTAAAATAGGACTCTGGCTCCCCTAGACCATAGATAGCTGACACGGTGGCAACAACAATGGTGTCCTTGCGCTCTAGCAATGTTTTAGTTGCAGATAGGCGCATTTGTTCTATATGCTCATTGCGCGACGCATCTTTATCTATAAAGGTATCTGACGCAGGCACATAGGCTTCAGGCTGATAATAATCGTAATAAGAAACAAAATACTCGACACTGTTTTCCGGAAAAAACTCCTTCATTTCCCCGTAGAGCTGTGCTGCTAGGGTTTTATTCGGCGCCATAATCATCGCCGGGCGTTGTATCTCATTAATCATATTGGCGATAGTAAAGGTTTTTCCTGACCCCGTTACACCTAATAGCGTCTGATGCACCTCTCCATCTACCAGGCCCTCAACCAATTTCTTAATTGCTGCAGGTTGGTCGCCTGCTGGTTTAAATGGGCTTTTTATATTAAATAGCTTGCTCACGACTGCGTATCTTTAGCGCGGATATATCGTTGCGAATATTGCAAGGCATTACGTCCAATTGCAAGTAGGTCTGGCGATGTTTTTAACACGTCAGCAAAAACACTTTGCAGAGCATCATCTAAATATTCATGCACAATTTCATTACGAATATCTTTATTTTGCCTGGTCGATTCAATATCTAAAAAGAGTCCGCGCTTATGCGCATTATTGACAACATCCATCAGAGTTCCTTGATTTTCAAATTCAACATCAAGACAGCGGAAATATTTACGCACTAAAAAATCAATTGTCCGCACATAACGACTACATAAGTTTTCGAACTGATTAAATTCTTCTATGCTAAATTTATCGGGGGAAGATAGATCTTTTACCTGCTGATAAGAATAATCCAGCCAAAATAGCTGTTTCTCCAGAGCAAGACTCAGTTCTTGTAGATAAACCAGACTCATAATTTAATCGCATTGGGTTTAATCATATTAATAAATGCGTTATTTGTATCCCCTGCATCAAGAAACAGGTCCATTTTCTGTTCACCAAAGCGATCAAAAAACTGCCTACGAATTGTTCTTAAATTCTGTTCATTCAATCTTGTTGAGGTGATCAACAAATCTATATCGCCACCACGTTTGCTATCATCAACACGACTTCCAAACAAATAAACATCGGCACTGGCATCCAGTGTTAAAACGCTGTTTTTAATATTATTGATTTCATCCTTTGTTAAGCGCATAGGTTTATCCGCGAGGGTGATAATTAGTCGTCTGAGCTACTGGCTGTATAGCTTCATTAAGCCAATCTCCATCAACAGTGCATGACTTCACAAGGTTTTTGAAATGACTGAATTCCTGTTTGCATAATTTGTTTCTTATTTGCTCAAATACTTTAACCACATTTTCAGGGTAAAGCCTTTCACCACAATGCAAGCAGACTTCTGCTGACACTCTCATTGAAACAGTGTTACCCCCCCCCCTTAATAGCTTTTCTACTTGTTTTGATTCCAGCTCGCCACCACAAATGGGGTACTTCTCAGAAAGTTTCATTGCTTCACTCTCACTTTCCATCGAGCCCATCGATTCGGATCTGGTCTGTAAACTGTAATTAATACCGCCCACTGGCTCGTTGGATTCTAAGTCCGTACACTGCGAATCGGTTCACCTGAAAAATGCCTTCCAAAAATCAAACCACTAGGATAAGGAGTATCGTTTTAATCACTTCGCCATGATGAACAGAACAATATATTTCTTCATATGTCAAACAACCACCAACCCTTCGTCATCCGCATGATGACTAATTTTTACCTGACTACTGTGGATAGCAGTCATTATCTTTCCTATGTCCATGATAAAATTCTTGCAAAAATATTTGTACGATTTGCAATGCGTACTCTATATAATCAAACCTCAACCGTATCTGCCTTATCCTGATAAGTTTTAATCTGATCAAAATTCAAATAGCGATAAGAATCATCAGCCGTTTCATCTATCTGTTGTGCATAGACTCTATATTCTTCAGCAGTAGGAATCCTGCCTAAAATAGAGCATACTGCTGCCAGTTCTGCAGAGGCTAAATAAACATTGGCATCTTTACCCAAACGGCTGGGAAAGTTCCGCGTTGATGTTGAAACTACTGTCGCATTATCCGCAACTCGTGCCTGATTGCCCATACATAATGAACAGCCAGGCATTTCTGTACGTGCGCCTGATTTACCAAAAATTCTGTAATACCCCTCATCGGTTAACTTGTCCTGATCCATTTTTGTCGGTGGCGCGATCCACAGTTTGGTCGGCACCTGCCCTTGCAGTTTATCTAATAGCTTACCCGCGGCACGAAAATGGCCAATATTAGTCATACAAGAGCCTAAAAAGACTTCATCAATTTTAGTACCTGCAACATCCGATAATGTTTTTACATCATCAGGGTCATTCGGGCATGCCATGATAGGTTCTTTAATGGCACTGATATCAATATCCAGCACAGTATGATATTCAGCATCGGCATCTGGCTCCATCAATACCGGGTTGGTAAGCCAGCCCTGCATTTCCTGCACTCGGCGCTTAATCGTACGCGCATCGCCATAACCTTCAGATATCATCCATTTCAACATGGTAATATTTGAATTGATATATTCACGTATTGGCGCTTCTCCCAGACGAATTGTACAACCTGCTGAGGAGCGTTCTGCCGAGGCATCCGACAACTCAAATGCCTGCTCGACTTTTAAATCGGGTAATCCTTCGATTTCTAACACGCGCCCTGAAAAGACATTTTTCTTACCTTTTTTCTCAACGGTTAATAAACCTTGTTTAATCGCAGCCAGAGGAATAGCATTCACCAGATCCCGTAAAGTTATACCCGGCTGCATTTCACCGTTAAAGCGCACTAACACCGATTCCGGCATATCCAGTGGCATTACCCCAGTTGCAGCAGCAAAAGCGACCAGACCTGATCCGGCCGGAAATGAAATCCCAATGGGGAAACGGGTATGCGAGTCTCCCCCAGTCCCGACCGTGTCTGGTAATAACATGCGGTTCAACCAGGAGTGAATAATACCATCGCCCGGACGTAAAGCAACGCCACCACGATTCATAATAAAATCAGGCAGGGTGTGCTGCATCTCCACATCAATCGGCTTAGGATAAGCTGCAGTGTGGCAAAAGGATTGCAAGACTAGATCCGCAGAAAACCCTAAACATGCCAGGTCTTTCAACTCGTCACGAGTCATCGGTCCGGTAGTATCTTGTGAACCGACAGTCGTCATATGTGGTTCACAATAAGTATTAGGCCGCACACCTGCAACACCGCAGGCCTTACCCACCATTTTCTGCGCCAAGGTAAAGCCCTTAGTACTTTGTTCTGCATCCCCAGGTCTACGAAATACAGTGGAAGGCTCAAGGTTCAGAGCTTTACGCGCACGATCGGTCAAGCCGCGCCCTATGATCAAAGGAATACGTCCACCCGCACGAACCTCATCTAATAGAATTTCAGTTTTCAAGCTAAATTCACACACGACTTCATCGCTGTCATGGCGCTGAACCACGCCCTGATAGGGATAAATATCAATCACATCGCCCATCGCCATGTTTTCTACATCGCACTCAAATGGCAATGCACCCGAATCTTCCATGGTGTTAAAGAAAATAGGGGCGATTTTCCCACCGATACACACACCACCTGCGCGTTTATTAGGCACATAGGGAATATCATCCCCTGTAAACCACAACACAGAATTCGTTGCTGACTTACGTGAAGAGCCCGTACCTACGACATCACCTACATAAGCGACTGGAAAGCCTTTTGCTTTTAGCTCATTGATTTGCTGTTCTGCATTAGTTATCCCCTCTCTGGGAATTTTTAACATCGCCTGGGCATGTAATGGAATATCAGGACGCGACCAGGCATCCGGCGCAGGTGATAAATCATCAGTATTGGTTTCACCTGTCACTTTAAACACAGTGACCGTTAATTTTTCAGGCACTTCGGCTTTGCTGGTAAACCACTCTGCTTCAGCCCAGGATTTAATAATTTTCTCAGCAAACTGATTACCTGCATCCGCTTTTTCCTGCACATCATGAAAAGCATCGAATACCAATAAGGTATGTGACAAGGCTTTTGCTGCGATAGGAGCTAATACGTCAACATCTAGCAAATCAATAAGCGGCGCGATATTGTATCCACCTAACATGGTTCCTAGAAGTTCAGTCGCACGCGGCGGACCGATAATAGCGGAAGTGACTTCACCTTTTGCAATCGCGGCAAGGAACCCAGCCTTAACATAGGCGGCTTCATCCACTCCAGCAGGTACGCGGTAAGTCAATAATTCTAATAAAAAGTCTGCTTCACCTGCAGGTGGTTGCTTAATTAGTTCCACAACTGCTGTTACTTGTTCAACATTTAGCGGCTGTGGTACAACGCCCTGCTTTGCTCTTGCTTCTACATGCTGTCGGTATTGTGCTAATACTTCAGTTGGGTTTAATGTGTCTGTAGACATTTAATAACCTATTCTCTATTGTAAATTTATCATTCTCATACACGGTATGGCGGTTAACTCTTTACCATCCCTGTCACAATCTATATTCGAAGGGGCGAGGGCTCAATTCCTTTCAACCAGTGATCAAAATGCATATATTCCTACGCTGAAAATCAGGGAAACGGAGCCTAAGCGAAGTGATGATTTTTAGTCCGCGATAGCCGTAGGGCCGTTATTTTGTCGGAGTCTGAGCGTTAGCGAAGGTGGAGACAAAATAAAAGGCCATCCGACACGGCGTCAAGTCATTTGGAGCCTATGTTCCGACCCCTTGTTGGGTCGGGACGAGGTGACGAGGACGAATCGGGGCCGCCGGAGGCATAAGTGGTCGCGTTAAGTTTTTGCTGCTTGCTTGGGCTGGGATGCCCAAAACAAGCTTTCGCAAAAATAGCGACTCCCCAATCTTATTTTCATAATGTCAGTAGCATCAAAAATAACCGTTTCCAATATCACTTTTATAGCCGTTCAACGTCGGCGTTCAGACCCCAAGGCCATTAAAGAGCTCAAAGATTTAATAAAACCCGCAAGTATTGCACAGCTGAAGTTTCCCAATTATTGAGTAGCTGAAATACACAATGCTGGTGTATCGAGGTTTATTTTAGGTGGTTTTGCCATGTTTATAGCAAACCCCTACTTAATTCCCCTTAGGCAATAGCATTTGAAACGAATGAAAAGACTGTTTTTTTCATATAGTTGTAGCATAGTTTCAATTTTACCATAAATAATTATTGGGAAACTTCAGTTGCACAGATTTTTAGCTTCACAGGCGTATTAGTGAAATTGGCACATAGCAGGCTATGAAAAATTTTTCTAGTGCGTCTGTGAAGTCAAAAGACAAATCAGACTCGGGTGTTATTGAATTCTCCTAAGTTTGGCAAACTGTTGCAAAGTGTGCTGAGGAACGAAGCGTACAATCGAAAATATACGCTTCCTATCGTCAGCACATCCTACAGTCTGTCCTTAACTTAGGCAACTCGCGTTACCTTAACAGCTCTGGTTCACAAGCTCTTTTGATCATTTTGATGGATGATAAGAAAGCTCTCAATGAATATCATCCATCTATACCTAGAAACCGAAGTTGATCGCTATATAACACTGTAAACAGCTGAATATTAAAAATAATGATTGTAAAAACTTGCCCCCTGTTGAGTGAGTGTCCTACGCTTCACGGTTTAGTGAATAAATCTGTGCTCAACTGCGTTTTCCAGGATAAATGTGTTTCTTAAATGCAACATGGGCATTAGGGACACCATACCTTGAAGGAATGGTGTCCCTATCTATTCATCTTCAACCTCGCGTATCAACTCCATCATTTCATTTACCGACATCTTACCACTAACCTCGCCGCCCTCTAATAAACTACTGGCTAAATCACGTTTATGCGCGTGTAAATCGACAATTTTATCTTCAATTGTATCTTTTGCCACTAAACGATAAATAGTCACCGGGCGTTTCTGTCCCATTCGGTGTGCTCTATCGGAAGCTTGATCTTCTACTGCCGGATTCCACCAGGGATCCATATGGATAACATAATCAGCGGCGGTTAGATTTAATCCCGAGCCACCGGCTTTCAGGCTAATTAAAAACACATCTCCTTCACCTGCCTGGAAGGCATTGACTGCTTTTTTACGCTTGGCAACTGGTGTGCTGCCATCAAGGTATTGATAGTGGATGTCTTTTTTATCTAATAACTCTTTAAGAATCGTTAAATGACCAACGAACTGACTAAATACCAGAGCTTTATGCCGATTTGAAATAAGCTCATCGACTAACTCTCCAAAGGCCTGTAATTTAGCACTGCTTATTTGACTGTTTTGCATCACTAACTTAGGGTGACAACAGGCACGGCGCAGTTTCATGATTTCGGCTAACACCTTAAGATGCTGCTGTCCTGCTTGCTGCCCCTCGGCTTGTGCTGCCTTCATAGCTTGTACTGCATTTCGGCGCATAGCTTCGTAAAAAGCACGTTCTTCCTGACTTAGTTCAACATGGATAGTAATTTCTGTTTTAGCCGGTAATTCTTTTAGCACATCATTTTTAAGCCGGCGTAAGATAAACGGCCTGAGTAATTTCTTTAAACGCTGCTGAGCACTATGATCTTTATTATTTTCTATCGCTTGCGCATAACGCTCATTGAACTTTTTCAAGGAACCTAATAATCCAGGGTTAATAAAATGAAATAAATTCCATAGTTCACCTAGATGGTTTTCAATTGGTGTGCCGGTGGTGATTAATTTAAAATCACCTTGCAGTGCCATTGCAGCTTGTGAGCGCTTGGTTAAACCATTTTTTATGGCCTGTGCTTCGTCCGCAACAATAGTACTCCACTGTTTGTCTATCAGTAATTCTGCTTCTGTCTGTAGCAATCCATAACTACACACGACGATATCAAACTCTGCGGCTTCCTCAATAGTTTTCTGTCGATCACCTGTCCCAAACTGATGCACATTGAGTGTCGGTGCAAAATGCCGGGCTTCATCTAACCAGTTCATACACACCGAAGTCGGTGCTACTATCAATGTAGGTCCTAGCGTCGCACGAGATAATATTAAACTGAGTGCCTGTATGGTTTTCCCTAGCCCCATATCATCCGCTAAGCAAGCACCTGCGCCCCAGTGCGCTAGACGTGCCATCCATTGATAGCCTTCCACCTGGTAATCACGCAGCTCACCTTGTAAAGTAGACGGAATTTCGGGCTCTAAATCTACCATAGATGCCAGTTTTTTAAGCTGATCTTTCCATTGCTTACCTGCCTTAACATCCATGCCTTCCAGCACTTCATTTAAGGCCGGTGCTGCTAAGCCATGGAAGTGCAATTTATTACCTTTTTGCTCACCCAAACCCGCAATATCATCCAGGCGTTGTCGCAATTCGCCGGTGAGTGCAACAAATTGCCCATCTTCCAGCTTTAAAAACCGCCCTGATGTCGTCCGCAATAAATTGATTAAGCGTTGCATATCATAGATTTGTTCATCATCTATTTGTACTTCACCTGACACGCTAAACCAGTCTTTTTCTTTACGCACTGAGAAATGCGTCTGCTTTAACCCTGCTTCACGGCTTACTTTAATTTTCTGCCCCTTAGGCCATTCCATCACGACCAGGTCACCCACTTCCTGTATTTTCAATAATGCTTCCAGAGCCATTTCGGGGTCATCTAAAGTCCATTTCTGGTCTGTTGTTTGATACAGTTCAGGGCATTGTTCTAGTAATTGTTGTAAATGCTGATTTTCAACAGCAAAATCACGAGTGGTTTGCACTTGTTTACCATCAATTTCTGCTACAACTGTCGTACCACCTGTTGCAGGTTTAAAAATAGGGCCTGCATCTGTGAAGGGCTGAATAAATACTTCACACTGCAAGCCTTCACCTACCGGTTGCAGATGTAAATGCAGACGGGCATCGGCCTCAACACTTTCAATGTTCTGAACCTGACTACCGATACCAATATCAGACTGCACTGTTAAAGTAGAGGCAATTGCGGCAATTGAGTCGATCACTTGTTGCTTGGCTTTCTGTGGAACAGTTAAGCCTTTCCTGCCTAATATTTCAGCAACCTGGCGGTGCTGCGTGCTGACTTGATAGATCTGTATTTCGTTATCCGCCTTTCTCTCAATAACTAAGGATTCATCACCAATCACAGGATATAAGGAAATCAATAGGCTTTTTGCTTTGCTGGTAACGAGCAATTGGAGTTCTGCTTTACCAATGGTTATAGGAGTATCATATTTATATGCCGCCGCCCAATAAACATATGGATGCCCTATCGCCGCAACAAGCGCATTCCCGCCTAAAGAATAATACTCTGTATGCCGATACCCGTAATAATTTGATTCATGTTCTACTTCAATCTGATTACAAATAAGATTGTCTTGATCGGTTAAATAGTCAAAGTTCTCGCGCTCATAGGCCAGTCTTTTTAGAGCAACAGGACGACCTTTAGTCCAGCGACCTGATTTAGCTATTTTTTGTTCGCGCGGCTCTAATATCGCGTGGTTACCATGCAGTGTTAATAGCCAGGCCATTCGTGATTCGGCATTCATGGTGCCCGCATCATCAGTATTTATCGCATTTACCTGAGTTAGAGCCTGTAATGCTCTTTCCCATTTTTCTACACGCGGCACTAAATCAACTATATGAACACAACTCGCATTTTTATACTTAATAGCAAGGCGTTTAATTTTAGAGTCTTTTATTGCCAGTTTTTGTAGCAGCGTTGCACTCACAGCCGCATACAATAATGCCCCCACCCGATCTGCCTGGATACTAAATGTTGTTAACTTTTCTAAAAACCTGGCATCATTTGCATTGCTTAGGGAAAGTGAGTCACACCAATACAATATTAGGCTATAAAATAAGATTTCGTAAGGATCATGTACTTGCAGTAACAATAAAGAATTATCTGCCATATTTCTTTGCAGACCCTGAATCACATTAACTCCATGCTGCAATTGTATTTGAATGCCCTTAAAATAATCTTCTTCTTTGGATTTAACAATAATGGCTAATTGCTTCTTTAAGTAACTTAAATTTTCAGGCTCTCTGGTTTTAAGTAAGGCTAAATTAAAAAAGAAACCATGTATGCCTGGCAAAAATATATTGCGTTTGCGCGTCTGTTTTTTAATTTGTTGCACTGCGGCGGCATAGAGTTCCAGAGCAGCATCATTACGATTTTCTAAAAAGCATAAGCTGCCTCTTAGCATTAAACCGCGCACTGAATAATCCTGTTTAATCAACTTTTCTATACCCTGGCATTGACCAAGGGCAATTTTGTAGTTTGCTAAAGTAAGAAGAGCTGCATTAGAACGAGTATCACTAGAATTAATACTGCTCTCTAATTCCTGTAAAGGAAAACTAATATCCTGCAGACTTAAAAAACCGTATTCAGCATAATTAGATAAAACAAATGCTTTAATATTGTCATTTAGTGATTCAAACCAGCTTTGATCAAAAGGTGAGAAAAATAGTAATTCCAGTGCAGACATTGCTTCTTTAGGAAACTCATATTCTATTTCCTGGAAACATCCTTCAAACTGCTTATCTTCACCAAGATAAAGAAAAAATCGCAGTCTCCTGACTTTATCGACTAATTGATATTGTTTAGCTACATAATCCCTACTGGCTAAACTAAACTTAGCTAGCTTGGCAAATAAATCAGAGTATTGTTGCACTCCGATCCGCATTAACACCTCACTAATTCCCCCGGTAGTACAGCGCCAGCCAAATTGAGTATCTTCAATAAAGCATTGCTTAACGAGCTTTTCTCTTAGAGGTTTTGCAATTTGTTGATAAACTTTAGGTTTTACACAATTTAATGCACGTAGAATCTCTTGCAGTCTGGTCTGGCGGGTGGGGTAAAAAAGAATAGCAAGTGATATAAGAATCTGTTGCTCACCTTCAGAAAGTTGGTGAAATTTTTTTAATAAAGTATCAGTTTTGGACATCTGTATTTTAACTATTACTAGTGCTGCACTAGATTCCTGCTAGGATGCTTGCTTCTTTACCGTATGTTGTACGGCAAGTCGATGAGAAAAATGAATTCACAGGGATATTATCCTTAATCGCATACCTGCTATTTAAACCAGACTTGCCCTAATCTGCTGTACGGTTGCTTCGGTTAAATGCTGCTGGTCTTGATCCAGCACGTCGCCTTGTAGCACAGCCGATAATTGACCTATTGTTTCAATCATTTCATCAAATACCTGCGCGGCATCTTCGACTTCTCTGGGCTGCATAAAAAAAGTGACGCCGGGACACAGATAGCTTTCCCAGTTGTCGTCTGGAAAAATACCCGGTTCAGCCATACTGGCAACCGCATAATCAACCTGATTTAAATCATCCAGCTTTTCAAAGACCTTAACACTACCATAGATTAAGCCTACATTTTCAAATGCTTCTACCAACTGAATCACGCTAAAGCCTGCTGCTGTTTTTGCCACAATGCTTAATTGTAATAACTGCGGCAAATCACTTGCTGACGTTTGCTCTTCGGTAACATTAAAAGTTTGCGTATTTGCATCAGCCCCACTTTGCAGTGCTTCCTGCATATATTCCGTATTTAAGCGCGTTTCCACCGGTGACGGATTATCTCCTGTACTGATCGAAACGATATCAAAATCGTCATCCTCGGTATTCACAACCAGGCTTGGATCTATATTTTCAAGTGGGTCGTGATCGTCATAGAAATTGATTTTCTTGCGCTTTGAGCCATTACTCATCATTGCCCATACAATCATGCCTAAAATAACCACGGCCCCCACCGCAATAATGACTATTCTTAGTAAATCTTTATCCATTTTAATTCTCTGCCATTGCTACTGCTTCTTGAATATCCACCGCTACCATACGTGAAACACCGGGTTCCTTCATGGTAACACCTGCTAGTTGCTGCGCAATTTCCATGGTCACTTTATTATGTGAAATATATAAAAATTGAACGCTCGCAGACATTTCCTCAACCATTGCCGAAAAACGCCTTACATTCGCCTCATCTAAGGGCGCATCAACCTCATCCAACAGACAAAAAGGTGCCGGATTAAGATCAAAAATAGAAAATACCAATGCGACTGCGGTTAATGCCTTTTCTCCACCCGATAACAAATGGATGGAACTATTACGCTTACCAGGGGGCTGGGCAATAATATTTACCCCGCTTTCCAGCAGGTCATCATCGGTTAATGATAAATAGGCCTTGCCACCGCCAAATAGTTTAGGAAACTTTTCCTGCAAGCCGCTATTTATTTTATCAAAGGTTTGCTTAAATCTCTGCCGACTTTCTTCATCAATTTTTGCAATCGCTTGCTCTAAGGTTTCTAGTGCTTCCAGCAAATCAGCATTCTGTTCATTAAGAAAATTCATGCGCTCGGATTGCGCCTTGTATTCCTCTATCGCCGTTAAATTGATTGTGCCCAGGCGCTCTATCTGCCGTGCTAGGTCATCGACTTTAATTTTCCACGCTGATTCATCCGCATGCGCCGCGATAGTCTGGATGATTTTCTCCGCATCAGCCTCCAGCTCATCAAGTTGCTCGGTCACAGTTTGTTGCCGTACCTGACTTTCCTGCTGCTCAAAGCGGATGCTATCGAGCAATTCCTTTTTCTTTTCTAAATGTTGCTGCACAGCGGCATACTGCTCTGCAGATTCGGTAATTTCAGCCTCTAACGCTTGCTGCTGATCCCGAACTTGCTTTAAATCCTGTTCAAATTTATCTTTATTCTGCTGCAGAGTTTCCAGTTGATAACGCTCATCATCCATCGGTTCCAGAGTTGAATGTAATTTCTTATCCAGCTCAGCGATACGCTCACGGGCATGCTGATATTGTTGATGCAAGCGCTCAATCTGCTTGGTTGTTAGCGCGTCAGATGATTTCAAACTAGCTATATTAACCTGTAAGGCATGTACTTGCTGACGGCTTTCATTGACCAGCTTATCGCTTTGCTCACTTTGTGTCTGCAGGCTGTCACTATTTTGCTCTAACTCCAGCCTGGTTTCTTCCAGCGCCAGCATGGCTTCTTCGGCCTGCTCTTTAATCATCACCGCTTCTTCGCGCGCTTCGGTATTATCGAGTAACTCCCGATTAATATCCGCCATTTCATTCATTACTTGAGCCAGGCGTTGCTGCTGCTGTTCTACTCGTGCAGAATGCGCGCTGAAATCGGCATTTTTTTGTGCCAGCTCGATACTTACCTGTTTATATTTTTGCTGACTATCTTCACGTTGCCTTTCGGACTGTTTTAAAAATTCTTCCGCAGTTTCCAGCTGTTCTTCTGTCACAACCACGCGTGCCTGCAGCTCAATCTGCTCTTCTTTCAATAAACGTAATTCTTTCTCCCTCTGCAAAACACCTGACTTTGCATCATGGTCATGAGTCACCCTGACCCAGCCATACCCCATCCAGGTACCCTGGGTCGTTATTACTGATTCATAGGGTTTTAACTTGCTCATTATCTCCCTGGCCTGCTCGGAGCTTTCGGCACAATAAATACCAGTTAATAGGCCATGCAAATTCCACGGTGTTTTAATCTTGTCGATAAGTCGCACTAAACCGTTAACAGGTTCAGCCGTTAGAGAGTGCTGGGTTTCAAACAAGGTGATTGACTCATCGCTTAATGAGGAAAGTTCTGCAATCACACTATCGGCATTATCAATACATACCGCCTCCAGGTATGTGCCTAATACCGTTTCTACAGCACCATCCCAGCCTGCTTCTACATCAATAAACTCGGCCAGGCGCTGGTTTTCAGTTAATGTCATCCGATCCAGCCAGTGCGTTAGCTTCTGATTATCCTTACCCATCGCATGTTGCTGCAGCATTTCCAGCGAGGTAACTTTACCTTTTATGGTTTGCAGTTCCGAACGATCGCTGTGCAGCACCTCGTGATATTGTTTTATTTGCTTTCTTAATTCGGTAATGGATAAATGTACCGTATCCAGCTCAATCTGTGTCTGGTCACGTTGTTCTTCAATCAACTGAATCGACTGATCCAAAGTTTCAATCTCTTCTTGCACGCCTTTTTCATTCAATTCATCATGCTCGCCCTGCAAGCGCTGTAGGCGACTCTGCATTTGAAAGGTCTGATTTTCCAGTTGTGCAATCAACATGCGTTTTACTTCTGCCTGCTCGCGATAATTCGCATATTGATTTTTATAGGCTTCCCATTCCTGCTGCCAGGCTAAACGCTGCTCCTGTGCGACACTCTGAATTTCCAGCAACTCATCTTCTCTTTCCTGCGCAACCAGCAAGGACTCTTCGGCTTCCAACAAGGACTCTTTGATCTCATCTAATTGCCGCAGGTCTTCATCTAAGGTCACATTTAAATGCTCGGCCTGCTCACGCAAACGCGCCAGCTCTAATTCGGCCTCTTCATGCGATTGTTCATTATGCTTGATAATCTGATCCAGCCGACTCACTTCGGCAACCACATGATAGTATTCGCCTTGCTGCTTATCCACCGCTTGTTGCTGGGTTTTATACGCAAGCCTTTTTTGCTCTAGCGTCTGTTCTAACTCTTTACGCTCCATAAACAACTGGTTATGCGCCTCTGCGGCATCCTGCAGCTTAACTTCCAGCTGTTCTGCCATTTGCTGATGTGCGCGCCAGCGCATGGCTAGCAATTCCAGCTTTAGCTGACGCTCCTGGATTTTTAGCGTAGTATATTTTTCAGCTTTTTCAGCTTGTTTATGTAAATGATTGAGCTGCTTTTCCACTTCATCTCGCACATCATCCAGACGCTCCAGGTTCTCACGCGTATGGCGCATGCGCATTTCGGTTTCATTGCGTCGCTCTTTATACTTGGTAACCCCTGCTGCTTCTTCGATATGAATCCGTAATTCATCCGGCTTAGCTTCTACCACACGGGAAATGGTACCCTGCTCAATAATCGCATAACTACGTGCGCCCAGACCTGTACCTAAAAACAAATCGGTAATATCTTTGCGCCGGCATTTTGTGCCATTAAACATATAGATCGACTGTCCATCCCGACTAACCTGACGCTTAATGGCAATAGTATTATATTTAGCAAACTCACCACCTGCACGGCCTTCAGAATTATCAAAAATCAGCTCTACCGAAGCGGTACTCACAGGCTTACGACCGGAAGAGCCATTAAAAATCACATCCGCCATACTGCCACCGCGCAAGTGTTTTGCTGAACTTTCGCCCATAACCCAACGCACGGCATCGATGATATTTGATTTTCCGCAACCATTTGGCCCAACGATACTAATTAAATTCCCTGTAATCGGAATCGTGGTCGCATCGACAAATGATTTAAAACCTGAAAGTTTAATTTTTTCCAGCTTCATTACTGGTAAAATACCATGTTTTTAAAAATAATCAGCCATTATACTTTATGCAACGTAATGTATCAGGCTAAATCATACTTAACGGCACAATTCACTATGGCAACAAAACCCAGTAAAGATTTACAGGCATTCGAGAACCCTCAGCCCGGTCGGGACTTCACTATTCGCATAGATACGCCCGAGTTCACCTGCCTTTGCCCCTTAACAGGCCAGCCTGATTTTGCCGAAATCACCATTGAATATGTGCCTGATAAATTATGTATAGAATTAAAAGCCCTAAAGCTGTATCTCTGGACATTTCGTGATCGCGGCGCTTTTCATGAAGCGGTAACAAATGAAATTCTGGACGATATAGTAAAAATATTACAGCCTAATTTTATGCGCGTGCGCGCCGACTTTAATGTACGCGGGGGGGTCTATACTTCTATTATTGTCGAGCATCGTAATCCTGAGTGGCAAGCACCCGAACTAGTGCAACTACCTTAGTCACCTTGATACTTCAAAACCAAACGTAGTAGGGCGTGGCTTCAGCCCGCCTATAATTAAGCTCTGACAGTGGCGGGCTGAAGCCGCGCCCTATAGACAGGTTATTGCATACAATGCATGGCTTGCTCGAATGCATTATACCCAGCTATAAACTAAACATTTTATTCAATCATCATGACCTTTAAAGAAAGTCTGACCACCCTGCCCCAGTATATTTTGCCGCACCACCCCTTATCCAGATTAATGCGCAAACTGACCTTTAGCGAAAACAAAACCTGGAAAAACCTGTTTATCCAGCAGATTGTTCGCCATTATGGCGTCAATATGGATGAGGCCATTAATGCTGATATCCATAGTTATGCCAGCTTTAACCAGTTTTTCACCCGTGAGTTAAAAGCAGGGGCTCGTACTATTGCCAACAATACTGGCGATATTGCCTGTCCCGCCGATGGTACGGTCAGTCAGGCGGGGGACATTACTGACGGTAATATTATTCAGGCTAAAGGCAAGAGCTATACCGCAATTGATTTATTAGGAGGGGATGGGGCGCGCGCTGCACCCTTTAAAAATGGTAAATTTGCTACCATTTACTTATCCCCCAAAGACTATCACCGCCTGCATATGCCATTAGATGGCACTCTAAGGGAGATGATTCATGTGCCTGGCCGCTTATTCAGTGTCAATGCCGCAACTGCCCATTCAGTACCGCGCTTATTTGCCAGAAATGAGCGCGTTGTTGCTATATTTGATACCGAAATTGGTCCGATGGCATTAGTACTAGTCGGTGCCATTTTCGTTGCCAGCATTGAAACCGTGTGGCATGGCGAAGTAACTCCACCCTCGGCCACACAAGTTCAGACCTGGCAATATAGTGACAACGCACCGCAATTAAAACGTGGCGAAGAAATGGGGCGCTTTAATATGGGCTCAACCATTATTGTTCTATACGGCAAAGGTGTAATGAACTGGGCAGATACATTTGTGGCGGGAAAAACCGTGCGGCTGGGCGATAAAATTGGCCAAACCAGGGCTTAATTCAGCTCAAGTAGAGAACAATAACATTACAGGAGAATACAAAGATCTGGGCAAAACTTTGGGCAAAATAATCTTTAATTGCCAAAATTTGAACTAACTCGCAGTTTTCACCTTCAAGTTCTTATAGACTATAACTCGATGTTCAAATTTTTGATATCAGGCGCGCCATGCTACCTCACGAAATTCCGGGACTCCTGTCGCCGTAATTCGTTCACCTACGCAGCGAATAGGAGATGCTCCAGCCGCCCTGCGTCCGCCACAGACTGAGCACAAAGCAGCTCAGTCATGGCTACCACAAATGGCTCTACGGCTATTCGGGATAAAATTTTAGCCTCCCTCGCGCGCTATCGCGCACTTCGGATTGGCAAATTTCCCTGCGCCTTCTGGAGACTATCAGCCCGTCCGTGGCTGACAGCGTGAGAAGGTAAAATCAGGTATTCTGAGGTTGTTGTAATTTTATCGGCGTAATCCCATGTTAATGAATGCCCCAGCCACCTTTATCCAAAGCTATATTGACGATTTAAATGATGCGCTCAATCAGCTAAAACCCGGAGCCGCTTTGACACGGATTCAAGCCGCTTGGTTGGGCACTTGTTTAACGTGCATACTGCTAATGAACTCTGTTTGCTGGGCTAAGTTTGAGCGAGCAAGCCTTGGAGATTGCAAAGTAGCCGCATTATCCTAGGTGTTTCGTAAAGCAAGTATACCCTGGGACTGGTTGCTACGGGTGAGTGTGGTCTTAATTTTAAAACGTTATGGCATTACTGAAGGTGTGTTGGCCTTTGATGAATCAGACCGAGCACGATCTAAGTCTACAAAACGTATTTATAAGGTTTACAAGCAGAAACACAAAGGCTCCGGCGGGTATGTTAATGGACAAACGATAGTATTATTGCTGCTAGTTACCTCATCCATTACAGTGCCTGTCGGTTTTTTCTTTTATATGCCGGATCCAGCCTTAAAGCAGTGGGATAAAGAAGATAAACGGTTGAAAAAGAGCGGTATAGCAAAAAAAGATCGGCCTATTAAGCCTGAACGTGACAGTGCCTACCCGACCAAAACAGAGATTGCATTAGGCTTATTAAAAGAGTTTAAAGTTGCGCATAGCCTGATTAAAATTAAAGGCGTACTGGCTGATGCGCTTTATGGTGAAAAAGCCTTTATGGACGAAGCTGCTAAAGAATCTGGAGGCTCGCAGGTGATTAGCCAATTACGTAAAAACCAAAATATTGAATATAGAGGTAGAATAAGGTCAGTCGAGAGCTACTTTAATTCGATTAACAAAGGCATTGATCAGATAATACGTGTACGTGGCGGCAAAGAGATTAAAGTGACTGTCAGCAGTGCACGATTGAAGGTGAGTTCTCACAGTAAAAAACGCTTTGTCATTGCCTTAAAATATGACGGTGAAAACGACTATCGCTATTTAGTGGCGACAGACCTGACTTGGCGCACACAAGATATTATTCAAGCCTATACGTTGAGATGGCTGATTGAGGTTTTCTTTGAGGACTGGAAGCTTTAATGAAGGATGGGGGGCGTGAGGCCAAACAATTAGATGAAGAGGGATCAAGCCGTGGCCTGATTCTGAGTCTTTTGTTTGACCATTGCCTTCTCCTTCACCCAGAGCAAATAGCCCGCATTGAAAGCAAACTACCTGCGTATACCGTAGGAAGCTTACAGCGCAAGTCTCAAATGGATGTACTGCTTGAGTTCATCACGTCATTGCTAGAGTTTCCAGATCCTGGTGATAAGCTGAAAGAGTTAGGTGAATTAATAAAGTCGGGGAGTCGCTATTTTTGCGAAAGCTTGTTTTGGGCATCCCAGCCCAAGCAAGCAGCAAAAACTTAACGCGACCACTTATGCCTCCGGCGGCCCCGATTCGTCCTCGTCACCTCGTCCCGACCCAACAAGGGGTCGGAACATAGGCTCCAAATGACTTGACGCCGTGTCGGATGGCCTTTTATTTTGTCTCCACCTTCGCTAACGCTCAGACTCCGACAAAACAACGGCCCTACGGCTATCGCGGACTAAAAATCTTCACTTCGCTTAGGCTACGTTTCCCTGATTTTCAGCGGATGTGTTTCAACTGATGCCATCAGGAAAACATATGATTGGCAGAGATTTAGGGCGCTTAGAGCCAACACCATCATTAAAGTATTGTTCTGCTGGGTGAAGGTAAGAGTTTGATGGCAATGGGATGGAAAAACTTGAACATCGAGTATAAGCATCTTTAGGAGGTATGAAAATGAGTAGATTACATAGAAAATTGAAAACTGAGATTGCCTTATTGCTAGTAAATCTCAAAAGTGACCCAGCGCTAACTGATAAAGTAGCTCGGTTGCAAGCAGAGCTAGCGAGACTGGAGATGGGACGCGCAAATACAGCTTCCGATTACCCGAAGATACCCCAACTCTCCAAGTAAGCCAAACTCAAGAAAACCACCTTAATCGGTGGTTTTTTTATAAATACTGAGGTACCTGGAAAACAGAAGTAAAGTCATAAGTGCTACATTTGCTTGACTTCTGATTGGCCATACTTACAATGTGAATATGATAAAGTTCGAACGGGATTATGCTAAAGCCGCTATCAATAAAAAGCAACATGGCATTTTCCAAATGCAGTCGCGTAAAAACCCATATACATCCAAGCTTAAAAGAACCTATTACAATGCGCTTAAGTGAAGATGTTATAGAAATTATGGCAGAAGAATCCTGCGCTCCCTATTAGGCCTTATAAATTTATATTTACGTGGCTGTCTAACCCTATGCCGTAAAGTCGATATTTTATGGCATTAATATCACTAGCTAATTTTTAGCCTCCCTTGCGCCTTAGGGAAATGGAAACACGCATCATCCAAAATCTGCTGGTCTTTTTATCCGTATTCTGCGTTGTAATAACTTTACGTAGCTTGTTACTACACCTTGAATACGAATAAAAGTCCTGCCCAATATCGGACAATTATCTATTTCCAGCTCCCTTAGTCTTTTAGCAAGAAGATCAGTAAGCTATAAAAAAAGCGCCTCAGCCGTTACTATTCATCTTATCTTCAAATTACAATCCTTATAATCAGCAACGCGCTACAATACATGAATATCAAATACTTATTGAGCTGTATTGTATTAATTCTTATTCAAGCCTGCGCCGTACCGATTAAAGAGATACCTACTCCAGTCAATGTCCCTGAAGAGTTTTCTCAGTCAGGGTTATCTCCTCTGCAAGAAAACTGGTGGCTGGCGTTTAACGACCCGCAACTGAATCAACTTATCAAGCAAGCGTTAAATAATAACTTTAGCTTATTATCCACCTTTAACCGTCTGCAGCAGTCAGAAGCCATCGCCATAAAAGCCAGCGCAGATCTTATTCCCAGCATAGGTGCAGCGTTTGGTGGTGCGCAGACCTACTCCAATCTCAGCGATAGTAGCCATTTTGCTTTAGGTCTAAATGCCAGCTATGAAGTAGATTTATGGGGTCGCTTACGTGCGCAAAAACATGCTGGTGAGCTGGATGTACGTGTTGCTGAAGAAAACCTGAATACCGCAGCAATCACTCTTTCATCTGAAGTCGCTCTTGCCTGGTATCGGTTAATCGCGCAGCGTAGCCAATTACACCTGCTTAAGCAGCAGATCAAAACCAATCAGGATAATGTAGAAATCACTCGTTACCGATTTGCCGGTGCACAAGCGACTGCTGCCGACTTATTCCAGCAACAACAAACGCTAGAAGCGACTAAAGGCGATCAGAATAATGTACTGGCAACAATAAAAGTATTGCAACATCAATTAGCCATACTAACCGGCAATACTCCCGGAATGATTGTACTCGCGAATAATCAGCAATTACCCGAGCTCCCACCTCATCCAAAAACCGGACTAGGGAGTGAGCTTATTCAGCGCCGGCCGGATTTACGCCTGGCTTATTTCCGCGTACAAGCGGCTGATCAGCGCACTGCTTCGGCTATAGCCGACCGTTTTCCTAAGTTAAGCCTGTCTGCCAGTATCGACACTACTGCGCCGAATTTACAGTCCTTATTTAATAACTGGATTGCAACACTGGCAGGAAACCTGATCTTGCCCATTGTTGATGGTGTTCGCCGCGTTGCAGAAGTCGAAAGAAACAGAGCAGTTGCCGCTGAATCGCTTAATATATATGCAGCCACCATTCAGCAGGCAACCAAAGAAGTTGAAGATGCGCTGGCTCAGGAGTATCAACAGCACAAGCTGATTAATAGCCTGAATAGACAGTACAGTTTCTCGCAAAAGGCGAACGATCAGATTCGCTTACGCTATATGTATGGTGCAATCGATTTCTTACGCGTATTAACCACGCAGATTAATCAACAAACACTTGAGCGTAGCCGTATCTCTGCCCATCGCCAACTGATAGAATACCGCATCCAGCTATACCGCTCTTTAGCCGGAAGCTGGCCATTACCCGATTATCAGGACACTGCAGCAAGAAACAAGGAACCTTATGATGGCTAAACGCCTGTTAAGCTGGCTACCGGCAATTTTAATTTTAGGCCTGTCATTAAGTTTGTCATATTATTGGCTGAGTAATAAACCCAGAGCAACCCGTGGCACAATCCAAGCCGTCGCACCACTGGTTAATACCATTCAGGTTAATAAAATTGATTACCCCACCACTGTTACCGCAATGGGCACGGTGATTCCTGCACAACAAGTCAATTTAACCTCGCGCATTAATGGCTTGATAATATCGGTAAGCCCGAGCTTTGTACCTGGTGGTTTTTTAGCCAAAGGGGAGCAAATCGTGCAATTAGATCCTACCGACTATCAGCTCGCTATTAAACAAAAAGAAAATGAGCTGGCCAAAGCTAAATTTGACTTAACCCTGGAACTTGGACGACAGGCTATTGCTAAACGTGAATTTAAATTATTAAACGCAAACCTGGATAAGCAGAGTCAGGATCTGGTATTGCGTAAGCCGCACCTGGCGCTGGCTAAAACAGCAATTACTGCAGCAGAAGCAGCCCTGACTCAGGCGCGCCTGGATTTAAAGCGCACCAGAACCAGCAGCCCGTTCAATGCCATCGTACTAGAAACCAATGCCCATATTGGTTCCTGGGTATCGGTTTTTTCTACCGGCACACCACTGATTAAACTGACTGGAACTGATAGCTTCTGGATCTTGGCGACATTGCGCGTAGACAAGCTGAATAAAATTGATATTCCCAATATTAATAGCGACACCGGAGCAGAAGTCAAAATCTACTTCCCTAGCGCCTGGGGGAAACAGATGTATCGAACTGGCATAGTCAAGCGTCTAAAAGTTGAGCTTGAAGCCTCGGGGCGCATGGCTGAATTAATTATCGAAATTCAGGATCCTCTGTCTCGCCGCAAGGAAAACAAAGAACTACCCACGCTAATTTTAGGCGCTTTTGTACATCTGGAAATAATCGGGCACACACTCAAAAATGTCTTGCCCATTCCGGAAACTGTTATACACAGTGCTCAGACTATCTGGGTAGTCACAGAGCAAAATACACTGGATATCAAAACAGTCACCCCAGTCTGGCAAGAAAATGGTCTGATTTTTATAGCTGCCTATCAGCTTGCTGAAAATAGCAGAATAATTTCCAGTAATCTCAGCACACCGGTACAGGGTATGGCTGTGCGTGTAGTTGCAGAAAGCAAGGAGTAGGATAGATGCAAATTAACCGGCAAGGTCCCATTAGCTGGATGGCATCACACCCGGTTGCCGCTAACCTGCTGATGCTGGGATTTATTCTTGGTGGTTTGATGTTTATCAATACCATGAAGCAGGAAGTTTTCCCTGATTTTATTACCGATAGCGTCAGTATTAATGTGGTCTACACAGGTGCTGATCCCGAGGAAATAGAGCGCAGTATTATCTTGGTAATCGAAGATGCTGTGTCTGGCTTAGAAGGCATAGACGAAATTAGCTCCTCTGCCAAAGAGGGTATAGGCTCAGTTATTATTGAGACACTGAGTGATGCAGATGTTTACTTGTTGGCTCAGGATATCCAGAAAGAAGTTGACCGTATCACGACCTTTCCAGAGGAAGCAGAAGAACCTGAAATCAATGTGATGGGCAGTAAGCGCAAAACTGTCTCACTGATTATTTATGGCGCAACAGAAGAGCGGATCTTACATGAACTGGCAGAAAATTTTCGCGAGCAACTCTTACAATCAGAAAATATTACCCAGATTGAGCTGGAAGGTGTGCGACCTTTAGAAATCAGCATCGAAATCTCTCAGGCAAACTTGCGCCGCTACAATCTTTCCCTGTCCGAGATTGCCCAGCGTATTCGTAGTGCAAGTCTTGATCTTCCTGGCGGTAGCGTAAAAACCGATGCTGGCGAGATTTTAATTCGTATGCATGAACGTAAAGACACCGGGCTGGATTTTGGGCAAATACCGATTATTACAACAGAATCTGGCGCAACGATACTGCTGAGGGATATTGCTTCTATCACCGATGGTTATGAAGATACAGATTATTCAGCACGATACAATGGCTACCCTGCTATTATGCTGCAAGTGTACCGTGTCGGTAATCAAACCCCGATAGGTATAGTCGATGCAGTTAAACAGCAAATTGAGCTCAGCAAATCCAGATTACCAACCGGTATTTATGCTGATATACGCTACGATGCTTCTGAAGCTTATCAGCAGCGCCTGGATTTATTATTGCGCAATAGCGCATTAGGACTCACGCTGGTATTTATTACTCTAGCGTTATTTCTGGAAATACGTTTGGCATTCTGGGTGATGTCCGGGATTCCTATAGCCTTTATGGGATCTTTTCTATTCCTGCCTACTCTGGGCGTTTCCCTGAATATGATTTCCCTCTTTGCTTTTATTATTGCGCTGGGAATTGTGGTGGATGATGCCATTATTATTGGTGAAAATATCTACCACTATCGCCAGGAAGGACTCTCTGCCCTGACTGCTGCCATTAAAGGTACACAGGAAATGGCGACCCCGATTACCTTTAGTATCCTGACTAATATCGCGACCTTTATGCCGCTGTTTTTTATGCCTGGGGTGATGGGTAAAATTTTTGTCATGATTCCCACTGTGGTTATTCTGGTCTTCCTGCTTTCATTAGTGGAAAGTCTGTTTATCCTGCCTAGTCACCTGGCACATCTGAGCGATACACAGCGCACAGGTTTACAACACTGGCTGTATGAAAAGCAACAAGCTTTTAGCCATGCCTTTCGCCACTGGGTAAAATTCCGCTATGGCGCGCTGCTAGATTTGACCCTGAAACACCGCTATTTAACGCTGGTCACTGCCGTTGCAATATTGATTGCCACTCTCGCCTATGCATCGAGTGGACGCATGGGGCTGTCGATGTTTCCTAAAATCGAGTCGGACTTTGCCCAGGCTCGGTTAAGTTTAGCGTATGGTACTCCGGTAGAGAAGACTCAGGCGATTGTTGATCACCTGATTAAATCTGCACGCGCCAGTATTAAAGATGTAGAAAATGGCGAGCAACTCATACGTGGAATCTTTGCAGAAGTCGGAAAAGATGACAGTCATAAAGCAATTGTGCGCGTCTATCTGGCAAAGCCCGAGATTCGCGATAAGATTATGGGCACAGATCAATTCACCGAGTCGTGGCGCGCAAGCTCTGGTGAGATAGCCGGCATAGAAAGCCTGATCTTTGAATCAGACTCTGGTGGCCCCGGCTCTGGCTCTGCGCTGACCATAGAATTAACCCACCGCGATATTAATATTTTAGAGCAGGCCAGCCAGCAACTAGCACAAATCCTGCGCGGCTATCCTATGGCAAAAGATATCGCTAACAGCATGAGTCTGGGCAAGCAGCAATTGGACTTTACCCTGTTAGCTGATGGAGAAAGCCTGGGCTTAACGCCTCTTAGCGTTGCCAGACAAGTGCGTAATGCATTTTATGGTGCAGAAGTTTTACGTCAGCAACGTGGCCGCAATGAAATCAAAGTAATGTTACGTCTGCACGAAGATGAACGGGTATCGGTACAGGATATGTATAACTTCCTGGTCTGGACCGATCAGGGTGTTGCCATTCCACTCAACGAAATTGTACAGGTCAAGCAAGGGCATGCGTTTACTGAAATCAAGCGACGTAATGGCCGGCGTAATGTACAGGTCACGGCAAATGTCACGCCTAGAAGCCGATCGGTAGAAATTATCAATGACCTAAAAGACAATGTATTACCCACACTGGTCGAACAATACCCTGGATTACAGTATGGCTTTGAAGGGCGCCAGGTAGATATGGCGGATAGCGTCGGCAGTTTAAAATTAAGTTTTATATTTGCCGTGCTAGCCATCTATGCCATGCTGGCAATTCCATTTAAGAGTTATATCCTGCCCTTAATCGTTATTGTCAGTATCCCATTTGGCATTATCGGCGCAATTTATGGGCATATTATTATGGGCTTTAACCTGAGCATTTTAAGCATGCTTGGGATTGTTGCCCTATCGGGCATCGTGGTAAACGATGCTCTGGTATTGATCAGTCAGGCAGTGCATCTTGAAAACACAACAAAGCTGTCGCCGAAGGAGATTATAAAAGCCGCTGGGATTCAGCGCTTTCGACCAATTATTTTAACCACTTTAACCACCTTTTTTGGTTTAGCACCAATGATACTGGAAACTTCACGTCAGGCACGTATGCTAATCCCCATGGCAGTTTCCATCGGCTTCGGTATTTTATTTGCCACCTTGATTACTCTGGTACTGATCCCCTCATTGTATTTAGTCGTCAATGATTGCAAACGCTATTGGAAATCAATATTCAACTAATTATGTGCATTAATTCACAAACCTACTATGAATCCAATATCAGGCTTCACGCCTACTCTAAATCCAAGCATAATGTTTAGCAAAATTTTTAATATTCTTAACAAGGAAACACCGCATGAGTGACTCAAGACACTGCCGCCTATTAATTTTAGGCTCTGGCCCTGCAGGCTATACCGCTGCTGTTTACGCAGCACGAGCCAATCTTAATCCAGTAATGGTGACAGGCCTGCAACAAGGTGGGCAACTCACCACTACTACTGATGTCGATAACTGGCCCGGAGATAACGAAGGTGTGCAAGGACCCGAACTAATGGAAAGAATGCGTAAGCACGCAGAGCGCTTTGATACCGAAATTATCTTTGACCATATCCACACTGCTGAACTGTCAGAGCGCCCCTTTAAATTAACCGGTGATGCGGGTAGTTATACCTGTGATGCCTTGATTATTGCAACCGGTGCATCAGCTATGTACCTGGGCCTGGACTCCGAGGAAGCCTATGCGGGTAAAGGCGTTTCGGCCTGTGCGACTTGCGATGGATTCTTCTACAGAAACAAGCCAGTTGCCGTAATCGGTGGTGGTAATACTGCTGTTGAAGAAGCCTTGTACCTGGCTAATATCGCCTCTAAAGTCACGGTTATTCATCGCCGCGACAAATTTCGCTCGGAAAAAATACTCTCTGATAAATTGATTGAAAAAGCGGCAAATGGTAATGTCGAAATCGAATGGAACTATACTCTGGAAGAAGTACTGGGTGATGATATGGGCGTTACCGGTATGCGCATCAAAAGCACGCTAGATGGCAGCACCAAAAATGTCGATGTTCACGGATTATTTATCGCTATCGGCCACCGACCAAATACTGAAATATTCAAAGGTCAGCTAGATATGGATGATCATGGCTATATCCGCGTCAACAGCGGCATAGCAGGTAATGCCACCGCAACCAGCATACCCGGTATCTTTGCAGCCGGTGATGTGATGGATTCAGTATATAAACAAGCGGTAACGTCTGCAGGCGCAGGCTGTATGTCAGCACTGGATGTAGAGAAATATCTGGATGATTTGGAAGCATGATTTTTTAAAGCTGCACCCTTTTTTAGGTAAGAGTAGAGCGGGCTATAGTCCGCTCTACTGCTAGATGTTAATAAATAATTCTGGCAATAATGGGATCATCGTCTTGGATCTTCTGATAACAGCTATTCAAGATAATACATCGTAGATTTGTTCAATCTCAAAAAATGCACTTTCAATATGATACATTGAATATGCTTGTGTCAGATTCAAGCAACACATAATAAATAACAGTATGGGCTCAATCAGCAATAAATTCAGTGCCATATTGAATATCAACAACAGTATATTGGATTTCCTGAAACTCATTGCGAATCTGCACCTGATCAGCAAAGGTCTTTTTTAACAATGCTTGCGCCAATGGGGAGTCAAGACTGATATAGCGCTTATCCATTTCAAACTCATCCGCACCCATAATTCGATAGAGCAGCTCTTCCCCTTTATCATTCTCTAGTAATACCCAGGCAGAAAAAAACACCCTCTCCTGATCAGCTGGCGTATCCGCAATAATATTTAGCGTAGGCATACGCTTTTGTAAAAAATGAATGCGCCCATCAATCCCCCTCAGCTCTTTTTTACGATAGATATACTCTGCATTTTATGATCGGTCACCTTCCGCTGCAGCAGCAGAAAGAGCAGCAATCACACCTTTACGCTTTAGCCATAAATCTTTTAATTCATGCTCTAAGCGCGGGCAACCAGCAGGGGTAATATACGGTGAGGATTTAGGTCGAGGTGCTTTCCAGCGGGACATATAAGTAAATTATTTAATAACACAGGCGCGCCATGCTACCTCACGAAATTCCGGGACTCCTATCGCCATAATTCGTGCTGCTAGCACACGTCGAATCAGCAAATTGCCCTGTCGCCTATCAGGGACTAAAAATCACCACTTCGCTAAGCTCCGTCGCTGAAAATCCTGGAAACGGAGCTTTAGCGAAGTGAAGATTTTTAGTCCGCGATAGCCGTAGGGCCGTTGTTTTGTCGGAGTCTGAGCGTTAGCGAAGGTGGAGACAAAATAAAAGGCCATCCGACACGGCGTCAAGTCATTTGGAGCCTATGTTCCGACCCCTTGTTGGGTCGGGACGAGGTGACGAGGACGAATCGGGGCCGCCGGAGGCATAAGTGGTCGCGTTAAGTTTTTGCTGCTTGCTTGGGCTGGGATGCCCAAAACAAGCTTTCGCAAAAATAGCGACTCCCCGATTCCATGATTTTCAGCGATGGTAAATTTAATATCATGTAAATAAATGCTAATGCTTGAATTCTCTTTTAAAATACATGTATAAGCAGTTAATTATTTAGTAATGTTTCTAGCATTAAAAGACTAATCAAATTAAAATGCTTTGGATAAATTACTAAGTAAGCGTGAATTTTCTGATTTCACTCTTGAAAACTCTCATTTTGACTTTGACCACTATAGATGACTAATCATAAACTGACCCACCTGAAAGAACTGGAAGCCGAAAGTATCCATATTATTCGTGAAGTTGCAGCAGAATTTGATCGCCCTGTAATGCTTTACTCAGTGGGTAAAGATTCAGCAGTTATGTTGCATTTAACACGTAAAGCGTTTTATCCGGGAAAGCCGCCTTTTCCGCTAATGCATGTAGATACCACGTGGAAGTTTAAGGAAATGATTGAGTTTCGTGACAGATATATCAAAGAACTCGGCTGGGATCTTATAGTGCATTCGAATCAGGAAGGTATAGACCAGGGGGTTGGGCCATTTACTCACGGTAGCAAAAAACATACGGATGTAATGAAAACCGAAGGGTTAAAACAGGCATTGAATAAATATAAATTTGATGCTGCTTTTGGTGGCGCACGCCGCGATGAAGAAAAATCCCGTGCCAAAGAACGTGTGTATTCATTCCGCGATAAAAATCATGGCTGGGATCCAAAAAATCAGCGCCCTGAGTTATGGAACATCTATAACGGCAGAATTGACCAGGGTGAGAGTATTCGGGTGTTTCCAATCTCAAACTGGACTGAACTAGATGTCTGGCAATACATACATCTGGAAAATATTCCTATTGTGCCACTCTATTTTGCCAAAGAGCGCCCTGTGGTAAATAAAGACGGTATGTTAATCATGGTGGACGATGACCGTATGCCAATTGGCCCTGAGGAAAAAATTGAGATGAAAATGGTCCGCTTTCGTACCCTGGGTTGCTACCCTTTAACAGGGGCTGTGGAATCAACGGCTACGACATTACCCGAAATTATTCAGGAAATGTTGTTAACGACTACATCAGAGCGTCAGGGCCGACTCATCGACCATGATCAATCAGGATCTATGGAACAGAAAAAACGCGAAGGTTATTTTTAACTGAAGTTTCCCAATTATTGAGTAGCTGAAATACACAATGCTGGTGTATCGAGGTTTATTTTAGGTGGTTTTGCCATGTTTATAGCAAACCCCTACTTAATTCCCCTTAGGCAATAGCATTTGAAGCGAATGAAAAGACTATTTTTTTCATATAGTTGTAGCATAGTTTCAATTTTACCATAAATAATTATTGGGAAACTTCAGTTTTTAATACTCTATGGTAGAGCGGACTTTAGTCCACCAATGCAGACAGAGTATAGCGGACTGAAGTCCGCTCTACATCTAACACTCGAACTTTCGCTATAATATTTTTCAGGAATAACACCATGTCTCACCAATCAGACCTAATAAGTACCGATATAGACGCCTACCTGGCGCAACACGAACGCAAGGAATTACTCCGCTTTTTAACCTGTGGTAATGTCGATGATGGCAAAAGCACCTTGATCGGTCGTTTATTATACGATTCAAAAATGATCTATGAAGATCAATTAGCCGCTGCGCAATCGGATAGTATAAAATCCGGCACAACAGGTGCTGGTAAAATTGACCTGGCACTTTTGGTCGATGGTTTACAGGCCGAACGTGAGCAAGGCATTACTATCGATGTGGCTTATCGTTATTTCTCAACAAAAAACCGTAAATTCATTATTGCCGACACCCCGGGGCATGAGCAATATACACGCAATATGGCAACAGGCGCTTCAACCTGTGATCTTGCAGTTATCCTGATCGACGCGCGTTATGGCGTACAAACCCAGACTAAACGACACAGTTTTATTGCTTCATTACTCGGCATTAAGCATATTATAGTCGCTATTAATAAAATGGATTTAATGGATTATAGCGAAGCGACCTATGAAAAAATCAAGGCGGAATATCTGGATTTCATTAAAAACCTGGATGGCCTGAACGATATTCATGTTATACCGCTGTCTGCATTAGACGGTGATAATGTGGTCAACAAAAGTAGCAATATGCCCTGGTATACTGGTAAATCTTTAATGGAAACTCTGGAAACTGTGGAGATTTCCGGAGATTATAATTTTCAGGATACGCGTCTTCCAGTGCAATATGTTAACCGCCCTAATCTCGACTTTAGAGGTTTTTGTGGTACGGTTGCCTCTGGCATTTTCCATAAAGGCGATGCAATAACCGCCTTACCCTCAGGTAAAACCAGCACCATCAAATCTATTGTCACCTTTGACGGTGATCTGGAGGAAGCCTATCCACCGATGGCCGTTACCTTAACCATGAACGATGAAATTGATATCAGCCGCGGTGACACAATCGTCTGTAGTAACAATCTGCCTAGTGTAGCCGATAAATTTGATGCGCATATCGTCTGGATGACTGAAAATACACTGTTACCCGGCAAGCAATATATAATTAAATTAGCCACACGCAGTGTTTCCGGCTCTATTGCTAATATCCAGCACCGTATTGATGTCAATACCCTGGAACATCACGATGCCAAAGAGTTGCAGCTAAATGAAATTGGCCGGTGTTCAGTCTCAGTTAATGCACAGGTTGTTTTTGATGCTTATACCCGTAGCAAGGGTACTGGATCATTTATTATTATCGACCGCCTGACTAATGTGACCGTTGGTGCAGGCATGATTACCGGACATAGTTCAGATGCCGAATTAACTGATGTTAGCAGTGAAGAACGCGCAGCCAGATTTGGACAGCAAGCCATCTCTATCGCTTTAACAGGAACTCATGCCGAACAAATTGCCTATCAACTGGAGCGCAAGCTGTTTGATAAAGGCCACGCTGCAACAGTATTAACGTCCGGCTTAAGTAACATTGAAGAAGCTATTGCTGTGGTTAAACATGCTGGCTTGATTTGCCTTTGTACTGCATGTGACTCTTGTGAGCTTAGCTTCGATACGGATAATACGACACTAAATCAAATCCATTCAACACTCAAAGAACAAAACATTATCCAATAATATCCAAGACATACCAGTAACCGTAAATTAATAAGGAATACAATTTATGACGCAAAAAATCACCAAAGCAGTATTTCCAGTTGCGGGGCTAGGCACACGTTTTCTGCCTGCAACTAAAGCCAGCCCTAAAGAAATGCTGCCTATTGTTGATAAGCCCTTGATTCAATATGCTGTAGAAGAAGCCGTTGCGGCAGGCATTGATACCATGATCTTTATCACCGGGCGTAATAAGCGCTCGATCCCTGATCATTTTGATAAAGCCTACGAATTAGAAGTTGAATTAACGGCAAAAAACAAGCTCAGAGTACTGGAAACCGTACGCAATATTATTCCACCACATGTCACCTGCGTTTTTATACGTCAATCTGAAGCTCTGGGTCTGGGACACGCGGTACTCTGCGCAAAAAAGGTTGTGGGCGATGAACCGTTTGCGGTTATCCTGGCCGATGACCTGGTGGAAGATGCAGACCGAGGTTGCATGAGCCAGATGGTGCAACAATTTGCCCAGCACCACTGCTCTATTTTAGGCGTAGAGCGAATAGACCCAAGTGAGACGGATAAATACGGTATAGTGCAAACAACGCCCGCCGGAGCAGCACTCAATACCGTTGAGTCCATCGTGGAAAAACCCGCCCCCGATGTTGCCCCTAGTAATCTGGCGGTTGTGGGTCGCTATATATTAACGTCGGCAATTTTCGATAAAATTGAAAATACCGAAAAAGGTGCGGGTAATGAAATACAGTTAACCGATGCAATTTCAAGTTTACTTAGTGATGAGCAGGTACTTGCCTATGAATTTGAAGGCACGCGATATGATTGTGGTGCTAAACTTGGCTTCCTGATTGCGACAGTCGAACATGGTTTATTACATAAAGAATTAAAGGATGACTTTAAAAAATACCTAAAAGAACTCGCAAGCAGATTAAGCTAACACATCATGGATACCATTAGCATACGTGGAGCACGAACGCATAACCTGAAAAATATCGACCTCGACTTGCCGCGCGATAGCTTAATTGTTATCACTGGCTTATCAGGCTCAGGTAAATCATCACTTGCCTTCGACACCATTTATGCTGAAGGACAGCGGCGTTATGTAGAATCTTTGTCTGCCTACGCCCGCCAGTTTCTATCGATGATGGAAAAGCCGGATGTAGATCATATCGAAGGCTTATCTCCTGCCATTTCTATCGAGCAAAAATCCACCTCGCATAACCCCCGATCTACCGTTGGCACCATCACTGAAATATATGATTACTTAAGACTGTTATATGCCCGAGCAGGCACCCCTTGCTGTCCCGAGCATGGTCTGTCCCTGGAGGCCCAGACAATCAGCCAGATGGTGGATCACGTACTGGAACAACCGGAGGGGGAGCGCTGGATGCTACTGGCGCCGGTGGTGAATGAGCGCAAAGGGGAACATATGCAATTACTGGAAGACTTGCAGGCGCAAGGATTTATACGTGCGCAAATTGATGGCAAAGTGTACGAGCTTGATCAACTACCCGAGCTGGATGGCAAGAAGAAACACACGATTGAGGTCATTATTGACCGCTTCAAAATTCGTGAAGATATTAAGTTACGGCTGAGTGAGTCTTTTGAAACCGCCCTGAGAATCGCGGAAGGCGTGGCTACAGCAGTTTGTATAGATGATGACAGCAAGCACCCCAGACATCTGGTTTTTTCTGAAAAATATGCCTGCTCAAAATGTGGTTACAGTATTGCAGAACTAGAGCCACGAATCTTTTCCTTTAATAATCCCAAGGGCGCCTGCCCGACTTGTGACGGTCTAGGCGTAAAGCAACACTTTGATCCAGACCTGGTGGTACATAACCAGGAACTTAGTCTGGCTGCAGGAGCAGTCAGAGGCTGGGATCGGCGTAACGCGTATTATTACCAGATTATTTGCTCGCTAGCCAAGCATTACGACTTTGATGCTGAAACTCCATTTAAAGAACTTAGCGAAGACATACAACATGTCATTCTGTATGGAAGTGGTCGTAAAGCGATCGACTTCACATTTATCACTGGCAGTGGAAAAAAGCGCAAGAAGCGCCATAGCTTTGAGGGCATTATTGCGAATATGGAACGTCGCTACCATGAAACCGAGTCGCAAGTGGTACGTGATGAACTGGTTAAATATCAAGCGAATAAAGTTTGCACTAGTTGCTCTGGTTCACGTTTAAATACAGCAGCCCGACATGTATTTATTGACGCTAAACCGATTTATGCAATCACTAGGCTGCCAATTCGGTTGGCGCTTGAGTTTTTTCAATCTTTACATCTACCCGGTCAGCGCGGCCAGATTGCTGAAAAAATTGTTACTGAAATTCAGCAACGTCTGGAGTTCCTGGTTAATGTGGGGCTAGATTACCTGGCCCTGGACCGCAGTGCCGATACATTATCTGGGGGAGAAGCACAGCGAATACGCCTGGCTAGTCAGATCGGCGCAGGACTAGTCGGCGTTATGTATGTACTGGATGAGCCTTCAATCGGCTTACATCAACGCGATAATGAGCGTCTGCTAAGTACACTTTTCAGATTACGCGACCTAGGTAATACCGTCATCGTTGTAGAGCATGATGAAGATGCTATTCGTGCGGCACAACATGTAGTCGATATAGGCCCGGGGGCAGGTGTACATGGTGGACAGATTATTGCACAGGGCACGCCTGATGATGTGATTAATAATGAGAACTCCATTACCGGACAGTACCTGTCAGGAAAACTAAGCATAACAGGCGCTAAACAGTTAACACCAATTGACAACACACAACTGATCACAGTACGTAATGCACAGGGAAATAACTTACAAAATATAGACGTACACTTTCCTATCGGTCTTTTTACCTGTGTAACAGGCGTATCCGGATCCGGAAAATCAACCCTGGTTAATGATACTTTATATCGCTATGCAGCGCGTGCCATCAACCGTTCGAGTAGCTTGCCAGCCCCCTGCGATGCAGTCGAAGGTCTAGATGCCTGTGATAAAGTGGTCGATATAGATCAAAGTCCAATCGGCAGAACCCCACGCTCAAATCCAGCCACCTATACCGGACTATTCACACCAATCCGTGAGCTGTTTGCAGCCACACCCGAGTCCCGTTCCCGGGGATACACGCCAGGAAGATTCAGCTTTAATGTGAAAGGTGGTCGCTGCGAATCGTGTCGCGGCGATGGTCTAGTCAAAGTAGAGATGCACTTCCTGCCCGATGTCTTTGTGCATTGCGACATCTGTTCTGGAAAACGTTATAACCGTGAAACTCTTGAGATTCGCTACAAGGGAAAAACCATTAACGAAGTTCTGGAGATGACCGTAGAAGAGGCCTTTGTCTTTTTTAAACCCGTCCCAACTTTGGCACGCAAACTACAAACCATGCTAGATGTAGGTTTAAGCTATATAACCCTGGGGCAGAATGCTACCACCCTTTCTGGGGGTGAAGCGCAAAGGGTTAAGTTATCCAAAGAATTGTCCAAGCGTGATACTGGAAAGACACTATATATACTTGATGAACCGACAACGGGGCTGCATTTTCAGGATATCCAGCAGCTACTCAATGTGCTGCATACTTTGCGCGACCATGGTAATACCATTATCGTTATTGAGCATAATCTCGATGTGATAAAAACTGCTGACTGGGTTATTGATATAGGTCCAGAGGGCGGTGATGGTGGCGGAACCGTCGTTGCAGAAGGTACACCCGAACATGTAGCAGGCATAAAAAAATCCTATACAGGCCATTATCTAAAGCGTTTCTTTAAAAACTGACAAAAAAATATCAAAGGAAAAACGTGCAAAAATTATCACAATCACACAAAACTTATTTGCTAAGCTCCGCTTGGGAATACATGGACGAACAGCTCTGCTGTGAGTAGGTTCGGTAAGCAGAGCTTACTGTGCATGCATTCCCAAACAGAGTTTGGGAGCGAGGCTCGTTGCACTCGTAGTCAATCGTAACCATTTGAACAGTTTATTAAATGCGAGTTAACTAACAAGAAAATGCACTCGGGCTGGCTATTGGTAAACTGAAGTTTCCCAATTCAGGCGCGCCATGCTACCTCACGAAATTCCGGGACTCCTGTCGCCGTAATTCGTTCACCTACGCAGCGAATAGGAGATGCTCCAGCCGCCCTGCGTCCGCCACAGACTGAGCACAAAGCAGCTCAGTCATGGCTACCACAAATGGCTCTACGGCTATTCGGGATAAAATTTTAGCCTCCCTCGCGCGCTATCGCGCACTTCGGATTGGCAAATTTCCCTGCGCCTTCTGGAGACTATCAGCCCGTCCGGGGCTGACAGCGATTGAGTAGCTGAAATACACAATGCTGGTGTATCGAGGTTTATTTTAGGTGGTTTTGCCATGTTTATCATCAGTGTTCCCCTATCAATTGAGGCCGTGAAACTAACCTCGCCACAAGAGAGCTCATAAAGCACTGTAAAGACATTCCTGTTATTATTGCGTTTTGAACTGCCCGAATGGTATACGAGCTGATACGAGATATTCTTGCCTGGAAAAATAATGGATTCACAAAACGATCTCGTTTTTGGGCCTGTTGCTGCCTAATCTCCAGAGCCTCGCTATATTTTTTATCCGATGGATGAATCAATTCTGGCTGTTGTGTTTTTGAAATCTCTTCAAATACGCGCATTAAATTATAGCTCATTGCAGTCAGGCGCATTTGATTTTCAAGTGAGCGGGTATTGGAAGACCAAGCTTTAGTTTCCTTGAAATTACTTTTAGTGTTATTGAATGTCTTTTCAATCGTCCATCGCTTGAAATACAGCATGGCAATGGTTCCAGGGTTAATAGTCATTGGCAAGGTTGTCACAAACCGGTGAAGTTTTCCGGTTTCTGGATCACGGTAATCCACCACGTTAAATTTGATGCCCTTGTTTTCGTACACACTGTATGCTTCAACCCCTGTATTGATCTCATGGCGGGAGTCAAAAGGGATAGACTCAACCAGAGTCGCAATTGAATTTTCTTTTAGCATTGAAATCATGTAATTAGCATGTCGTTTCTGCCGATCCCACCAGACAAAGTCGGTGACGGCTTTATCGTAGACATAGAGATGTTTCTGAGAGCTGTTATTTCCCTTGTTTTGCTTTTCAATATGATCTCGTAACACAGGTATTTCTTGATGCCTCTGAGTTCCGTTTGTCACCAGACAAAGAAATCTGAGCAACCCACTTCTGAGATTCAACGCGTAAATCCCCCCGGCCGCATAAACTTTCCCCTTGCTGTTTTTTTCAGTATGGCAGGCATGATCAATAAAATGTCCATCCGCTGCTTCTATGGTGTATTCGTCAAGTTCTGGGAATGCTTTAAGATAATCAATGCCTTGCGATAGCAGTGTTTCAGAGTGAAGATGGTAGCTCTGCTGTTCAAATGCCTCAAGCATACTTGTTCGTCTATGCGACTTCAGTGATTTAAAATACGTTGAGTGGGGAAGCAGCTGGCCATAAATCTGTTCATTGGTTTGGAGGAAATGGCGACCACTATCGACTACACTGATACAGCGTAATAACCCAAGGCGAATAAAGTCGATATCCTTCAACTCTGGGCATGAACGAGCCCACAAAGGATGACGCTCTGCTAACAGGGCACGTTCCATACTTTCATTGCAGTGTTGGTGAATATGTTCAGAGAGTGGTAGGTCTTTAAGCATGGGTGATATCCGTTTATGAGGTGATTAAAACGGAAATTTTTAGAAAAATTTTTTCGGCAATTGCAAGCTTTATTTGAAATTATTTGTTGTTTTTTTACGGTGCCTACAGAGTGTCTATTTGCTGTTATAAGTGATTAAAATCAAAAAGATGGAAATATTCGAGTGGTGCTACCTTCAGGTAGGTTATAGGCTGCTTTGTTTAGGTACTTCTTCTTTCAATGGGAACACTGATGATGTTTATAGCAAACCCCTACTTAATTCCCCTTAGACAATAGCATTTGAAACGAATGAAAAGACTGTTTTTTTCATATAGTTGTAGCATAGTTTCAATTTTACCATAAATAATTATTGGGAAACTTCAGTTGGTAAACTCCACCTGGATAAAGCTTTAAAAAATCATCGCACTGACTTTCGGGCAGTTGCACTAGAAATTTAACTTGCCCGGTAAAATCCTTGTTAATAATTTTTCCCGAAAACTTGTTCAAGGTATATTCAAATCCTTGTAATTGATGATAATCCAGGACAAACAGCAATGTTGTCAGCTCAATAAACTCGTTAATATCAGCGGCTTCAATTGCTTGTTTTGCAGTATTACCATAGGCACGAGTTAAGCCCCCTGCGCCTAATTTTATTCCACCAAAATAACGAACCACGACACATAGTACATTGATCAGCTCATGTCCTTCGATATATTTAAAGATTGGTTTTCCAGCTGTTCCAGAGGGTTCCCCCGCATCATTAAAGCGACATACCGTGCCTTTATCTGTCTTTATACGATAGGCAAATGCGATATGGTTCGCAGATGCATGATGCGTACGCAAAACATTTAAATATGTGGTCGCCTCCGCTTCACTGCTACAGGGATAAATTAAGCCTATAAAGCTTGATTTCTTAATTGTCTCTTCTATTTGGATTGGTGATTTAACACACTGCACTCTAGGCACCCTCAACTGGAAGCTTTAAGAATAGTGAATTTAGCATTCGATGCAACTAACTCAACTTTAGAAAAATATTTTTTCAGACTAGATTGATAACCCAGATGACGATTGCCGATAACCCAGAGCTCATCATCCACACGTAATATCTGTTTTACCTGCTGAAACATACGCATGGCTATATGGCTGCCTATTGTAGTTTGCTGATGAAAAGGTGGATTACATAAAATCAGATATACAGTATCAGGCGCAAAACCTGTTAATGCATCAGCCGTAGTATAAGTTGCTCTTCGACCTTTAAATGCACGCTGGTAGTTGTGCTTAGCAGATGCCAGTGCCATATAGGATTCATCTATAAAATGTAATACTCGATGTTCAAGTTTTTTAACTGATTGATTTTATTGATGATTTTACTGACAAAGAAAGCATCAACATCATTGTAAATCAATCACTTATAAAACAAAGCCGGAAAAATTTACTTTTCTTAGCCCAGTTATAGCTGAAAACTTGAACATCGAGTAATAGAGCATCAAGATTGCTTGCCGCAAAGACAAGTCCTACTACACCATTTCCACAACCAAGATCAATGACCTGCTGATACTGATTACCTTTAGGTAAATGCTCAAGAAAAAAACGCGTGCCTATATCCAGGTTTTTATGCGAAAAGACATTGGCATGATTAGTAATCTGGTAATCGGTATTTTCCAGCTGATATGTAACAGGATCATCAGTGTTCCCCTGTCAATTGAGGCCGTGAAACTAACCTCGCCACAAGAGAGCTCATAAAGCACTGTAAAGACATTCCTGTTATTATTGCGTCTTGAACTGCCCGAATGGTATACGAGCTGATACGAGATATTCTTGCCTGGAAAAATGATGGATTCACAAAACGATCTCGTTTTTGAGCCTGTTGCTGCCTAATCTCCAGAGCCTCGCTATATTTTTTATCCGATGGATGAATCAATTCTGGCTGTTGTGTTTTTGAAATCTCTTCAAACACGCGCATTAAATTATAGCTCATTGCAGTCAGGCGCATTTGATTTTCAAGTGAGCGGGTATTGGAAGACCAAGCTTTAGTTTCCTTGAAATTACTTTTAGTGTTATTGAATGTCTTTTCAATCGTCCATCGCTTGAAATACAGCATGGCAATGGTTCCAGGGTTAATAGTCATTGGCAAGGTTGTCACAAACCGGTGAAGTTTTCCGGTTTCTGGATCACGGTAATCCACCACGTTAAATTTGATGCCCTTGTTTTCGTACACACTGTATGCTTCAACTCCTGTATTGATCTCATGCTGGGAGTCAAAAGGGATAGACTCAACCAGAATCGCAATTGAATTTTCTTTTACTCGATGTTCAAGTTTTTGATATTGAGAAGGTAAAATCAGGTATTCTGAGGTTGTTGTAATTTTATCGGTGTAAGCCCATGTTAATGAATGCCCCACCACCTTTATCCAAAGCTATATTGACGATTTAAATGATGCGCTCAATCAGCTAAAACCCGGAGCCGCTTTAACACGGATTCAAGCCGCTTGGTTGGGCACTTGTTTAACGGGCATACTGCTAATGAACTCTGTTTGCTGGGCTAAGTTTGAGCGAGCAAGCCTTGGAGATTGCAAAGTAGCCGCATTATCCTGGGTGTTTCGTAAAGCAAGTATACCCTGGGACTGGTTGCTACGGGTGAGTGTGGTCTTAATTTTAAAACGTTATGGCATTACTGAAGGTGTGTTGGCCTTTGATGAATCAGACCGAGCACGATCTAAGTCTACAAAACGTATTTATAAGGTTTACAAGCAGAAACACAAAGGCTCCGGCGGGTATGTTAATGGACAAACGATAGTATTATTGCTGCTAGTTACCTCATCCATTACAGTGCCTGTCGGTTTTTTCTTTTATATGCCGGATCCAGCCTTAAAGCAGTGGGATAAAGAAGATAAACGGTTGAAAAAGAGCGGTATAGCAAAAAAAGATCGGCCTATTAAGCCTGAACGTGACAGTGCCTACCCAACCAAAACAGAGATTGCATTAGGCTTATTAAAAGAGTTTAAAGTTGCGCATAGCCTGATTAAAATTAAAGGCGTACTGGCTGATGCGCTGTATGGTGAAAAAGCCTTTATGGACGAAGCCGCTAAAGAATCTGGAGGCTCGCAGGTGATTAGCCAATTACGTAAAAACCAAAATATTGAATATAGAGGTAGAATAAGGTCAGTCGAGAGCTACTTTAATTCGATTAACAAAGGCATTGATCAGATAATACGTGTACGTGGCGGCAAAGAGATTAAAGTGACTGTCAGCAGTGCACGATTAAAGGTGAGTTCTCACAGTAAAAAACGCTTTGTCATTGCCTTAAAATATGACGGTGAAAACTACTATCGCTATTTAGTGGCGACAGACCTGACTTGGCGCACACAAGATATTATTCAAGCCTATACGTTGAGATGGCTGATTGAGGTTTTCTTTGAGGACTGGAAGCTTTATGAAGGATGGGGGCGTGAGGCCAAACAATTAGATGAAGAGGGATCAAGCCGTGGCCTGATTCTGAGTCTTTTGTTTGACCATTGTCTTCTCCTTCACCCAGAGCAAATAGCCCGCATTGAAAGCAAACTACCTGCGTATACCGTAGGAAGCTTACAGCGCAAGTCTCAAATGGATGTACTGCTTGAGTTCATCACGTCATTGCTAGAGTTTCCAGATCCTGGTGATAAGCTGAAAGAGTTAGGTGAATTAATAAAGTCGATGTGTTTCAACTGATGCCATCAGGAAAACATATGATTGGCAGAGATTTAGGGCGCTTCGGGGAGTCGCTATTTTTGCGAAAGCCTGTTTTGGGCATCCCAGCCCAAGCAAGCAGCAAAAACTTAACGCGACCACTTATGCCTCCGGCGGCCCCGATTCGTCCTCGTCACCTCGTCCCGACCCAACAAGGGGTCGGAACATAGGCTCCAAATGACTTGACGCCGTGTCGGATGGCCTTTTATTTTGTCTCCACCTTCGCTAACGCTCAGACTCCGACAAAATAACGGCCCTACGGCTATCGCGGACTAAAAATCATCACTTCGCTTAGGCTCCGTTTCCCTGATTTTCAGCGTAGGGCCAACAGCATCATTAAAGTATTGTTCTGCTGGGTGAAGGTAAGAGTTTGATGGCAATGGGATGGAAAAACTTGAACATCGAGTATAACCTACCTGAAGGTAGCACCACTCGAATATTTCCATCTTTTTGATTTTAATCACTTATAACAGCAAATAGACACTCTGTATGCACCGTAAAAAAACAACAACTAATTTCAAATAAAGCTTGCAATTGCCGAAAAAATTTTTCTAAAAATTTCCGTTTTAATCACCTCATAAACGGATATCACCCATGCTTAAAGACCTACCACTCTCTGAACATATTCACCAACATCGATTAAAACAGGCGTAGGGCGGGAATAGCATAGCGTTTTCCGGCACAAACGTGACATGTAAAACACCCTCAACCTATAAATACGTACGCGATATATGATGACAGATTTGATATGTTTTCGTGTGTCTTGTGCTGGAAAATACACTATTCCACCCAGCGCATGATTAAATTTTTTCTGAAATTGTGCGCTATCACACAATCTCGGCAATTGTATTTTCTAACCATAAATAGTAAGCTCCATTACTTATGGATTTTTATGAATATTTGCAATTGTTAAGCGAATGACTTGCACAATACCAGATTATTTCCCGGGTTATTTAAGCTATCCAAAAGAGCTACCAATGCTTATATAGACTTTCAGAAAATTAATTTCCGAACAAACAAAAACGACAGAGGGGAAACTGGCTTATAATTTTCGTCCCAACACTAACGGAAACAGTCAAAAATGGTATCCCTCACTTTTTCAAAGTCAATTGTAGACCGACTAAAAAAAAATATGGCGACAGCTCTCAAGCTAAGTAATATTCGTTTATATCGATTAACTCAAGCTCTACTCTGGTTCAGTGAATGCATGGGAATCAAAGAAATAGCACGCCTAATGGGAGTCTGTGAAAAAACCATTATAAATTGGCTGAAAACATTCATGCATAAAGGTGTCGGTTGGTTAATAGGGCAACACTATCAAGGACGTGGTCGGAAGTCAAAGTTAACTAAAGACCAGAAAAATAAATTAGTTGAGTTGATAAAGAAAGGCCCAGAAGACAATGGATTTCATTGTGGAATCATCAGTGTTCCCCTATCAATTGAGGCCGTGAAACTAACCTCGCCACAAGAGAGCTCATAAAGCACTGTAAAGACATTCCTGTTATTATTGCGTTTTGAACTGCCTGAATGGTATACGAGCTGATACGAGATATTCTTGCCTGGAAAAATAATGGATTCACAAAACGATCTCGTTTTTGAGCCTGTTGCTGCCTTATCTCCAGAGCCTCGCTATATTTTTTATCCGATGGATGAATCAATTCTGGCTGTTGTGTTTTTGAAATCTCTTCAAATACGCGCATTAAATTATAGCTCATTGCAGTCAGGCGCATTTGATTTTCAAGTGAGCGGGTATTGGAAGACCAAGCTTTAGTTTCCTTGAAATTACTTTTAGTGTTATTGAATGTCTTTTCAATCGTCCATCGCTTGAAATACAGCATGGCAATGGTTCCAGGGTTAATAGTCATTGGCAAGGTTGTCACAAACCGGTGAAGTTTTCCGGTTTCTGGATCACGGTAATCCACCACGTTAAATTTGATGCCCTTGTTTTCGTACACACTGTATGCTTCAACCCCTGTATTGATCTCATGGCGGGAGTCAAAAGGGATAGACTCAACCAGAGTCGCAATTGAATTTTCTTTTAGCATTGAAATCATGTAATTAGCATGTCGTTTCTGCCGATCCCACCAGACAAAGTCGGTGACGGCTTTATCGTAGACATAGAGATGTTTCTGAGAGCTGTTATTTCCCTTGTTTTGCTTTTCAATATGATCTCGTAACACAGGTATTTCTTGATGCCTCTGAGTTCCGTTTGTCACCAGACAAAGAAATCTGAGCAACCCACTTCTGAGATTCAACGCGTAAATCCCCCCGGCCGCATAAACTTTCCCCTTGCTGTTTTTTTCAGTATGGCAGGCATGATCAATAAAATGTCCATCCGCTGCTTCTATGGTGTATTCGTCAAGTTCTGGGAATGCTTTAAGATAATCAATGCCTTGCGATAGCAGTGTTTCAGAGTGAAGATGGTAGCTCTGCTGTTCAAATGCCTCAAGCATACTTGTTCGTCTATGCGACTTCAGTGATTTAAAATACGTTGAGTGGGGAAGCAGCTGGCCATAAATCTGTTCATTGGTTTGGAGGAAATGGCGACCACTATCGACTACACTGATACAGCGTAATAACCCAAGGCGAATAAAGTCGATATCCTTCAACTCTGGGCATGAACGAGCCCACAAAGGATGACGCTCTGCTAACAGGGCACGTTCCATACTTTCATTGCAGTGTTGGTGAATATGTTCAGAGAGTGGTAGGTCTTTAAGCATGGGTGATATCCGTTTATGAGGTGATTAAAACGGAAATTTTTAGAAAATTTTTTTCGGTAATTGCAAGCTTTATTTGAAATTATTTGTTGTTTTTTTACGGTGCCTACAGAGTGTCTATTTGCTGTTATAAGTGATTAAAATCAAAAATATGGAAATATTCGAGTGGTGCTACCTTCAGGTAGGTTATAGGCTGCTTTGTTTAGGTACTTCTTCTTTCAATGGGAACACTGATGTGTGGAATATGGAATACTGCGATGATTGCCGAGCTTATTTGGTTAAAATTTGAAGTCGTTATAACTTGAACTATTTATCAAGCCTAATGAAAAAACTGGGCTTCAGTTATCAAAAAGCTCGTTTTGTGACTGATCGCCAAGAAGAAGAAAAGTACGAGCCTGAAAGAAAAACGTGGCTGGAAGAAACATTGCCTGCCATTATGGAAAAGGCGGTAGAAGAAAAGAGTGTCGTTTTATTCGGTGATTGGGGAGTCGCTATTTTTGCGAAAGCTTGTTTTGGGCATCCCAGCCCAAGCAAGCAGCAAAAACTTAACGCGACCACTTATGCCTCCGGCGGCCCCGATTCGTCCTCGTCACCTCGTACCGACCCAACAAGGGTTCGGAACATAGGCTCCAAATGACTTGACGCCGTGTCGGATGGCCTTTTATTTTGTCTCCACCTTCGCTAACGCTCAGACTCCGACAAAACAACGGCCCTACGGCTATCGCGGACTAAAAATCTTCACTTCGCTAAAGCTCCGTTTCCAGGATTTTCAGCGTGAGGTGTCATTTGCTATGTGGGGTTCATTGGCACGAACCTGGGCTCCAATAGGAGAGCAACCCACAGTGAAAACATCAGGGATTCGAAAAGGGTTGAAAATGTTTGGTACGATCGAACTCGAAGGAGGGAGTTTTCAATACCGAGAATCATTGGCTTATGAGATAAAACCAAAGTCACTTAGACTTTTAAAAGAAGCCAGGCGCGCCATGCTACCTCACGAAATTCCGGGACTCCTGTCGCCATAATTCGTTCACCTACGCAGCGGATGGGAGATGCCCTGAACGCCCTGCGTCCGCAACGACTACGCACAAAAGCCGCTTCGTCATTACTACCTCACTGGCTGGACGGCTATTCGGAATGCAATTCTTGCTCCTCTCGCGTGCTGCTAGCACACGTCGAATCAGCAAATTGCCCTGTCGCCTATCAGGGACTAAAAATCACCACTTCGCTAAGCTCCGTTTCCATGATTTTCAGCGTGGGCTGCCTCAAGAATTTTTAGCTATTCTTAAAAGCTTAAAAAATGAGAAATATCCAACACAGAAGCTTTTTATGGAAGCGATATATTCTATTGCCGACAACGTCTTAATCGAGAGTTATAAGCCAATGATATTACAACACGCTGAAACATCTGGGCGTTTTAATGGTGAAAGCTATGTTGAGTTTTTAACACAATTGCTGGCTTATTATAAAGGCAAGATTATTCTAATTGAAGATGGTGCCCCGTATCATGGAAGCGGTGTTATTAAGGAATTTAAGTTAGCTAATGTAGATCGTTTGACAGTAGAACGTCTCCCTGCGTTCTCGCCGGATTTTAATCCGATTGAGAAATTATGGAAAAATACGAAACGCGATTCGACTCATATGAAGTATTTTAAAACTTTTGAAGATCTTCATGATTCAGTTGTGCAAACTTTTAACACTTATATGCATGATGCCAGTAAAGTGATTTGTGTTATGCAAAAATTGCGGGAAGATTTCGTTGTTACCGCCTAAGTTTAAGCGCTCCAAATTTGGAAATTATTTATCTGAGAAACTATAGTTCGACTTTCCTCTACTAGTACAATAACTTTTTTAGACAGAGTAATAGATAATTATATTCAATAGCAGTAATCTATAAAATACCCTGCTTATCAACCCCGAATAATTACTACACTAGAAAAATGAAATCAAATCATTCTAAAATACTGGGTAGAATTTTACTATCTGAAGTTTCCCAATAATTATTTATGGTAAAATTGAAAATATGCTACAGCTATATGAAAAAAATAGTCTTTTCATTCGTTTCAAATGCTATTGCCTAATCGGGGAGTCGCTATTTTTGCGAAAGCTTGTTTTGGGCATCCCAGCCCAAGCAAGCAGCAAAAACTTAACGCGACCACTTATGCCTCCGGCGGCCCCGATTCGTCCTCGTCACCTCGTCCCGACCCAACAAGGGGTCGGAACATAGGCTCCAAATGACTTGACGCCGTGTCGGATGGCCTTTTATTTTGTCTCCACCTTCGCTAACGCTCAGACTCCGACAAAACAACGGCCCTACGGCTATCGCGGACTAAAAATCATCACTTCGCTTAGGCTCCGTTTCCCTGATTTTCAGCGGGGGAATTAAGTAGGGGTTTGCTATAAACATCATCAGTGTTCCCATTGAAAGAAGAAGTACCTAAACAAAGCAGCCTATAACCTACCTGAAGGTAGCACCACTCGAATATTTCCATCTTTTTGATTTTAATCACTTATAACAGCAAATAGACACTCTGTAGGCACCGTAAAAAAACAACAAATAATTTCAAATAAAGCTTGCAATTGCCGAAAAAATTTTTCTAAAAATTTCCGTTTTAATCACCTCATAAACGGATATCACCCATGCTTAAAGACCTACCACTCTCTGAACATATTCACCAACACTGCAATGAAAGTATGGAACGTGCCCTGTTAGCAGAGCGTCATCCTTTGTGGGCTCGTTCATGCCCAGAGTTGAAGGATATCGACTTTATTCGCCTTGGGTTATTACGCTGTATCAGTGTAGTCGATAGTGGTCGCCATTTCCTCCAAACCAATGAACAGATTTATGGCCAGCTGCTTCCCCACTCAACGTATTTTAAATCACTGAAGTCGCATAGACGAACAAGTATGCTTGAGGCATTTGAACAGCAGAGCTACCATCTTCACTCTGAAACACTGCTATCGCAAGACATTGATTATCTTAAAGCATTACCGGAACTTGACGAATACACCATAGAAGCAGCGGATGGACATTTTATTGATCATGCCTGCCGTACTGAAAAAAACAGCAAGGGGAAAGTTTATGCGGCCGGGGGGATTTACGCGTTGAATCTCAGAAGTGGGTTGCTCAGATTTCTTTGTCTGGTGACAAATGGAACTCAGAGGCATCAAGAAATACCTGTGTTACGAGATCATATTGAAAAGCAAAACAAGGGAAATAACAGCTCTCAGAAACATCTCTATGTCTACGATAAAGCCGTCACCGACTTTGTCTGGTGGGATCGGCAGAAACGACATGCTAATTACATGATTTCAATGCTAAAAGAAAATTCAATTGCGACTCTGGTTGAGTCTATCCCTTTTGACTCCCGCCATGAGATCAATACAGGGGTTGAAGCATACAGTGTGTACGAAAACAAGGGCATCAAATTTAACGTGGTGGATTACCGTGATCCAGAAACCGGAAAACTTCACCGGTTTATGACAACCTTGCCAATGACTATTAACCCTGGAACCATTGCCATGCTGTATTTCAAGCGATGGACGATTGAAAAGACATTCAATAACACTAAAAGTAATTTCAAGGAAACTAAAGCTTGGTCTTCCAATACCCGCTCACTTGAAAATCAAATGCGCCTGACTGCAATGAGCTATAATTTAATGCGCGTGTTTGAAGAGATTTCAAAAACACAACAGCCAGAATTGATTCATCCATCGGATAAAAAATATAGCGAGGCTCTGGAGATAAGGCAACAACAGGCTCAAAAACGAGATCGTTTTGTGAATCCATTATTTTTCCAGGCAAGAATATCTCGTATCAGCTCGTATACCATTCGGGCAGTTCAAAACGCAATAATAACAGGAATGTCTTTACAGTGCTTTATGAGCTCTCTTGTGGCGAGGTTAGTTTCACGGCCTCAATTGATAGGGGAACACTGATGATAAACATGGCAAAACCACCTAAAATAAACCTCGATACACCAGCATTGTGTATTTCAGCTACTCAATAATTGGGAAACTTCAGTTGTTTATACTCCGGCTACTAATTTTACGGGTGATGACAATTTTATCTATAAAGTGTCTGACGGAAAACTGGGTTCGGGTGATGTGACTGTCACGATTACGGTCACCCTGGTAAATGACCCACCTGTCGCTTTGGCGGATGCCTATAGTGTCCATGAAGATACTGGCATAAGTATTGATGCAGCCCATGGATTACTTCATAACGACTCCGATCCAGAACATAATCAACTGACAGTTAGCTTAGTCAGTAATGTTAGCAACGGCACGCTACAGATCAATAAGGATGGCAGCTTTGACTATACCCCCGCAACTAATTACAACGGTCTGGATAGTTTTAGCTATAAAGCAAACGATGCTCAACTTGATAGTAACACGGTAACAGTACGTTAAACATTGATGCGGTGAATGATGCACCTGTTGGAGTCAATGATCACTATGTGATCCCTGAAGATACAGTATTGCAGATTATTGCGCAGCAAGGTGTATTGGCTAATGATAGTGATATAGACGGAGATAAGCTACGGGCTTTTAAATTTACTAATCCGGCAAACGGAATCGTGAATTTTAATCTCGATGGTAGTTTTAGCTATACGCCTAATCCTAATTTTAATGGCCTGGATAGTTTCATCTATAAGATTTCAGATGGCACGTTAGGGAGTAATGAAACGACAGTCAGCATTGACGTTCATGCAGTTAATGATGCCCCTGTAGCTCAGGCTGATGTCTATAACACGCCTGAAGATACGCCCATTAAGGTGACTTCAGCTCAGGGTGTGTTAAACAATGACATCGACCCTGATGGAGACACCTTTGCTGGATTACAAACCAGCGCTCCTGCGCACGGAAAAGTGAAATGGGTTCCTTGGGATGGTAGCTCTATTTACACCCCAAACACCAACTTTAATGGTACGGATAGTTTTACTTATAAAGCCTGGGACGGACATTTACTGAGTAATGAGGTAACAATTACCATCAACGTACATCCAGTGGATGATGCGCCTGTGGCAACTGATGATTTATATTCTGTGGGTGAAGATGGTTTCTTGAAAGTAACTGTAGCCAAAGGACTGCTGGCCAATGACCATGATGTTGATGGTAATATCTTGCGCGTGAATAGTATAGTTTCATCAGTGGCTAATGGTGCTTTACAGATGAGTCTTGATGGCAGCTTTACTTATAAACCCAACTTCGGTTTTTTTGGTACAGACAGTTTTACCTACAAAGCGAATGATGGAAAAGTTAATAGTGTCGTGGCAACAGTCACCATTACAGTAACCCATGTTAACCATCCTGTACTACCGAATGCTGATGCCTATACCATAACTCAGGGTGACCTTTTAACAGTAACAACCGCCAATGGACTGTTAGCCAATGACCTGGATATTGATGGCGATACACTACTGGTAAGCAATATCCCAACTAGCGTCAGCCATGGTACCCTGCAAATGATGCTGGATGGTTCATTTACCTATAAACCTGATCCCGGTTATAGCGGCCCCGGGTGATGCCTACAGTGTGGTCCAAGATGGCATTTTAACTATTCCAGCTCCGGGCTTATTGGCAAATGACCTGGATATAGATGGCGATAAGCTGTTTGTTTTGATTCAGACTTTTCCAGCTAATGGCGCATTGCATCAGGACTTAGACGGCGGCTTCACCTATCAACCGGCTCCCGGTTTTCAGGGCGTTGATAGCTATTCCTATATGGCTAGTGACAGTCACTTAAACAGCAAGATTGTCACTGTGACCTTACATGTTAATCATACCAATCATCCACCTCTGGCAGGAGCTGATAGCTACAGCACAGCGCGGAATACCGTGTTGCAGATCAGCGCCACTCAGGGTGTATTGGCTAATGATATAGATCTTGATGCAGATCAGTTGACGGCATTGATTGTCAGTCAACCAACAAATGGTAGTGTGCAACTGAATAAGGACGGTAGTTTTAAATATACGCCTGTAACAGATTATGCCGGACTTGATAGCTTTAGCTATAACATCAGTGTTCCCCTATCAATTGAGGCGGCAAAACTAACCTCGCCACAAGAGAGCTCATAAAGCACTGTAAAGACATTCCTGTTATTATTGCGTTTTGAACTGATCGAATGGTATACGAGCTGATACGAGATATTCTTGCCTAGAAAAATAATGGATTCACAAAACGATCTCGTTTTTGGGCCTGTTGTTGCCTAATCTCCAGAGCCTCGCTATATTTTTTATCCGATGGATGAATCAATTCTGGCTGTTGTGTTTTTGAAATCTCTTCAAACACGCGCATTAAATTATAGCTCATTGCAGTCAGACGCATTTGATTTTTAAGTGAGCGGGTATTGGAAGACCAAGCTTTAGTTTCCTTGAAATTACTTTTAGTGTTATTGAATGTCTTTTCAATCGTCCATCGCTTGAAATACAGCATGGCAATGGTTCCAGGGTTAATAGTCATTGGCAAGGTTGTCACAAACCGGTGAAGTTTTCCGGTTTCTGGATCACGGTAATCCACCACGTTAAACAGGCGCGCCATGCTACCTCACGAAATTCCGGGACTCCTGTCGCCGTAATTCGTTCACCTACGCAGCGAATAGGAGATGCTCCAGCCACCCTGCGTCCGCCACAGACTGAGCACAAAGCAGCTCAGTCATGGCTACCACAAATGGCTCTACGGCTATTCGGGATAAAATTTTAGCCTCCCTCGCGCGCTATCGCGCACTTCGGATTGGCAAATTTCCCTGCGCCTTCTGGAGACTATCAGCCCGTCCGGGGCTGACAGCGTTTGATGCCCTTGTTTTCGTACACACTGTATGCTTCAACTCCTGTATTGATCTCATGCTGGGAGTCAAAAGGGATAGACTCAACCAGAGTCGCAATTGAATTTTCTTTTAGCATTGAAATCATGTAATTAGCATGTCGTTTCTGCCGATCCCACCAGACAAAGACGGGGAGTCGCTATTTTTGCGAAAGCTTGTTTTGGGCATCCCAGCCCAAGCAAGCAGCAAAAACTTAACGCGACCACTAATGCCTTCGGCGCCCCAGACGTCCTGCGTACGTGCCACTTCGCCATTACCATCGTAAACTCGGTGCTGGCTTCGTAACACTCCCTCAAATGACTGGACGGCGTTCCGGAATGCCTTTTATTTTGTCTACACCTACGCTAGCGCTACGATTCCGACAAAACAACGGCCCTACGCCTTCTGGGGACTACCAGCCCTCGCGTTCGCTCTCCATGGCTGGCAGCGTCGGTGACGGCTTTATCGTAGACATAGAGATGTTTCTGAGAGCTGTTATTTCCCTTGTTTTGCTTTTCAATATGATCTCGTAACACAGGTATTTCTTGATGTCTCTGAGTTCCGTTTGTCACCAGACAAAGAAATCTGAGCAACCCACTTCTGAGATTCAACGCGTAAATCCCCCCGGCCGCATAAACTTTCCCCTTGCTGTTTTTTTCAGTATGGCAGGCATGATCAATAAAATGTCCATCCGCTGCTTCTATGGTGTATTCGTCAAGTTCTGGGAATGCTTTAAGATAATCAATGCCTTGCGATAGCAGTATTTCAGCGTGAAGATGATAGCTCTGCTGTTCAAATGCCTCAAGCATACTTGTTCGTCTATGCGACTTCAGTGATTTAAAATACGTTGAGTGGGGAAGCAGCTGGCCATAAATCTGTTCATTGGTTTGGAGGAAATGGCGACCACTATCGACTACACTGATACAGCGTAATAACCCAAGGCGAATAAAGTCGATATCCTTCAACTCTGGGCATGAACGAGCTCACAAAGGATGACGCTCTGCTAACAGGGCACGTTCCATACTTTCATTGCAGTGTTGGTGAATATGTTCAGAGAGTGGTAGGTCTTTAAGCATGGGTGATATCCGTTTATGAGGTGATTAAAACGGAAATTTTTAGAAAAATTTTTCGGCAAATGCAAGCTTTATTTGAAATTATTTGTTGTTTTTTTACGGTGCCTACAGAGTGTCTATTTGCTGTTATAAGTGATTAAAATCAAAAAGATGGAAATATTCGAGTGGTGCTACCTTCAGGTAGGTTATAGGCTGCTTTGTTTAGGTACTTCTTCTTTCAATGGGAACACTGATGAGCTATAAAGCAAAAGATAGTCTGCTAGATAGTAATATTATTACCGTTGTGATCGATGTGCATTTTACTAACAGGCCACCAGTGGCAGTTGATGATAGTTATTCTATTGCACAGGATACTTTATTACAGGTTAATGTCGCTAATGGCCTGTTAGCTAACGATTCTGATCCAGATGCCAATATACTGCAGCCCATTATCGTCACTCAGCCAGCAAATGGCATAGTGCATGTATTAGCCGGTGGCAGCTTTAGCTATCAGCCGAACAGCGGATTTTCAGGTGTGAATAGTTTTACCTACAAGGCCAATGACGGCATTGCTGACAGTAATACGGCAATTGTGAAAATTACGGTCAATGCAGTAAATCATGCTCCAATAGCAAAAGCAGGCAACTACTCCACGCCACGGAATGTGCCACTACAGGTTAGAGCACCGGGTATATTTACAGGCGCATCCGATCCGGATGGTGCCCAACTGACAGCACGTTTAATTACCCCGCCAGCAGAAGGTTCACTACACATGAACCATGATGGTAGCTTTACCTACACGCCAAAGCCAGCGCCAATTAGAAGAGCAGCGCTCGCTAATCAGGTAAGTTTTACCTTTGTGGTATCGGACAGTCATCTTTCTAGCGCTGTTACGACGGTACAGATTGATATTACATCAGCCCCTGTTATACCAACTCCAACTCCAGCAAAGCCAATTCCAACGCTGAACCAGTGGGCAGTGATATTATTGAGTCTGTTAATGCTTGTGGTGGCTGGCAGGTTTTTGCGTAGGGTGTAGGGAATTATTTTCTGTAATTCCCTTTTAGCTCAAGAACTACAAGATAGCATCGAACAGCCCGCCTTAGTGCGTGCCCAATCTGGTCGTTTTTCTGCCCAGGTCTGGTGTTCTGGTTGTTCATCATAAGGGTGACGCAACACTTCTAATAGTTCATTCACCATACTATTATCGCCCTGCTCTGCTTTATCGATTGCTAGTTGAGCCAGGTAATTTCTGAGTACATATTTTGGGTTAACTGAATTCATCATTTGCTTTCTGCGCATATCGTCAGTTTTATCCTGTTGTACTCTGGCGATATACTGGCGTAACCAGCTTATTATCTGCATTTCAATTGCCTCGGTAAGTTGTTCAGGGTGGTAGTAGGCTGCTTGCAATTCAGCCATTAATTGTGCATCTGTTAAATCTATTTCAGTAGAAATATTGGCGAGTTTACGATAAAAAATCGTCATATCCGTTTCTGTTAACACCAGTATTTTTAATAGATCATCCTGAAGTTGCTTATCAGTCGCAGGTTTAAATACTTGTAAACCCAGCTTTTCGTTGATCATGTTCTGATAAGAATCGATAAAGGTTTGACTATAAAGCCTGAGTGCATCCTGCAATGGTTCGACTTGTTCGATCAATGGATAAATCGCATTTGCCAGCTGATTTAAATTCCATCCGGCAATTTGTGGCTGATTACCGAAACGGTAACGACGATATTCTCTATCCGTGGTATTCGGCGTCCAGTCCGGGTCATAATTATCCAGCCAGCCATACGGTCCATAGTCGATGGTTAGACCTAAAATAGACATATTATCTGTATTCATCACCCCGTGCACAAAGCCTACCCGCTGCCATTGCACGATCATCTCGGCGGTTTTAGCACAAACTTCATTAAACCAGGCGAGATAGGTTGTGACTCCGGGCCTGCCTAAATGTGGAAAATGAGTGCGAATGGTATAACCGACCAGTTCACGCAGCAAATCTACATTGTTGCGTGCAGCATGAATTTCAAAACTGCCGAAACGAATAAAGGAAGGTGCGACACGGCAAACCACTGCGCCTTTTTCTAACTGCGGGTTACCACTATAAAACATATCACGTACAACCTGTTCGCCTGTAGTTACCAGGCTTAACGCACGGGTGGTGGGCACACCTAGATGGTGCATTGCTTCACTACATAGGAATTCACGTACTGATGAGCGTAACACCGCCAGACCATCTGCCGTACGCGAATAAGGTGTTAGCCCTGCACCTTTTAACTGCATAGTCCAGCGCTCGCCTTGCTGGTTTAGCACTTCACCTAGATTAATCGCCCTGCCATCACCCAGTTGCCCAGCCCAATTGCCAAACTGGTGCCCTCCATAACACATCGCGTAAGGCTGCATTCCCTTAGCTAACTTGTTACCAGCAAACACCTGGGTAAAGTAATCTGATTTACAATCATCCTCGGATAAATCAAATAATTCCGCGACTTCTTTCGCATAAGCAACAAGCTGAGGAGCAGTGACAGGGGTTGGTGTGACTGCTGAATAACATGCGCCTTCAACCTGTCTAGGATGTAGTCCTGATGTTTGATCAGCCGGTAATTCATGGATAAAGCGGTTATCAAACTGTAATTGATCGAGTTTATTTTGCATATTTTGGGTGTCTGCTATTTGCCCTGGTTTCTACCATCAAAGAATTAAGAGTCAACAACCTGGATATTGAGTATCGAATATTTTAATCTACACTGTATCTATTACCCTAACGATAAGACCAAAGACATGGCAAATATTACTAGCAATCAGATTTATTCCCACTCTGCCAAACAGTTTTGGCAAACATGGCTGTTCGCATTAATCTGGAATGCTGGCGTATGGTTTGCCATTATCAAAGCGGGAAATAATATCCTGGGGGCTTTTGACGCGAACGCTGAAAATCAGGGAAACGTAGCCTAAGCGAAGTGATGATTTTTAGTCCGCGATAGCCGTAGGGCCGTTGTTTTGTCGGAGTCTGAGCGTTAGCGAAGGTGGAGACAAAATAAAAGGCCATCCGACACGGCGTCAAGTCATTTGGAGCCTATGTTCCGACTCCTTGTCGGGACGAGGTGACGAGGACGAATCGGGGCCGCCGGAGGCATAAGTGGTCGCGTTAAGTTTTTGCTGCTTGCTTGGGCTGGGATGCCCAAAACAAGCTTTCGCAAAAATAGCGACTCCCCGCTCCGGTTTTTTATTTTTTTATCAGCTTTCCGTCGCTGTCAGCCCCGGACGGGCTGATAGTCTCCAGAAGGCGCAGGGAAATTTGCCAATCCGAAGTGCGCGATAGCGCGCGAGGGAGGCTAAAATTTTATCCCGAATAGCCGTAGAGCCATTTGTGGTAGCCATGACTGAGCTGCTTTGTGCTCAGTCTGTGGCGGACGCAGGGCGGCTGGAGCATCTCCTATTCGCTGCGTAGGTGAACGAATTACGGCGACAGGAGTCCCGGAATTTCGTGAGGTAGCATGGCGCGCCTGTTATCGGCCTCTGGATAATCGTACAGGCAATCATACAAACTCTGGCCTGGTATAAATTTGGTAAAACTCCCGTAAGCTTAAAAACCTTTCCGGGGCAAATAGGTAGCCGCTGTGCTGGTCAACTGACTCTACCTATTGCAGCAAAATCAGCCAAACGCGCAACATTACATCTCAGCTGTATGCGTCGGTATCATCAGCGCAGTAATAACGGTAAAAGTAGCTGGCGCACAGAAACACTGTGGCAAGATAGAATAACCCTGAAGCCAGATAAATATGGCCGAAAAATACGCATCGATTTTGTATTTACCCCCCCCGCAGGTTTACCCTCGACAGAAGCACCTAGTGATGATTACCATATCTGGGTACTGCAGGTTCGCCTGCCACTGCCTGGCATAGATTATGAGCGTAATTTTGAGTTACCTTTGCAGGTTGCAGAACAGCTGGAAATTGCCACAACAAATCGCTTTAAAGCACAATCCTCGGCTGTTATAGAGCATAGAGACACTAACAGCACAACTACTCCACAGATAACACCCTCTGCTGCAGGCACACAGTTTTATTTTGGCTATGGTCGCTCAAAGGGTATGGGAATAAGTCTGATGGCATTTGGGCTATTTATTGCCGTGTTTGCTTATTATTTCTTTGCCGGCTTTTTAGATTTTCTGCCTGTAACAACTGGTTTAATGGCTGCGTATGTTGAGTTAGTTGCTCTAACACTTTTTTTGCTGGGGCTTTTTTTAATCGCCAATAGCCTGACAGTGGAAGTCGGATTGATGGGGATACGCAAACAGCAGCACACCTTTGGTTTTCTGCTTGAAGAAATAACCGAGCTTGATGATATTGCAGATATTGTCATCGAACAAAATGCCTCATCAACTTCTGGAAATACTACCCGCGTCTGGTATCGACTCAACTTACTCACGCACGACGGCCAAGCTATGGAAATCGGTGATAGCCTGGAAGGGCAAAGTTATGCGGAACATATCAGGCAGAAAATGCTGGGTGCATTAGGTACCTCATGGCGGCCTACGGTACAACGCAAGCTCCAAGAAAAAAAGAAACTACCAGTACCTATCTGGCTAAAGTGGGTAGGCAAGCTATTATCCTATTCTTTTGTTATTGCCCTGGCGTATGACTTAAGTCATATGTTTCCTGAATTAACAGAATTTGTATTACCATTTTTGCCCTACAAATCTAATCCGTAACTTGCTATTAATTAGCCGTTATTCCTGCATTCATGTAGAGCGGACTTTAGTCTGCCAATCACTCAAATAAAGGTCAGAACTCCTGATCTCGGAGATTAAAGTCTGACACCGTAAATTTCAATGCCCATATTGTAGACTAATGAATACGTTAGTTGATACGTTTAAAAGAAATTTGTGGTATCAGCAAAGAATCCTGGCTAAAACAGTAAACAATTGATTGTATATGAAATATTAGTTACGAGGTCAGGTGTTCTGAAGGTGGGCTAAAGCCACATGCCCTATCCTTTGAGCAACCTCGGGGAGTCGCTATTTTTGCGAAAGCTTGTTTTGGGCATCCCAGCCCAAGCAAGCAGCAAAAACTTAACGCGACCACTTATGCCTCCGGCGGCCCCGATTCGTCCTCGTCACCTCGTCCCGACCCAACAAGGGGTCGGAACATAGGCTCCAAATGACTTGACGCCGTGTCGGATGGCCTTTTATTTTGTCTCCACCTTCGCTAACGCTCAGACTCCGACAAAACAACGACCCTACGGCTATCGCGGACTAAAAATCATCACTTCGCTTAGGCTACGTTTCCCTGATTTTCAGCGGTAGCGGACTGAAGTCTGCTCTACAGGGAGTGGAGGGATATTTAGTCCCTGATAGGCGACAGGGCAATTCGCTGATTCGACGTGTGCTAGCAGCACGCGAGAGGAGCAAGAATTGCATTCCGAATAGCCGTCCAGCCAGTGAGGTAGTAATGACGAAGCGGCTTTTGTGCGTAGTCGTTGCGGACGCAGGGCGTTCAGGGCATCTCCCATCCGCTGCGTAGGTGAACGAATTATGGCGACAGGAGTCCCAGAATTTCGTGAGGTAGCATGGCGCGCCTGCTTTACCAAAGGCCTGCACGCCCAGAATTCCGCCATCGTTTTGAGCAAAAATCAGTTTGATATGAATAGGATATGCACCGGGAAATAGCCCACATGATGCCCAGGATGTAATATATAGCTTGATAATCCTGTATTCCAGCTCGTTGCAAGGCTTTCTCGCTGGCACCCGTCATCGCCAATGGTATAGCCGAAAACCTGGCAGACAGCAGTACCTAAACACCTTTAAAGCTGAGCTTTTCACGAAATTCCGGACGTCCTGTCACCGTAATTCGTTCACCTACGCAGCGAATAGGAGATGCTCCAGCCGCCCTGCGTCCGCCACAGACTGAGCACAAAGCAGCTCAGTCATGGCTACCACAAATGGCTCTACGGCTATTCGGGATAAAATTTTAGCCTCCCTCGCGCGCTATCGCGCACTTCGGATTGGCAAATTTCCCTGCGCCTTCTGGAGACTATCAGCCCGTCCGGGGCTGACAGCGATGGAAACGTAGCTTAGCGAAGTGGTGATTTTTAGTCCCTGATAGGCGACAGGGCAATTCGCTGATTCGACGTGTGCTAGCAGCACGCGAGAGGAGCAAGAATTGCATTCCGAATAGCCGTCCAGCCAGTGAGGTAGTAATGACGAAGCGGCTTTTGTGCGTAGTCGTTGCGGACGCAGGGCGTTCAGGGCATCTCCCATCCGCTGCGTAGGTGAACGAATTATGGCGACAGGAGTCCCAGAATTTCGTGAGGTAGCATGGCGCGCCTGCTTTACCAAAGGCCTGCACGCCCAGAATTCCGCCATCGTTTTGAGCAAAAATCAGTTTGATATGAATAGGATATGCACCCGGGAAATAGCCCACATGATGCCCAGGATGTAAATATATAGCTTGATAATCCTGTATTCCAGCTCGTTGCAAGGCTTTCTCGCTGGCACCCGTCATCGCCAATGGTATAGCCGAAAACCTGGCAGACAGCAGTACCTAAAACACCTTTAAAGCTGAGCTTTCTATCTAATGCCGGATTAAATCATTCTAAAACAGAGCTGGCAGCAATGCGCCCCTGTCGATTTGCCTGGCCTGCCAGAGGTAATGAAAACCGCTGCTGAGTGATCAGATCCTGCACTTCTACTACATCCCCTACCGCCCAGATTGATGCATCATTAGTCTGCATCTATGCATTAACCTGTATAGCCCCGCGCTCGCTTAGCTGCAATCCAGCCTGTTTTGCTAGTGATGATTCGGGAACAACGCCTATGGCGAGTAACACCATATCCGTTTCTATATACCCATTTGAGTAACGAACTTCCAGCCCATTAGCTGTTGGCTTAAATGATTCGACTGCCTGACCTAATTGCAAGTTGATATTATGGTTCTGTCGCAAAAAACGAATGTTTGTGTAAAAAATCAACTGTATCCTGTTTTTATGGGGCAAATGGATAAAACGCCATGCAGGATAAAAAACTTCTCAGCCCATCATTAAAATTACGATAATATAGTGGGAAGGCCAATTATCATATGTCATTCAGGAAAATAATAACTTAAAAAATAGCACCATTTTTAGTTGAACATGTGAAATTTCTTTGGCTGAAATTAAATCTTATGATCGTAGGTAATAAGGTGATTTTGTTTTTTGCGACAGAACCGATATTATTATCTTGCAGACAGCTTTTAACGTAGCTCGCCATATCTTCATCCAGTGGCGGCATGACTTGTGTGGCCATTTCTATAATCGTGACTTCCAGCCCCAGACCTGACAAATTTTCAGCCATTTCCAGACCGATAAAGCCACCACCAATAATCACCGCGCGCTTTGCCTTCGCGGCTGCCGCTTTTAATTTATGGCTATCACTCGATGTTCAAGTTTTTGATATTGAGAAGGTAAAATCAGGTATTCTGAGGTTGTTGTAATTTTATCGGTGTAATCCCATGTTAATGAATGCCCCAGCCACCTTTATCCAAAGCTATATTGACGATTTAAATGATGCGCTCAATCAGCTAAAACCCGGAGCCGCTTTGACACGGATTCAAGCCGCTTGGTTGGGCACTTGTTTAACGTGCATACTGCTAATGAACTCTGTTTGCTGGGCTAAGTTTGAGCGAGCAAGCCTTGGAGATTGCAAAGTAGCCGCATTATCCTGGGTGTTTCGTAAAGCAAGTATACCCTGGGACTGTTTGCTACGGGTGAGTGTGGTCTTAATTTTAAAACGTTATGGCATTACTGAAGGTGTGTTGGCCTTTGATGAATCAGACCGAGCACGATCTAAGTCTACAAAACGTATTTATAAGGTTTACAAGCAGAAACACAAAGGCTCCGGCGGGTATGTTAATGGACAAACGATAGTATTATTGCTGCTAGTTACCTCATCCATTACAGTGCCTGTCGGTTTTTTCTTTTATATGCCGGATCCAGCCTTAAAGCAGTGGGATAAAGAAGATAAACGGTTGAAAAAGAGCGGTATAGCAAAAAAAGATCGGCCTATTAAGCCTGAACGTGACAGTGCCTACCCGACCAAAACAGAGATTGCATTAGGCTTATTAAAAGAGTTTAAAGTTGCGCATAGCCTGATTAAAATTAAAGGCGTACTGGCTGATGCGCTGTATGGTGAAAAAGCCTTTATGGACGAAGCCGCTAAAGAATCTGGAGGCTCGCAGGTGATTAGCCAATTACGTAAAAACCAAAATATTGAATATAGAGGTAGAATAAGGTCAGTCGAGAGCTACTTTAATTCGATTAACAAAGGCATTGATCAGATAATACGTGTACGTGGCGGCAAAGAGATTAAAGTGACTGTCAGCAGTGCACGATTAAAGGTGAGATCTCACAGTCGCTGTCAGCCCCGGACGGGCTGATAGTCTCCAGAAGGCGCAGGGAAATTTGCCAATCCGAAGTGCGCGATAGCGCGCGAGGGAGGCTAAAATTTTATCCCGAATAGCCGTAGAGCCATTTGTGGTAGCCATGACTGAGCTGCTTTGTGCTCAGTCTGTGGCGGACGCAGGGCGGCTGGAGCATCTCCTATTCGCTGCGTAGGTGAACGAATTACGGCGACAGGAGTCCCGGAATTTCGTGAGGTAGCATGGCGCGCCTGAAAAAGCGCTTTGTCATTGCCTTAAAATATGACGGTGAAAACGACTATCGCTATTTAGTGGCGACAGACCTGACTTGGCGCACACAAGATATTATTCAAGCCTATACGTTGAGATGGCTGATTGAGGTTTTCTTTGAGGACTGGAAGCTTTATGAAGGATGGGGGCGTGAGGCCAAACAATTAGATGAAGAGGGATCAAGCCGTGGCCTGATTCTGAGTCTTTTGTTTGACCATTGCCTTCTCCTTCACCCAGAGCAAATAGCCCGCATTGAAAGCAAACTACCTGCGTATACCCTAGGAAGCTTACAGCGCAAGTCTCAACAGGCGCGCCATGCTACCTCACGAAATTCCGGGACTCCTGTCGCCATAATTCGTTCACCTACGCAGCGGATGGGAGATGCCCTGAACGCCCTGCGTCCGCAACGACTACGCACAAAAGCCGCTTCGTCATTACTACCTCACTGGCTGGACGGCTATTCGGAATGCAATTCTTGCTCCTCTCGCGTGCTGCTAGCACACGTCGAATCAGCGAATTGCCCTGTCGCCTATCAGGGACTAAAAATCACCACTTCGCTAAGCTACGTTTCCATGATTTTCAGCGGGCGAATACTGGACCAGACCTGAACATTCGTGAATAGCTCTTTAAAAGACACAAAAGTCTGCATATCCTTTTCATGCATAACAAAGCCTTGCAAACTTAGTTCTAGCGAAAACGGATTGAATTCAACAAGCTCAAGAGAAGCTTTGCGCCCAGTTTCTGCCTCAATCATTTCCGGCAGTTTGCTTTGCATCACTTTTGGCAGCAGAACAAAACCAGCTAATGTATATAACAACAGCGCTAATGTAATCAGCGCTGGTTTACGATATTTTTCGATTATCAGTGTCGTGTCCATAAATTTCAAAAAATCCGATTAAACATTTGGGTAAACAATTGCTTCTGCCGAATAGAGTACACCCATCCAGGCCACTCTATTTTAGACTATGCCGAGTAAATTATATATTATGATAGCCAGTTTCTTCATGCAAGACAGTATCCAACCCTTCTACTTCCTGGTCATCAGAAACACGCAAGCCCATCAAGCTATCCAGAACCTTCAATATAATATAACTGAAAGAAACACTCCAGATAACAGTTGCCACAACTGCCACCGCCTGTACACCAACCTGATGCAGGATGGTCACATCACCTAGGCCCAGACCACCCAGGCTTTCAGCGGCAAACACACCGGTTAATAGCGAGCCAACTATGCCGCCTATACCATGCACAGGAAAGACATCCAGAGAGTCATCTATACGGTAATGGCGCTTGATAATCTGTACTGCATAGAAACACACAATACCCGCAGTAATACCAATCGCTAATGCTCCCGCCGGGCCTACAAAACCTGATGCTGGAGTAATGGTACCTAAACCTGCCACCATACCGGTTACAATACCCAATACACTGGGTTTACCAAAGCGTATCCATTCGATAATCATCCAGGTCAATGAGCCTGCTGCTGCGCTAATATGGGTCACTAACATTGCCATACCAGCAGAACCATCAGCGGTTAACGCACTACCTGCATTAAATCCAAACCAGCCTACCCATAACATCCCGGCTCCGGTGACAACCATCGGCATATTATGCGGAGGCATTGCAACCGTTGGAAAACCTTTCCGTTTACCCAGCACCAGCGCTGCAACTAAAGCAGAAACACCTGCAGTAATATGAATCACAATCCCGCCGGCAAAATCCATCACGCCCATATCCGCTAACCAGCCGCCACCCCAGACCCAGTGACAGACTGGAACATACACCAGTAGTGCCCAAAGTGCACTAAACACCATCATAGTGGAAAACTTCATTCGTTCGGCAAAAGCACCCACGATTAAAGCCGGAGTAATAATGGCAAACGTCATCTGAAACATAAAAAATACGGCTTCAGGTATATCACCTATCAAACTATCAGTGCCCATATTCGGCACAAAGGCTTTAGACAAGCCACCGATAAAAGACTGAACAGCCCCGCCATCGGTAAAAATCAGACTGTACATCCCTGCCAGCCACAAAATCGAAATCATGCAGGTAATCGCAAAGCACTGCATTAAGACTGACAAGACATTTTTGCTGCGCACCAACCCCGCATAAAACAGCGATAGGCCAGGTAAGGTCATAAACAGTACTAGAGCAGTAGAAGTTAAGACCCACGCCGTGTTTGCCTGATTAAGCTCATCAGCCGTTACCAGACCTGGTGCCAGACTTAACAACAAAAATAAAATATTTTTCTTAGTATATAAACGTTTCATCATAAACTCTCTTTAAATCGCCTCTTCGCCCACTTCCCCCGTACGTATACGGATAACCTGCTCAATATTAGACACAAATATCTTGCCATCACCAATTTTCCCCGTATTAGCCGCATTAATAATCGTCTCTATTGCCTGGTCTGCAATATCATCAGCCACTACAATTTCCATTTTTACTTTCGGTAAAAAATCCACCACATATTCAGCGCCTCGATATAATTCGGTGTGCCCTTTTTGTCGCCCAAAGCCTTTGACTTCAGTAACGGTAACACCCGCAATACCAATTTCTGATAGTGCTTCGCGTACATCTTCCTGTTTAAACGGTTTAATAATTGCAGTGATTAATTTCATAGTTCCTACCCAGACATTAAAAAGCTAAAATGGAATTCCATTCTACACAATAATAAAGCGGGATTGCAGACAAAATATTTTATATCATTAATTCAACCAGTGATTTTTGAGTTATACTCGATGTTCAAGTTTTTCCATCCCATTGCCATCAAACTCTTACCTTCACCCAGCAGAACAATACTTTAATGATGCTGTTGGCCCTAAGCGCCCTAAATCTCTGCCAATCATATGTTTTCCTGATGGCATCAGTTGAAACACATCCTTTATTAATTCACCTAACTCTTTCAGCTTATCACCAGGATCTGGAAACTCTAGCAATGACGTGATGAACTCAAGCAGTACATCCATTTGAGACTTGCGCTGTAAGCTTCCTACGGTATACGCAGGTAGTTTGCTTTCAATGCGGGCTATTTGCTCTGGGTGAAGGAGAAGGCAATGGTCAAACAAAAGACTCAGAATCAGGCCACGGCTTGATCCCTCTTCATCTAATTGTTTGGCCTCACGCCCCCATCCTTCATAAAGCTTCCAGTCCTCAAAGAAAACCTCAATCAGCCATCTCAACGTATAGGCTTGAATAATATCTTGTGTGCGCCAAGTCAGGTCTGTCGCCACTAAATAGCGATAGTCGTTTTCACCGTCATATTTTAAGGCAATGACAAAGCGTTTTTTACTGTGTGAACTCACCTTTAATCGTGCACTGCTGACAGTCACTTTAATCTCTTTGCCGCCACGTACACGTATTATCTGATCAATGCCTTTGTTAATCGAATTAAAGTAGCTCTCGACTGACCTTATTCTACCTCTATATTCAATATTTTGGTTTTTACTTAATTGGCTAATCACCTGCGAGCCTCCAGATTCTTTAGCGGCTTCGTCCATAAAGGCTTTTTCACCATAAAGCGCATCAGCCAGTACGCCTTTAATTTTAATCAGGCTATGCGCAACTTTAAACTCTTTTAATAAGCCTAATGCAATCTCTGTTTTGGTCGGGTAGGCACTGTCACGTTCAGGCTTAATAGGCCGATCTTTTTTTGCTATACCGCTCTTTTTCAACCGTTTATCTTCTTTATCCCACTGCTTTAAGGCTGGATCCGGCATATAAAAGAAAAAACCGACAGGCACTGTAATGGATGAGGTAACTAGCAGCAATAATACTATCGTTTGTCCATTAACATACCCGCCGGAGCCTTTGTGTTTCTGCTTGTAAACCTTATAAATACGTTTTGTAGACTTAGATCGTGCTCGGTCTGATTCATCAAAGGCCAACACACCTTCAGTAACTGAAGTTTCCTAGTTTTTAAAGCATAAGAATATCAGCTAATGCTTATTTTTCTGAAATATTAGATATTACTAATATTAATGGCATTCCGTTGACTAAAAGCCTTGAATTCCTTTTAAAAACAACAGGTTAATCGTAAATGAGGCCTAGTTTTACTGTATAATGAAAGTTTATAACACATTGATTATACAAATAAAACGACCTCATTCATGTTCATTTTACGCGATATTTTACTCCCGCTTCAAGATCATTTTTCCGAAACCACTTTAGGCCGCGAACGAGCCTCTCTGTTCGTTTACACGATCCTGTCCATTATCGTTCCTTTTACGTCATCAATGACCTCTAATCTTTGGCGTTGCCTTGATACGTTGTTTGGGTTTGAGATCAAGAATAAGCGCTTTTACACTTTCATGGCTTCTTCAACTTTTCCGTGGGCTGGGCTGTGGAAAACTATCTGGGAGCTGATTCCGTCTCCTGAAACAGATGGGCGCATATTGGTTGCACTGGATGACTCCATTATCACTAAAGTAGGCAAAAATATCTTCCGCTGAAAATCATGGAAACGTAGCTTAGCGAAGTGGTGATTTTTAGTCCCTGATAGGCGACAGGGCAATTCGCTGATTCGACGTGTGCTAGCAGCACGCGAGAGGAGCAAGAATTGCATTCCGAATAGCCGTCCAGCCAGTGAGGTAGTAATGACGAAGCGGCTTTTGTGCGTAGTCGTTGCGGACGCAGCGCGTTCAGGGCATCTCCCATCCGCTACGTAGGTGAACGAATTATGGCGACAGGAGTCCCGGAATTTCGTGAGGTAGCATGGCGCGCCTGGGCTGTGAAGCCATTTTTGACCACGCTGCCAAATCGGATCAAAGCAAATATCCATGGGCACAAAATATTGTATCGGTAGGGTTGCTGAAACAGGTCAAAGGTCGCTGGGCGTGCTTATTTTTAGATTTCCGATTTTATCTCCCCTTAAAAACAATTCAGGCAAAAAAAGAAACCGCCACGATAAGAGGTCAGGCGCGCCATGCTACCTCACGAAATTCCGGGACTCCTGTCGCCATAATTCGTTCACCTACGCAGCGGATGGGAGATGCCCTGAACGCCCTGCGTCCGCAACGACTACGCACAAAAGCCGCTTCGTCATTACTACCTCACTGGCTGGACGGCTATTCGGAATGCAATTCTTGCTCCTCTCGCGTGCTGCTAGCACACGTCGAATCAGCGAATTGCCCTGTCGCCTATCAGGGACTAAAAATCACCACTTCGCTAAGCTACGTTTCCATGATTTTCAGCGGATGTCGTTCCTTTCCAGACCAAGATGGCTCAGGCGGCTCAAATGCTGATTGCAATTGCAGAACATTTTTCCACCGCTCCGATATTGACAGTCACTGATAGCTGGTTTGGCAACAATGGCCTATGGAAGCCTGTTTACAAAGCTATCGGAAGCCGGTTTAATATTCTCTCTAGGTTAAGGTGCAATAATGTACTGTACGATCGTCCAGAAAAAAGAAAACCCAAGCAGAGGGGGCGGAATAGAAGTAAGCGTCAATTAAAGTACACATTCTAAACCAATATAAAAAATGGCAGACTAATACCTCCAATTAACTCAGGAGGAATTTATGAGTCCATCTCAAAATAAAGCGGCTATGCAAAATCATATACCGCAATGGCAAGCCAGTCGTTTAACTCAGGTCGGGTATTGCAAAGCCCATGATATCAAGCCGCATATCTTCAGTTATTACAAAAAGCAATTCAGTTCGCTCGCTCCACCAGTGTTACAAGCCAAGCAATTGGTTCCGGTAACACTGGTTGCAGAGGACATGTTGAACGGATCAGGCGTACCTGCTGATTCATCAGTTATCAAAGTGACTCATTCTAATGGCTTCAGTCTGGAAATTTGTGCCAGTACAGAACTTGCATCATTAAAGCCGCTTCTGAAACTGGTTAGGTCTATCTCATGATAAACGGACTTGTTGTTAATCAAGTGTTTTTGGCGACCGGCGTTACTGATATGCGTAAATCTATCAATGGTCTGTCACTGATTGTTTCGGAACAGTTTGGCCATGATCCCTTTGCCGGAAGTATTTTTGTCTTTTGTAACCGCTCTCGCGATAAACTGAAAATACTCTATTGGGAGTGTAATGGGTTCTGGCTTTATTATCGGCGCCTGGATAAGGGGAAGTTTCAGTGGCCAACCGAGTTAAACGAACATCCGTTATCATTAACCTTACGTGAATTACACTGGTTATCCTATCGGCAAGCGCAAGCTCATACCGCTATTTCTGGCTTAATAAATAATTGATTTGTTGCCGTTATTTTACGTGGAAAATATCTAATAAAACAGCCAGTTAAATGATTATTTAACCCTGTTCTGCGGTATAATAAACACCATGAAATCACTTCCTGAAACACTGCCAGACGAGACGAATGTACTGCACAAAATGGTGCTGGACTATCAGTCGACAGTGGATCAATTACAGAAAAAACTGACATGGTATGAGGAGCAGTTTCGTCTGTTGCAACATAAGCGTTTTGGCACCTCCAGTGAGAAATGTCCGGGTCAAATGGAGTTGGTTAATGAAGCGGAGTCCATTCTTGATAGCTTAAAGCAGGATGATTCCGACCCTGAAGAAACCCTAAGCTATCAGCGTAAAAAGCCAGGCCGCAAGCCATTATCCAGAGATATCCCGCGCGAAGTTATCCGTTATGAATTACCTGAAGCAGAGCGTGTTTGTGCATGCGGTCATGCATTGCATGAGGCTGGCGAAGACAAGTCAGAGCAGTTAGAAATCATTCCTGCCCAGATCAAAGTCATTTTTACCGGCAGGAAACCATTTTCAAGCGCTTAAGTGTTGACCTTTCTCGTGCCACGCTATCTAACTGGGTATTAAAGTCCGCTGAATTGCTCCAGCCCTTTTATGATCGACTGCATGCTCTGCTGATTCTACAGAAGATCCTCCAGGCCGATGAAACAACCTTAAATGTGATTCGGGATGGTCGAGAGACGAAATCGAAATCCTATATGTGGCTCCATCAGAGTGGTGGGCATGAATCCGAGCACCCGATCGTTTTGTATGATTATCAGTCAACGCGGGCAGGAGCGCATGCTGAAAGCTTCTTGCGGGCCTTTTCAGGTCACTTGCAGGTAGATGGCTATGCAGGCTATCATGCACTGCCATCAGATGATTGCATCCTCGTGGGGTGTATGGCACATGCGCGGCGTAAATTCAAAGCCAGCATTCTAGTAATGCGTTGTTCAAAAGCCTGATAGGTACCTTCAAAAGCTGTGAATACGGCGCCCCGTCCACCTTTAACATGACTGGGTTCTATTGTGTTCCAGTGTACTCTCAGAGCAGAGGACAAATAGCTGGAGCAGGTTTCTCCTGCCGCCCTGCCACAGACGGTAATAATATCGAACTGCTGTTTACTGAGGCTATGCCATGATTTGCTGGATAAGCCTTGCGTGTTTATTCCATGTCTTTCTAACAGGGCGATTGCCTTGTTGTTTACTTTTCCTTTAGCCTTACTGCCAGCAGAAAATGCCTAGATTTGCCCTTGCCCCAGGTGATTAAATAAAGCCTCACCTATAATACTACGGCATGAATTTCCCGTGCAAATAATAAGAATTTTTAGCATGCGGATTAGATTCCTAGGCAGTTTGACGGAATAAAGTTACCAAGATTGCGAAGATTTTTTGATTCTGGCCAATCTATCTCAAGAAGAGCATGGTCATTCTACGTGACGATCGAGATCGTTTGGTCAGGAGCAAAAAGGCAAGTTTGGGGAGTCGCTATTTTTGCGAAAGCTTGTTTTGGGCATCCCAGCCCAAGCAAGCAGCAAAAACTTAACGCGACCACTTATGCCTCCGGCGGCCCCGATTCGTCCTCGTCACCTCGTCCCGACCCAACAAGGGGTCGGAACATAGGCTCCAAATGACTTGACGCCGTGTCGGATGGCCTTTTATTTTGTCTCCACCTTCGCTAACGCTCAGACTCCGACAAAACAACGGCCCTACGGCTATCGCGGACTAAAAATCTTCACTTCGCTAAAGCTCCGTTTCCAGGATTTTCAGCGAAGGTTGGTAACTTTTTTCGTTAGACAGCCCTAAAGTCTGGTGTTGACAATAACGATACAATCATTCACTTGCGAACCACAAGCAAAGCAGAAACCTGACAAAAAATATATCATTACAAAGTTTTTTGCTAAGGATAATTCTCATCAAGCCCACGCATCATTTCAGGCAAAGACTTCGGACCTTTCAGCTCAGGATGGAGTCGCCTATCTGTCAAGACTATTGAAACATGCATCCAGACGACAGAAATTCCAACAATAACAAAAAGCAGCATAAAACAGCTTGTCCAGACGCCGATCACATCATTCATAAAGCCAAAGCAGACCGGTAGAACAAAACCACCTAAACCCCCAATCATACCTACCAGGCCACCCACTGAGCCGACATGATCAGGGTAATAAACCGGAATATGTTTATAGACAGCCGCTTTACCCAGAGACATAAAGAAACCCAGAAAAATGGTCAAAATAACAAAGGGCACTATGCCGATTTCAAGGCTAAAGTTAATTGAGCCTTGTATGCCATGTACTGTGTATTCTGTAGAAGGATAGGATAGAAAAAACAGGATTATCAAGCAGCCCAGAAAAGTAAGATACATCACTCTACGCGCACCGATTTTATCTGACATCCAGCCACCCAAGGCCCGGAATATACTTCCTGGAAGAGCATAACAGGCAGCTAGCATACCAGCAGTGGCAATCTCTAAATCATATACACCCATATAGTAACGTGGCAACCACAGCGCTAAAGCAACATAACCACCAAATACAAAGAAGTAATACGTTGCAAAGCGCCAGACTCTTAAATGCTTTAAGGGCTCTAGTTGCATTAATGCAGGCCTTACTTTTTCTCCTCTTTCTTTCCGCGCTTTAGTGTATGGATCTTCTTGCGTCATAAGCCAGAAAACAATTGCCATCACAAACAGCACAACAGCATAAATCCTGGCAACATTTTCCCAGCCATAAGCAATCAGAAGAAAAGGTGCGCCAAAATTTGTCACCGCTGCCCCAACATTACCCATCCCAAAGATGCCTAGAGCAGTACCTTGATGATCAGCATCATACCAGCGCGAGACATAGGCGATTCCTACGGCAAATGATCCCCCTGACAATCCAACACCTAATGCGGCTAACAGATACATAGGATAAGTCGATACCATGGATAATAAAAACACCGATACCGAGGTTGCCAGCATTAACACAAAATAGACGATCCGGCCGCCGAACTGATCAGTCCAGATTCCCAAAAAGATACGGCTTAATGAGCCGGTTAAAATAGGGGTCGCCACCAATAAGCCAAATTCAGTATCGTTAAGCCCAAGATTTTGTTTGATTTTAATTCCGATAATGGAAAAAATAGTCCAGACTGCAAAACAGATGGTAAAAGCCAAAGTACTAATCGCCAGACTTTTGGTTTGCTGGTTGCTACTGACGCCATCAAGTTCATGCATAAAAAGCCTCCTAAGTTTAAATAATTCTTTCCCATATACCATAAATTGATTTAGGTATTAGGGCAGTATTCATACACTGTAAACACCTATTTGCATTAATGATCTTCACTGTGCTCTGCATGGGAGCTACTATCACCAGAATATAGCGTGTTATCCTTTTTACCCGTAACCTTTAAAACACCCCAGGCGCCTCTATCTATTCGTGTTAATGCATGATCAACCAGCACATAATTACCCGGATAATCTACCTGGAATTCAACCATTGTTGCGCCCCCTGCTGGTATCAGTGTGGTTTGCACATTGTGTATCGGGTTGCTTAAAGACGCTTCGGGATAGACCGTGTCAAAAATCTCGCCAATAACATGAAACGATGATATTTTGGCAACGCCAGAATTACCCACAAATAACCGTATCTTGTCGCCAACTCTTGCTGTTAACTGCCCATCTCCGACTAACGCACCCGTGCGGCCATTAAAGACTATATATTCAGGGCGCTCATCAATCATTTTTCGGCTATCAAAAGCCTGAAAACCTTTTTTGCCAATTTTTCCATGCGTATAAAGCTCTCCCTGCATCACATAAAATTCATGATCTACTTTCGCCAGACCCTGAGTAGGTTCGACTAAAATCATCCCATACATACCATTCGCAATATGCGTGGCTGGATTTCCACTCGCACAATGGTAGGTATATAAGCCAGGGGTCGTTGCTTTAAACACCAGGGTTTTGCTTTCTCCTGGCTCAACCTGAGTCACCGCCATACCGCCACCAGGGCCGGTAACTGCATGTAAATCTATTGCGTGACTATGGCTACTATTTTCTGCATTATGCAAATTAAGTTCAACCGTATCTCCTACGCGAACTCTCAGGAACGGGCCTGGAACTGTGTTATTAAAGGTCCAGTAATGATAAGAAATACCTGGCGCTATCTCTGCTATCACTTCTGATGCCGTTAGTTCAATGCTAATTTTTTCTACACGTTTTCTAAGCAAAGGCTTAGGCAAATCAGATGCTTTGCGACTTATCTCTTTAAGCTTTTGATAGTCAGACGGCTTAACAGACATACGGTGCAGGTACTGGTCTCCTGGGCCAAAATTGACTTGCTTTGACGAATGTTTAGATGAGTGATGCTTATTACTCTCAGCTGCATAGCTAGGTAAAGCAAAGAAAAGTGTCGCAAAGACAGCTGATAACATGTGTTTCTTATTCAATGATTTTTTTTTCATTCTGATTCTCTACTAACTGAAGTTTCCCCATTATTGAGTAGCTGAAATACACAATGCTGGTGTATCGAGGTTTATTTTAGGTGGTTTTGCCATGTTTATAGCAAACCCCTACTTAATTCCCCTTAGGCAATAGCATTTGAAGCGAATGAAAAGACTATTTTTTTCATATAGTTGTAGCATAGTTTCAATTTTACCATAAATAATTATTGGGAAACTTCAGTCTACTAATAAGGGCTAGGAAAACATCAACTGCCTGCCTGTCTGTTTTTTACATCTCTGTAGTAGAGCGGACTTAAGCCCGCATTATCCTTGAAACCGCAGTTGACCGCTGTATAACATTGTAAACCGCTGATATTAAAAATAATAATCGTAAAACTTGTCATCTGTTGGGTGAGTGCCCGCCGCTTCACAGTTTTGTGAATAAATCTGTGTTCGACTGAGGTTTCTAGGATTATGTAGACGACTAGCGGACTAAAGTCCGCTCTACATCATTAATTCTATACACGCAAATGGCGCATATCTGCCATTTTTCCGCCAGATTCAGCTCTTTGCTGATCATTCAAAATGGCCCGGGCATGAGGTGAAAAATCCTCGTCTTCACGCGTTAAGTGCTCGCGCAACAACTTCTCAAACTCTTGCGTGGAGTTTTGTAATGCATCAAAATTAGTAATTTTATCCGGCTGCCTGAATTGCTCAGCTAATATATTCCAGGCATCTTCGATCTCTTCATGATCCATCATTAAGCGCTCGATCATACCGTCAACCAGGGCAGAATTTCCTAGCAGCAAAGGAAATAGGCTCTGCTCTTCATCCTGATGATGCAAATGCGTGGCATGCTGATAATGACAATAAACCTCCATGCACTGGTTGGCATACTCTTCATTCATACCCTGTTCCTTAAGGTTCGCAACTAATTGCAGTAATTGCTGACCACGCTGCAGAAAGTCCTCATGGTATGCTGTTAAAACCGCCAGGCCATCACTAAAGCCTGCAACAGGTTCTTTATATTTAAATTCCACTTATAATCCTTCCACTAGTTCCCACGCTCTGCGTGGGAATTCATAAGGGAACGCTCTGCGTTCCGTGACGCAGAGCGTCGCTCCATGCATTCCCACGCAGAGCGTGGGAACGAGAACTTAATTAACGTTGCTTAACAAATTTCGTTCTCACAATCTGATATGGTCTAAACATATAACCCAAAGGCATACTCCAGACGTGTACCAGACGGCTAAACGGAAACAAGAAAAACACCGACATACCAAGAAATAAGTGCAACTTGTAAATAAACCCGACCCCGGCTAAATATTCAGGTTGCGAGTTTAACGCCAGCATACTTTGTACCCACTCAGCCAGCGCAACCATAACCGATGCATCACCACTAAAAGCATGGTAAATAGACACAGGAATGGTTAATAGCCCTACCCCTAGAGTTACCAAAATCCAGTCCAGAATAAAAATATCCATAAATCGACTGTTGGCTCGCACCCGTGGATGATACATGCGGCGCTTCCATAAAATCACTCCGCCCATCATACATATCGAACCAAAAGCGGCTCCCGCTGAAATAGCAACCACCTGGTGCATCATATCGGATACTCCCATGGCTAAAAACCAGTTATGCGGTATCACTAAACCGGCGAAATGTCCCATAAACAAGGCTAATACGCCGATATGAAACAGGATGCTGCCTTTTTGCAGCTGTTCTTTTTCAAATATCTGACTGGAATCTGCCTTCCAGGTGTATTGCTCACGATCAAAGCGAATTAAACTACCCACTATAAAGGTAGTTAGTGCGATATAAGGGTAAACCCCAAATAATAAATTACTTAAATTCATATCAATACCTATGCTGCAATATCTGCTAAAAGGCCATGATGCTCCACAATTCTAACCAGTGGCGCATACGGGCTTGCATTCTTTTCAAGGTTACTGGCAATAATGTCAGCGGCTTGTGCCGTTTGCTGTAAAAACTCACGGGCACTGCTTGCATCATCCATCGTGAACACATACTCCAGAATCAACGGTAAATAATCGGGCAGTTCGCCATCACCAATTTCAAAGCCTGTTGATTTATACAACTCGGATAATTGAATCAGTGCCGGCCCTCTTTCTCTATCTTGCTCATCAAATAAATGATAAGTCAGATATAGTGAGTTTTCTGCCGTCATATCAAAGCTATCTACATATTTCGCCTGAAACTGCGTTAATGATAAAGCGGATGCCCATTCAATAAAGCCATTCAGTCTGCTTTTATCTTCTTCGTTCAGGTCGGGCAGTTCTGAGATGAGTTTTCGCATTTCGTCCCAGTTTTCTACCAGCTCCTTACCAGGGTATTCCAATAAGACAGACAAAACTTTATAGATCTGGGTCATGCAACCTCCCCATCAGAGCGCTTTGCTGCAGGGTGATAACGTACAAACTCAAGATTATCCGCGGTCTTTTTACGCTTATCAGGAAATAGCGAAGCATTATCACTAATGCTACAACCGTCATTACCAAAACTGAAGCCATTCTGCCCCTGAAAACTGTGAAAATCTTCCTGACGCAACTCTTCATGGCTTGTAGGAATAACAAAACGATCTTCATAATTGGCAATCGCCATATAGCGATACATTTCATTAACCTGATCTTCGCTTAGCCCTACCTCTTCCAGTACTGCTAAATCTATCTTGCCTTCGACAAGCTTAGAGCGATAAAAGCTACGCATAGCAATCATGCGTTTTAAGGCGGCAACGATAGGCTTTTCATCACCTGCAGTAAACATATTCGCCAGATATTTCATTGGCAAACGCAAGGTTTCTATACTAGGAGTCGCACCATCAGCCATGGTTGATAGATTACCCTGGTCAATTTGCGATTGCACTGGCGATAGAGGAGGCACATACCAGACCATCGGCATGGTACGGAACTCTGGGTGCAATGGAAAAGCCACTTTCCAGTCTACGATTAATTTACGAATCGGTGATAGCCGTGCCGCTTCCATCCAAGATTCAGGAATTCCATCTTCTTTCGCCTGTTTAATCACTTCAGGGTCATTGGGGTCAAGGAATATATCCAGTTGTGCCTGATATAAATCCTGGTCATTTTCTACTGCCGCAAGCTCTGAGATTCGATCTGCATCATAAAGCATGACTCCGTTATAGCGAATACGTCCTACACAGGACTCAGAACATACTGTTGGCAAACCCGATTCAACGCGAGGATAACAACCAGTACATTTTTCAGCTTTACCGGACTCCCAGTTATAAAACATTTTCTTGTACGGACAAGCACTGATACACATACGCCAGCTACGACATTTATCCTGGTCTACCAAAACAATACCGTCTTCTTCGCGCTTATATAATGAACCCGACGGACACGATGCAACACAGGAAGGGTTAATACAGTGATTACACATGCGCGGTAGGTACATCAGGAAGGTCTGCTCAAACTCCCCATAAACCTGCTTTTCCATGTCGCTAAAGTTAACGTCAGCACCACGATGTTTGAATTTACCTCCTAAATCATCTTCCCAGTTTGGCCCCCATTCAATCTTTTCCATACGCTGACCATCAATCAAAGATCGTGGTCTAGCAGTAGGTATTGCTTCGACTAACTCACTATTTTGTAACGTGGCATAGTCATAAGTAAACGGCTCATAATAATCATCAATGGTCGGCATATTCGGATTCATAAAGATATTCTTTAGAATATTGAGTCGATTACCTGATTTTAATTGCAGTTTACCACCATGTAATTCCCAACCACCGTTCCACTTCTCCTGGTCTTCCCAGTTTTTTGGATAACCAATACCCGGTTTGGTTTCAACATTATTAAACCAGGCGTATTCAACCCCTTTACGGTTTGTCCAGACATTTTTACAAGTCACAGAACAGGTATGACACCCAATACATTTATCGAGATTCATCACCAGTGAAAAATTTGCTCTTACTTTCATTTTTATTTCTCCGACTCGTCTGTGCAAGCATATTCTGCTTGATGTACGCCTTCAGGATTCAGCTGTTTTTCTTTAGCTGCTGTTAGTGGCTCTTCCAGCCACTGAATATCCTGGTTTTCAATTTTATGCAAGATAACATATTCATCACGCTGCGAACCGACAGTTCCGTAATAGTTAAAGCCATAGCTAAGCTGGGCATAGCCACCAATCATATGCGTTGGTTTTACGGTGACACGCGTCACACTGTTTAAAATACCACCGCGTTTACCTGTAGTATTCGAACCAGGCACATTAACATTCTTTTCCTGAGCATGATACATCATCGCCATACCATCAGGAATACGTTGACTAACGACCGCTCTGGCAATGGTTGCACCATTGATATTCAGCGCTTCTACCCAGTCATTATCATCTATCCCTGCTTTTTCAGCATCGGTTTCAGAAATCCACAGGTGCGGCCCACCACGCGACAGCGTTAACATACGATGGTTATCATGATAGGTACTATGAATCCCCCATTTACCATGCGGCGTAATCCAGTTCAGCTTTAAATGTGGTTTATCACCTACTTTTTCCAGCATTTCTTTCAGCGTTAGCATGTCCACTGCAGGTTTGTAGGTGCAAAATGCCTCACCAAAATCACGCATCCACTGATGATCCTGATAAAACTGTGCACGCCCCGTTAAGGTACGGAATGGGATATGCTCATGGATATTCGTGTAGCAAGCGTTATAGCTGACTTTTTCCGATTCAATACCACTCCAGGTTGGCGCAGTAATAATCTTGCGTGGCTGTGCTTTAATATCACGGAAAGTGATTTTGTCATCTTCACGCGGCAATGCCAGATGAGTATGGTCAACACCGGTTTTAGTACTGAGTGCTTTCCAGGATCTAACTGCCACTTCACCATTGGTTTCTGGTGCCAGAGATAGTATCGTCTCACACACACTAATATCATCTTCTAAAGAAGGCATGCCTTTAGAAATTCCTTCCTCTTTAATGGTGTAATTAATTTCTTTTAGATGCTCATATTCTTTTTCAGTATCCCAATCGATCCCTTTAATATTGTTACCTTGCTTAGGCAATAAAGGTCCTAATGCAGTGTACTTTTTATAGGTATTGGCAAAATCACGTTCAACCACTTTTAACACTGGCATTGTCTTACCCGGAATAGGCTCACACTCACCTCGTTTCCAGTCTTTAACATCCATAGCCTGAGCAAGCTCAGCTGACGTGTCGTGTAGAAGAGGTAAAGCTACCACATCTTTCTGCACGCCTAAATGCTTCTCAGCAAGTACTGAAAATGACTTTGCAATCGTTTTAAAGATCTGCCAATCCGAACGTGACTCCCAACCTGGGTCAACAGCCTGTGTTAACGGGTGGATAAAAGGGTGCATATCGGTGGTATTCAGATCATTTTTCTCGTACCAGGTTGCTGTCGGTAAAACAATATCCGAATACGCGCCGGTTGAATTCAAGCGGAAGTTAATATCCACCATTAAATCCAGCTTGGCAATTGGCGCATCTTTATGCCACTTTATTTCCGCACCCTTCGCTTCTGGAAGCACATCCTGCATCACACCATTTTGGGCGCCTAGCAAATGCTTAAGAAAATATTCATGCCCTTTAGCACTACAACCTATCAAATTCGCACGCCAGACAAATAAATTACGTGGATGATTTTCAGGTGCATCTATATCTTCTGCCGCAAACTTGAGATCGCCTGATTTAAGCTGCTTAACTATATAGTCAGCAACATCCTTTTCATCTGTCGCACCGGATGCTTCCGCATCTTTAACAATCTCCATCGGATTTTTGTTAAAGTGAGGTGCAGATGGCAACCAGCCTAAGCGCTGTGAAACAACATTGTAATCCGCCAGGTTATGACCTTTGTAATTAGCCTGTGCAGTGGATGCCAACAAGGAATCTGCTTCAATTTTTTCATAACGCCACTGATCGGTATGGAAATAGAAATATGTTGTACCGTTCATGTGGCGCGGTGGTTTTTGCCAGTCCAGTGCAAAAGCAACTGGTGCCCAACCTGCTTGTGGACGGAGTTTTTCCTGCCCCACATAATGACACCAGCCACCACCACTTTGACCGATACAACCACATATATGCAATAAATTCATAATCGCACGATAATGCATATCGTTGTGATACCAATGGTTAAGCCCAGCGCCCAGAATAACCATGGATTTACCCATGGTCTTAGACGCATTATCAGCAAACTCACGACCACTGCGAATAATATCGGCTTGCTTTACACCGGTGATTTTTTCTGCCCAGGCAGGCGTATTTGGAATACTGGCATCATCATAGCCCGAAGCTATATCACCGCCTAAACCTCGATCCAGGCCATATTGCGCCAATTGCAGGTCAAATACAGTAGTCACCAGAACCTCTTTACCTTCTAGCGTGACCTTTCTAACTGGAACATTGCGACGCATAGGCACATCAACACCTGTTTGAAAATCAGGCATTAACACTTCCACTACATCGTCTTTATCAAAAATCAGACTCAGGCGTGCTTTAGTATTTCTGCGGCCTTTTTTAGGCACTAAATTCCATTTTCCTTCTTCACCCCAGCGGAAACCAATAGATCCATTAGGTGCGATAATATCGCCCGTTTTTTCATCAATAACTACGGTTTTCCAGTCCGGGTTATTTTTCTCGCCTAGCGAATCATCAAAGTCAGCCGCACGCAAAAAACGACCATTAACATAAGAGCCTTGATATTCATCCAATATAACCAGCATAGGCATATCAGTATAGGTACGAGCATACTCCTCAAAATAAGCGTCTTGATTATCAATGAAGAATTCTTTTAAAGCTACATGCCCCATTGCCAGGAATACAGCTGCATCAGTGCCTTGTTTAGCCGGCATCCATAAATCAGCAAATTTAACGTATTCTGCATAATCAGGTGAAATAGCAACAACCTTTGCACCTTTATAGCGTACTTCTGAGTAAAAATGCGCATCAGGTGTTCGTGTCATCGGCAAGTTAGAGCCTGCAACAACTATATAGGTTGAGTTATACCAGTCAGCTGATTCAGGTACATCCGTTTGTTCACCCCAGGTTTGTGGGGATGCAGGCGGTAAATCGCAGTACCAGTCATAGAAAGATAAACAAGCGCCACCAATTAATGATAAATAGCGACTCCCTGCAGCATAACTAATCATCGACATGGCAGGAATCGGTGAGAACCCCGCTATTCTGTCAGGACCATGGGTTTTAGCCGTATAGACATTTGAGGCTGCAATAATTTCTGCTACTTCTTCCCAGTCAACACGGACAAAGCCACCTAAGCCACGGACTGCAGTATACTTTTTACGTTTTTCAGAACCCTCTTGAATCGCACCCCAAGCCTCTACAGGATCTTTACCTGACACACGCTCTTCTCTATATAAAGAGACTAAACGCTCACGAATTAACGGATGCTTCACCCGTAAAGGGCTGTATAAATACCAGGAAAAACTTGCTCCACGTGGACAACCACGTGGTTCGTGGTTTGGCATATCCGGGCGCGTGCGTGGATAATCCGTTGCCTGCATTTCAAATGCAACCAGACCATTTTTAACATGAATATTCCATGAGCAGCTACCGGTACAGTTAACCCCATGCGTGGAGCGTACGACTTTATCATAGCGCCAGCGGTTGCGATAACCATCTTCCCATTGGCGATCTTCGTTGGTCACAATGCCATGACCCCCGGAAAACTTACTTTGTACTTTCTTGAAAAAGTTGAGACGGTCTAAAAAATGACTCATCGATATTTCTCCTAGTGTTTAAAACAGCAATAATGACTGCTATAGTTTAGTGCAACAAAAGCTTAAAAGCACCAACTTGGACAATATTTAGTAATAAATACGGCACTCTTGAGCATTGCAATAAACAAGCATCTTATGTGCCAATAAACCGTTAGGGGTTGTAGAACTCACCATCCTTGCGCAAATAAAACCACCAATTGATCATAATGCAGACTACATAAAATGCTGCAAATCCCATTAGCGCGACTTCTGGCGTAGTCGCTTTTATCTGCTCACCGAACACCTTGGGGATATAAAAAGCGCCATACGCCGCCACTGCAGAAGTCCAGCCTAAAACAGGACCGACCTGTTCTTTTGGAAAAACCATGGCAATCGTTCTAAACGTTGAGCCATTGCCGATGCCAGTCGCGGCGAATAGAACCAGGAAGATAAGCAAGAAAGGCACAAAATATTCTTCTGGTGTCGCAGAGTTGTATGCAGCTTTCATATAATAAGCCACCCCACCCGCACTAATCACCATCACAAACGAACAAATATGCGTCACCCAGGCACCGCCAAACTTGTCGGCAATCATTCCACCTACTGGTCGAATTAATGCACCAATAAAAGCACCTGTCCAGGCATACATTAATGCGCTCGGTCCATTGGGGTTAGCCAGGTCATGCGTCATTACACCATCCACCATCACATGCTGATAGCCAAAAATAACTTTAATGGCTAGTGGAAAACAGGCTGCAAAACCAATAAAAGAGCCAAAAGTCATGGTATAGATAATACTCATCACCCAGGTGTGTTTATTATCAAAAATCTGATATTGTCTACCAAGGCTCTCGCCTATTTGTCCGGGAATGATTTTTAATAAAGAAACGGTTAAAGCAATAACAATAAATAACGCAATTTCTTTAGGCACGTGAAAACCAGAGCCATGCACAGATTCAGGCAAGATTAGCCATAAACCAAACACGGCACTGATAAAACTGATGCCCAGCATACCAGTGATGATACTAAAGCTAAGAAACGGCCCTCTTTCTATAGGCGAAACTTCTTCTGTACGGATATTATTCATACCAAACCAGCCTAGAAAAGCGAGCGGGATCAAAAATAGCAACCAGATAAAACCCGCATTTTGTATATAGGTTTCAGTTCCTGCAGGAATCTTACCTATCAGTGTACCCGAGGCAGTTTGGAGAATCATGGGATCCCCACCCCATGAACCAAATATTCCAAAAGTCATAGACAGTGGGATCAAGATTTGCATGCTGGTCACACCAAAATTACCCAGCCCTGCATTTAACCCTAATGCCAGTCCCTGCACTTTCTTGGGAAAGAAAAAGCTGATGTTAGACATGGAAGAGGCAAAATTCCCACCACCAAAGCCTGATAATAAAGCCAGCACCTGAAATACCCAGAACGGTGTACTTTGATCGCGTAAAGCAAGCCCTGTACCTAGTGCCGGAATCATTAATAGCGCGGTAGTAAAAAAGATGGTATTTCGCCCACCACATAAACGAATAAAAAAACTACTCGGAATTCTTAGCGTTGCCCCTGTTAAACCCGCAATCGCCATTAGCGTAAATAGCTCAGACTTTTCAAAAGGAAAACCGAGATTAAGCATCTGTACTGTGATGATGCCCCAGTACAACCAGATAGCAAAACCACACAATAAACTAGGGATCGAAATCCATAAATTTCGGTTAGCAATATACCTGCCTTCAGCCTCCCAAAACTCAGGGTCTTCTACATCCCATTTTTTTAAATCCGCCATATAGACTCCACAACAAGGGTTAAATAATAGTTTTCTAATTCTACTCCTTTTCAAAATTAAAACCCCTATTTATTAGTAATTAAGATAACATAACATACTGATAAATATAATCATAACCTAGTGAACTACTAGGTTTTTAAGGTCGTATTGACACGATACTTTTGCATCAGCATAATTTGTAAGGTTTTTTCTCTGACTAATAAAGCATTACTTTTAATCAGGCGCGCCATGCTACCTCACGAAATTCCGGGACTCCTGTCGCCGTAATTCGTTCACCTACGCAGCGAATAGGAGATGCTCCAGCCGCCCTGCGTCCGCCACAGACTGAGCACAAAGCAGCTCAGTCATGGCTACCACAAATGGCTCTACGGCTATTCGGGATAAAATTTTAGCCTCCCTCGCGCGCTATCGCGCACTTCGGATTGGCAAATTTCCCTGCGCCTTCTGGAGACTATCAGCCCGTCCGGGGCTGACAGCGATAGAATTATTCTATTGTCATTATTTCATAATAGTAAACAATTGCCGGACCACTGCTTGCTCTTAGATGTCAGTTTTGAGGTATTTTCCAACTATTTTTACCTTATCTTTATCATTTCACATTGCCACTCTCGAACATCTTCATAAAGCTTTTACTCTACATAACAAATCGTAACGCACAAGATCACCCCAGTTAACCTGTTATATGCTTGCTGTATTCAGTATTATTCCTGATCACATTGATCAGCCCAGCCATTCATGCAGAAAGCCCTGAAGCTCTTTCTAAAAAAGACTTCTATCACTCGATGTTCAAGTTTTTCCAGCCCATTGCCATCAAACTCTTACCTTCACCCAGCAGAACAATACTTTAATGATGGTGTTGGCTCTAAGCGCCCTAAATCTCTGCCAATCATATGTTTTCCTGATGGCATCAGTTGAAACACATCCTTTATTAATTCACCTAACTCTTTCAGCTTATCACCAGGATCTGGAAACTCTAGCAATGACGTGATGAACTCAAGCAGTACATCCATTTGAGACTTGCGCTGTAAGCTTCCTACGGTATACGCAGGTAGTTTGCTTTCAATGCGGGCTATTTGCTCTGGGTGAAGGAGAAGGCAATGGTCAAACAAAAGACTCAGAATCAGGCCACGGCTTGATCCCTCTTCATCTAATTGTTTGGCCTCACGCCCCCATCCTTCATAAAGCTTCCAGTCCTCAAAGAAAACATCAATCAGCCATCTCAACGTATAGGCTTGAATAATATCTTGTGTGCGCCAAGTCAGGTCTGTCGCCACTAAATAGCGATAGTCGTTTTCACCGTCATATTTTAAGGCAATGACAAAGCGTTTTTTACTGTGAGAACTCACCTTTAATCGTGCACTGCTGACAGTCACTTTAATCTCTTTGCCGCCACGTACGCGTATTATCTGATCAATGCCTTTGTTAATCGAATTAAAGTAGCTCTCGACTGACCTTATTCTACCTCTATATTCAATATTTTGGTTTTTACGTAATTGGCTAATCACCTGCGAGCCTCCAGATTCTTTAGCGGCTTCGTCCATAAAGGCTTTTTCACCATACAGCGCATCAAGCCAGTACGCCTTTAATTTTAATCAGGCTATGCGCAACTTTAAACTCTTTTAATAAGCCTAATGCAATCTCTGTTTTGGTCGGGTAGGCACTGTCACGTTCAGGCTTAATAGGCCGATCTTTTTTTGCTATACCGCTCTTTTTCAACCGTTTATCTTCTTTATCCCACTGCTTTAAGGCTGGATCCGGCATATAAAAGAAAAAACCGACAGGCACTGTAATGGATGAGGTAACTAGCAGCAATAATACTATCGTTTGTCCATTAACATACCCGCCGGAGCCTTTGTGTTTCTGCTTGTAAACCTTATAAATACGTTTTGTAGACTTAGATCGTGCTCGGTCTGATTCATCAAAGGCCAACACACCTTCAGTAATGCCATAACGTTTTAAAATTAAGACCACACTCACCCGTAGCAACCAGCCCCAGGGTATACTTGCTTTACGAAACACCCAGGATAATGCGGCTACTTTGCAATCTCCAAGGCTTGCTCGCTCAAACTTAGCCCAGCAAACAGAGTTCATTAGCAGTATGCCCGTTAAACAAGTGCCCAACCAAGCCGCTTGAATCCGTGTCAAAGCGGCTCCGGGTTTTAGCTGATTGAGCGCATCATTTAAATCGTCAATATAGCTTTGGATAAAGGTGGCTGGGGCATTCATTAACATGGGCTTACACCGATAAAATTACAACAACCTCAGAATACCTGATTTTACCTTCTCAATATCAAAAACTTGAACATCGAGTATTAGGAGATGGGCGTATGGCATCCGACCTTCTATCGGCCTCTACTCCTCCGTTAACTTGCCAGTTTTGTAAGGTACGAATGCTGATACCAACAATATCACAGGCTTTGCCCTTTCTGGCACCTTGTCCAATGGCTTCATTGATCCATGTGACATAATTTACGCGCTCTGAGTGAGGAATTAAGCGTCCTCGTTTTCCTCCCAGAGCGCATCCAGCTTTTTTCTAAGCACCAATAAGGCCGCTGTTTCTGCAAGTGCTTTCTCTTTGCGATTAAGCTCTTTCTTTAATTTTTTGTTTTCACTACGTAATTGTTTTAATACGTTTTTATCTGTTTTTTCTTGCGTCACGTTTTGCTCTGATCCTTTAATAAAATGGGTCTTCCAGGACTCAAGTTCAGCTTTATAAAGCCCATGTGTACGACAATATTCATTACACTCTTGCTCGCTCAGGGTACTTGTTTCTATAATGGCTGATAATTTTCTCTCGGCTGTCCACTGCATAGGAGAATGGCTTGTGTTTTTAGTGTTTTTGCACTTCTTATCAACATAAGTTTGCTTCCACGTATACAGCGTTCCGTAAGGAATATTTTCGGCCTTAGCTAATTCAGGTACGCTCATATTTAAGGGGGGAAGCATTTTGTTAATGATGGCATCTTTTCTTTCTTTTGGGTATTGAGTTGTCATGGTTTTATTTTTCCGCCCCTTGTTTGAGTTATTATTTTTCAAATAAGGCGAAAACTATCCTGACACGGGGGGGTATTCACCAACACTGCAATGAAAGTATGGAACGTGCCCTGTTAGCAGAGCGTCATCCTTTGTGGGCTCGTTCATGCCCAGAGTTGAAGGATATCGACTTTATTCGCCTTGGGTTATTACGCTGTATCAGTGTAGTCGATAGTGGTAGCCATTTCCTCCAAACCAATGAACAGATTTATGGCCAGCTGCTTCCCCACTCAACGTATTTTAAATCACTGAAGTCGCATAGACGAACAAGTATGCTTGAGGCATTTGAACAGCAGAGCTATCATCTTCACTCTGAAACACTGCTATCGCAAGGCATTGATTATCTTAAAGCATTCCCGGAACTTGACGAATACACCATAGAAGCAGCGGATGGACATTTTATTGATCATGACTGCCATACTGAAAAAAACAGCAAGGGGAAAGTTTATGCGGCCGGGGGGATTTACGCGTTGAATCTCAGGAGTGGGTTGCTCAGATTTCTTTGTCTGGTGACAAACGGAACTCAGAGGCATCAAGAAATACCTGTGTTACGAGATCATATTGAGAAGCAAAACAAGGGAAATAACAGCTCTCAGAAACATCTCTATAGTTTCTCAGATAAATAATTTCCAAATTTGGAGCGCTTAAACTTAGGCGGTAACAACGAAATCTTCCCGCAATTTTTGCATAACACAAATCACTTTACTGGCATCATGCATATAAGTGTTAAAAGTTTGCACAACTGAATCATGAAGATCTTCAAAAGTTTTAAAATACTTCATATGAGTCGAATCGCGTTTCGTATTTTTCCATAATTTCTCAATCGGATTAAAATCCGGCGAGAACGCAGGGAGACATTCTACTGTCAAACGATCTACATTAGCTAACTTAAATTCCTTAATAACACCGCTTCCATGATACGGGGCACCATCTTCAATTAGAATAATCTTGCCTTTATAATAAGCCAGCAATTGTGTTAAAAACTCAACATAGCTTTCACCATTAAAACGCCCAGATGTTTCAGCGTGTTGTAATATCATTGGCTTATAACTCTCGATTAAGACGTTGTCGGCAATAGAATATATCGCTTCCATAAAAAGCTTCTGTGTTGGATATTTCTCATTTTTTAAGCTTTTAAGAATAGCTAAAAATTCTTGAGGCAGCCCAGCTTCTTTTAAAAGTCTAAGTGACTTTGGTTTTATCTCATAAGCCAATGATTCTCGGTATTGAAAACTCCCTCCTTCGAGTTCGATCGTACCAAACATTTTCAACCCTTTTCGAATCCCTGATGTTTTCACTGTGGGTTGCTCTCCTATTGGAGCCCAGGTTCGTGCCAATGAACCCCACATAGCAAATGACACCTCATCACCGAATAAAACGACACTCTTTTCTTCTACCGCCTTTTCCATAATGGCAGGCAATGTTTCTTCCAGCCACGTTTTTCTTTCAAGCTCGTACTTTTCTTCTTCTTGGCGATCAGTCACACAACGAGCTTTTTGATAACTGAAGCCCAGTTTTTTCATTAGGCTTGATAAATAGTTCAAGTTATAACGAACTTCAAGTTTTAACGAACTTCAAGTTTTAACCAAATAAGCTCGGCAATCATCGCAGTATTCCATATTCCACAATGAAATCCATTGTCTTCTGGGCCTTTCTTTATCAACTCAACCAATTTATTTTTCTGGTCTTTAGTTAACTTTGACTTCCGACCACGTCCTTGATAGTGTTGCCCTATTAACCAACCGACACCTTTATCCATGAATGTTTTCAGCCAATTTATAATGGTTTTTTCACAGACTCCCATTAGGCGTGCTGTTTCTTTGATTCCCATGCATTCACTGAACCAGAGTAGAGCTTGAGTTAATCGATATAAACAAATATTACTTAGCTTGAGAGCTGTCGCCATATTTTTCTTAGTCGGTCTACAATTGACTTTGAAAAAGTGAGGGATACCATTTTTGACTGTTTCCGTTAGTGTTGGGACGAAAATTATAAGCCAGTTTCCCCTCTGTCGTTTTTGTTTGTTCGGAAATTAATTTTCTGAAAGTCTATATGTCTACGATAAAGCCGTCACCGACTTTGTCTGGTGGGATCGGCAGAAACGACATGCTAATTACATGATTTCAATGCTAAAAGAAAATTCAATTGCGACTCTGGTTGAGTCTATCCCTTTTGACTCCCAGCATGAGATCAATACAGGAGTTGAAGCATACAGTGTGTACGAAAACAAGGGCATCAAATTTAACGTGGTGGATTACCGTGATCCAGAAACCGGAAAACTTCACCGGTTTGTGACAACCTTGCCAATGACTATTAACCCTGGAGCCATTGCCATGCTATATTTCAAACGATGGACGATTGAAAAGACATTCAATAACACTAAAACTCGATGTTCAAGTTTTTCCATCCCATTGCCATCAAACTCTTACCTTCACCCAGCAGAACAATACTTTAATGATGGTGTTGGCTCTAAGCGCCCTAAATCTCTGCCAATCATATGTTTTCCTGATGGCATCAGTTGAAACACATCCTTTATTAATTCACCTAACTCTTTCAGCTTATCACCAGGATCTGGAAACTCTAGCAATGACGTGATGAACTCAAGCAGTACATCCATTTGAGACTTGCGCTGTAAGCTTCCTACGGTATACGCAGGTAGTTTGCTTTCAATGCGGGCTATTTGCTCTGGGTGAAGGAGAAGGCAATGGTCAAACAAAAGACTCAGAATCAGGCCACGGCTTGATCCCTCTTCATCTAATTGTTTGGCCTCACGCCCCCATCCTTCATAAAGCTTCCAGTCCTCAAAGAAAACCTCAATCAGCCATCTCAACGTATAGGCTTGAATAATATCTTGTGTGCGCCAAGTCAGGTCTGTCGCCACTAAATAGCGATAGTCGTTTTCACCGTCATATTTTAAGGCAATGACAAAGCGTTTTTTACTGTGTGAACTCACCTTTAATCGTGCACTGCTGACAGTCACTTTAATCTCTTTGCCGCCACGTACACGTATTATCTGATCAATGCCTTTGTTAATCGAATTAAAGTAGCTCTCGACTGACCTTATTCTACCTCTATATTCAATATTTTGGTTTTTACGTAATTGGCTAATCACCTGCGAGCCTCCAGATTCTTTAGCGGCTTCGTCCATAAAGGCTTTTTCACCATAAAGCGCATCAGCCAGTACGCCTTTAATTTTAATCAGGCTATGCGCAACTTTAAACTCTTTTAATAAGCCTAATGCAATCTCTGTTTTGGTCGGGTAGGCACTGTCACGTTCAGGCTTAATAGGCCGATCTTTTTTTGCTATACCGCTCTTTTTCAACCGTTTATCTTCTTTATCCCACTGCTTTAAGGCTGGATCCGGCATATAAAAGAAAAAACCGACAGGCACTGTAATGGATGAGGTAACTAGCAGCAATAATATATCGTTTGTCCATTAACATACCCGCCGGAGCCTTTGTGTTTCTGCTTGTAAACCTTATAAATACGTTTTGTAGACTTAGATCGTGCTCGGTCTGATTCATCAAAGGCCAACACACCTTCAGTAATGCCATAACGTTTTAAAATTAAGACCACACTCACCCGTAGCAACCAGTCCCAGGGTATACTTGCTTTACGAAACACCCAGGATAATGCGGCTACCTTGCAATCTCCAAGGCTTGCTCGCTCAAACTTAGCCCAGCAAACAGAGTTCATTAGCAGTATGCACGTTAAACAAGTGCCCAACCAAGCGGCTTGAATCCGTGTCAAAGCGGCTCCGGGTTTTAGCTGATTGAGCTCATCATTTAAATCGTCAATATAGCTTTGGATAAAGGTGGCTGGGGCATTCATTAACATGGGCTTACACCGATAAAATTACAACAACCTCAGAATACCTGATTTTACCTTCTCAATATCAAAAACTTGAACATCGAGTTATAGGCTGCTTTGTTTAGGTACTTCTTCTTTCAATGGGAACACTGATGCTCAAAAAACGAGAAGTTTCCCAATTATTGAGTAGCTGAAATACACAATGCTGGTGTATCGAGGTTTATTTTAGGTGGTTTTGCCATGTTTATAGCAAACCCCTACTTAATTCCCCTTAGGCAATAGCATTTGAAACGAATGAAAAGACTGTTTTTTTCATATAGTTGTAGCATAGTTTCAATTTTACCATAAATAATTATTGGGAAACTTCAGCTTATAAACAAACCATGATTTTCATGCTTTGGGTATTCCACAAATCGGCCCGGGAAAAGGAGATGGGTTTGAGAATCGTGATGACTTTGGACGAGAACAAGTAACAGGTGATAGTGCATATCGTTACAGATTCCGTACACCTACTTAGAGAAATGTTGCGCTAACAGGACCATGGGGGCATGATGGAGCTTATGACACTTTGGAGGCAATGGTACAACATCACCTGAATCCAGCAACCAACCTTAATAATTATGACACTACTCAGGCTCGCCTACCCTATAGTGAAAGCCTAAGTCCCTTAGACTTTAATGTTCATAATGATAATGGTAGCCGTGCTGAACTCGAAGCTGCCATAGATATTACTCCTGTCAACTTAAGCCCCAAAAAAATCAGTTATTTACTTGATTTTCTGAATGCCTTAACTGACCCATCCAGTGTAGATATGCGCTCTAGAGCACCTAATAAAGTTCCTAGCGGCTTACCCATAGCCGACTAGTCCTCCTCACCCAAAGCCCGGTAACATGGTTGTTACCGGGCTTTTATACTGCATCTATTCTTGAACTATTTAAGAATATGCTCAGAAATTAATTCCAGGCGTTCCCTGAATTAATTAAATCCCGTAAATAATTTTATTGACAACACTTGCTTTATCGCGCAAAACTAGCTTTATTTATAGCATCACCCTAATTTAAGTAAGCTAATAATGAAATTAATACTTTTAATCCAGGCACTTACTGTTGACCCAGTACAGCTTAACCTGAAAGCAAAAATTCTCTCTATGCTTGCCTGTTTCTGTGCTATTTTTTTTGTTGCCCTCACTACCCAATCTCTCGCTGCCCTGCCTAACTCACCAATACTTGTTGCTTCAATGGGGGCAACCGCCGTCATTTTATTTTTCATTCCTGACAGCCCCCTGGCGCAACCCTGGCCTGTTTTCAGCGGGCAAGTATGTTCAGCATTTGTTGGTATGAGCATTGCTCTTTATATAAGCGAAACAGCTTCATCTGCTGCTGCAGCTGTGGGTGGTTCAGTTCTGCTTATGTTGTTATTACGCTGCTTGCATCCCCCTGCTACAGCAACAGCGCTGGCTCCTGTTATGAGTGAGAACATTAGCGAACTGGGCTATTCGTTTCTACTAATACCGGTAGGTATTAATGTTGGATTGATGGTACTGCTCGCGATTATTATCAATCGCTGGGTATTAAATCGAGACTACCCCAGCGCATTTGCAACAGAGGCAAACACAACAAAGCAGAACCACACTGCACAAACCGCGCGCCATAAAATAGGTATTTCTACTAAGGATATTGAACAGGCATTACAGAATTCTGACAGTTTTGTCGATATCACTGCTACCAAACTAAGCCATCTACTGAGCAATACTGAAATGAATACCTTTAAACGTGTGCGAGGGAATATAATCTGTGCTGATATCATGGAGCGTGATATCTGTACAGTTGAATATGGCACAGAAGTAGAAGATGCCTGGCAAATAATGCAAACAGAAAAAACCAAAGTCATCCCGGTTGTGGATAGCGTGAACCGTGTTATAGGTATTATTACCCAACATGATTTTTTTAAATATATCAATTTAAACGCATATGATAACCTGCAAGAACAATTACGCAGTTTTATTCGTCGCACCGCCCATATTAAAACCAGTAAACCTGAGGCTGTAGGACATATCATGAGCCGGACGGTGGTTACCTTGGCTGAAACAGCTCATATCGTAGAACTGATTCCATTAATGACCTTACAGGGACACCGCCAAATTCCTATTATTAATGATCAGCACCGGCTGGTCGGCATGGTTTATCAGGCAAATCTGGTCGCCGCCCTCTATCACCAGGGACTAGCTCAGTCTATCAGTAGCTGATAGTATATTCGGTAACTATAACTTACAAATAAAGCTAAAGATGAACTTAGATTACCTGGCAGTATTAGACACGGCAAAGCAGGGGAACTGGGATGCCGCACACCGGAAAATCCAGCCTTATTCAGATACGATGGCTTGTTTGATTCATGGCTATTTACACCGGGTAGAGGGCGACCTGGATAATGCCGAGTATTGGTATAAACGAGCTGATACCAGTACTCCTAATAATAGCCTGGAGCAAGACAGGCGCGCCATGCTACCTCACGAAATTCCGGGACTCCTGTCGCCATAATTCGTTCATCTACGCAGCGGATGGGAGATGCCCTGAACGCCCTGCGTCCGCAACGACTACGCACAAAAGCCGCTTCGTCATTACTACCTCACTGGCTGGACGGCTATTCGGAATGCAATTCTTGCTCCTCTCGCGTGCTGCTAGCACACGTCGAATCAGCGAATTGCCCTGTCGCCTATCAGGGACTAAAAATCACCACTTCGCTAAGCTCCGTTTCCATGATTTTCAGCGATGGCGGCGTCTATATACCCTGCTTCAGAAAGATTAATACCCACTACGTGAAAACAGCAATGAGACTTTCTAATGAATACAGATAACAGTTCCAGGCCAAAAGAAACCGTTATTTGCACCTGCACTGGAACCAGCAAGGAAAAAATTGAGCAATTGATTGCCAAAGGCGTAGATACATTAGATAAAATCGAATCCGCCACCGGAGCAAATACTGGCTGCGGCTCCTGTGATATCTTAATACAGGAATTATTAGACAAATAGAAAGTAGTCATATGTGCAAGTTCAGGCCCGGTCATACTTGTAATGGTCAACAAAACCGGACACTTTTTTAAGACGCTTCCCTATAACTACTCGCTCAAATTGTAATGTTGATTGATAAGCTAGTTTTGAGTGCGTACGTTTGCCGTTATAAAAAGCCACACGTCAATAATGCCATTGGTTGCTACTTCTTTGGTTCTAAAGTAGTTGTAATCTATCCTCATCCTCAAGACTGCGGAAAAAGCGCTCTGTTAGCGCCCATTGTCCCTACAGTTGCCTTTTCGACTCATTCTCTGCTGCATCTGCATGATATCCAAGTATTGACGATACTCATAGCTTGCATATTGGCCCCCTTTATCTGAGTGACGCAATACAACATCTGATACATAATGATGTTCGCATATAATCATCAACTGCCCATCCCACAACTTGCCGAGAAAATAAAAAAAGAACCCCCTATAATTTATAGTGGATACTACTCTTGCATAAATATACATCAGTGTTCCCCTATCAATTGAGGCCGTGAAACTAACCTCGCCACAAGAGAGCTCATAAAGCACTGTAACTCGATGTTCAAGTTTTTGATCAGGCGCGCCATGCTACCTCACGAAATTCCGGGACTCCTGTCGCCATAATTCGTTCACCTACGCAGCGGATGGGAGATGCCCTGAACGCCCTGCGTCCGCAACGACTACGCACAAAAGCCGCTTCGTCATTACTACCTCACTGGCTGGACGGCTATTCGGAATACAATTCTTGCTCCTCTCGCGTGCTGCTAGCACACGTCGAATCAGCGAATTGCCCTGTCGCCTATCAGGGACTAAAAATCACCACTTCGCTAAGCTCCGTTTCCATGATTTTCAGCGATTGAGAAGGTAAAATCAGGTATTCTGAGGTTGTTGTAATTTTATCGGTGTAAGCCCATGTTAATGAATGCCCCAGCCACCTTTATCCAAAGCTATATTGACGATTTAAATGATGCGCTCAATCAGCTAAAACCCGGAGCGGCTTTGACACGGATTCAAGCCGCTTGGTTGGGCGCTTGTTTAACGTGCATACTGCTAATGAACTCTGTTTGCTGGGCTAAGTTTGAGCGAGCAAGCCTTGGAGATTTCAAAGTAGCCGCATTATCCTGGGTGTTTCGTAAAGCAAGTATACCCTGGGACTGGTTGCTACGGGTGAGTGTGGTCTTAATTTTAAAACGTTATGGCATTACTGAAGCTGAAGTTTCCCAATTATTGAGTAGCTGAAATACACAATGCTGGTGTATCGAGGTTTATTTTAGGTGGTTTTGCCATGTTTATAGCAAACCCCTACTTAATTCCCCTTAGACAATAGCATTTGAAACGAATGAAAAGACTGTTTTTTTCATATAGTTGTAGCATAGTTTCAATTTTACCATAAATAATTATTGGGAAACTTCAGTTTGTATTAATAGACTTAGCGCTACAGTTCCAGCCTTGTTGGAGGCAGTAAAAAGATAAAAAACACGCACCTTGAAAAAATGTGATGCGCTTCACATTTTCAGCATAAACTTAGCTGGGTTCTCATTTTTACTCGCACAGAACATTAGTAAATAATAATATGTAAAATAACCTGACGCTTTAATAACAGCTAGGTTAAGAAGCAATTCAGTTCGCTCGCTCCACCAGTGTTACAAGCCAAGCAATTGGTTCCGGTAACACTGGTTGCAGAGGACATGTTGAACGGATCAGGCGTACCTGCTGATTCATCAGTTATCAAAGTGACTCATTCTAATGGCTTCAGTCTGGAAATTTGTGCCAGTACAGAACTTGCATCATTAAAGCCGCTTCTGAAACTGGTTAGGTCTATCTCATGATAAACGGACTTGTTGTTAATCAAGTGTTTTTGGCGACCGGCGTTACTGATATGCGTAAATCTATCAATGGTCTGTCACTGATTGTTTCGGAACAGTTTGGCCATGATCCCTTTGCCGGAAGTATTTTTGTCTTTTGTAACCGCTCTCGCGATAAACTGAAAATACTCTATTGGGAGTGTAATGGGTTCTGGCTTTATTATCGGCGCCTGGATAAGGGGAAGTTTCAGTGGCCAACCGAGTTAAACGAACATCCGTTATCATTAACCTTACGTGAATTACACTGGTTATCCTATCGGCAAGCGCAAGCTCATACCGCTATTTCTGGCTTAATAAATAATTGATTTGTTGCCGTTATTTTACGTGGAAAATATCTAATAAAAGAGCCAGTTAAATGATTATTTAACCCTGTTTTGCGGTATAATAAACACCATGAAATCACTTCCTGAAACACTGCCAGACGAGACGAATGTACTGCACAAAATGGTGCTGGACTATCAGTCGACAGTGGATCAATTACAGGAAAAACTGACATGGCATGAGGAGCAGTCTCGTCTGTTGCAACATAAGCGTTTTGGCGCCTCCAGTGAGAAATGTCCGGGTCAAATGGAGTTGGTTAATGAAGCGGAGTCCATTCTTGATAGCTTAAAGCAGGATGATTCCGACCCTGAAGAAACCCTAAGCTATCAGCGTAAAAAGCCAGGCCTCAAGCCATTATCCAGAGATATCCCGCGCGAAGTTATCCGTTATGAATTACCCGAAGCAGAGCGTGCTTGTGCCTGCGGTCATGCATTGCATGAGGCTGGCGAAGACAAGTCAGAGCAGTTAGAAATCATTCCTGACCAGATCAAAGTCATTGAACATATACAGATCAAGTATGGCTCCCGCGCCTGTGAAAATGGCATTATCAGTGCACCAAAACCCGCACAGCCCATTCCTCGTAGTTTTGCCTCGGCAAGTTTATTAGCTTACATTATTGTCGCCAAGTTCATGGATAGCCTGCCACTTTACCGGCAGGAAACCATTTTCAAGCGCTTAAGTGTTGACCTTTCTCGTGCCACGCTATCTAACTGGGTATTAAAGTCCGCTGAATTGCTCCAGCCCTTTTATGATCGACTGCATGCTCTGCTGATTCTACAGAAGATCCTCCAGGCCGATGAAACAACCTTAACCCATCTTCGTCACTTTCATCTTTCTAAGCCATTGATTCATCGGTTTAAGCGATTTTTTTCGGGGAGTCGCTATTTTTGCGAAAGCTTGTTTTGGGCATCCCAGCCCAAGCAAGCAGCAAAAACTTAACGCGACCACTTATGCCTCCGGCGGCCCCGATTCGTCCTCGTCACCTCGTCCCGACCCAACAAGGGGTCGGAACATAGGCTCCAAATGACTTGACGCCGTGTCGGATGGCCTTTTATTTTGTCTCCACCTTCGCTAACGCTCAGACTCCGACAAAACAACGGCCCTACGGCTATCGCGGACTAAAAATCATCACTTCGCTTAGGCTCCGTTTCCCTGATTTTCAGCGGTCGAAAAATTCTCTTTAAAATCAATGGTGTTTTTTTTGAAAGTTTTGTAGTGCCATTTATATTATTTTTGTCGATAAATTCATTGACTTTTGTCAAAAAAATCATCATTATTTGAGTGTAATTTACATGCGACAAAAATACTCTAAAAAATCCAACGTTTTATACAAAAACACAAAATCTGTAGTGCCAACTGGCTACTTTTTAAAATTTCAACCAATTGATTTATAACAACTACATCATCAATAGTGACGAAGATGGGTTAAATGTGATTCGGGATGGTCGAGAGACGAAATCGAAATCCTATATGTGGCTCTATCAGAGTGGTGGGCATGAATCCGAGCACCCGATCGTTTTGCATGATTATCAGTCAACGCGGGCAGGAGCGCATGCTGAAAGCTTCTTGCGGGCCTTTTCAGGTCACTTGCAAGTAGATGGCTATGCAGGCTATCATGCACTGGCATCAGATGATTGTATCCTCGCGGGGTGTATGGCACATGCGCGGCGTAAATTCGATGAAGCGCTAAAAGCCCTCCCTAAAGAGAGTCGCAAGAATAAAATGGGGCTGGCTCAAACCGCATTACGTAAGTTTGCCCGACTGTATGCACTTGAAAAACAGAGCAAAGACCTGACGATAGAGCAACGTTATTTACAGCGCCAGGAAAAAAGCAAACCTTTACTGGAAGAGTTAAAGCAGTGGTGCGATAACAACCTTACCAAGACAGCAAAGGACAGCGCAATAGGTAAAGCCATTCGTTACACTATTAACCAGTGGGGTAGCTTGATCCGCTATATTGATGACGGTAATATACAAATTGATAATAATGCAGCTGAACGGCATATCAAACCGTTTGTGATTGGACGTAAAAACTGGCTGTTTAACCAGACACCACGCGGTGCAAATGCCAGCGCACTACTTTAGTAGTCTTGTGCAAACAGCCATTGCTAATAACCTGCAACCTTTTGATTACCTGAAATACCTATTAACTGAACTACCCAAGCTGGGTAGGCATTATGAACCAGAAGCACTGGATCAGTTTTTGCCCTGGAACTTGATTGAAAAAATTAAGCCTCTAAAGTAATTGGGGTAGCTTGTCTAGGTGGAGAGAATTGACGCTTACGTATTAGAGGTTATTCCTGAAGCATTCTCGACTAAAAGGAAACAACAGGATAATGACCAGCAGGCTTTAGTTGACGATCTGTACAAGCAGATAGGGCAACTGAAACAGGCGCGCCATGCTACCTCACGAAATTCCGGGACTCCTGTCGCCATAATTCGTTCACCTACGCAGCGTATGGGAGATGCCCTGAACGCCCTGCGTCCGCAACGACTACGCACAAAAGCCGCTTCGTCATTACTACCTCACTGGCTGGAAGCGGTATATCCAAAGCCAAGACTAAGTCAGGGCAACTCAGAGCATAAGATCTATCCTTATTTACTGAGAAACCTGCAGATCGAGCGATGCAATCAGGCCTGGAGTACGGATATTACCTACATCCGCATGAAGCATGGTTTTGTCTATCTGATGGCCATTATTGACTGGCATAGCCGATATGTACTTAATTGGGCGTTAAGTACGACAATGGACGCAGACTTTTGCATAGCAGCCCTTAATGAAACACTAAGTTCATCACAGTGTGAAATCTTTAATACGGACCAGGGAAGTCAATTCACAACGAATCGATTTACAGGGCCCTTATTGGAGAAAGGAATCCGTGTTAGCATGGATGGCAGAGGCCGCGCATTGGATAATATTTTTGTTGAACGATTGTGGCGATCAGTCAAACCTGAATTCAAGTCATAAGTACATAACCCAATAAATTCTTCATATCTATCCCAGTCAGCTCTTCAAATACCTCATAAGGTGTTTTGTAATTGAGACACTTTTTAGGGCGACTATTTAGCTTATCAACGGCTATAAAAACCTCTTTTATCGTAACATCAATCAACTCCATTACTTTAGGGAAATACTGTCTTAATAAGCCATTAGCATTCTCATTTTGCCCTCTTTCCCAAGAGCTGTAGGGAGTCGAAAAATACGTATCACAACCTAGTGCTTCTGCTATTTTTTCATGCAGGGTAAACTCTTTCCCGTTATAAAAAGTAATTGTTTTAACAAAGCTTTTTATAGGATCAAGCATTAAAATAGTTGCGTCTAATACATATTGAGCCTTTTTCCCCGCTAAAGGGAAGGCCAACCGTAATTTAGAGACTCGCTCATCCAACGTTACAATCGCCCCTTTGTGATTTTTCCCAATGATTGTATCTGCCTCCCAATCACCTATACGCTCACGGTTGTTGACCTCTTCAGGACGCTCATCTATATCGACTCTATTAGGGATTCCTGTCCTATTATGGGCTGACCCATACCGCTTGCGATAGGTTTTGTTCTGATGCCGAAGATGCTTGTATAGTTCACCCCCTGCCTTTTTGTCCGCCAGAATATGCTGGTAGATTGTTTCATGATGAAGACTAATTATACCCTCTTGTTTTAACCGCCCTGCAATCTGCTCAGGACTCCAGTCATCCTCAATGCGAACATTAACAATGCCTTTTATTTCATCCGTTAATTTAACCTCTTTAGGCTTGTTTATGCCTGTAGCCTCTTTGACCTGTATTGCGTTTAATCTCGCGTGAAATATTGCTTTGGCTTCGTTCTAAGGCTTCTGCTATTTTATTCTGTGAAGTTCCCTTTTTTAATTCAATTTCTATATAATATCTTTCTTCAGGACATAGGTGTGTATAGCTCATTTGTAGCCTCTGTAAATTGTTTGGTAGCTGTTTACTTTACACCTATGTCTTGTCTTAATTCAACAGGTGTTAGTCTAGCCAATACTTGCAGAGGGTTATGCACTTATTATACGAATTCAGGAAATATGAAAAGGTCTATCTGAATGACTTTCAGACAGTGAATGAAGCATATTTAGGGCTGAAAGACTATTTTGAATTTTACAATCACAGGCGAATTCATCAGTCCTTGGACTATCGAACGCCAGCGGAGGTTTATTATAAAAAAAACGGTCTATACGTGAGAGTCCCTGCAGGCGGACTCCATGTGGACAAAGCGTGAACTTCCTACGGAACGTGTGGATAAGCTGATGGAAAACGATAAAGCCGTTTCCCACGAACTTACCCACACTAATTCACCCTTTGACCACATTTCACCGCAGTCGGCAAAGAGTAGTATCAAAACGCCTGCGGCGCAATAATAACAAATTATTAATATAAAAAGGGAAGAGCTATCTTAACTATTTAATAAATTGGTCTGGACAATGGGGGAGTATTATATTATTCTTTTTCCTCGAATTGTTGGTTTGCCATTACAGAGATCAGTATCTATTGTAATTATGCCATCTAAATAACTGATTTTTTTGGGCTTCATAATTGATTCTCGTTATATATCTGCTTATGCTTATGCTTACATTCATCATAGCTGAGTTGCCCTATTTTTGCTCATTTGATTTCATCTATACCGCATTGACAACAAAAAAAGTCACTTCAAACCCAGTAAGATTATTATTTTACACTGGTATACTACCCTTTATAAGCATCCCTATAGCGGCTTTAACCAACTCCCAGTTAACTCACTCAAAACATGAGCAACACACTAACTAAAGACTCTTTACTGAACAATAAATCCACCCCCTTTGGGTGGTTTATATTAGTTATTATTGCTGGCACCCTTATCCGCCTGGCCATTGCACAAAGAGGCTATAACTTCGATATCGTGTCCTACAGAATTGTTGCTGATATCATGGCTGATGGAGGTAATGTCTATGCAGAAACCCAGCGTTATAATTATGGGCCAATCTGGTTTTATATCTTGTCATTCCTGGACACATTGCCCTTTCCGATAAGCGACCCATTGCTGAGCCTGCGCTGGAAAGTCAGCTCATTTTTAAGTCTAACCGACATAGCCATTGCCGTCTGTCTCTATCGCTGGTATGGGCTAAAAGTAGCCACGCTGTTTTTCTTAAACCCGATTTCAATAATGATCACCGGCTATCACAGCCAGTTTGATAACCTGGCTATACTGATGGCTTTAATTAGCATTAAGACTCTGGATAATGAAAGTAACGCTATTTCCTATAGATCACTGTTCGGGTTAATCTTGCTTGGGGTATGCCTGACGATAAAACATCTACTGTTTCTATTTCCCTTCTGGTTAGCAATTAAAAACACCCGCTGGCGGGATAAATTATTAACCATAAGCATTCCTTACACAGTATTTTTAGCCAGTTTTTTAGCTTTTATACCGAAAGGAACAGCTGGCATCATCAACCATGTTTTTCTTTATCGCGGCTTTGCCAATGCGCCTTTCTGGCATGGTATCGCCCCAGAAGTCATTATCGACAAAATACCCATATTTATATTATTTATAAGCACTTTATTATTGCTAGGCTTATTTTTTCGCAGCAAAAAACCGCTGGAGAGTTTATATTTATATACCATTGTATTAGTCATTTTCTCATCGGCTGTAGCCAACCAATACCTGGCAATCTGTATCGTCGCAATATCCATGCACTGGAATTTAATGTATGCACTGTATAGTATCGCCGGAACGCTTTATCTTTTAGCGTCAGGTGACGGCTTACACATTAAATTCTTTCAGGACTACCTAGGCAGTAATGGCAATACCAGTGTCATAGGCTATCAAGAGCTTATTTTCCTGTTATTTCTCGGGATGCTTGTACAATTAATAAGCAAAGAAAACCAGAACCGCTTGTTAGTCCTGTTTAAAAAACAGTTCAAAAGTCATCAGTGTTCCCCTATCAATTGAGGCCGTGAAACTAACCTCGCCACAAGAGAGCTCATAAAGCACTGTAAAGACATTCCTGTTATTATTGCGTTTTGAACTGCCCGAATGGTATACGAGCTGATACGAGATATTCTTGCCTGGAAAAATGATGGATTCACAAAACGATCTCGTTTTTGAGCCTGTTGTTGCCTTATCTCCAGAGCCTCGCTATATTTTTTATCCGATGGATGAATCAATTCTGGCTGTTGTGTTTTTGAAATCTCTTCAAACACGCGCATTAAATTATAGCTCATTGCAGTCAGGCGCATTTGATTTTCAAGTGAGCGGGTATTGGAAGACCAAGCTTTAGTTTCCTTGAAATTACTTTTAGTGTTATTGAATGTCTTTTCAATCGTCCATCGCTTGAAATACAGCATGGCAATGGTTCCAGGGTTAATAGTCATTGGCAAGGTTGTCACAAACCGGTGAAGTTTTCCGGTTTCTGGATCACGGTAATCCACCACGTTAAATTTGATGCCCTTGTTTTCGTACACACTGTATGCTTCAACCCCTGTATTGATCTCATGGCGGGAGTCAAAAGGGATAGACTCAACCAGAGTCGCAATTGAATTTTCTTTTAGCATTGAAATCATGTAATTAGCATGTCGTTTCTGCCGATCCCACCAGACAAAGTCGGTGACGGCTTTATCGTAGACATAGAGATGTTTCTGAGAGCTGTTATTTCCCTTGTTTTGCTTTTCAATATGATCTCGTAACACAGGTATTTCTTGATGTCTCTGAGTTCCGTTTGTCACCAGACAAAGAAATCTGAGCAACCCACTTCTGAGATTCAACGCGTAAATCCCCTCGGCCGCATAAACTTTCCCCTTGCTGTTTTTTTCAGTATGGCAGGCATGATCAATAAAATGTCCATCCGCTGCTTCTATGGTGTATTCGTCAAGTTCCGGGAATGCTTTAAGATAATCAATGCCTTGCGATAGCAGTGTTTCAGCGTGAAGATGATAGCTCTGCTGTTCAAATGCCTCAAGCATACTTGTTCGTCTATGCGACTTCAGTGATTTAAAATACGTTGAGTGGGGAAGCAGCTGGCCATAAATCTGTTCATTGGTTTGGAGGAAATGGCGACCACTATCGACTACACTGATACAGCGTAATAACCCAAGGCGAATAAAGTCGATATCCTTCAACTCTGGGCATGAACGAGCCCACAAAGGATGACGCTCTGCTAACAGGGCACGTTCCATACTTTCATTGCAGTGTTGGTGAATATGTTCAGAGAGTGGTAGGTCTTTAAGCATGGGTGATATCCGTTTATGAGCTGATTAAAACGGAAATTTTTAGAAGAATTTTTTCGGCAATTGCAAGCTTTATTTGAAATTATTTGTTGTTTTTTTACGGTGCCTACAGAGTGTCTATTTGCTGTTATAAGTGATTAAAATCAAAAATATGGAAATATTCGAGTGGTGCTACCTTCAGGTAGGTTATAGGCTGCTTTGTTTAGGTACTTCTTCTTTCAATGGGAACACTGATGAATTAAGTAGAGGTAAATATCTCCATCACGCCAAGACATAATAGTTACGCCTTATTATCTTGGCACAGCATTTAAGGAGTAACTATTATGTTAGAAATACAACAACTCCCTGTTCTTAACGATAATTATATTTATCTTATACATGCCCCGTATTCCAGGGAAACTGCGGTGGTAGACCCAGCTGTTGCAGAACCTGTACTGGATTATTTGCACCAAAAGAACTGGCCGCTTAAGTATATCTTTAATACCCATCATCATGCAGATCATATCGGTGGCAACCTGGTATTAAAACAGCAGACTGGCTGTCATATCATTGGCTCGGAAACTGACCGGCAGCGCATTCCTGGAATTGATCAAGGAGTGATTGAAGGCGAACAGCTGCAACTTGGTAAGCACTCGATTCACGTGATTGAGTGTTCTGGGCATACTCAGGGGCATATTGCTTTTTACATCCCTGATGCGCATGCCCTTTTCTGTGGCGATACCCTATTTGCAATTGGCTGTGGCCGTTTGTTTGAGGGAAGTGCCGCTCAGATGCTGCAATCGCTCAAGAAATTCACTGCCCTGCCCGCAGAGACCAAGATCTACTGCACTCATGAGTACACGGCAGCTAATGCCCAATTTGCTCTATCAGTCGAACCGAACAACACAGCTTTGCAGCAAGCGATTGTAGATGTTAAGCAACTAAGAGCAAAAAACCTCCCGACCGTGCCAACCACCCTGAAACAGGAAATTGCGACGAACCCGTTTTTACGCGCGGATAGCCTGGAAATTCGACAAACTCTGGCAATGCAGGGAGCTACCGATCTCGCCGTTTTTACCGAAATCCGAGAAAGAAAGAACCGCTTCTGATATCCAAATATCTAGATAATTTTTAGCGTTTTTTCCCCTGCAGAATGGCCTCTGGGTGCATTTCTAAATAGTCCGCTAGTGAGCGCAACGATTTAGCGGAGCGCCTTAACTCTATCAAGGTACTATTTAAGTTTCTCTGTAATTGCGCATCTTTATTGAATACATCACCGACATCTTTGGCACTCACTTGAAACTGTAGCAACGTCAGATTGGTGTTTGCTATAGTTTGCTGAATATCATCTAATAACGGATCAGTTGCATTATCCAATTTTTGCATGGCGCTGCTGCTATGCTGCAAGGTTTTTTCCGCATTCACCGCAATCGCCACTGAGTGCTTATTAAACGCAGTAAGAATACCTTGTAATTCTGTTAATGAAACGGATAAAGCATGCATAGATTGCCTGGTTTCATCAGAGCCTGTCAGTTGCTTAATATTTTTAATGGTGATTAATAATTCTGAAAATATCTCCTGAAAGTCAATACTTTGAAACTCTCGAAGCGCATCGGTAATATTTTGTTGCACTTCCTGCGCACTAGACGTAATCGTCGGCAATTCGGCAAATTCTTTATTCATACCGGTTAACTTAACTGCTGATGAAGGCATCAGTGTTCCCATTGAAAGAAGAAGTACCTAAACAAAGCAGCCTATAACCTACCTGAAGGTAGCACCACTCGAATATTTCCATCTTTTTGATTTTAATCACTTATAACAGCAAATAGACACTCTGTAGGCACCGTAAAAAACAACAAATAATTTCAAATAAAGCTTGCATTTGCCGAAAAAAATTTTCTAAAAATTTCCGTTTTAATCACCTCATAAACGGATATCACCCATGCTTAAAGACCTACCACTCTCTGAACATATTCACCAACACTGCAATGAAAGTATGGAACGTGCCCTGTTAGCAGAGCGTCATCCTTTGTGGGCTCGTTCATGCCCAGAGTTGAAGGATATCGACTTTATTCGCCTTGGGTTATTACGCTGTATCAGTGTAGTCGATAGTGGTCGCCATTTCCTCCAAACCAATGAACAGATTTATGGCCAGCTGCTTCCCCATTCAACGTATTTTAAATCACTGAAGTCGCATAGACGAACAAGTATGCTTGAGGCATTTGAACAGCAGAGCTATCATCTTCACGCTGAAACACTGCTATCGCAAGGCATTGATTATCTTAAAGCATTCCCAGAACTTGACGAATACACCATAGAAGCAGCGGATGGACATTTTATTGATCATGCCTGCCATACTGAAAAAAACAGCAAGGGGAAAGTTTATGCGGCCGGGGGGGGGATTTACGCGTTGAATCTCAGAAGTGGGTTGCTCAGATTTCTTTGTCTGGTGACAAACGGAACTCAGAGACATCAAGAAATACCTGTGTTACGAGATCATATTGAAAAGCAAAACAAGGGAAATAACAGCTCTCAGAAACATCTCTATGTCTACGATAAAGCCGTCACCGACTTTGTCTGGTGGGATCGGCAGAAACGACATGCTAATTACATGATTTCAATGCTAAAAGAAAATTCAATTGCGACTCTGGTTGAGTCTATCCCTTTTGACTCCCGCCATGAGATCAATACAGGGGTTGAAGCATACAGTGTGTACGAAAACAAGGGCATCAAATTTAACGTGGTGGATTACCGTGATCCAGAAACCGGAAAACTTCACCGGTTTGTGACAACCTTGCCAATGACTATTAACCCTGGAACCATTGCCATGCTGTATTTCAAGCGATGGACGATTGAAAAGACATTCAATAACACTAAAACTCGATGTTCAAGTTTTTGATATTGAGCAGGCGCGCCATGCTACCTCACGAAATTCCGGGACTCCTGTCGCCATAATTCGTTCACCTACGCAGCGGATGGGAGATGCCCTGAACGCCCTGCGTCCGCAACGACTACGCACAAAAGCCGCTTCGTCATTACTACCTCACTGGCTGGACGGCTATTCGGAATACAATTCTTGCTCCTCTCGCGTGCTGCTAGCACACGTCGAATCAGCGAATTGCCCTGTCGCCTATCAGGGACTAAAAATCACCACTTCGCTAAGCTCCGTTTCCATGATTTTCAGCGATTGAGAAGGTAAAATCAGGTATTCTGAGGTTGTTGTAATTTTATCGGTGTAAGCCCATGTTAATGAATGCCCCAGCCACCTTTATCCAAAGCTATATTGACGATTTAAATGATGAGCTCAATCAGCTAAAACCCGGAGCCGCTTTGACACGGATTCAAGCCGCTTGGTTGGGCACTTGTTTAACGTGCATACTGCTAATGAACTCTGTTTGCTGGGCTAAGTTTGAGCGAGCAAGCCTTGGAGATTGCAAGGTAGCCGCATTATCCTGGGTGTTTCGTAAAGCAAGTATACCCTGGGACTGGTTGCTACGGGTGAGTGTGGTCTTAATTTTAAAACGTTATGGCATTACTGAAGGTGTGTTGGCCTTTGATGAATCAGACCGAGCACGATCTAAGTCTACAAAACGTATTTATAAGGTTTACAAGCAGAAACACAAAGGCTCCGGCGGGTATGTTAATGGACAAACGATAGTATGATTGCTGCTAGTTACCTCATCCATTACAGTGCCTGTCGGTTTTTTCTTTTATATGCCGGATCCAGCCTTAAAGCAGCGGGATAAAGAAGATAAACGGTTGAAAAAGAGCGGTATAGCAAAAAAAGATCGGCCTATTAAGCCTGAACGTGACAGTGCCTACCCGACCAAAACAGAGATTGCATTAGGCTTATTAAAAGAGTTTAAAGTTGCGCATAGCCTGATTAAAATTAAAGGCGTACTGGCTGATGCGCTGTATGGTGAAAAAGCCTTTATGGACGAAGCCGCTAAAGAATCTGGAGGCTCGCAGGTGATTAGCCAATTACGTAAAAACCAAAAAATTGAATATAGAGGTAGAATAAGGTCAGTCGAGAGCTACTTTAATTCGATTAACAAAGGCATTGATCAGATAATACGTGTACGTGGCGGCAAAGAGATTAAAGTGACTGCCAGCAGTGCACGATTAAAGGTGAGTTCTCACAGTAAAAAGCGCTTTGTCATTGCCTTAAAATATGACGGTGAAAACGACTATCGCTATTTAGTGGCGACAGACCTGACTTGGCGCACACAAGATATTATTCAAGCCTATACGTTGAGATGGCTGATTGAGGTTTTCTTTGAGGACTGGAAGCTTTATGAAGGATGGGGGCGTGAGGCCAAACAATTAGATGAAGAGGGATCAAGCCGTGGCCTGATTCTGAGTCTTTTGTTTGACCATTGCCTCCTCCTTCACCCAGAGCAAATAGCCCGCATTGAAAGCAAACTACCTGCGTATACCGTAGGAAGCTTACAGCGCAAGTCTCAAATGGATGTACTGCTTGAGTTCATCACGTCATTGCTAGAGTTTCCAGATCCTGGTGATAAGCTGAAAGAGTTAGGTGAATTAATAAAGGATGTGTTTCAACTGCTGCCATCAGGAAAACATATGATTGGCAGAGATTTAGGGCGCTTAGGGCCAACAGCATCATTAAAGTATTGTTCTACTGGGTGAAGGTAAGAGTTTGATGGCAATGGGATGGAAAAACTTGAACATCGAGTAAAAGTAATTTCAAGGAAACTAAAGCTTGGTCTTCCAATACCCGCTCACTTGAAAATCAAATGCGCCTGACTGCAATGAGCTATAATTTAATGCGCGTGTTTGAAGAGATTTCAAAAACACAACAGCCAGAATTGATTCATCCATCGGATAAAAAATATAGCGAGGCTCTGGAGATTAGGCAGCAACAGGCTCAAAAACGAGATCGTTTTGTGAATCCATTATTTTTCCAGGCAAGAATATCTCGTATCAGCTCGTATACCATTCGGGCAGTTCAAAACGCAATAATAACAGGAATGTCTTTACAGTGCTTTATGAGCTCTCTTGTGGCGAGGTTAGTTTTACCGCCTCAATTGATAGGGGAACACTGATGGTTTACAAAGCTATCGGAAGCCGGTTTAATATTCTCTCTAGGTTAAGGTGCAATAATGTACTGTACGATCGTCCAGAAAAAATAAAACCCAAGCAGAGGGGGCGGAATAAAAAGTACGGGCAGCGTCTGGGGGCAGCCACAGACATGGCAAAAACAGTACAACAAAAGGCCCGATCGTATACCGTGAATCTCTATGGAAAACAGCGTGAAGTCAGGGCTTATAGTCGCGTTGTCATGCTGAAAACATTGAAACGACCCGTTCAGGTTGTCTGGGTGTTTCGTCGCACACAGTGGATTGCTTTGTTTACGACCGATCTAAATTTATCCGTCACACAGATTATTGAGTATTATGGTGCGCGATGGAAAATCGAATCCGAGTTCAAAGAACTCAAGCAAGACATCGGGGAGTCGCTATTTTTGCGAAAGCTTGTTTTGGGCATCCCAGCCCAAGCAAGCGGCAAAAACTTAACGCGACCACTAATGCCTTCGGCGCCCCAGACGTCCTGCGTACGTGCCACTTCGCCATTACCATCGTAAACTCGGTGCTGGCTTCGTAACACTCCCTCAAATGACTGGACGGCGTTTCGGAATGCCTTTTATTTTGTCTACACCTACGCTAGCGCTACGATTCCGACAAAACAACGGCCCTACGCCTTCTGGGGACTACCAGCCCTCGCTTTCGCTCTCCATGGCTGGCAGCGTACGCACAGGGTAATAAAGAAAAAACACTGGCAAGCTACCTTCAGCTTACTAAAAAACCCCCGGGAATCCTTAGCCTACGCTTCAAATTGGCAACATTGTACAATGAATTAAACCAACCTGAAAAAGCCATTCAGGAATTACAAGCCATCCTGGCTCTACAAAGATCTGATTATGTACTGAATGAACTCGCATCCACCTACCTGGAAAAGCTTAATTCTCCTAAAGAAGCGCTTAAATTTGCTTTACAGGCCAGCAAAATAAATGCTAATAATGAAAATGTACAATTCACTTTAGCTGATACCTACTATCAACTGGGGGACTACAGAAAATCTAACTCTCTGTATCAGGAAGTAGCCAAAAAAGTTGCCGGGAATTCCAGTTTTTATAATAAAGTGGCCGAAGCCGCTCTAAAAATAGGAAACAACGACAGAGCAGCCATCTACTTTGAAAAAGCACTAAGTACTGGTCAAAATTTTCCTGAACGAGTCAGCGCAGAAAAACAATTACAGACCCTACTGTATCAATAGTTTCTTAACCTATCTTCGTCACTTTTATCTCTTCAAGTCATTGATTTATAATTCGCATTAAAAATTCATCGTAAAAATCCCTTTAGAATCAATGGTGTTTTTTTTGAGGGTCTCTGTAGTGCCATCTTAACTTGCTCTGCCCCTTGATTTTCCCTGGTTTTTCACCGATGCTAGTGGCAGGCGCGCCATGCTACCTCACGAAATTCCGGGACTCCTGTCGCCATAATTCGTTCACCTACGCAGCGGATGGGAGATGCCCTGAACGCCCTGCGTCCGCAACGACTACGCACAAAAGCCGCTTCGTCATTACTACCTCACTGGCTGGACGGCTATTCGGAATGCAATTCTTGCTCCTCTCGCGTGCTGCTAGCACACGTCGAATCAGCGAATTGCCCTGTCGCCTATCAGGGACTAAAAATCACCACTTCGCTAAGCTCCGTTTCCATGATTTTCAGCGTATGTATATTCGAAGAACCAAAACAAAAAGCCTTGAAGACGGCTCAGCTTATTTCACTTACCGCATTGTAGAATCTGTGCGTATAGGAAAACAAGTCAAGCAACGTACATTGCTCAATATAGGTGCGGACTTTACGATTGATAAAAAGTACTGGCCCTTGCTGACGGCCAGAATCGAACAATTACAGCAAGGTTTGGAACCACATCAGGAAGAGCTATTCAATTTAGCCGATGATTTAAATCAACTTCTGGAAGCAACAGCCCAGCGCTATAGCTCACTGATGACTGCAAAACTGTCACAACCGCTAGATTCAAAAACAACAACGCGAGATTTTCATCATGTCGATATTAATCATGTCGAAGCCATTAATGCCCGTAGTACGGGGAGTCGCTATTTTTGCGAAAGCTTGTTTTGGGCATCCCAGCCCAAGCAAGCAGCAAAAACTTAACGCGACCACTTATGCCTCCGGCGGCCCCGATTCGTCCTCGTCACCTCGTCCCGACCCAACAAGGGGTCGGAACATAGGCTCCAAATGACTTGACGCCGTGTCGGATGGCCTTTTATCAGGCGCGCCATGCTACCTCACGAAATTCCGGGACTCCTGTCGCCATAATTCGTTCACCTACGCAGCGGATGGGAGATGCCCTGAACGCCCTGCGTCCGCAACGACTACGCACAAAAGCCGCTTCGTCATTACTACCTCACTGGCTGGACGGCTATTCGGAATGCAATTCTTGCTCCTCTCGCGTGCTGCTAGCACACGTCGAATCGGCAAATTGCCCTGTCGCCTATCAGGGACTAAAAATCACCACTTCGCTAAGCTACGTTTCCATGATTTTCAGCGAAAGCAGAAACCAGACAAAAACAAATAGTAACTACTCAGCGAAGCTGAGTAGTTCAATGAAATTATAAAGCAAATTCAGGTAACTTTCCCTCAAAGACCAAGGTCATTGCCTGAGTTGCACTTAGACCTTGTTTACGGCACGTTGATAAATACCCTCTGACACGACAAAATATCTCTGCACCCTTGGTACTACGAAAGCAGCCGGATATTTTCTGTTGAACCTTGGTCATCCGAATCGAATTTTCTGCGGCATTATTGGTAAATGGCACCCAGGTATTTGTCATGAAGCGCAAGACATCCTCTTCATAATTAATCAGCCTTTCCAGTAAGTTTCTAGCTTTACTGCGTTTTATTCGCTCCCGTTTTACTTCTTTAGGCTTATCGGGTGGTGGGCATTCGATCTCCGCTTTGCCAAGTAATTCTCTGTATTGTACCTTCCATTTTTCTGCTTCTTTATGTAGTAGCATGCCACCTGCTTCATTGACGGCATCATTCATTTTTTCAAGTAGTCGTTTCATTTCAAGCGCCCACTCCTGTTTATCCTGCTCCCAGGCGCGCGTTAATTCCCTCAAATGATGTGCATTACAAAGCGAATGAGTACAATCATATTTATAGTAGGGCTTCCAATGATCATGACATAAAATCCCATGAAAATGGGGTAAAATACCAATGTCATTCATTGCCTCTGTGCCACGTTTGGCATGGGGAAAGAAGTGTGTCCACTGAACATTGGAGGCCCCATGTAGCCAATGGCGCTTACCATTAATATTAATGCCTGTTTCATCCGCATGAATGCACGCTGATTCGACTAAGTGTTCTTTACTGATAGTTTCAAACCCAGCCAACTTCTCATAGGCCAGTTCATTGAAATTATAGATAGAGCCTTCACTAATCGGCATACCTAATTGATCAGCGAAATACTCCTGTATTCGGTTGTAGGGCAATAACTGATATTGCGAAAGATAAACCACATGGGCTTTTATCCCATTACCATATTGCGCAGCCTTAGTAACCTCATCTGGAAAAGGAGCGATAAAACACTGACCTTTTCCATTTATCAACCGTTGCGCCTGGTATTCTGTCACTACCCTTGAGATATCAATATCGAATACCTGGCGTGTTTCAAAGCCATCTGCCGTGTATCGCCCTTTTGGCAAGGTACGGCGATCAATGGTAATGATCTCGATTTCATCCGGGTCATCTATTTTTTGAAGTGTCGTGCCGACATGCGATTTTTGTCCGCCAGAAGGCTTATCTGATTTTTTTCGATTCCCTTTTTTACGGTTGGGATCACTTGCAGGTGGTTTACTGCTATTTTTGCTGTTCAGTGTCACTCGATTGAGTAATACCGTGACTAATAATAGAATCACTTCCAGTGCTGATTTTAGCGCAGGCGATATATCACGCTCAGTTTCAAGTAACTGTTTGGCATGACTGATTGCGGAATCAACATCGATGAAGTCTATTTTCAAAGGGTAACCTGTATTGCTTTAAGGACAGGCTTATTATCTCATGGGTTTTAAATCCCGAATTTTCCTTGTTTTAAGCGATTGTAAGGCGAATAAAAAAGTTCTTCGAGGTCGTAGATGTTTAAGGGGACATTTTGTGATGACTATAGCGATAGAAGCAATAAAGCGTGGATTAATCGACTGTTGGGCAGTTTACTAAAAATCACAAAAACCAGACTAAAACCCTGTCAAGAACTTTTTTAATTATTTACGCTGAGTAGTTACAACAAATATACACTGCGTTGAATATTAACCCCGACCCGATTGGAAAAGTTAAAACGATCGTTGATATGAAACCTGTAGTGCCAACTGGGGCCGATTGAAAAATTTAACTCATTGAAATAATGGGAAATTGACTGTATATGTCACGAAGATAGGCTAAGCGCCCTAAATCTCTGCCAATCATATGTTTTCCTGATGGCATCAGTTGAAACACATCCTTTATTAATTCACCTAACTCTTTCAGCTTATCACCAGGATCTGGAAACTCTAGCAATGACATGATGAACTCAAGCAGTACATCCATTTGAGACTTGCGCTGTAAGCTTCCTACGGTATACGCAGGTAGTTTGCTTTCAATGCGGGCTATTTGCTCTGGGTGAAGGAGAAGGCAATGGTCAAACAAAAGACTCAGAACCAGGCCACGGCTTGATCCCTCTTCATCTAATTGTTTGGCCTCACGCCCCCATCCTTCATAAAGCTTCCAGTCCTCAAAGAAAACCTCAATCAGCCATCTCAACGTATAGGCTTGAATAATATCTTGTGTGCGCCAAGTCAGGTCTGTCGCACTAAATAGCGATAGTCGTTTTCACCGTCATATTTTAAGGCAATGACAAAGCGCTTTTTACTGTGAGAACTCACCTTTAATCGTGCACTGCTGACAGTCACTTTAATCTCTTTGCCGCCACGTACACGTATTATCTGATCAATGCCTTTGTTAATCGAATTACAGGCGCGCCATGCTACCTCACGAAATTCCGGGACTCCTGTCGCCGTAATTCGTTCACCTACGCAGCGAATAGGAGATGCTCCAGCCGCCCTGCGTCCGCCACAGACTGAGCACAAAGCAGCTCAGTCATGGCTACCACAAATGGCTCTACGGCTATTCGGGATAAAATTTTAGCCTCCCTCGCGCGCTATCGCGCACTTCGGATTGGCAAATTTCCCTGCGCCTTCTGGAGACTATCAGCCCGTCCGGGGCTGACAGCGAAGTAGCTCTCGACTGACCTTATTCTACCTCTATATTCAATTTTTTGGTTTTTACGTAATTGGCTAATCACCTGCGAGCCTCCAGATTCTTTAGCGGCTTCGTCCATAAAGGCTTTTTCACCATAAAGCGCATCAGCCAGTACGCCTTTAATTTTAATCAGGCTATGCGCAACTTTAAACTCTTTTAATAAGCCTAATGCAATCTCTGTTTTGGTCGGGTAGGCACTGTCACGTTCAGGCTTAATAGGCCGATCTTTTTTTGCTATACCGCTCTTTTTCAACCGTTTATCTTCTTTATCCCACTGCTTTAAGGCTGGATCCGGCATATAAAAGAAAAAACCGACAGGCACTGTAATGGATGAGGTAACTAGCAGCAATAATACTATCGTTTGTCCATTAACATACCCGCCGGAGCCTTTGTGTTTCTGCTTGTAAACCTTATAAATACGTTTTGTAGACTTAGATCGTGCTCGGTCTGATTCATCAAAGGCCAACACACCTTCAGTAATGCCATAACGTTTTAAAATTAAGACCACACTCACCCGTAGCAACCAGTCCCAGGGTATACTTGCTTTACGAAACACCCAGGATAATGCGGCTACTTTGCAATCTCCAAGGCTTGCTCGCTCAAACTTAGCCCAGCAAACAGAGTTCATTAGCAGTATGCACGTTAAACAAGCGCCCAACCAAGCGGCTTGAATCCGTGTCAAAGCGGCTCCGGGTTTTAGCTGATTGAGCGCATCATTTAAATCGTCAATACGGGGAGTCGCTATTTTTGCGAAAGCTTGTTTTGGGCATCCCAGCCCAAGCAAGCAGCAAAAACTTAACGCGACCACTTATGCCTCCGGCGGCCCCGATTCGTCCTCGTCACCTCGTCCCGACCCAACAAGGGGTCGGAACATAGGCTCCAAATGACTTGACGCCGTGTCGGATGGCCTTTTATTTTGTCTCCACCTTCGCTAACGCTCAGACTCCGACAAAATAACGGCCCTACGGCTATCGCGGACTAAAAATCATCACTTCGCTTAGGCTCCGTTTCCCTGATTTTCAGCGATAGCTTTGGATAAAGGTGGCTGGGGCATTCATTAACATGGGCTTACACCGATAAAATTACAACAACCTCAGAATACCTGATTTTACCTTCTCAATATCAAAAACTTGAACATCGAGTTATAGGGTAGTGTTTTCCCGGTTAGTGCCATACACATATTAGTGCGCCCATGAAACCCACCGGTAAATGCAATGGTGCCACGACGGCCAATATGGGCGCGAGCGATTTTTATCGCATTCTCTACCGCTTCAGCGCCGGTACTCACAAAAATGGTTTTTTTAGGTGACTCTCCCGGCACCAGTTGATTTAACTTTTCTGCCAGCTCAACCGCTTGTTCATAAGGATTAATCATCACGCAGGTATGCGAAAAACTGGCCACTTGTTGTTGCACTGCAGCCACAACTTTGGGGTGGCTATGCCCAGTATTACAAACCGCAATACCCGCACCGAAGTCGATATAGCGATTGCCTTCAACATCCCATACTTCTGCATTTTTAGCTTTGGCGACATACGCCTGATACATATTCCCCATACCGCGTGCGATAGCGGCTTGTTTCCGTGTTTGCAATTGCGCATTGCCGGTCATAATGGAGTTCCTTTGAATTGCTGTTAATTGCGATCTAACGGCTTAATCCGCCCATACATAAATATTTGATTTCCAGATATTCGTCCATGCCATATTTAGATCCTTCGCGACCTATGCCAGACGACTTAATTCCTCCAAAAGGAGCGGCTGCATTGGAGATCATTCCCTCGTTAATACCAATCATGCCGTATTCCAGCGCCTCTGCAACCCGCCAGATCCGGCCTATATCTCGTGAGTAAAAATAGGCGGCCAGGCCGAATTCAGTATCGTTCGCCATCGTGATTAATTCACTTTCACTGTGAAATTTAATCACTGGTGCAACCGGGCCAAAAATTTCATTGCTGGCAATAGGCATATCATTGCTCACATTAGCCAGAATAGTTGGCTGATAAAAAGACCCGCCTAATGCATGTGCCGCACCACCGGTAATAATATTAGCACCCTGGGCGATAGAATCTTGCACTAGCTGGTCTATATCCTGCATCGCCTTAACCCATCTTCGTCACTTTCATCTTTCTAAGCCATTGATTCATCGGTTTAAGCGATTTTTTGTCGAAAAATTCTCTTTAAAATCAATGGTGTTTTTTTTGAAAGTTTTGTAGTGCCATTTATATTATTTTTGTCGATAAATTCATTGACTTTTGTCAAAAAAATCATCATTATTTGAGTGTAATTTACATGCGACAAAAATACTCTAAAAAATCCAACGTTTTATACAAAAACACAAAATCTCAGGCGCGCCATGCTACCTCACGAAATTCCGGGACTCCTGTCGCCATAATTCGCTCACCTACGCAGCGGATGGGAGATGCCCTGAACGCCCTGCGTCCGCAACGACTACGCACAAAAGCCGCTTCGTCATTACTACCTCACTGGCTGGACGGCTATTCGGAATGCAATTCTTGCTCCTCTCGCGTGCTGCTAGCACACGTCGAATCAGCGAATTGCCCTGTCGCCTATCAGGGACTAAAAATCACCACTTCGCTAAGCTCCGTTTCCATGATTTTCAGCGGTAGTGCCAACTGGCTACTTTTTAAAATTTCAACCAGTTGATTTATAACAACTACATCATCAATAGTGACGAAGATGGGTTAACATGGATTAATGGACCAATATCAGTCCCTTCGACCATGCCATCGCCCACTTGTAATTTATTCACCGCAACTTTGAATTTTTCTATAAACAATGCAGGTGCTGCCTTGCGCGTAATCATAGAATTAGGAAAGTTCCACGGCGTAATCGCGGCGACCACACCAACCGGCTGTTTAATAACAATGATGCGCTTATCAGTTGATGGCGCAGGAATGGTATCACCATAAATACGTTTTGCTTCCTCGGCGAACCATTCAACAAAAGATGCGCCATAGGCGATTCCACCTTTAGCTTCAGCCAGCGGCTTACCCTGCTCCAGAGTCATGATAATGCCAAGCTCATGCTGATATTCCAGCATAAGTTCAAACCAGCGGCGTAATAAGCTAGCACGCTCAGCAGCGGGCTTTGCCTGCCAGGCTGGCAAAGCTGCCTTTGCGGCTGCAACCGCTAGCTCGGCGGTTTACAGCCGTGCCATTTGCTATTTGTGCAATGCCTTCACCATTGCAGGGGTTAGTTACAGCAAAGGTATCTGCGCTGTCCTGCCATTGTCCATTAACGTAAGACTGGGTTGCCAGTAGATCTGCATGTATCGCCATATAAAACTCTCCTGCTGCTATGCAGCACTAGCTAAATTATTAAACAACGCTATTTTCTGTTTGCACTTAAATCAGCTGCATTTTACGAAAACCACCCGGCTCATTCTACTGTATAATCAACAGCATTTTTAACTTGTCACCCTAGATACGCTTTTATGGATTATTTATTAGCAAATACCCCTTTAGAATCATTATCAACTGAATGCCTTATTGTAGCCGTTTTTAACGATATAAAGTTAAGCCCCGCCGCCCAGAATCTGGACTCATTAAGCAACGGTGTTATTACTGACATTCTGCAACGGGGTGATATTAAGGGCAAGGTAGCCGATACTCTATTAATCAACTATCTTCCCCATGCAGCTTTTAAGCGCGCCCTGTTGGTAGGTTTTGGTGATGCAGATAAATTAAGCGCAAAAACCTACCGCGAAGCACTCAATGCTGCTGCAAAAGCGCTAAAGTCTAGCCATATTAGCGAAGCCGTGTGTTGTTTGGCAGAAATTAACCTAGCAGGCCTAAACGCTACCTGGAATGCGCGCCAAATTGTTGAATCCTTCGATGCCGCTTTGTATCAGTTTAATCACTGTAAAAGTAAACCTGCTGATAAATTCAGCTTAACGTCATTAAGCCTGCACGACCAGTCAGATAGCGATGCCATTCAAACAGGCATTAACCAAGGTATCGCAATCGCACAAGGGGTTGCGCTGGCAAAGCGTGTGTCGGATTTACCTGGCAATATCTGTACGCCGACCTATCTAGCGGATCAAGCGTTAGAGATTGCGGCACAACATGCAAATCTATCTGCTGAAATTCTGGAAGAAGCGGAGATGCAAAAACTCGGCATGGGCTCTTTTCTATCGGTAAGCCGTGGTAGCCGCCAGCCCGCCAAGTTAATTACCCTGGAATACAAAGGCGCAGATGCGGATATCCAACCGATCGTATTTGTCGGCAAAGGCCTGACCTTTGATGCGGGGGGGATTTCCTTAAAGCCCAGCGCGGGTATGGATGAAATGAAATACGATATGTGCGGTAGTGCGGCTGTGCTAGGCGCATTACAAGCAGCGGCGCAATTACAATTGCCATTAAATATAGTCGGCATTATTCCGTCCTCTGAAAATATGCCGGATGGCGATGCCAACAAACCAGGCGATATCGTCACCAGCATGGCTGGCTTAACGATCGAAATTTTAAATACCGATGCAGAAGGTCGCTTAATTCTGTGTGATGCACTCACCTATGCGAAGAAATTCAACCCTGACGTGGTAATTGATATGGCCACTTTGACAGGTGCCTGCCTGGTTGCGTTAGGCCGTGTACCAAGTGGCTTGTTAGGCAATGACGAAACCTTATGCAATGACTTGTTTAACGCCAGTGAAACAGCACTAGATAGCATTTGGCGCTTGCCTTTATGGGATGAATACCAGGATCAGCTAAAATCTAATTTTGCCGATATTGCAAATATTGGTGGTCGTGATGCAGGGACTATTACAGCCGCCTGTTTTCTGTCGCGTTTTACCAAAGACTACCAGTGGGCACATCTGGATATTGCCGGTACCGCGTGGAAGAGTGGTGATGCAAAAGGAGCAACAGGCCGGCCTGTCCCTTTATTAGTACAATATTTATTAAACCGCGCTGCGACCGCGTAAAGTGACTTACTCCCGCGCTCAGCGTGGGAATGCATGGCCAGACGCTTTACGTCACGAAATACAATACCTGTATGCAACTGCCAAAAGTTAATTTTTATATCTTACCGACTCAATCTGAACAAGGACGGCAGTTATTTGCCTGTAAGTTAGCAGAAAAAGCTTTTCGTCTGGGATTTAAAAGCTATATATTAACTAACTCTATGCAACAGGCGCAGCAGATGGATAACATTCTCTGGACGTTTCGTGCCAGTAGCTTTGTACCGCATGAAATATTTCAGGATGGCTTACCGAGTATTGCTAATGCCGTTATAATTGGCACACAGCAAGCACCTGCTCCTTGGCAGCATACGCTGATAAACTTATCCACTGTCTGCCCTGAACAGTTAGATCAGGCAGAGCAGATTTTTGAGTTATTAGATAATGACGAGACACAAAAACAGGCAGGTCGGTTACGCTATAGGCATTATCAGACATTAGGTATAACCCCCAATACACATAAAATGTAACAGTAGGCTGGGTTAGATTATCTAAGCGTAGCGCAGATAACGTAACCCGGCAATATCTATCAGATAAGCTTTTTCCGGGTTACGTTTTTCTTGCTCCGCAATAAAAATCCAACCCAGCCTACAGTAATACTTCAACTTAATTTAACAAACCATAACATGGAAAAAACATACAACCCCGCTGCTATCGAACAACATTGGTACTCCACCTGGGAAGAAAAAGACTACTTTGCTCCCAGCCAGGAAGGTGAGTCATTCTGTATTATGATTCCACCACCGAATGTTACCGGCAGCCTGCATATGGGCCATGCTTTCCAGGACACTATCATGGATGCGCTGACGCGTTATCATCGCATGAAAGGCTATAACACTTTATGGCAGCCTGGCACTGACCATGCGGGAATAGCCACACAAATGGTGGTTGAGCGCTTAATCAATCAGGAAGGCAAAACCCGCCATGATTACGGGCGGGAGAAATTTATTGAGCGCATCTGGGACTGGAAAGAAGAATCCGGTGGCACAATTACCCAGCAATTACGCCGCATGGGGGCATCCTTAGACTGGTCGCGCGAGCGTTTTACAATGGATGATGGCCTGTCTGAAGCGGTTAAAGAAGTCTTTGTCAGTCTCTATGAAGAAGGCCTGATTTATCGCGGTAAACGCCTGGTTAACTGGGATCCCGTGTTGCATACTGCGGTATCGGATTTAGAAGTGTTATCCGAAGAAGAAAATGGCTCTATGTGGCACATGCGCTACCCACTGTCTAATGGCCCGGGAGATTTAATTGTGGCCACAACACGCCCGGAAACCATGCTTGGCGATGCTGCAGTCGCTATTCATCCGAGTGATGAGCGCTATAAGCACTTGCTTGGCGAGTTTGTTAAATTACCCTTATCAGGCAGGTTAATCCCTATTATTGCCGATGAATATGTCGACCCTGAGTTTGGGACCGGCTGCGTTAAGATCACACCAGCACATGATTTTAATGATTACGAAGTCTGGACACGGCATAAAGAAGTTCCGTCAATCCAGGATCAGGTGCATGGCGGCCTGATTAATATTTTCACCCCTGATGCGGCTATACGCGAAAATGAACAAGATGAACAGGATTTAATACCTGCTGCTTATATCGGCTTAGGCCGTATTGCCGCACGCAAGCAGATCGTTGCCGACCTGGATACACTGGGTTTATTAGAAAAGATTGAAGACCATAAATTAATGGTTCCTCGTGGCGATCGCTCTGGCAGTATTATTGAGCCCTTATTAACTGATCAATGGTATGTTAAGGTTGCGCCGCTTGCAGAACCCGCTTTAGAAGCGGTCAAATCTGGTGAGATTCAGTTTGTACCTGATAACTGGAAAAATACTTATTATGACTGGATGAATAATATTCAGGACTGGTGCATTTCCAGGCAAATCTGGTGGGGACATCGTATTCCTGCCTGGTATGATGAGCTGGGTAATATTTATGTGGGACGTAACGAACAGGAGGTGCGCGAGCAGCATAAGCTTGCCGATGACTACCCGCTTACTCAGGATGAAGATGTATTAGATACCTGGTTCTCCTCTGCACTATGGCCATTTTCCACTCTGGGCTGGCCGGAAAAAACGCCTGAACTAGAACAATTTTATCCGGGCAGTGTGTTGGTCACCGGCTTTGATATTATCTTCTTCTGGGTTGCCCGCATGATTATGATGGGCAAGAAATTCATCGGCGATGTACCGTTTAAGAAGGTCTATATTCATGGCCTGGTGCGTGATGCCGAAGGCCAGAAGATGTCTAAGTCCAAAGGTAATGTGCTGGATCCAATTGATTTAATTGATGGCATTAGCTTAGAGGCCTTAGTCGATAAACGTATCTCAGGAATGATGCAACCACATCTGGCTGAGAAAATTGAAAAAGCTACACGCAAAGCCTACCCGGATGGTATTCCTGCTTATGGAACCGATGCACTGCGCTTTACCTTTGCCTCACTGGCATCAACTGGTCGAGATATCCGCCTGGATGGTGGGCGTATCGATGGCTATCGTAATTTCTGTAATAAATTATGGAATGCTGCCCGCTTTGTATTGATGAATACCGAAGATCAGGATTGCGGGGTAAATGGAGGAGACTTAGAGTACAGCCAGGCGGATAAATGGATCGTATCACGCTTGAATCAGGTGGTTGCCACAACCAGCGATGCAATTGAAGGCTATCGACTTGACCATGCCGCACAGGAAATCTATGAATTTATCTGGAATGAGTACTGTGACTGGTATTTAGAGCTCTCTAAAATTTCCCTGCAATCCGATAATGTTGCGCTACAGCGTGGTACACGTAAAACACTGTTAACGGTTTTAGAAACTGTATTACGTCTTGCACACCCGATTATGCCATTTATCACCGAAGAAATATGGCAACGGGTTGCACCGCTGGCAGGCGTGCAGGCTGACACCATTATGCTACAGCCCTACCCTGAGCCTGATACAAACCAGATTGATGCTGAAGCAGTCGCGGCTATTGAATGGACCCAGCAATTTATCCTTGGTGTTCGGCGCATCAGAGGGGAAATGAACATTACCCCGGGTAAGCCTTTACCTGTGTTACTGGAGAATGTATCCGCAACTGATCAACAATACTTACTTCAAGCACAAGTTTATTTACAAAAATTAGGCCGCATTGAATCTATTACCTGCCTGGCAAAAGGCGATACAGCACCAGAATCAGCCATCGCCTTAGTGAATGAATTACGTATTTTGATTCCCATGGCAGGCTTAATTGATAAAGAGGCAGAAATTGCGCGCCTGGAAAAAGAAATCGCTAAGCTGGAAAAGGATTTACCGCGTATCGAGGGTAAATTGAATAACCCTAAATTTGTCGATAAAGCGCCTGTCGCCGTAATTGAAAAAGAAAAAGATAAACTGGCAAAAGCGCATAGCTCGTTAGCTAATTTTAATGAGCAATTACTTAAAATTCAGGCGCTTTAATATTTTAGCTGAAGTTTCCCAATTATTGAGTAGCTGAAATGCACAATGCTGGTGTATCGAGGTTTATTTTAGGTGGTTTTGCCATGTTTATCATCAGTGTTCCCCTATCAATTGAGGCCGTGAAACTAACCTCGCCACAAGAGAGCTCATAAAGCACTGTAAAGACATTCCTGTTATTATTGCGTTTTGAACTGCCCGAATGGTATACGAGCTGATACGAGATATTCTTGCCTGGAAAAATAATGGATTCACAAAACGATCTCGTTTTTGAGCCTGTTGCTGCCTTATCTCCAGAGCCTCGCTATATTTTTTATCCGATGGATGAATCAATTCTGGCTGTTGTGTTTTTGAAATCTCTTCAAACACGCGCATTAAATTATAGCTCATTGCAGTCAGGCGCATTTGATTTTCAAGTGAGCGGGTATTGGAAGACCAAGCTTTAGTTTCCTTGAAATTACTTTTAGTGTTATTGAATGTCTTTTCAATCGTCCATCGCTTGAAATACAGCATGGCAATGGTTCCAGGGTTAATAGTCATTGGCAAGGTTGTCACAAACCGGTGAAGTTTTCCGGTTTCTGGATCACGGTAATCCACCACGTTAAATTTGATGCCCTTGTTTTCGTACACACTGTATGCTTCAACCCCTGTATTGATCTCATGGCGGGAGTCAAAAGGGATAGACTCAACCAGAGTCGCAATTGAATTTTCTTTTAGCATTGAAATCATGTAATTAGCATGTCGTTTCTGCCGATCCCACCAGACAAAGTCGGTGACGGCTTTATCGTAGACATAGAGATGTTTCTGAGAGCTGTTATTTCACTTGTTTTGCTTTTCAATATGATCTCGTAACACAGGTATTTCTTGATGTCTCTGAGTTCCGTTTGTCACCAGACAAAGAAATCTGAGCAACCCACTTCTGAGATTCAACGCGTAAATCCCCCCGGCCGCATAAACTTTCCCCTTGCTGTTTTTTTCAGTATGGCAGGCATGATCAATAAAATGTCCATCCGCTGCTTCTATGGTGTATTCGTCAAGTTCCGGGAATGCTTTAAGATAATCAATGCCTTGCGATAGCAGTGTTTCAGCGTGAAGATGATAGCTCTGCTGTTCAAATGCCTCAAGCATACTTGTTCGTCTATGCGACTTCAGTGATTTAAAATACGTTGAGTGGGGAAGCAGCTGGCCATAAATCTGTTCATTGGTTTGGAGGAAATGGCGACCACTATCGACTACACTGATACAGCGTAATAACCCAAGGCGAATAAAGTCGATATCCTTCAACTCTGGGCATGAACGAGCCCACAAAGGATGACGCTCTGCTAACAGGGCACGTTCCATACTTTCATTGCAGTGTTGGTGAATATGTTCAGAGAGTGGTAGGTCTTTAAGCATGGGTGATATCCGTTTATGAGGTGATTAAAACGGAAATTTTTAGAAAATTTTTTTCGGCAAATGCAAGCTTTATTTGAAATTATTTGTTGTTTTTTTACGGTGCCTACAGAGTGTTTATTTGCTGTTATAAGTGATTAAAATCAAAAATATGGAAATATTCGAGTGGTGCTACCTTCAGGTAGGTTATAGGCTGCTTTGTTTAGGTACTTCTTCTTTCAATGGGAACACTGATGATGTTTATAGCAAACCCCTACTTAATTCCCCTTAGGCAATAGCATTTGAAACGAATGAAAAGACTGTTTTTTTCATATAGTTGTAGCATAGTTTCAATTTTACCATAAATAATTATTGGGAAACTTCAGTTAATCAACTTTGGGGGGCACGCACTCGCAAGACACCACTATCAGCCTCTCGGGTCATATCATTACGTCACATTGGTCCCTACATAATAGAAGCCAAAGCGATGAAAATTGAAGACTTCACGCATGACTTATACATTTCAATCTACAATATAATTCTCGAAAACTACGACCGCCCTCAAGTGCCTCTTCAGGATTTAAACCTCTATCTACGTTACCTTCAGCAGGAAAACTTATTAACAACTCAAATTGATATAAGTAGTCCAGCAAAACATTCGGGGAGTCGCTATTTTTGCGAAAGCTTGTTTTGGGCATCCCAGCCCAAGCAAGCAGCAAAAACTTAACGCGACCACTTATGCCTCCGGCGGCCCCGATTCGTCCTCGTCACCTCGTCCCGACCCAACAAGGGGTCGGAACATAGGCTCCAAATGACTTGACGCCGTGTCGGATGGCCTTTTATTTTGTCTCCACCTTCGCTAACGCTCAGACTCCGACAAAACAACGGCCCTACGGCTATCGCGGACTAAAAATCATCACTTCGCTTAGGCTCCGTTTCCCTGATTTTCAGCGAAGGCCACCCAAAAAAAGCAAGGATCACCAGCTCTGAAAGAGAAAATGCCTATTCCCGAGTTGGTTCGCGCAATAGTGCAACTAAAATGGGCCGTCGAGGATCAATTCGATGAAAGTGATAGAGCTACATCGGATTTACTGAGTGCTTACACACAAGCTTTCCAATACAGTATGGGACTGCGAATAGGAGAGGTTCTTCGGCTCCCTATGGACTGCCTACAGGAAGTAAACGGTGAACTTATGTGTAAAGTATGGGCTGAAAAAGGAATGGCTCCACACAGACGGTATGTTCCCGCTGCATGGAGGCCGCTACTGTTAGAGGTGGTTCAAAAAATACAAGACCTCACTCGTCCTTATCGTGATAATGCGAAAGAGCTTGAGGAAACTAAGTCCCTTACTACTGTTCGTGACCGCCTCGATAAATTTATAGAAGGCCGTCGCTCAAGTGCGAATGAATTACTTACTGAACTTGATGCCTTTTTAGTTGAAAAAAAATTAGAAACTAAAAATGCTTGGACATTAAAAAAAGAAATTAACCCTGCGAGTGAATACACACTTTTAGAGCTTGCTGACATACTTCCTATTAGCAGTGCATCAAAAACAACTGCATCGATGGTAAAAGGCACCTCCTTACACACAAGTCCTAAAATACGCCTTTTAGCTTTCTGGCCATTTGAATACCATATACGCAGTCCTGAATCCTCTGAAAACCGATCCAAATACTTTTCGCACCAGGGTCACCATCTGATTTACGCCCTAAAAAACCACCCAATGTCGCTAAATTTCTTAACACGGCATTCAGTGTAGGCACTTTTTTGGGTATCTTTTTGTCCAATAAACCATAAGATGATTTCCATTCTAAAGGATCAAAGATTAATTCAGCAGGCAAGTCAGGACAGATGCGACCTAAGCGCATAAGATACATCACCCGCCAAGCAATAACCATGGCCATGACTAAGGCTTTTTCAATGCGCTCTTTACTGGATAATTGAAGCTTTTCAACCTTGCAGCCCACTTTCAAAATATCAAAAAACATTTCTATTTCCCAGCGACAGCGATACCAGTCAATCAACTCACAGGCTTGATCTTCACTTTCTACCCTTCGATTGCTTAATAAGCGCCATATGAGCGGTGACTTCCCTTTAGGCGGGTTGATTTCTTTTGCCTGAACCAAAGTTACTTCAATACCTTCTTTCCCTTTTACGGGGAAAGTGCAGCGTAACACTTTAATTTCTTGCTGAACTTGTCGCGATTTTTCGCCTTTTTTTCGTGGCTTAATAAAACTAACGCGACTCATAACCTCTTGCTTATCGACGCTATCCCACAGTGTTTCATCCGCTGATAATTTACGGTTATGCCTGGCTCTTACTAGCCAGTCAGCAGGCGTATTTAACGCCTTACTTCTCTGCATAAGACTTAAAATATCACCTTCTCTATCGGCCACATAAACGAGCCGACTTTTAGGGCAACGTTCGGCCATTTCAGCGACACGTTCATAACCTTCTATCCAGCGATCACTTTCTTTTATCGTGGGATTATTTTGATCTTCTGCTTTGCTTTTTCCTCTTGCCCACATCCACGCATCACTAACCCCTAAAGGGAGCCGGTCTGGTGTAATGCAGAGTGTCGGATGCAAGTACATGCCTCTTTGGGCATCGTAAGATAAGCGACCTAAATCCTCAGTTTCTTGTCCATTAAAATCTAATTCTGTCGTATCTTGTAAGCATAAAATAACGGGCTCTTCACTGACTATAATGCGCTGTTCAACTTGATCTGTATGGGCGACTAACAACTTTTCCCATGTCACATTTTCATTTGCATAAAATCGATAAGTCGCTTGTGTTTCAGCCCAGCCTTGGCAAGCCTGAGGAATGCTTAGTTTAGGCGCTTTTACAAAAGTTTCTATCAATTTAACTGCTCTTTTATTAAGCCGTGAATCACCTAAATCTAAATTACAAAATTCCATTTCTGCCCAAGTCTCAGTCATCGTTACTAAAATAATGAGATTTTACACTCTTATATCAGACTTGTGTGTAAGGAGATGGGTAAAAGGCACCTCCTTACACACAAGTCCTAAAATACGCCTTTTAGCTTTCTGGCCATTTGAATACCATATACTCAGTCCTGAATCCTCTGAAAACCGATCCAAATACTTTTCGCACCAGGGTCACCATCTGATTTACGCCCTAAAAAACCACCCAATGTCGCTAAATTTCTTAACACGGCATTCAGTGTAGGCACTTTTTTGGGTATCTTTTTGTCCAATAAACCATAAGATGATTTCCATTCTAAAGGATCAAAGATTAATTCAGCAGGCAAGTCAGGACAGATGCGACCTAAGCGCATAAGATACATCACCCGCCAAGCAATAACCATGGCCATGACTAAGGCTTTTTCAATGCGCTCTTTACTGGATAATTGAAGCTTTTCAACCTTGCAGCCCACTTTCAAAATATCAAAAAACATTTCTATTTCCCAGCGACAGCGATACCAGTCAATCAACTCACAGGCTTGATCTTCACTTTCTACCCTTCGATTGCTTAATAAGCGCCATATGAGCGGTGACTTCCCTTTAGGCGGGTTGATTTCTTTTGCCTGAACCAAAGTTACTTCAATACCTTCTTTCCCTTTTACGGGGAAAGTGCAGCGTAACACTTTAATTTCTTGCTGAACTTGTCGCGATTTTTCGCCTTTTTTTCGTGGCTTAATAAAACTAACGCGACTCATAACCTCTTGCTTATCGACGCTATCCCACAGTGTTTCATCCGCTGATAATTTACGGTTATGCCTGGCTCTTACTAGCCAGTCAGCAGGCGTATTTAACGCCTTACTTCTCTGCATAAGACTTAAAATATCACCTTCTCTATCGGCCACATAAACGAGCCGACTTTTAGGGCAACGTTCGGCCATTTCAGCGACACGTTCATAACCTTCTATCCAGCGATCACTTTCTTTTATCGTGGGATTATTTTGATCTTCTGCTTTGCTTTTTCCTCTTGCCCACATCCACGCATCACTAACCCCTAAAGGGAGCCGGTCTGGTGTAATGCAGAGTGTCGGATGCAAGTACATGCCTCTTTGGGCATCGTAAGATAAGCGACCTAAATCCTCAGTTTCTTGTCCATTAAAATCTAATTCTGTCGTATCTTGTAAGCATAAAATAACGGGCTCTTCACTGACTATAATGCGCTGTTCAACTTGATCTGTATGGGCGACTAACAACTTTTCCCATGTCACATTTTCATTTGCATAAAATCGATAAGTCGCTTGTGTTTCAGCCCAGCCTTGGCAAGCCTGAGGAATGCTTAGTTTAGGCGCTTTTACAAAAGTTTCTATCAATTTAACTGCTCTTTTATTAAGCCGTGAATCACCTAAATCTAAATTACAAAATTCCATTTCTGCCCAAGTCTCAGTCATCGTTACTAAAATAATGAGATTTTACACTCTTATATCAGACTTGTGTGTAAGGAGATGGGTAAAAGGCTATTCATCATGGGGATTGGACTTAACAATACGTCCACTTGATGCAAAACGGAATAAATACTCTGTTCGTGGCCAAGCTATTTTGGATTTCATCAATTTCCATATAGACCAACGGGGCAATAATTTAACAGAGCAAGAATTATTATCTGTCATTCATGGAAAACACATTCATCGAACAAATTCAGGTGATAAAACAATCTCTAAACTCAGTAAAAGAGGAGAAGGAGGCACAGCTGCTTGCTATACATTTTCTCCTAGTACCTTTGAAGGCAAAGGTCGGGCTCCCGCTTTAATTACTCGATCTGATGCTGCTAAAAAGCTTACTGAATATGCTCATGGCGGCTTTGATATTGAAGAAAATATCGATGTCATTACCTTTCGTGAGATTCTCCCCGAACTTGTATTATTAACAACCAACTCAAAAAATAACGATTTCAAGAAATTGAACCCAGATTTTGAAATATCAAATAAACAAAAAATAACAGTCAGAGTTAAAACTGCTAATTCACACATTCGCTACTCGGTAAACGAAGGGTTTACCATTTCTCAGCAATCAATCGAAAATTACATATACAACAAATTCATTGATAATAATTTCGCACTGGAAAAAGAGCCCCATGAATTTGATACTGAAGATGTGAAAGCTGACTTTGACGCTAAAGCTATCACAATAGCATCTAAATCATTCTCTCGTGAGCAAAAAATCTCTGAATTCCTTTTTTTACGAGCCGACATAGGATCAGGGAGCGCAAACCCTTTATCTCCTGAAATGTTAGGCTACAAAGCAGTTATGTATTTTTTTATGGGTAATGACCGTTATCCAAATGCATTTAAAAAATATGGATTAGACATAGCTGACCATATCGCTGATTCATGGCAATCTCATAAGGGTCGTCATTGGCAGACAACCTCTCTATTTCGTGCTGGTGTACAACCTGCTATCGTAAACAAATGGATGGGAGGTACTGACCTACAAGGCGCTCATTACGATCATAATACAGGAACCGAAAGAGCTAAATTAGTCGGTGCCGCAATGCTTGAAGATCAAAACCGATTTGTAGGTGAGATACCTCAAAAAGTTCGTCAATGGGTAGCTGATGAGGGTAGTGGGTTAAATCTGTGTTTTTGCATGAATATCCCTGCCAAATTCCACCTTATTTATTAACAGACCAATCACAATATCATGCATTTTCTCTAACTTAGAGAAGCAGATTGTTCGACGAGTTAATCGTTTTATCCATGCTCTAAAATTCAAGTTTTTACGTTCAATTTTTTGGGTGTTTTTCTTACCTATTTCATGTTTCTCAGCATCGAGATGACATTCATAAGCGCCCCAGTCATCGGTGTAATAACGACTGATATTTAAAGGCAAAAGTAACGCTTTTAATTCTTTGAAAACAATGTCCTTACGCTTGCCAAAAACATAAGCGAGTACCGTGTTGGTTTTATGATCAACAGCATGCCATAGCCAGCGTTGATTGCTTTTATTTCCTACAAAAGACCACTGTTCATCCATTTCGGCTTCATCACAGCAGACCTGTTCTAGTCTGACTTCCAATGGTTTCCCTTGATCAAAGGTCTGAAAAAGAGGGTTCACTTGAACAAGACTGTTTTCTTTGTTTTTTAAAGTACGAGTCACCGTATTTTTATTGATTTTAAGAACCCTAGCCGTGTCTCGAGTGCCACTACTATTGATAGCCATTTCGACAACGTGTTCTTTGGTTCCAAATTCACATGCTTTATAACAATATTCCAACATGAAGGTGTTGGTTGAGCAAGCTGTGGTCTGGCAACGATATCGCTGCACACCACGATCGCTACTACCTGATTTCATCAGGTTGGAATTAGTACAGTTAGGGCAGGTGATTTCTTGATAATATTTCATGAGGGAATTATGCAATAAATCACTTTCTTATTCTATTGCTCTCATGCTAAACACAGGTTTAACCCACTACCGGAAATGGATGTAAACACTTTGTTTTCGACCTTAAAGATGAATCTCAGCGTACTCGGTTAATTGCGGAAAAAGATAAATCTGAAGCAGAGCTGACACGATTACTCGATGTTTATGATCGTGGAGTTTTAGCTGCTAAAATGCACATAAAGCATCACCTTGGAATCGTAAAAAATGCTAGCACAACAATAGAAAAAGCTGAAAAGCTATTAGGCACCACATTTACCAATAATCAGAACGAATTCTTACCATTTCTTGAAGAGGGCTCTTTTCCTGATGACTGCCCTTTCCAATGTGGAGATAATCAATAATGGCTACCACCAAAGAACAATGGAAAACTGCATTTGATTTACTCAGTAAATTTGAGAGATGCCTTATAAAACCAGAGGAATTTAAAATGTATTCTTCATATTTAATTTTATTTGAATCAATATAACGCTCTGCTTTAGATTTAATGTGCGGTATTGTTGCAAATTTTGTTCGTTTTAATCCTTGGGAATCAAAAGCATTATTATCTGCGGCTTCTAGAACACCAATTATTATTTCAAATGCGTTCTCATCTGATGTTAGTTTTTATAAATATTATTCAATATCTTCAACCTCTTTCGCAAAGCTATTTGCTTCATCATAATCCGTAGATTCAGCTTTACACTTTAAGTATTCAATATATATTTTTCCAACTTTTGGTAAGCCAATAATAGAGTTAATTAAATAATTATAATAAGGTTTTTCTTCAAAAAGTTTTTTTTAATTCTGAAGAGAATATCTCAACTAGTTCATCATCTGTTAAATCATTTTTTAAAGAAACAAAAACAGATATTGGATGGCCAAGATGAGTTTCGTTTACCGAAATTTTCACTTTTTCAATTCTTTCGAAAAATATTTTTTTAAACCGCCTTATGTTTACTTTATTAACCCCTTTAAATAACTCACCATTTGAAGATATAACTCTAAGGATCAATAAATGATAATTTGAATCATCAGACTTATCTTGAATTATTTTTTTTGTAGAAGT
>NZ_BLYC01000001.1 GCF_019721995.1 Bathymodiolus japonicus methanotrophic gill symbiont | reverse complement strand
AACTACGCACAAAACCCTGCTCCGTTAAGACTACCTCAAATGGCTGGACGGCTATTCGGAATGCAATTCTTGCCTCCATCGCGCGCTACTAGCGCACTTCCGCTGTCAGCCCCGGACGGGCTGATAGTCTCCAGAAGGCGCAGGGAAATTTGCCAATCCGAAGTGCGCGATAGCGCGCGAGGGAGGCTAAAATTTTATCCCGAATAGCCGTAGAGCCATTTGTGGTAGCCATGACTGAGCTGCTTTGTGCTCAGTCTGTGGCGGACGCAGGGCGGCTGGAGCATCTCCTATTCGCTGCGTAGGTGAACGAATTACGGCGACAGGAGTCCCGGAATTTCGTGAGGTAGCATGGCGCGCCTGGGATCAGCGAATTGCCCTGCCCGCCTACCAGGGACTAAAAATCATCACTCCGCTTAGGCTCCGTTTCCCCGATTTTAAGCGTAAGGTACCTTCTGCTCAATAAACGTCAAGTTATAATTTTGCCCGTTGGCAGTTTGCATAATAAAGTCTTTTTCAGCTACGTCCGGGTTTAAGTGATAGCAGGCAACCAGTGTATTGGATGAACTTATTGTACTGAAGTTTCCCAATTATTGAGTAGCTGAAATACACAATGCTGGTGTATCGAGGTTTATTTTAGGTGGTTTTACCATGTTTATCATCAGTGTTCCCATTGAAAGAAGAAGTACCTAAACAAAGCAGCCTATAACCTACCTGAATGTAGCACCACTCGAATATTTCCATCTTTTTGATTTTAATCACTTATCACAGCAAATAGACACTCTGTAGGCACCGTAAAAAAACAACAAATAATTTCAAATAAAGCTTGCATTTGCCGAAGAATTTTTCTAAGAATTTCCGTTTTAATCACCTCATAAACGGATATCACCCATGCTTAAAGACCTACCACTCTCTGAACATATTCACCAACACTGCAATGAAAGTATGGAACGTGCCCTGTTAGCAGAGCGTCATCCTTTGTGGGCTCGTTCATGCCCAGAGTTGAAGGATATCGACTTTATTCGCCTTGGGTTATTACGCTGTATCAGTGTAGTCGATAGTGGTCGCCATTTCCTCCAAACCAATGAACAGATTTCAGGCGCGCCATGCTACCTCACGAAATTCCGGGACTCCTGTCGCCGTAATTCGTTCACCTACGCAGCGAATAGGAGATGCTCCAGCCGCCCTGCGTCCGCCACAGACTGAGCACAAAGCAGCTCAGTCATGGCTACCACAAATGGCTCTACGGCTATTCGGGATAAAATTTTAGCCTCCCTCGCGCGCTATCGCGCACTTCGGATTGGCAAATTTCCCTGCGCCTTCTGGAGACTATCAGCCCGTCCGGGGCTGACAGCGATGGCCAGCTGCTTCCCCACTCAACGTATTTTAAATCACTGAAGTCGCATAGACGAACAAGTATGCTTGAGGCATTTGAACAGCAGAGCTATCATCTTCACGCTGAAACACTGCTATCGCAAGGCATTGATTATCTTAAAGCATTCCCGGAACTTGACGAATACACCATAGAAGCAGCGGATGGACATTTTATTGATCATGCCTGCCATACTGAAAAAAACAGCAAGGGGAAAGTTTATGCGGCCGGGGGGATTTACGCGTTGAATCTCAGAAGTGGGTTGCTCAGATTTCTTTGTCTGGTGACAAACGGAACTCAGAGGCATCAAGAAATACCTGTGTTACGAGATCATATTGAAAAGCAAAACAAGGGAAATAACAGCTCTCAGAAACATCTCTATGTCTACGATAAAGCCGTCACCGACTTTGTCTGGTGGGATCGGCAGAAACGACATGCTAATTACATGATTTCAATGCTAAAAGAAAATTCAATTGCGACTCTGGTTGAGTCTATCCCTTTTGACTCCCGCCATGAGATCAATACAGGGGTTGAAGCATACAGTGTGTACGAAAACAAGGGCATCAAATTTAACGTGGTGGATTACCGTGATCCAGAAACCGGAAAACTTCACCGGTTTGTGACAACCTTGCCAATGACTATTAACCCTGGAACCATTGCCATGCTGTATTTCAAGCGATGGACGATTGAAAAGACATTCAATAACACTAAAAGTAATTTCGTGGGGAGTCGCTATTTTTGCGAAAGCTTGTTTTGGGCATCCCAGCCCAAGCAAGCGGCAAAAACTTAACGCGACCACTAATGCCTTCGGCGCCCCAGACGTCCTGCGTACGTGCCACTTCGCCATTACCATCGTAAACTCGGTGCTGGCTTCGTAACACTCCCTCAAATGACTGGACGGCGTTTCGGAATGCCTTTTATTTTGTCTACACCTACGCTCGCTGTCAGCCCCGGACGGGCTGATAGTCTCCAGAAGGCGCAGGGAAATTTGCCAATCCGAAGTGCGCGATAGCGCGCGAGGGAGGCTAAAATTTTATCCCGAATAGCCGTAGAGCCATTTGTGGTAGCCATGACTGAGCTGCTTTGTGCTCAGTCTGTGGCGGACGCAGGGCGGCTGGAGCATCTCCTATTCGCTGCGTAGGTGAACGAATTACGGCGACAGGAGTCCCGGAATTTCGTGAGGTAGCATGGCGCGCCTGAGCGCTACGATTCCGACAAAACAACGGCCCTACGCCTTCTGGGGACTACCAGCCCTCGCTTTCGCTCTCCATGGCTGGCAGCGAAGGAAACTAAAGCTTGATCTTCCAATACCCGCTCACTTGAAAATCAAATGCGCCTGACTGCAATGAGCTATAATTTAATGCGCGTGTTTGAAGAGATTTCAAAAACACAACAGCCAGAATTGATTCATCCATCGGATAAAAAATATAGCGAGGCTCTGGAGATTAGGCAGCAACAGGCCCAAAAACGAGATCGTTTTGTGAATCCATTATTTTTCCAGGCAAGAATATCTCGTATCAGCTCGTATACCATTCGGGCAGTTCAAAACGCAATAATAACAGGAATGTCTTTACAGTGCTTTATGAGCTCTCTTGTGGCGAGGTTAGTTTCACGGCCTCAATTGATAGGGGAACACTGATGATGTTTATAGCAAACCCCTACTTAATTCCCCTTAGGCAATAGCATTTGAAACGAATGAAAAGACTATTTTTTTCATATAGTTGTAGCATAGTTTCAATTTTACCATAAATAATTATTGGGGAACTTCAGCTTATTGTATTCATTGCTGTTTTTAACGCCATATTATTTTCAAGATTTTCCTGAACTACATCGCTAACGACTAGTTGCGTTTCAGTCTTTATATCTGGCTCTTGCGGTATCGATGGCTGGGGCGCTATTGCAGGCTGCAGCTGGTTAACCTGCCCTACAAGGTTATGTGCAATTTGCACATGACTTTCATCAACTGCTTGCTCATGCTTGATGGATTCAGCTAACTCAGACTTTTCAACAAAAGCTTCTGTAATCACAGGTTTAACTTGCTGTTCAATGCGCTTCTTGTCAGTAGCAGCCTGGCCTATTGCTTGTTGCGTCAGTACGCGGGCTTCGGTCAATAACAGAATTTGCTGCGCATCACTTGTTGAATACTTAAATGCGGGGGGGGTAAATACACAGCAGGCGCGCCTTTACGATATTCCCATAGGAAAAATACAATATTGACTAACAGGGTCAGGAAAAATACAAATTTCACAATATCACGACTCTTGAGCGACTAAAGCCAGTCCTTGCAAAACTAACTGTGCTTCAATGACTGCCGGTAGATTTAAGTTATTAGCCAAAAAATCTGCATCGCCACCTGTAAGAATCACGGAGGCAGGCTGATGATATTGCGCCAGCCCATGTTCTATAAACCCTCTGATGGCACTCAGGCAACCGTTATAAATAGCAGCTTCGGTGTCATTAGCCAGACCGGGCATATAGTGTTCTGAGCAGTTATTTAGATTAGCTGTGCCTTTAGACAGAACCAGGCGCATCAAACTTAGACCTGGCATAATCATACCACCTAAATGCTGCCCCTGTTCATCGACAATATCCAGCGTTAGCGCTGAACCACAAGAGACAATGCACACCGGCGCAGTATGGTAATGATAGGCTGCAAGCATGGCAAGCCAGCGGTCTACACCCAGTTTTGTATATTTAGGGTAAGCGTTTTCAACGCCATGTGCAATTTTCTGAGTATAAGTTTCATGCAGTTTGACTCCCGGCCATATTTGCTCTGCAAGCTGAATCAGCAGTTGCTTAATACCCTGCGGCCCAACGCAGGCAAAGTAAATGCAATCAGGTCTAGGTAAATGTTGCCAGGCTGAGAGTAATAAAGGCGTAATATCTTGCTCGATATACACAATAGCATGCATTTTTTCGAGTATACCAGCATGGTGTCGCGCCCATTTTATACGCGTGTTACCAATATCAACCAGTATCATATGCGGCGAAAACTGACTTCTCCAGAGGCGAAGCTCTGCGTTGTTACAGATTCTGTTTGTAATATTAATAAACCTGCATCGTTGATGCCCAGCACAGTGCCATCAATTTGTGTATTGCCCATATATAAACTTACCTGCTGCCCCTGCATACAATCAAATTGCCGCCATTGATCCCGGTACAATGCAAACGCTTCGGATCGGTATTGACGAGTGACTGCTACCAATTGCTCAATTAGAGTAGCAAGTAACTCATTGCGTGAAAGCTGATGTGACTCGCCCAGTATTTCATTGATATCGACCCAGTCCTGATCGATTTTTGCACTGTGTTGGGCCGCCAGAAATAGATTTAAGCCTAGACCAATCACAGCATGACAGGGGCCATCAGCCTCACCTGAAACTTCGACCAAAATGCCACCCAGTTTTCTTTGCTGCCAATAGATATCGTTGGGCCATTTTAGGCCAGCATCATGAATGCCGTGAATTTTAAGGGCATTAATTACAGCAACACCAATGGCCAGACTCAACCCTGATAAATTTGTCGGGCCTTCGTCAAAGCGCCAGATAATAGAAGCATACACATTACTCCCAAAAGGGGAAACCCATTGCCTGCCGCGGCGCCCTTTGCCCGCTGTTTGCTGTTCTGCCAGGCAAACAACCGCCGAGGTATCGGGATTAGCGTTACGTAAATTAACCAGATAGTGATTAGTAGAGTCTATTTGATCGTGAACCACAAGCTCTGTAAGACTTTGCCGGGTCTCAGCATTCAATAAACCAAAAATCTGTGACTTATCCAGCAATTCTAGTGGTATAGGCAGGCGGTAACCTTTGCCATTCAGCGCTGCTATTGCGATACCCTGCTCTTGCAGATCATTAATTTGCTTCCAGATAGCAGAGCGACTGAGATCTAGCTTTGCAGCAAGGTCAGTTCCTGAATGAAACTGACCATCGGCTAATATCTGTAATAGCCGTTTTTTATTGGCTGAAAATTGCATGAAGTATGCTTAGCAATGACTGAAAGGTCGCTATCGTAGCATTATATTCTGGGCTACACTACTGAGTGATTGTGCAAATGCAGCACCTATCTTGCCAAACACTCGATCAATTAAGCGCTCCTGTATAGTAAAATTCACACGTTTTTTTGCGCCAATGATATCAGTTGCCACACTGTCATCCGTACCAAAACCATCAACCAGGCCAAATTCTTTACCCTGCTCCCCGCTCCATACTAGACCCGAAAAGGTATCTGCATCTACTTGTAAGCGCTCGCCACGCCCTTCTGTGACTGCTGTAATAAATTGCTGATGAACCTGAGCCAGAATCTTCTTCATATACTCTTTTTCCCCCGGTTTTTGAGGTGAAAAAGGATCCATTAAAGCCTTGTGTGTTCCTGAGGTTACTACGCGACGCTCTACCCCCAGCTTTTTCATGGAATCAACAAATCCAAACCCCTCCATAATCACACCAATAGATCCAACTAATGTGGCTGGGTTAACATAAATATTATCTGCCGCCGAGGCTATATAATAACAACCAGATGCACAAATATCCGAGGCAACTGCATGAATTGGCAGATCAGGGTGTGCGGCTTTAATTTTGCGAATTTCATTGTATATATAAGATGCCTGAACCGGACTACCGCCAGGACTATTGACATGCAAAATAATGCCTTTGGTATCTTCATTATTAACTGCATTGCGCAAGGATTTAATAATTGCCTCCGCATTTGCGTCTTTACCTTCTGCAATCATACCTACAATATTAATGACAGCAGTATGCCCTTCACCATCGGCATCCTCCATGTTTTGCTTGAGCGTAGGGTACATACTGACCCCAAGGATCACTGCCAGGTAAACAAACATCAGGCTTTTAAAGAAAATACCCCAGCGCCTAGCACGGCGTTGCTCGGTCACCGCTGCAAAAGCAAGTTTTTCTATAGCTTCACGCTCCCAGCCATCATGCTGATCTTTTTTTGATAATTCCTGGGTATCCCATTGATTTTCACTCACGCACGGTCTCCTTATTTTTTAACCTATATCTATTAATATGGGGCTTATTGAATTTATCAAGTATGTAAAAGTTTTGCTTATACTTCCTTATCCAGTAATGCCTGCAATTCACCGGGCAAGGGGGCAATAATTTGCAGAGATTCGCCTGTTACAGGGTGGGCAAATTGTAATTTATGCGCGTGTAAAAACAAGCGTTTATAACCGCGTTGCCTGAAGTTTTTATTAACCTCTTTTGCACCATAACGCTCATCTCCAATAATCGCATGACCTAACCAGGCTGCGTGCACCCGAATCTGATGCGTGCGGCCAGTATATGGCGAAGCTTCCACCAAGGTTGCATCATGAAATAAACTCAGTCGTCTGAAAAGGGTTTGCGATGCCTTGCCTGCCGAGCTTATTTTTACCATCCGCTCGCCACCATGACTGACATTTTTTAATAAGGGCTGGTCTACCACTAATTTTTGTCTTTCCCAGCGACCTTGTAATAAGGCTAAATAGTTTTTTCTAACACCACTACCGCGAAAATATTCATGTAGAGAACGTAAGGCACTGCGTTTTTTGGCAATAATCAAACAGCCGGAAGTATCTCTATCCAGGCGGTGGACTAATTCCAGAAAGTGACTCTCAGGGCGCAACTCACGTAATGCCTCGATAACGCCGGAGCTGATGCCTGTTCCTCCATGTACGGCAAAGCCAGAAGGCTTATTAATCACTAAAATGGCATCATCTTCAAATAAAATATCGCGTTTTAGGCTAGAAACAAGGTAGGCGGGAGCCGATATTAATTGTTTTTCCGCCGATACGCGTATCGGCGGAACCCTAACCATATCGCCCAGTTGTAGCTTGCGTTTTGCATCACAACGGCCCTTATTTATACGCACTTCACCTTTGCGAATAATGCGATAAATACGACTTTTAGGCACACCTTTCAGCAATTTTATCAAAAAATTGTCTAAACGTTGCCCTTCATTTGCATCGGTAATTTCAATAAACCGAACCTTCAGCTGCGTGTTGTTTTCCTCTAATTTCATCAGTTCATAATAGTAGAATTTACGCTATATACTACAACAATTCCCGCAAAAGAATCAAAACCAGGCTGATTAACAATACACCAGGGAACAAGGAGCCAGAGTTTAATACTGCTTACTTAAGAAAAACTATTTATTTTATTAATAGCTTAGAAAGCTATCTCTCTTGGCTCTGTGAGCAACGGGTAAGCTTTGGGGCGGCGTTTTATAGCACGAGGTTGTGGTTTATTTTTTTGTTGACCGTAAGTATTGAAGCTGAAGTTTCCCAATAATTATTCAGGCGCGCCATGCTACCTCACGAAATTCCGGGACTCCTGTCGCCGTAATTCGTTCACCTACGCAGCGAATAGGAGATGCTCCAGCCGCCCTGCGTCCGCCACAGACTGAGCACAAAGCAGCTCAGTCATGGCTACCACAAATGGCTCTACGGCTATTCGGGATAAAATTTTAGCCTCCCTCGCGCGCTATCGCGCACTTCGGATTGGCAAATTTCCCTGCGCCTTCTGGAGACTATCAGCCCGTCCGGGGCTGACAGCGTATGGTAAAATTGAAACTATGCTACAACTATATGAAAAAAACAGTCTTTTCATTCGTTTCAAATGCTATTGCCTAAGGGGAATTAAGTAGGGGTTTGCTATAAACATGGCAAAACCACCTAAAATAAACCTCGATACACCAGCATTGTGTATTTCAGCTACTCAATAATTGGGAAACTTCAGTATTGAAGCAATGGCGCTCAATAATCCATCAATAGCATATTTCAACAACTTTCCCGAAAGTACTATCAACGACAATATGCCTTCATTAAAATTTGTACAGTTGTCATAAAGCTAATTTTTCTGGGAATTTGAATTCTCATCTTGGCAGCTCTCGCTATACTAGCCTGAATAAGGCTGTAGGCTACAATCAGGCGCGCCATGCTACCTCACGAAATTCAGGGACTCCTGTCGCCATAATTCGTTCACCTACGCAGCGGATGGGAGATGCCCTGAACGCCCTGCGTCCGCAACGACTACGCACAAAAGCCGCCGCTGTCAGCCCCGGACGGGCTGATAGTCTCCAGAAGGCGCAGGGAAATTTGCCAATCCGAAGTGCGCGATAGCGCGCGAGGGAGGCTAAAATTTTATCCCGAATAGCCGTAGAGCCATTTGTGGTAGCCATGACTGAGCTGCTTTGTGCTCAGTCTGTGGCGGACGCAGGGCGGCTGAAGCATCTCCTGTTCGCTGCGTAGGTGAACGAATTACGGCGACAGGAGTCCCGGAATTTCGTGAGGTAGCATGGCGCGCCTGTTCGTCATTACTACCTCACTGGCTGGACGGCTATTCGGAATGCAATTCTTGCTCCTCTCGCGTGCTGCTAGCACACGTCGAATCAGCGAATTGCCCTGTCGCCTATCAGGGACTAAAAATCACCACTTCGCTAAGCTACGTTTCCATGATTTTCAGCGATTGTCGTGTTATTCACATTGACAATGGGGCAAAGGAAATTGTCTGAACAAAACGGGCGCTTATTAAAACTACTCTCAGGAAGTATGATGCTGGGTTTGGGGGTAATATTACTTTTCAAGCCAGAGTGGCTTAGTAATATGCTGGTTTCTGTAGCTGTAATTTCAGGTGCTGTATTTTTAACAGCGCTGGCGACGGTAATTCAAAAATTAAAAGCCACTAGCTAGGAAGTGATTTTTTTGAATTACGACCATCCATTAAGACGGGTGGGTTAAAGAATTTTGACATATGAAAGTCGTGATTCAGTGCGAATAGCACTGTTACTACGGCGTGCAGTACCTATCCACTTAAAATTCAAAAGAACCTTATTAGGACAATATCATGCTCTGGCTAAAAGCGTTTCATCTTATCTTTATGGTTACCTGGTTTGCAGGCTTGTTTTATCTACCCAGACTATTTGTCTATCATGCCATGAGTGATGATGAAATCAGCAATGAACGCTTTAAGGTAATGGAACGTAAATTATTCTATGGCATTATGACTCCTGGCATGATAGTCACCTTTGCCTTTGGTTTCTGGATGCTCGTTGATTATGCCTGGGGGATGTATGCGTCTATGGGCTGGTTACATGTAAAACTGACCTTATTGGCCTGCCTGCTTGTTTACCATTATTATTGCTATCGCTATTTATTAGATTTTAAGTTCGACCGCAATCAGCGCAGCCATGTATTTTACCGCTGGTTTAATGAAGTACCGGTGGTGTTTTTGCTGGCGATTGTTATTTTGGCTGTGGTTAAGCCGTTCTAAAATGAATACACTGCTGTCGCTGTCAGCCCCGGACGGGCTGATAGTCTCCAGAAGGCGCAGGGAAATTTGCCAATCCGAAGTGCGCGATAGCGCGCGAGGGAGGCTAAAATTTTATCCCGAATAGCCGTAGAGCCATTTGTGGTAGCCATGACTGAGCTGCTTTGTGCTCAGTCTGTGGCGGACGCAGGGCGGCTGGAGCATCTCCTATTCGCTGCGTAGGTGAACGAATTACGGCGACAGGAGTCCCGGAATTTCGTGAGGTAGCATGGCGCGCCTGGTTGCCGGGTTAGGTTTTTTCGTAAAAAAACCTAACCCGGCCTACACTTGAAAAACTCTAACGCTGCCAATAATAGGCAAGCGCCAAGAAAATCAACTGAATCAGGCGCGCCATGCTACCTCACGAAATTCCGGGACTCCTGTCGCCATAATTCGTTCACCTACGCAGCGGATGGGAGATGCCCTGAACGCCCTGCGTCCGCAACGACTACGCACAAAAGCCGCTTCGTCATTACTACCTCACTGGCTGGACGGCTATTCGGAATGCAATTCTTGCTCCTCTCGCGTGCTGCTAGCACACGTCGAATCAGCGAATTGCCCTGTCGCCTATCAGGGACTAAAAATCACCACTTCGCTAAGCTCCGTTTCCATGATTTTCCATCAGTGTTCCCCTATCAATTGATGCCGTGAGACTAACCTCGCCACAAGAGAGCTCATAAAGCACTGTAAAGACATTCCTGTTATTATTGCGTTTTGAACTGCCCGAATGGTATACGAGCTGATACGAGATATTCTTGCCTGGAAAAATAATGGATTCACAAAACGATCTCGTTTTTGAGCCTGTTGCTGCCTTATCTCCAGAGCCTCGCTATATTTTTTATCCGATGGATGAATCAATTCTGGCTGTTGTGTTTTTGAACTCTCTTCAAACACGCGCATTAAATTATAGCTCATTGCAGTCAGGCGCATTTGATTTTCAAGTGAGCGGGTATTGGAAGACCAAGCTTTAGTTTCCTTGAAATTACTTTTAGTGTTATTGAATGTCTTTTCAATCGTCCATCGCTTGAAATACAGCATGGCAATGGTTCCAGGGTTAATAGTCATTGGCAAGGTTGTCACAAACCGGTGAAGTTTTCCGGTTTCTGGATCACGGTAATCCACCACGTTAAATTTGATGCCCTTGTTTTCGTACACACTGTATGCTTCAACCCCTGTATTGATCTCATGGCGGGAGTCAAAAGGGATAGACTCAACCAGAGTCGCAATTGAATTTTCTTTTAGCATTGAAATCATGTAATTAGCATGTCGTTTCTGCCGATCCCACCAGACAAAGTCGGTGACGGCTTTATCGTAGACATAGAGATGTTTCTGAGAGCTGTTATTTCCCTTGTTTTGCTTTTCAATATGATCTCGTAACACAGGTATTTCTTGATGCCTCTGAGTTCCGTTTGTCACCAGACAAAGAAATCTGAGCAACCCACTTCTGAGATTCAACGCGTAAATCCCCCCAGCCGCATAAACTTTCCCCTTGCTGTTTTTTTCAGTATGGCAGGCATGATCAATAAAATGTCCATCCGCTGCTTCTATGGTGTATTCGTCAAGTTCCGGGAATGCTTTAAGATAATCAATGCCTTGCGACAGCAGTGTTTCAGCGTGAAGATGATAGCTCTGCTGTTCAAATGCCTCAAGCATACTTGTTCGTCTATGCGACTTCAGTGATTTAAAATACGTTGAGTGGGGAAGCAGCTGGCCATAAATCTGTTCATTGGTTTGGAGGAAATGGCGACCACTATCGACTACACTGATACAGCGTAATAACCCAAGGCGAATAAAGTCGATATCCTTCAACTCTGGGCATGAACGAGCCCACAAAGGATGACGCTCTGCTAACAGGGAACGTTCCATACTTTCATTGCAGTGTTGGTGAATATGTTCAGAGAGTGGTAGGTCTTTAAGCATGGGTGATATCCGTTTATGAGGTGATTAAAACGGAAATTTTTAGAAAAATTTTTTCGGCAATTGCAAGCTTTATTTGAAATTATTTGTTGTTTTTTTACGGTGCCTACAGAGTGTCTATTTTCTGTTATAAGTGATTAAAATCAAAAAGATGGAAATATTCGAGTGGTGCTACCTTCAGGTAGGTTATAGGCTGCTTTGTTTAGGTACTTCTTCTTTCAATGGGAACACTGATGTGATTTTCAGCGATGGTGTTTTTTTTGAAAGTTTTGTAGTGCCATTTATATTATTTTTGTCGATAAATTCATTGACTTTTGTCAAAAAAATCATCATTATTTGAGTGTAATTTACATGCGACAAAAATACTCTAAAAAATCCAACGTTTTATACAAAAACACAAAATCTGTAGTGCCAACTGGCTACTTTTTAAAATTTCAACCAATTGATTTATAACAACTACATCATCAATAGTGACGAAGATGGGCTAAGCGCCCTAAATCTCTGCCAATCATATGTTTTCCTGATGCATCAGTTGAAACACATCCTTTATTAATTCACCTAACTCTTTCAGCTTATCACCAGGATCTGGAAACTCTAGCAATGACGTGATGAACTCAAGCAGTACATCCATTTGAGACTTGCGCTGTAAGCTTCCTACGGTATACGCAGGTAGTTTGCTTTCAATGCGGGCTATTTGCTCTGGGTGAAGGAGAAGGCAATGGTCAAACAAAAGACTCAGAATCAGGCCACGGCTTGATCCCTCTTCATCTAATTGTTTGGCCTCACGCCCCCATCCTTCATAAAGCTTCCAGTCCTCAAAGAAAACCTCAATCAGCCATCTCAACGTATAGGCTTGAATAATATCTTGTGTGCGCCAAGTCAGGTCTGTCGCCACTAAATAGCGATAGTCGTTTTCACCGTCATATTTTAAGGCAATGACAAAGCGCTTTTTACTGTGAGAACTCACCTTTAATCGTGCACTGCTGACAGTCACTTTAATCTCTTTGCCGCCACGTACACGTATTATCTGATCAATGCCTTTGTTAATCGAATTAAAGTACCTGAATTCGTATAATAAGTGCATACGCTGAAAATCAGGGAAACGGAGCCTAAGCGAAGTGATGATTTTTAGTCCGCGATAGCCGTAGGGCCGTTATTTTGTCGGAGTCTGAGCGTTAGCGAAGGTGGAGACAAAATAAAAGGCCATCCGACACGGCGTCAAGTCATTTGGAGCCTATGTTCCGACCCCTTGTTGGGTCGGGACGAGGTGACGAGGACGAATCGGGGCCGCCGGAGGCATAAGTGGTCGCGTTAAGTTTTTGCTGCTTGCTTGGGCTGGGATGCCCAAAACAAGCTTTCGCAAAAATAGCGACTCCCCGTACCCTCTGCAAGTATTGGCTAGACTAACACCTGTTGAATTAAGACAAGACATAGGTGTAAAGTAAACAGCTACCAAACAATTTACAGAGGCTACAAATGAGCTATACACACCTATGTCCTGAAGAAAGATATTATATAGAAATTGAATTAAAAAAGGGAACTTCACAGAATAAAATAGCAGAAGCCTTAGAACAAAGCCAAAGCAATATTTCACGCGAGATTAAACGCAATACAGGTCAAAGAGGCTACAGGCATAAACAAGCAGAAGATTTTGCCCAAGAACGACACAAAAACAAGCCTAAAGAGGTTAAATTAACGGATGAAATAAAAGGCATTGTTAATGTTCGCATTGAGGATGACTGGAGTCCTGAGCAGATTGCAGGGCGGTTAAAACAAGAAGGTATAATTAGTCTTCATCATGAAACAATCTACCAGCATATTCTGGCGGACAAAAAGGCAGGGGGTGAACTATACAAGCATCTTCGGCATCAGAACAAAACCTATCGCAAGCGGTATGGGTCAGCCCATAATAGGACAGGAATCCCTAATAGAGTCGATATAGATGAGCGTCCTGAAGAGGTCAACAACCGTAAGCGTATAGGTGATTGGGAGGCAGATACAATCATTGGGAAAAATCACAAAGGGGCGATTGTAACGTTGGATGAGCGAGTCTCTAAATTACGGTTGGCCTTCCCTTTAGCGGGGAAAAAGGCTCAATATGTATTAGACGCAACTATTTTAATGCTTGATCCTATAAAAAGCTTTGTTAAAACAATTACTTTTTATAACGGGAAAGAGTTTACCCTGCATGAAAAAATAGCAGAAGCACTAGGTTGTGATACGTATTTTTCGACTCCCTACAGCTCTTGGGAAAGAGGGCAAAATGAGAATGCTAACGCTGAAAATCAGGGAAACGGAGCCTAAGCGAAGTGATGATTTTTAGTCCGCGATAGCCGTAGGGCCGTTATTTTGTCGGAGTCTGAGCGTTAGCGAAGGTGGAGACAAAATGAAAGGCCATCCGACACGGCGTCAAGTCATTTGGAGCCTATGTTCCGACCCCTTGTTGGGTCGGGACGAGGTGACGAGGACGAATCGGGGCCGCCGGAGGCATAAGTGGTCGCGTTAAGTTTTTGCTGCTTGCTTGGGCTGGGATGCCCAAAACAAGCTTTCGCAAAAATAGCGACTCCCCGATGGCTTATTAAGACAGTATTTCCCTAAAGTAATGGAGTTGATTGATGTTACGATAAAAGAGGTTTTTATAGCCGTTGATAAGCTAAATAGTCGCCCTAAAAAGTGTCTCAATTACAAAACACCTTATGAGGTATTTGAAGAGCTGACTGGGATAGATATGAAAAATTTATTGGGTTATGTACTTATGACTTGAATTCAGGTCTTTTAATAAGCCTAATGCAATCTCTGTTTTGGTCGGGTAGGCACTGTCACGTTCAGGCTTAATAGGCCGATCTTTTTTTGCTATACCGCTCTTTTTCAACCGTTTATCTTCTTTATCCCACTGCTTTAAGGCTGGATCCGGCATATAAAAGAAAAAACCGACAGGCACTGTAATGGATGAGGTAACTAGCAGCAATAATACTATCGTTTGTCCATTAACATACCCGCCGGAGCCTTTGTGTTTCTGCTTGTAAACCTTATAAATACGTTTTGTAGACTTAGATCGTGCTCGGTCTGATTCATCAAAGGCCAACACACCTTCAGTAATGCCATAACGTTTTAAAATTAAGACCACACTCACCCGTAGCAACCAGTCCCAGGGTATACTTGCTTTACGAAACACCCAGGATAATGCGGCTACTTTGCAATCTCCAAGGCTTGCTCGCTCAAACTTAGCCCAGCAAACAGAGTTCATTAGCAGTATGCACGTTAAACAAGCGCCCAACCAAGCGGCTTGAATACGTGTCGCAAAGTGGCTGGGGCATTCATTAACATGGGCTTACACCGATAAAATTACAACAACCTCAGAATACCTGATTTTACCTTCTCAATATCAAAAACTTGAACATCGAGTTAAAGTCTTACGATAAGCCAGCCGCCTAGCGTGGCGACATTTAGCATAATAGTTCCGATTAACGCATAATTCATGCTTAATCTCTAATCGGTGCTGGTGCAAGTACCTGGCGTGAGCCACTACCTTCAGCTGGACTAACAACCCCCGCTATTTCCATTGCCTCTATCATCGATGCTGCGCGGTTATAACCTACTTTAAAGCGACGCTGTACACTGGAAATAGATGCTTTGCGTGATTCAGTAACAAATCCTACCGCTTGGTCATACAGGTCATCCTTTTCAGCATCCACTGCCTCTTGCCCGGAAACAAAAGAACCATCGCCACTGTCTGAATACTCATTGGTAATTTCATTCAGATAATTCGCGGGTGCGGTTTTCTTCAAAAATTCAACCACATGATGTACTTCATGGTCATCCACAAAAGCCCCATGTGCGCGCATAGGGATATTGGTGCCTGACGGCATATATAACATATCGCCATTACCTAGCAGGAATTCTGCGCCGCTCTGGTCTAACACCGTACGTGAGTCTATTCGGGAAGAAACCTGAAAAGATAGTCGTGAAGGGACATTCGCTTTAATCAGGCCAGTTAAAACATCAACCGATGGACGCTGTGTTGCCAGGATCAAATGGATTCCTGCAGCACGTGCTTTTTGAGCTAACCGGGCAATTAATTCTTCTACTTTTTTGCCGACGATCATCATCATATCGGCCAACTCATCCACCACGATAACGATATTAGGCAAGGCACTCAAGGTTGGTATGCTTTCACCCTCTGCTAATTCAGTGTCATAGCTATACATGGGGTCTTTAATTGGCTCACCATTGCTTTCCGCATCGCTCACCAGCTTATTAAATCCCGCCAGATTTCTCACACCTACTTTAGACATCAATTTATAGCGTCGCTCCATTTCCGCCACTGCCCAGCGTAGTGCGTTAGCCGCATCCTTCATATCCGTGACAACTGGTGTTAGAAGATGAGGTATTCCTTCATACACCGATAACTCCAGCATTTTCGGGTCGATCATAATCATTCTGACTTCATCCGGTGTCGCCTTATACAGCATACTCATAATCATGGTATTAATCGCGACTGACTTACCCGATCCGGTAGTACCTGCAACTAACAAATGCGGCATTTTAACCAGATCCACCACCACTGGAGCACCGGCAATATCTTTACCCAGAAATATGCTGAGTGGCGACTTTGCCTTAATAAATTTAGATGACTCTAAACCTTTTCTAAAACAAACCATCTCCCGCTGCTGATTAGGGATTTCCAGACCAATCACGGATTTACCCGCAATCACTTCCACAATTCTAACGCTAGTAACTGATAAGGCGCGTGCCAGATCTTTTGCCAACCCTGAAATCCGGCTGACCTTTACGCCAGCTGCCGGCTGCATTTCAAAGCGGGTAATTACTGGCCCCGGTAATACCGCAGTCACTTCGACAATAACATTAAAATCTTGCAACGATTGCTCTACCAGACGCGACATATCTTCCAGCTCATCAGCTGAATAGCTCTGCACTTTGACTCTTCTTAAATCGAGTAATTCAGTATCAGGCAAAGTACCCGGCTGTACATCCTTAAATAAATCAGGCTGTACTTTTTTACTAACCACCGGTTGCTTAAGCAGCTGTTCAGGAATAATCTCTGCCGGGGGCTCAACAAAGTTAATAACAGGCGTTTTTTTGCTGCTAAAAGGCTGCTTCACAGGTTCCACTTTTACAACATGGGTTTCCGCAGATTCATCAGTTGCAGAATTGGTATACTCTTCAGCCTGACCACTTGGGTACACATCTCTTGTACCTGCTTTTTGCAGCAACTGGGCTATTTTGCGAAAGAAAAAAGCAAAGAAAGTGAGGGTTTTTCTGCCCACTACTTCCAGCATTTTTACCCAGGAAATATGCGTGTACAAAGTAAGGCCCGAGAAAAACACTGCAATCAGCAATAAAGTCGCGCCAGAATTGCCAAAGCTAATCACGGCCGCTTCGCCTACTTCTTGACCAATAATGCCGCCACTATTTCTTGGTAGTTCAATTCGACAACGCAGGATATGTAAATAACAAAAAGTACTAGTAGAAATAATCACAGCGGCCAGACCAAGCCAGCGCAACAGTTTTGTTAGGCCAGTCGTCGCAATCGTCTGATGGGTAAAATACAAATACCCCTGCCAGCCTATAATAAATGGAAAACTAAAGGCGACTACGCCGAAGAAACTAAATGTAAAATCTGCTAGCCACGCACCCACCATTCCGCCAGCATTATTGATCTGCATACCTGAACCGCTGTGAGACCAGCCTGCATCTTCATGGCTAAATGAAATAAGTGATATTAAATAAAAAAGCGCGATCACGATAAAACCCAGAAAAGCAGTTTCACGTAAGCCTCTTACCGACCTTTCTTCCATCACAGCTGCCATTACAAAACACCTAATAATCATAAAAAACAAAATAATAGAATAATCATTACATAATTCACATGAAATAAAAAGAACTAATCTTGTTTTTCCAACGTACAGTAAGTACAAAAATAATTTTCTCTGAACCAATATATGCTTATCTGGTTGAGGTCATCAGCTGACATCTGTGGTAATATTCAGTTTCTTAAAAAAATAATAATCTGGAGGATGGTATGTCCAAAATTCGTTCTATTGTTACCGCAATAGCACTTGCTAGTTCTGTTTCAGCCGCGTCTGCATATGAAGCTCTGCCTACCAAGGCACCTGCACCCGCAAATAACCCGACCACTGCTGCCAAAGTTGAGCTAGGCCGCATCCTGTATCATGACCCTAGACTTTCTTCTACAGGCACGGTTTCTTGTGCCTCATGTCACAACACCATGTTAGGTGGCGAAGATAACCGCCCTAACTCTATGGGTGTCAATGGGCAAACGGGGGGGCGTAGTGCGGCTACTGTCTGGAACTCTGCATTTAATAAAGTGCAATTCTGGGATGGTCGTGCGGCTAGCCTTGAAGATCAAGCGGCAGGTCCTGTGACTAACCCGATAGAAATGGGTATGAAAAGCTGGGATGATGTGGTTGCACGTTTAAAATCAATTGACGGCTACCAGGCTTATTTTGACAAAGCGTTCGGTGCCAACTCAATCTCTAAGGACAGTGCGACTAAAGCGATTGCCGCTTACGAAAGAACTTTAATTACCCCTAACAGCCCTTATGATAAATATGCCAAAGGCGATAAAAAAGCCTTAACCGAGCAGCAGGTACGTGGCTTAAACAAGGTGGTTGAGCTTGGTTGTGTAGGCTGTCATAGCGGCCCAGCTTTCAATGGCCCAGGCACATTCCAGAAATTCCCACTAATTGATAATGCTTATTTAGAAAAGCAATACAAGCTTAGCGATGATAAAGGTCTATATGAAGTCACTAAGAAAAGTGGCGATGAGAACTTTTTCAAAGTGCCAACGCTACGTAATATCGCTTTAACAGCACCCTATTTTCATAATGGTTCGGTTAAGACACTGGATAAGGCCGTTAAAATCATGGCCAATGTGCAGCTAGGTAAAAAACTAACTACTGACGAAGTTGCTGATATTGTAGCCTTCCTAAATGCTTTAACGGGTGAATTCCCTAAACAGGAAATGCCTGTTCTTCCGGGTACACCAGGTACTACGTTTTACTAAATAGTGTTGTAGTTTAACGCTATAAAAAGAACGTAATCCGGCACTTGCTGGGTTACGTTTTTTTAATGCTCCGCAATAAAAAATCATCAGCCTACTTACATTTTATCACAATAATACTCCGCTCGGTATTTAGATAGTTATCCGCAGTAAATGCTTGTAACTCAGATTGTAATCTTTGCATGATCACCTCTGCCGACTGCTGCGAGTTATGCTGAATAATACGCTCTATAGAATCCTTGCTAAACTGCTCACGTTGATCGTTCTGGGCACCTGTCACGCCATCAGAACATAGGATAATAATCCCCCCTTGCGCTAATGCAATGCTTTTGGTTCTGTCGCATAAATCCCCCTTCCCGACGTTATCTGCTATCATAATTATCAATTTCAATAAAAGGTGGATCACATGCTCAGCTTCAAAGGCACTCACTTTCCAAAAGATGTCATTCTTTAGGTTCTGTCGCAATAATTATCAAAAGCACAGACCTCCGCTGTCAGCCCCGGACGGGCTGATAGTCTCCAGAAGGCGCAGGGAAATTTGCCAATCCGAAGTGCGCGATAGCGCGCGAGGGAGGCTAAAATTTTATCCCGAATAGCCGTAGAGCCATTTGTGGTAGCCATGACTGAGCTGCTTTGTGCTCAGTCTGTGGCGGACGCAGGGCGGCTGGAGCATCTCCTATTCGCTGCGTAGGTGAACGAATTACGGCGACAGGAGTCCCGGAATTTCGTGAGGTAGCATGGCGCGCCTGCTGGTCTTCAGGCATAACTATCCTGCTAAAGCCATAAACTGCCTATAAGCAGGAATATTTTCCTCAGACAATTGCCCCTTTCGGATGATATGTACCGTTTCAATTCCATCAATTGTTGCTTGGGCGGAGTGAAACGCTTTAAAGCCCATCATCGGTTTTGTTATTTTTTTGATAAAGCGATGATCCTGTTCGATGATGTTATTCAAATATTTAACTTGTAATATGTCAATCATAGTGGCAAACCCAGCGAGGATTAACAAGAGGTTAATATTGGCTAATCCTGCATAGTTAGCGCCACTTTTATCCATAACGACCTTATCAGGAAAGCCATTATTGTTAATCGTTTGTTTGAAAAATGCGGTTGCAGCCTCTTCATCACGGTGCTCAGAAAGCATGAAATCAAGCGTATCCCCGTGACTATCAACAGCTCGGTATAAATAGGTCCACTGACCCTTCACTTTGATATACGTTTCATCCATGCGCCACGATTTATTGGTTTCTCGTTTCTGATATTTAGCTTTTACAGCAATGGCAGGAGAATAACGGATAACCCAACGATTGAGCGTAGCATGATCCACTTCAACACCTCTTTCTTCCATAATTTCTTCAAGGTCGCGATACGAAACGCCATACCTGACATAAAAGAAAACAGCATAAAGAATGACATCTTTTGGAAAGTGAGTGCCTTTGAAGCTGAGCATGTGATCCACCTTTTATTGAAATTGATAATTATGATAGCAGATAACGTCGGGAAGGGGGATTTATGCGACAGAACCATTTTTAGTCCCTGATAGGCGACAGGGCAATTCGCTGATTCGACGTGTGCTAGCAGCACGCGAGAGGAGCAAGAATTGCATTCCGAATAGCCGTCCAGCCAGTGAGGTAGTAATGACGAAGCGGCTTTTGTGCGTAGTCGTTGCGGACGCAGGGTGTTCAGGGCATCTCCCATCCGCTGCGTAGGTGAACGAATTATGGCGACAGGAGTCCCGGAATTTCGTGAGGTAGCATGGCGCGCCTGAGTTACACCACCTCTCTAGGGTGGGGGAGTCCAATTATCTTTTTCTACAACGCAGAAGACGGACAAAAAGACAAGCCGGGGAGTCGCTATTTTTGCGAAAGCTTGTTTTGGGCATCCCAGCCCAAGCAAGCAGCAAAAACTTAACGCGACCACTTATGCCTCCGGCGGCCCCGATTCGTCCTCGTCACCTCGTCCCGACCCAACAAGGGGTCGGAACATAGGCTCCAAATGACTTGACGCCGTGTCGGATGGCCTTTTATTTTGTCTCCACCTTCGCTAACGCTCAGACTCCGACAGAATAACGGCCCTACGGCTATCGCGGACTAAAAATCATCACTTCGCTTAGGCTCCGTTTCCCTGATTTTCAGCGAAGGTGGGTGGGTTATTTGTTGCGAGTTACCTAACCTGAACTTGGTAAGCTCCCAATTGTCAGGATAAAAACCAGCCAAATTGCTTTAAGACTGCTGTACCAACACAGGCACAGCACTTAATAGTTTTTGCGTATACGGATGTTCGGCATGTCGTAACACCTGATCAACTGTTCCATGCTCAACAATTTTACCTTGATACATCACAGCAACTTCATCCGCTATTTCGGCAACCACCGCAAGGTCGTGGGTAATAAACAGATAACTGATATTTTCAGTTTGCTGCAACTGTTTTAATAGCTCAATAATTTGTTTTTGCACCGATACATCTAATGCCGAAGTCGGTTCATCGCAGACAATCAACTTGGGCTTCACCGCCAAAGCACGGGCAATGCAAATTCGCTGTCTTTGCCCTCCGGAAAATTCATGTGGGTAACGATACAAAGCTGTTTCATCCAGCCCCACCTGCTTTAGTAAATTTACAACGATTGTGATACATGCTTGCTCGTCTATCTCAGACTGCAAAGTGCGAATTCCTTCGGCAATAACATCTATAATTAACATGCGTGGATTCATTGCAGCAAACGGGTCCTGAAAAACTATTTGCATAGCGGAGCGTTGCGCGCGTAATTCTTCGCTGGATAATGCGGCCAGATCTACTCCGTCAAAAATCACTTGCCCGGCAGTACTGGGAATCAGGCTTAATAGCCCCTTGCCCAGCGTTGTTTTGCCACAACCAGATTCACCCACCAGGGCCAAGGTCTTTCCGATTTCCAGGGTAAAACTGACATCGTCCACCGCTTTTACATAATCGACCACTCGCTTAAACAAGCCTTTACGTATAGGGTAATGCACTTTAAACTCGGTTAATTTTAAAAGAATACCTGACTCTGGCTTTTGCTGTGCTGCACGGTGTTTTATATCCGGTAAGGCACTGAGTAATTTTTGCGTATATTGATGCTGGGCATGACTAAAGATCTGCTTATTCTCTGCAACTTCAACAATACGCCCGGATTGCATGACGGCAACTCTATCGGCCATATTCGAAACCAGTGCCAGGTCGTGACTGATTAGCCATAAAGCCATGCCATTTTCTTGCTGAATTTTCTTTAATAATAGTAAGATCTGCGCCTGAATAGTGACGTCCAGAGCAGTGGTAGGTTCATCCGCAATCAATAAATCTGGCTCACCTGCCAGGGCAATGGCAATCATGACGCGCTGTCGTTGACCACCAGATAATTGATGCGGGTATTCATTAATACGCCGTTCTGCATCCGGTATGCCAACTTGCTCTAATAGCGCCAGAACTCTTGTAGTACACTCTGTTTTAGATAAGGGAAAATGTAGTTGTAGGGTTTCTGAAATTTGCTGGCCAATACTCATCACAGGATTAAGTGAGCTCATCGGATCCTGGAAAATCATCGCGATACGCCGTCCACGCACCTGACACAACTCAGCTTCGGGAGTGCGTAATATATCAATTTCGGCAAGCTGTATGCTATCTGCCTGCAGTGTTGCCTGAGCAGGGTGCAGACGGATAACTGAAAGTGCTGCCAGAGATTTACCCGAGCCTGACTCACCCACTAAGGCAAAGGTTTCACCTTTATTGATATTAAAGCTAATGCCTTTAATAACACACTGATCAGCGAAGCTTAATTGTAGATTTTCTACGGCTAATAAGGGGGTATTCATGATTGCACACGTCTAGGGTCAAAGGCATCACGCACGCTATCAGCAAATAAATTCGCCGCAAGTACCAGGCTAAACATAAACAATAACGACGCAGCAAGTGACCACCAGACGACTGGCTCACGCGCCATTTCCAGACGTGCGCCGTTGATCATATTACCCCAGCTGTAGGTGGTTGGATCCACGCCGATATTCACGTAAGACAACACTGCTTCGGCCAGCACTAAAGAACTAAAGTCCAGCACCACAGAAATTAATACGATATGCATCACATTAGGCAGAATATGCCGGTATAAAATAACCCTGGGTGGTACACCTAGCGCCTGTGCCGCCTGTACATATTCCATTTCACGCAGCTTTAAGGTTTCAGCTCTAAGCATGCGGCATAAGCCTGTCCAGCTAGTGACGCCCAGGATTAGACAGAGAAATAACAGACGCATATCGGCGCGTGCCACCAGGCTAGTAAATTGCTCCTGATGGTTTGCCATATACACCTGTACCATCAGGATCGAGGCAGCAATGAGCAATACCCCGGGAATAGAGTTCAAAGTGGTGTAAATATACTGAATAACATCATCCACCCAGCCACGAAAAAACCCCGCCAGAATTCCAAATACAATGGCGAGTGGCAACATAATCAACGTAGTCAGAGAGCCAATAACCAGCCCGGTACGGATGCTTTTAATAGTTTGGAAAAATACATCTTCACCCACTTTGTCCGTCCCCATCACATGATAATACGAGGATAATTCCACCAACATATAGCTACCGGCAACGAGAAAAAAAAGCGTCATAAAAACAGTATTGACTGCTTTATTCCTAAAAAACACCCGCTGCCATAACCAGTGATAGGCATAAAAAAGAATGATAACAACGCCCGTACCTTTAATAAATCCTACCCAGGCCTTAGCTAAGATATCACCTACAATTTCAGCTTGAACATCATCTAAATGACTACCGCCATATTTTAAACGAGGATACCCCCAATAAGGCATCTGATCAGCGCCCATAACCAGCTCTTTACTATATAAATAGGCGGAAAAAGGCGCTGAATAGCTTTTTTCCTGATGCAAGCGTATAGGACTAGCCCAATAATCTAATACACTGATAATGTCATTATTCTGGCTGTCACTCGGTCTAAAGTGTATTGAGTCTAGCAGACCGATAAACAGGAAAAACACCAGGAAAACCAGTGCCGTCATTGCTGTCCTGCTCTGCGAAATTTTTTTCCATGGGCGTACAAAGTGCTCTTTGCCACGCAAGCTAAAAAATAGCAAAGTTATCACTGCCATAAGTATATAAATTAGCGCATCAGTCCATAAAATGATCATATATCTATTAAGCGTAGGGCGCGGCTTTAGACGCCATTATCAATAACTATATTAAAAGGCGGGCTAAAGCCGCGCCCTACAAGAGTGACAAAACTATTTTAGTGCAGTCACTAATGCATTAACTTCACTGCGATTGCTTAGCTTGATCTCTTTAAACCCTGCTTGCTCAAGTTGCTGCAAGGAAAATGACTCGCGCATCACATGATTTTCCGATTCATCAGCAACTAAATGTACGATCCAGTGTTTCAGGACATCCAGCTTATTAACAGCTATCAGGGCCTTAAAAAACCCCGCAATTTCATTTTGCACAGTACGAGTATGAACCGAGATATCATCCAGAGCATAACGATCGCCATTAATAAACTGACCCCCCGGCTTTAATACCCGGTAAATTTCGCGGATAACTTCAACACGATAAATATCCAGAAAATTATGTAGTGTATATGCCGAGGCCATAATATCCATACTATCAGTAGCCATGCTTTTTAATGCACTTAAGGCATCACGTCCATCAAAGGTGACCCTGCCCTGTTCAACCCATTGCTTTAAACTTTGCTTTGCCTGATTTTGCATGGTCGGCTCACTGTCAACAGACACGATATTAACCGAATCAGCAGCCAAAAGAATTGATAACGTTGTAATTCCAGTACCGCCACCAAGTTCCAGCACAGAAAGCGCTTGAGCAGGATGGCTGTTTGCATACTCTGCAACGGCTATGCTAACTAAGTGATTCATCTGTGTCGCCAGTGGACAAATTAGTTTTAATGTCTGATATTCCTGACCTATTACCCCTGAAAACATGGCATCATACTGGCTACCGTTCATGTCTTTACGTTCCTTTTTTGCTTGCAAAGAGAGCCAGTTGCTCGGCAGTGGCTGTTTTTTGAAACTGTTCTTTCCAGTCCCCATAAGGCATGTCATAAACATACTCTCTTGCCGCATCATAATCCATCGCCACACCTTTCGCTTCTGCTGCAGCCAGATACCATTTTGCCATGCAGTTACGACAAAAGTCAGCCAGATTCATCAAATCTATATTTTGTACTTCGGTATGCTCTTGTAAGTGCGCAACTAATTGTCGAAAAGCTGCCGCTTCAATTTCAGTTTGTGTGTTAGCATCCATCATCGTCTCATGTAAGTCTGAAAAACATTTTATTCTAGCAGAAAGCCTAAGAAATTCATGTACAAAAGTAAAAAAAACACCTACAATTGCATAATTATTTGGCTATATAGTCTACCTGTTTGATCATAGACCGCTAACTCAATTGTAAACCAATGTTATCATTTGCTACTGCAATCAAGCTAAAGACCATATACAGTGCAATAAGTACTATTTAATCGCTAATAAGTATTGCTTTTTACCGACGAGACCCCACTTCATATTTTCATGAATAAAATACTCTTTGATTTCTTTCCTATCGTTCTGTTTTTTATCACGTATAAAAACTACGACTTATACGTTGCCACTGCAGTTGTAATCGCTGCGACCTTTGTGCAAGTTTCTTACACCTGGTTTCGACATAAAAAAGTTGAAACCATGCAGTGGGTTACTCTTGGGTTAATGGTCACCATGGGTGGTGCTACTTTGTATTTACAGGATGAGCAGTTTATTAAATGGAAGTTAACCATTATTGAATGGCTATTCGGCGGCGTATTACTCGGCAGTCATTTTATCGGCAAAAAAACCATTATTGAAAAGATGATGGACGCAAACATGGAATTGCCTAATAAAATCTGGTCTATCTTGAATTTTGTCTGGGCGCTATTTTTTATCAGCGTGGGCTGCATTAATATCTACGTCATGTTTAATTACAACACCGAAGACTGGGTGAACTTTAAAACCTTTGGTGTCCCTGCGATGATGGCTGTTTTTATTTTACTACAGGTCGGCTTTATGTATAAATACATGCCTGACCCCGAACCTGAATCTGAGGAATAATCCATGCTCTATGCCATCTTAAGCGAAGACGTGACTGACAGTCTGGACAAAAGACTCGCAGCGCGCCCTGACCATTTAAAACGCTTACAGGAATTACAAGATCAAGGTCATCTGGTTATCGCTGGCCCACACCCCGCCATCGATAGCAATACACCAAGCGATGCTGGTTTCACTGGTAGCCTGGTGGTTGCAGAATTCACCAGTTTAGATCAGGCAAAAGAATGGGCTGATAGTGACCCCTATATTGCCGCCGGTGTTTATGCAAAAGTTTCCGTTAAACCCTTTAAGCAGGTATTTCCCCAATGAACGTTGATTTAATTAAATCATTACTGACAGAATCCCTGGCACCCGAGCAAATTGAAATAGCCAATAATAGCCAGGCTCACGCTGGCCATGCAGGCGCTCAAAGTGGTGGTGGAAATTACCATGTACGCATTGTATCTAGTGCATTTGAAGGAAAGTCATTAGTACAGCGCCACCAGTTAATTTATAAATCCCTGGGCGATTTGATGAAACATGAAATTCATGCCCTGGGTATAGATGCATTCACCCCAACCGAGTCACACTAAAGGAAAATGACCATTATGAAATTAAAAGTAATCCCCTTTTTATTAGCAGGATCTGTTTTATTAACCGCCTGCCAGCAAAATGCCAATAACATTGCCTCTCCCACTATTCAAAAAGAAGATGCGGTTGCGGTTGTTAATGGTGAATATATCAGTAAATATGCGCTGGAAACATTAACCTCTGAAGTTAATGAGCGAACTCGTGGGCAAAACATACCCCAGGAAAAACTGATTGATGAGCTGGTACGACGTAAATTACTTGTTCAACAGGCTGAGAGCAAAAAGTTAGACCAGTTACCTGAAACTCAACAGCGTCTGGTGATGATGAAAAATGCCTTATTATCCCAACTTGCTATTGAAGATTTCATCAAGTCACACCCGGTTAGCGATGCTGATCTAAAAGCCGAGTATAACAAGCAAATTGGTGATACTGTTGGCGGTACTGAGTACAAAGCACGCCATATCCTGGTTAAAACTGAACCTGAAGCGGTCGCTATTATCGCTGAACTTGATGAGGGTGCTGATTTCGCTGAGCTAGCTAAAACTCAAGGCGGCGATTTAGGCTGGTTTGGCCCTAAGCAAATGGTTGCACCTTTTTCTGACGCTGTCGCTAAATTAGACAAAGGCAGCTATACAAAAACACCGGTTAAAACTCAGTTTGGCTGGCATATCATAATTCTTGAAGATACTAGAGTACAAACACCTCCTCCATTTGAGGCGGTTAAAGCTCAGCTAGAACCTTTAGTACAAAGACAGAAAATGACTGCTTATCTTGACACTTTACGTAAAGATGCAAAAGTTGAAATTTTTACTGCACCTGAAACTCCGGCGACTCCTACTGGAGTTCCAGCTCCATCCTCTAATACAGCAGATAAAGCCGCCCCTGCTGAAACCGTGATAGTTGAAACAGTCACTGAGGAAGTCACACCAACATCGGATACGGTTACTGAAACAGTTGAAGTAGCACCTGTTACTGAGTAATATTAGTTTAAACTAAAACCAGGCGCGCATGCTACCTCACGAAATTCAGGGACTCCTGTCGCCATAATTCGTTCACCTACGCAGCGGATGGGAGATGCCCTGAACGCCCTGCGTCCGCAACGACTACGCACAAAAGCCGCTTCGTCATTACTACCTCACTGGCTGGACGGCTATTCGGAATGCAATTCTTGCTCATCTCGCGTGCTGCTAGCACACGTCGAATCAGCGAATTGCCCTGTCGCCTATCAGGGACTAAAAATCACCACTTCGCTAAGCTACGTTTCCATGATTTTCAGCGAACGCCCGCTAGTTATTTCGAGGGCTAGCGGGCATTTTTGTATGACTTTAAAAACTTTGGCTTTAGGTATGCTCACTGATTACACACCGCATCATCCCTTCTGCCTGATGCAAATAACCACTACCAAACAGATTCAGGTGATTCAGAATATGGTATAGATTGTATAAGGTCTTACGCGCTTTATAACCTGAATCTAAAGGCCAGACTTTGTTATACCCTGCATAAAAATCTGCGCCAAAACCACCAAATAACTCGGTCATAGCAATATCTGCCTCCCGGTCTCCATAGTAACAGGCGGGATCATAAATAATCGCTTGCCCTTGCATGTCTGATGCAGCATTACCCGACCACAAATCCCCATGCAATCAGGCGCGCCATGCTACCTCACGAAATTCCGGGACTCCTGTCACCGTAATTCGTTCACCTACGCAGCGAATAGGAGATGCTCCAGCCGCCCTGCGTCCGCCACAGACTGAGCACAAAGCAGCTCAGTCATGGCTACCACAAATGGCTCTACGGCTATTCGGGATAAAATTTTAGCCTCCCTCGCGCGCTATCGCGCACTTCGGATTGGCAAATTTCCCTGCGCCTTCTGGAGACTATCAGCCCGTCCGGGGCTGACAGCGAAGGAAGCCTGTGGATCATAGCTAGAAAAGAACTCTGGAATTAACGGGCAAAGCCTGGCACCTAGCTGCTGTATCTCTCCGGTATATCCATTGTCAGCCGCTAATTTAAGCTGCACGTTTATGCGCTGTTCCTGCCAAAATTTAACCCAGTTATTTTCCCGGGTATTTTTCTGTGGGTTACTGCCGATATAATTATCATGATGCCAACCATAATAATCCTGTTTAACTTGATGCAGTTCAGCTAACTGTCTGCCTAACTGTTGCTGAGTAGCAGGGTTTACTGTCCTTAATGGCACAAATTCCAGCACCAAAAAAGCATTGCCTCCAGCAATTCCAGACACAACCGGCTCGGGGATACGTAAGGTTTTTGTTTGTGCTAATTCTTATAAACCCAGCGCTTCAACCTCAAACATAGTCAATAAACTAGCTCGATTCAGTTTAACGAAGTATTCTTGCTCAGCACCTTGCAAATGAAACACCTGATTAATATCTCCGCCGTGCATTGCATTAACTTTTTGTAAGTTAAAAGCCTTTCCGGTTACTTGTTCAATCTGTTCAATAACGACTTGCCAATCTTGCATAATCACTCCTAAAAACGACTGGCCTTCTTTCTTGCTGTTGCAGCTCCAGCCCGATCACCTTTTTGTTCTCGCGCCTCGGCAATTAATAACCAGTTTTTCTTTTTTAAGTTGGCATTTCCTTCAGCCAGTAAATCGGACTTCTTTGCCAGATTCTCAGCAAGATCAGGCAGTCCTTGCTGTAATCTTAGTTTAGCCAGTTTATATAGCAACAATGGATTGCGTGGCTCTATACGTAAAGCACGCTCGATAGTTGCCACTGACTCATCCAAATTCCCCTGTTTATAACTAGTATCAGCTTCTGCAAGTAGTGCGATGACCACATTTGACGATTTGGGTAGTGGCTTTACAGCAAGTTCCTGCTGTTTGAGAATAACGGGGTCTTGTACAACTTTAATTTGTGCCGTCCTTTCTGCATCTTGCTCAGTAGCAGCTGAGGTTTTTCGGGAGTTACCTGTTTTTCCATACACAGGCGCAGGATCCTGTTTACTGGCAAAACCACTACAGTCTGCTAATGCCCCGGTAAGACTACCAAGTAATGCAATTTTCTTAATCATTTTATAAAAACTCATTGTAATAACTAGCCGATCACTTCACGCTATTACTGTCATGAAAAATCAACCTTATAATTTAAGCTGCTAGTCCATGGCAGCAATTTCTGCTAATGATTTCTGCGTTTGCAAGCCTTCCCAAAGTGCAGGGTCATTTTGCATACTGGTTTTAACAGCGGCGTGCGTCAAAGAGCTAAGCTCTTGCTTATCTAAACCAACCAACACATACATTCGGCCTTCGGGTCCAATTTGCGACTGGTATTGTTGTACACCTGCCAGGGTTTTATTGCTAATTGTATGCACAGTACTTTGTCCGGCTTTAAGGGCTTGTGCATTATCGACCTGAATTGTAGTAAGGTACTGGGTAACTACTTTAGCCGTCCGGATTTTAAATAATTCAGTCAGCTGCTTTACTGCAGCCATTTCTGCCAAATCCCGCATATAATTTAATCCCGCCACAGATTTATCTGCAACTCCAACAGCTTGCAGCTCCAGTCCAGCGACAGGCTCTGCACAGATCCAGCCAGGCGCCTCCTGATGATTTGGAAAGACACAGGCGGGCATGGCATTTTTCAGCTTGACCCGATGCTCAATACAGGCGATTAGGTTCAGTGCAACAAAAAATATGCAAAAGTTAAAAAAAATTTGCTGAATTGTCTTTTAATAATATTGCAGGGAGTTAGCATCATAAATATTCTCATCTTTCCACACCGCTGTTTGTCAACATAGAAGCCGCAGTTGAGGGAAATCAAAGTGTGAACAGCAACGTAACTTAATACTCTAGAAAACCAGTAGAAAAGTCAGAGTAAAACCCACGCAATAAGCAGTAACTAACTTAATCTTGCTCAGCAGAGACAATAATTTCCAACTTTTTACCTTACGCTTTTTATAGATTAGCCAGTCTACCTTGATATGCCTCTTTAAGCGATAGAGGTATTTTACGCCATGTGTGAACCTGTATAAGGCATACAAAACAATGATCATTGCCACATTCACAATAATCACTTCATTTTGATGCTTATTAGTGGGCAAAGCCTCGGCTAAAATAGACTCCAGAAATTCCTCAATGAATTCAATCAATAAGTGAATCAGTTCAAAAATAATATCCACTATAATCAGCATTAACTCCACTAGAAAATCAAAGCTGAGGATGATAGTTATTAATAAAAAAAATTTCACCCCGACATAGATTAACATTTCCTTATCAGAATGATATTCATGGTCTTCTGAGTTAACATGACTTTTGTCTGCCACTTTTTGATCCATATTATCTGGCTGCTGCATAATTTTAATCTTTTGCTCCAGTAAATTTAGCCTAATAGACAGTGGTGTTATTTACATCAGTGTTCCCCTATCAATTGAGCCCGTGAAACTAACCTCGCCACAAGAGAGCTCATAAAGCACTGTAAAGACATTCCTGTTATTATTGCGTTTTGAACTGCCCGAATGGTATACGAGCTGATACGAGATATTCTTGCCTGGAAAAATAATGGATTCACAAAACGATCTCGTTTTTGAGCCTGTTGCTGCCTAATCTCCAGAGCCTCGCTATATTTTTTATCCGATGGATGAATCAATTCTGGCTGTTGTGTTTTTGAAATCTCTTCAAACACGCGCATTAAATTATAGCTCATTGCAGTCAGGCGCATTTGATTTTCAAGTGAGCGGGTATTGGAAGACCAAGCTTTAGTTTCCTTGAAATTACTTTTAGTGTTATTGAATGTCTTTTCAATCGTCCATCGCTCGAAATACAGCATGGCAATGGTTCCAGGGTTAATAGTCATTGGCAAGGTTGTCACAAACCGGTGAAGTTTTCCGGTTTCTGGATCACGGTAATCCACCACGTTAAATTTGATGCCCTTGTTTTCGTACACACTGTATGCTTCAACCCCTGTATTGATCTCATGGCGGGAGTCAAAAGGGATAGACTCAACCAGAGTCGCAATTGAATTTTCTTTTAGCATTGAAATCATGTAATTAGCATGTCGTTTCTGCCGATCCCACCAGACAAAGTCGGTGACGGCTTTATCGTAGACATAGAGATGTTTCTGAGAGCTGTTATTTCCCTTGTTTTGCTTTTCAATATGATCTCGTAACACAGGTATTTCTTGATGTCTCTGAGTTCCGTTTGTCACCAGACAAAGAAATCTGAGCAACCCACTTCTGAGGTTCAACGCGTAAATCCCCCCGGCCGCCTGAACTTTCCCCTTGCTGTTTTTTTCAGTATGGCAGGCATGATCAATAAAATGTCCATCCGCTGCTTCTATGGTGTATTCGTCAAGTTCCGGGAATGCTTTAAGATAATCAATGCCTTGCGATAGCAGTGTTTCAGCGTGAAGATGATAGCTCTGCTGTTCAAATGCCTCAAGCATACTTGTTCGTCTATGCGACTTCAGTGATTTAAAATACGTTGAGTGGGGAAGCAGCTGGCCATAAATCTGTTCATTGGTTTGGAGGAAATGGCGACCACTATCGACTACACTGATACAGCGTAATAACCCAAGGCGAATAAAGTCGATATCCTTCAACTCTGGGCATGAACGAGCCCACAAAGGATGACGCTCTGCTAACAGGGCACGTTCCATACTTTCATTGCAGTGTTGGTGAATATGTTCAGAGAGTGGTAGGTCTTTAAGCATGGGTGATATCCGTTTATGAGGTGATTAAAACGGAAATTCTTAGAAAAATTCTTCGGCAAATGCAAGCTTTATTTGAAATTATTTGTTGTTTTTTTACGGTGCCTACAGAGTGTCTATTTGCTGTGATAAGTGATTAAAATCAAAAAGATGGAAATATTCGAGTGGTGCTACATTCAGGTAGGTTATAGGCTGCTTTGTTTAGGTACTTCTTCTTTCAATGGGAACACTGATGATAAACATGGTAAAACCACCTAAAATAAACCTCGATACACCAGCATTGTGTATTTCAGCTACTCAATAATTGGGAAACTTCAGTTTTAGTTAAGAGCCATCAAAAAAAAGCAACGCAATAGCTTTAGCTACTGCTGATATTAGAAAATAGCTAAAGCTTTTTTACTACTGCTCATTATCCAACATGTGAATTCGGGGGGGCTAAACTTTATCCACCCATTCATAAAGTTCAGTCATAGCAGGATCACATTTACAACACCCGGTACCACAGGCAGTCCCCAAATCTAATTGCCTGACTTTACCTTTACTAATCCATTTACGTAACATACCGCGCAAGGCATCCGCATCGGTATCAAAGTGATTTGCCATTTCCAGCAAAGACAGACGGTGCTGCTGTTTCAGGTAATCGCGCAACTCAGATAAAATCATGCAACCTCCCTTTTTAATTCAGTTCTACCTGCTAACCAAAAAGAAAAAATCACACTACAAAAGCTCATCAATAGGCCAGTAACCCATAAAAGTGACTGTTGAGGATGTTGTGCATAGGTGACAAGTTGATAGAAAGTGGTTGCCGTCATATAGGCAATCCCGGTCGTCCAAAAGACCACAAAAATTGCCCATCTAGCTCCAGTTTCTCGCTGAATTGCCGCAGTTGCTGCAACACAGGGTGCGTACAGCAAGATAAATAATAAATACGCAAAGGCACCTGCCTGACCATCAAAGCGCGCCTGCATCTCGCCAAATGTTCCATGGCTAACATCCTGCTCTTCAGCAGCGGAATCCATGTTACCAACATCGCCTATATTGAGACCTAGTGGATCAAGCAGATTATCAGCCACAGCCCATAGATTCTCAGGGATAGTCAGTGTTGCATCGATCAGTCTTTGCTGCAGATTAAATGCTGCCTCTTGCTGCGCCACACTGTCTAAAGCAAGCTGATTATATAAAGCATCTAGCGTACCAACCACCGCTTCTTTAGCCAGAATCCCGGTAAAAATGCCTACTGTCGCAGGCCAGTTATCCTCACGAATCCCCATCGGTTGAAAGACTGGGACTAAAGTACGCCCTATTTCACTCAGCACAGATTTCTGCGTATTTTCCTTACCAAAAGAGCCATCGATTCCTAATGAGTTTAAAAAATTCAGTACCAGAACCATCGGTACGATGACCTTACCCGCATTAAACAGAAAGGTTTTTAAGCGATCCCAGGTGCGGATAGCAATACTTTGCACTGTCGGTAAATGATAATTAGGCAGCTCCATAATAAAGGGCATAGATTCCCCTTTAAACAAGGTATGACGCATAATCAAACCGGTAAATACTGCCACCATAATACCAAAAACATATAAGCCAAATACCAGATTCTGTCCGCCTACCGGAAAAAAGGCCGCTGCAAATAAAGCATACACGGGTAAACGCGCCCCACATGACATAAATGGGTTCATAATATTGGTTAATATTCTATCGCGCTGACTTTCCAGGGTACGTGTTGCCATAATCGCAGGTACATTACAGCCAAAGCCAACGATCATTGGCACAAAGGATTTACCCGGCAAACCGATCATACGCATAAACCGGTCAACAACAAATGCCGCACGCGCCATATACCCCGAATCTTCAAGTAAAGATAAGACTAGAAACAAAAAACCGATAATAGGAATAAATGTAGCAACAACCTGTACACCTCCACCTCCGCTATCTGCTAGCAAGACTACTAGCCACTCAGGCAAAGACAATGTTTGTAATAACACTGCAAAACCATCAACAAAAATAGCACCCGCGACCTGATCAAAAAAATCAACAAAGGTGCTGCCTATATTAATCGTGATCATAAACATCAGATACATCACCAATAGAAAAATGGGTATTCCCAGAAAGCGGTTCAATACCCATTTATCAATTTTATTAGTCATCCCTCGACTGACTTCATGTATTTTATTAACACAGTTTTGCGTGATTTTATTTACAAAACCATAACGAGCATCAGCAGCTAAAATATCTACTTCATCGTCAGTTGCCTTTTCAATAGCTTGCTCCAAGGCTTCTGCCTTTTGTACAAAGTGGCTACCCGCAATTTTCTGGGCTAAGGTATCTCTTTCTAATAATCGTATGGCTAACCAGCGTGAATCACAATGATGTTTGCTGGCTTGCTGCTGCAACTCACTTGATAACAAGCTGATAGCCTGTTCTATTTGCGGATGGTATTCAATATCTAAATACGGCACTGGTTGTTCAACTACGGCAAGATTAACACCGTTTTTCAATTCTTTAATGCCCTGACGTATGGAAGCAGATATTGGAATAACTGGACAAGCTAGCTGTTTAGATAAAACCTGTATATCAATTTCCAGACCACGTTGCGCGACGACATCCATCATATTTAGCACAACAATCATCGGCACACGCATTTCTATTAACTGCGACGTTAAATACAAATTACGCTCAATATTGGAAGCATCCAGAATATTAATAATTAAGTCGGCCTCTTTAGCCGCAACATAATCTCTGGCAATGCGTTCATCCAGCGAAATTTCATTGTCGGCTTCCAGCGAATAAGTACCGGGCAAATCAACGACTGTTATCTGTTTTCCAGCATGTGAGTATTCACCGGTTTTCTTTTCTACAGTCACGCCAGGCCAGTTACCTACATGTTGGCGTGCGCCAGTTAAGGCATTAAATAGCGTCGTCTTGCCACAGTTAGGATTACCCACAACCGCGACTGTATAATCAATCTGCATTAAACCTTCTCTATACTTAATATATCGGCTTCATTCTTACGCAGGGTTAAAGAAAAGCCTCTTAAGGCAATTTCCACAGGATCACCTAACGGCGCAAAACGTACGATAGAAAACTCGGTTCCAGTCGTTAAGCCCATTGCCAATAAACGTTTCCTATAAGCCCGGCCTTGTTTGCTAAAACCTGTTACGCGCCCTTTCTCGCCTATGGCCAAATCTTTTAAGTCAAATATTCTCATATCCATTTACTTCTCCTAATCAGAGACAATAACTATCTAATTAATAATCATTCTCATTACTAGCTATAAATATAGCATATTCCACAAAAAATTACCTTACTTTTTAGCCCATATTAAATGCTTTAATCAAGTATTCTGCACACGACAGTAAGATACACTTTAGTGTTGAATAATATTGTAGTTGGGTTTTGAAGCGTAATGGTACGAAAAGTAACACTAGTCTCTACAATCAATAGATTTCAGCTATTTAATGGCCTTATGTGAACGGTGGAGCATTTCCGAATATAAATGGCGAATACTATTTCTAGAAAAAGAGAGGCATAAAAACCACTTCTGTCTTTTCTTGATTTTCGCAATAATTGAGCTTCAAAAAGGGAACCTCGTGGTTTTCAATATCTTCAGTCGATTTAATCTCAGGTAACACGCAATAAATAACCTACCAAATAACTATTTCTACAACGCAGAAGACGGACAAAAAGACAAACAAGGTGGGTGGGTTATTTCTTGCGAGTTACCTCAGTACATCGTTCAGAGCGCATTTGTTCCATTAACTCCAGTTGGTACTTTATCCCGCTATCAGCCCCGGACGGGCTGATAGTCTCCAGAAGGCGCAGGGAAATTTGCCAATCCGAAGTGCGCGATAGCGCGCGAGGGAGGCTAAAATTTTATCCCGAATAGCCGTAGAGCCATTTGTGGTAGCCATGACTGAGCTGCTTTGTGCTCAGTCTGTGGCGGACGCAGGGCGGCTGGAGCATCTCCTATTCGCTGCGTAGGTGAACGAATTACGGCGACAGGAGTCCCGGAATTTCGTGAGGTAGCATGGCGCGCCTGATATTGCTTCTCTTATGTCATCAATAAACTCAAATATTTCAGTTGCCTGCTCTGGTGTCCAATAATCAGGAAGTTTAATGTTTTCCTCCGTCGTTGAAAATCATGGAAACGGAGCTTAGCGAAGTGGTGATTTTTAGTCCCTGATAGGCGACAGGGCAATTCGCTGATTCGACGTGTGCTAGCAGCACGCGAGAGGAGCAAGAATTGCATTCCGAATAGCCGTCCAGCCAGTGAGGTAGTAATGACGAAGCGGCTTTTGTGCGTAGTCGTTGCGGACGCAGGGCGTTCAGGGCATCTCCCATCCGCTGCGTAGGTGAACGAATTATGGCGACAGGAGTCCCGGAATTTCGTGAGGTAGCATGGCGCGCCTGTCTTTTTTCTACTTTTTCTCGGCACGTTCTTTGGCTTCTTTCAGACGATAAGAGTCACCTTCAAAAGAAATGATTTCAGCATGATGTATCTGCCTGTCAAACAATGAAATTGATTTTGAAGAGGATGTTCTGCGCTTTATGATACATAGCTGCGTGCCGTTTACCAATAATGCCGCAGAAAATTCGATTCGGATGACTAAAGTGCAACAGAAAATATCGGACTGCTTTCGTAATACCAAGGTGCCGAGATAATTTATCGTGTCAGAGGTTATTTATCGATGCCGTAAGCAAGGTCTAAAAGTGCAACTCATGCAATGACGCTGGACTTTGAAGGAAAGTTGCCTGAGTTTGCTTTATAATTTCATTCGGCAATTCAATTACTCTGAGTAGTTACCTTTTATTTTTTCCGCATGATCAACCACATGGTTATTTGTCAGAATATAGGTTTTATCGGATAACAGCCTATTATCAACTTTAAAGACAAAACCGGAACCTTGTCCTGTTGCCTTCTGCCGAGGCTGAGGTAATTGTTGCTGGAGCACACTAGGCAATTGATCACCAAAAAAACGTTTAAATTGCTCATCGTTGAAAGGCTTTCACGGTGTATTTAACGGCGTAGAAAACTGCATGGCCGGATTGTGTACGCTACTCTCAACCTGCACAAACACCACAGAAGGCGATACTTTGCGTGCTATTGATGCAAATGCCTTACTCGTCGACCGCAAACTTTCAATAACTTCTTCTTGTCCATAAGCTGGCAATGCAATAAAGCACAATAGTATTAATAGGCGTTTTAAAACCTTGTTTTTCATTTAAATTCTCCTAAGTTATTGCTAAGATTTAGGTTGAATAATGACAAAAAAATTTAAATCAAGAAGTGCCTGCTTTTCTCACTCTAAGTCCCAATATCAATAAGAACCAGCCGTTGAACAGGATTTCAATAGCAATTAATAAACCGATTAACCAAAGCGCTGATTCAGGCAAGTTTGCCAAAATAATACCTGTTAAAATAAGGTCAAACAGACCTAGCAATGCTGGTAGAACCCAACTCCAATCTTGCCGTTTACAATAAAACGCATACCAGATGCGGGCTACACCAATGACAGCAAATAACGATGCTATTAATATTAGTAATGTCTAATATTTCAGAAAAATAAGCATTAGCTGATATTCTTATGCTTTAAAAACTAGGAAACTTCAGATTATAATGATCTAGCTCCCGAAGAATTAATTATTTGGTCTACTTTGGCCTTCGCTGAAAATCAGGGAAACGGAGCCTAAGCGAAGTGATGATTTTTAGTCCGCGATAGCCGTAGGGCCGTTGTTTTGTCGGAGTCTGAGCGTTAGCGAAGGTGGAGACAAAATAAAAGGCCATCCGACACGGCGTCAAGTCATTTGGAGCCTATGTTCCGACCCCTTGTTGGGTCGGGACGAGGTGACGAGGACGAATCGGGGCCGCCGGAGGCATAAGTGGTCGCGTTAAGTTTTTGCCGCTTGCTTGGGCTGGGATGCCCAAAACAAGCTTTCGCAAAAATAGCGACTCCCCGCTACAGACCTTTAAACAGATAAACCATTAAAATTACGCTGAAATCTAACAACCACATACGGAATGGTTTTTACCCAATTAAGAAGTCTTGAGCAAAAGCCATTCTCTTGTTATTAGGCAGGTAGAAATCTACCTACAATATTAAACCGTACAATAAATCCTGCTTGATATCATCAATATTTTCCAGGCCTACGGACACGCGCACTAGACTCTCTTTAATCCCGGCCTGCAAACGCACTTCAGGTGCTAAACGTCCATGCGTGGTACTTGCCGGATGGGTAATAGTCGATTTCACATCACCTAAATTCGCGGTAATAGACAGCATTTGGGTCGCATTAATCAATTTCCAGGCCTGTTCTTTGCCACCTTTTAGTTCAAAACTGACGACCCCACCAAAATGACTTTGCTGCTGCCTGGCTAATTCATGCTGTGCATGCGATTCCAACCCCGGATAATGTACTTTTTCAACTGCTGGCTGCTGCTCTAACCATTTAGCTAACTCAAATGCACTATCACAATGCGCCTTCATTCTAACCGCTAAAGTCTCCAGCCCCGATAGAAACACCCAGGCATTAAACGCGCTCATCGTCGCTCCGCCAGTGCGCAAGTATGGATAAATTGATTGCTCGATAATTTCCTCGCTGGCAATCACTGCGCCGCCTACACCACGCCCATGCCCATCGATATATTTAGTTGCTGAATGCACAACGATATCTGCTCCTAGCGCCAGGGGCTTTTGCATAATAGGTGTGCAAAAAACATTATCGACCACTAACAGGCAATCTTGTTGATGCGCAATATCAGCTAGGCCACGGATATCCACCAATTCCATTAGCGGATTTGACGGCGTTTCGACAAATAAAAGTTGCGTATTAGGCTGAATTTCTGCCGCCCATGCGTCCAAGTTAGAGAGCTCTACAAAGGTCGTTGTGACACCGAATTTGGCAAAATAATTTTCGAAAGTCAGCACAGTATTACCAAACACACTACGCGAACACACCACATGATCACCGGCTTTAAGCAGGCTCATACCTATCGCCATAATAGCCGCCATACCCGAGGCAAAGGCAAGGCACCGGTCACCTTGTTCCATCAGCGCCAGGCGTTTTTGAAAAGTATCTACCGTAGGATTAGTAAAACGCGAATAGATATTACCAGGCTGTTGCCTGCTAAAGCGTAGAGCGGCCTCTTCTGCACTGTTAAAAACATAGCTTGAAGTCATGTAAATGGACATACTATGCTCACCTTCGTGAGTACGCTGATGTCCTGCTCTTATCGCCTGTGTTTCTACTGAATAATCGTTCCAATCTATATCTGTCATGTGTCTTTTTTTTCCGTGAATGCTGCGCTGTTATGAGTCATTTTTCCGTCTTATCCATAAGCTGAAAGAGACCCTACAGTTATTTCTATAGAAGCTAAAATTAGCTATATAATTAGTTTTAATTTTAGCAAAGTATTGTCCATAGCTTTACTATTAATAGCAAGTAGTGCCTTATGAATACTAATCTACATCTTAGCCTGGCGGCTGAAAAACTTGGCGAATATTTAATCCTGAACCACGCAAAAATTGCCACTGCTGAATCCTGTACAGGTGGCTGGTTAGCACAATGCATTACCGAAATACCCGGCAGTTCAGCCTGGTTTGATCGGGGTTTTATTACTTATAGCAATGCTGCTAAAGTGGATATGTTAACTATCCAGAGTGAACTTATTGAAACATTTGGTGCTGTCAGCGCTGAAGTGGCTAGACAGATGACGCAAGGAGCACTACAAAATAGCCTGGCAGACTATGCCATTGCCATTACGGGAGTTGCCGGACCTACAGGAGGAAGTATTGAAAAACCGGTCGGTACTGTATATATTGCCTGGCAAAAAAGAGCTCAACCTGCTCAGCTAACTTTAGAAAATTATAGCGGTGATCGACAGGAAATTCGTCGGCAAGCTGTTTATACAGCATTGACTTTAATCCCTAGCAATTACCCACCATAACCGTATAATGCGACCTATAAACCCCTTTCTCAACAACTCACACCACATTAAAAAAAGAGAAAAATGATAGATTTAATATTTGATGTCTTGCCACAAATTCACGGTGGAGGCAATCATGGCGGGCTAGGTGCAGTAAAAGGCCTGGAAGCTTTTTTAACCTTTATAGAATCATTAACAACTAAAAGCCCGGCAGAAATATTTGCCGCTTTTATGCCTGGTATTAGCGCAATGGATAATATCCACCCTTTACTGGTGCACTTCCCTATCTCCTTATTTACAATTTTCTTCTTTGCTGACTCAGTGGGCGGATTGGTCTCTAAACCTGCCTGGCGGCAATTTGCCACACCGATCCTTTATATCGCAACATTGTCTGCGATATTAGCGGTTGCAGCTGGACTGCAAGCAGCGTATTCAGCACCACATTATGATGCAACGCATACGATTATGTTACGCCATCAAGCCTTTGGTATTACTGTTGCAGCACTAGGTGTGCTGTTATCATTACGCCGTCTGTTCGCATCTGATAGCTTTATCTACACTAAGACCTATGGGCACTTTGCTCTGTCAGCACTGCTAATGATATGTCTAACTTTTGGTGCTGATTTAGGCGGCTTAATGGTTTATCAATACGGCGTTGCTGTTGCACCGCTGATGCAAACCGACATGGCTAACGAACAAGCTCGTGAGCATGAACACAGTCCTGGCTCTGCGCCACACGTACATAGCTATGATATAAACATGTTACCGCAACAGCCGCAAAGTGCACCGCATACGCACAGCCATGATGGTGGCCAACCGCACAGTCATTAACGATTACTTAGGGTCACGTGCACGAAATAACTTTGATAACCTGGAAGCGAGGTCTTCAATAAATATACTTCGCACGGTCACGACTGTGGATTTCTAGCGGCTGAGTTTTTGCCAATAGCTACGTTGCTGAAACCGTTACGTAACCAACTATGCGCTAGTTTCAGCGCCTTACTCTCGACAACAATCAGCTCACTATATTTTCCGCATCCGTGACCGCGCGAAGTATAGTTGTAGATTTTAATTCGTGCGCATTGCTTAAATCTTGTTGCCAGGCAACACTACACTTCAAGATAGCCTACCAATATGGTATTCTACTTAGCTTTATTTCTGAATGAGTTTGCAGAAAATGAAACGAACCCGGGTCAAAATTTGTGGTTTTACATCGGCTGAACAAGCGGCTTATGCTGCTTATGCAGGTGCAGATGCAATAGGTCTGGTTTTTTATCCGACTAGCCCTCGACATGTCAGTATTGCTAAAGCGCAAGAAATTGTAGCCGCATTACCTGCGTTTACGACCGTGGTTGCGCTTTTTGTTGATGCTGCAGAAGCACAGATTAAAGAGGTTATTAGCCAGGTCGCAATAAATGTATTGCAATTTCATGGCGATGAGCCGGCAGAAGCATGCCGACGCTATACCAAACCGTATATTAAAGCGATTAGGATGCAAGCTGATACTGACATTCAGGCCTTAACAAGCGAATATCATGATGCCAAGGGTTTATTGCTGGATGCCTACCATGCCAGTGTAAAAGGAGGCACCGGGGAGCAGTTTGACTGGGACTTAATCCCTGAGTACCGCGCCTTACCTATTATTCTTGCTGGTGGACTGGCTGCACACAATGCAGGCGAAGCCATTGCCCGGGTAAGACCCTATGCTTTAGATGTAAGCAGTGGTGTAGAAGCAGTAAAAGGCATAAAAGATAATCATAAAATAGCAGAATTTTTAACTGAGGTTTACCTAAGTGACAGACACAACTAATTCCTACAATATGCCCGATGAAAGGGGACATTTCGGTCCTTATGGTGGCTTATTTATTGCTGAAACATTAATTCCTGCGGTAGAAGAACTAGATACAGCCTACCAGAAGCATATGACTGACCCAGAGTTTATGGCAGAACTCGATAAAGACTTCCAATATTATGTGGGCCGCCCTTCTCCGCTGTATCATGCAGAACGCTGGAGTCATGAATTAGGCGGTGCGCAGATCTATCTTAAACGTGAAGATCTGAATCATACCGGCGCACATAAAATAAATAATACCATAGGCCAGATTTTACTCGCTAAGCGTATGGGCAAGACCCGGATTATTGCTGAAACAGGAGCTGGACAGCATGGTGTTGCAACCGCAACGGTATGTGCCCGCTTAGGATTAGAATGCGTGGTCTACATGGGGGCAGTGGATATTGCCCGCCAGGCGCTGAATGTGTATCGAATGGAACTATTAGGTGCTAAAGTTGTTTCCGTCACATCAGGCTCAAAAACATTGAAAGATGCCTTAAACGAAGCGATTCGTGACTGGGTCACAAATGTCGATAATACTTTTTATATTATTGGTACGGCAGCGGGACCTGCCCCCTACCCTGCGATGGTGCGAGATTTTCAATCTATTATTGGCCGTGAAGCAAGGCAACAATGTCTTGCACAAACCGGAAAATTACCGGATGCATTAGTTGCCTGCATAGGTGGCGGCTCCAATGCCATAGGCTTATTTCACCCGTTCATTAATGATGCAGAGGTTAAGATGATAGGTGTAGAAGCCGCTGGTGATGGTCTTGAAACTGGCCGGCATGCTGCGCCTCTGTGTGCAGGTCGCCCAGGCATTTTACACGGTAACCGTACTTACTTAATGGAAGATGATGATGGTGGAATTATTGAAACTCACTCCATTTCGGCAGGTCTGGATTACCCAGGCGTAGGTCCTGAACATTCCTGGTTAAAAGATATAGGTCGTGCGGAATATGTTAGCATTACCGACGATGAAGCCATCGAGGGTTTTCATGCCCTGACTAAAATGGAAGGTATCATCCCTGCTCTGGAATCCAGCCATGCGATGGCCTATACCTTAAAATTAGCGCCTACTATGCAACAAGATAAAATTTTAATCGTTAATTTATCCGGTCGCGGTGACAAAGACATGCACACCATGGCAGAACGAGAGGGAATTAAAATATGAGCCGTTTAGCGACTAAATTTGCCGAATTCAAAAAAACTGGGCATAAAGCACTGATTCCCTTTATTACTGCTGGGGATCCCAGCCCGGAATTCACCGTCCCGATGATGCATGCCATGGTTGATGCAGGAGTGGATATTATAGAGCTGGGGGTACCTTTTTCTGATCCTATGGCGGATGGTCCAGTTATTCAACGTGCCAGTGAGCGCGCATTAGAACACAAAATGAGCTTACGCCGTACGCTGGAAATTGTAAGTGACTTCAGAAACAGCAATCAGGATACACCTGTCGTATTAATGGGCTATGCTAACCCTGTAGAAGCAATGGGTTATGAAGATTTTTCCCAGTCTGCACAAGCAGCAGGCGTTGATGGGGTGCTGACTGTAGATTTACCGCCAGAAGAAGCATATGAATGCGCAACGCTACTGAATGCCCATAATATCGATCAGATTTTTTTACTCGCGCCTAATAGCACTAACGACAGAATTAAAAAAATGGATGCCGTTGGCAGCGGCTTTCTTTACTATGTTTCGGTCAAGGGTGTTACTGGAGCGTGTCACCTGGATACCTCAGATGTGCAAAAAAAATTAATCGATATTCGTGCGAACACTCAGTTACCTGTGGGTATAGGCTTTGGTATTAAAGATGCCGAAACAGCTAAGGTAATTGCAGGTCTTGGCGATGCTGTTGTGGTCGGCAGTGTACTCATTAGTAAAATTGAGGCCAATTTATCTGCCCCCGATATTGCTAAACAAGAGATTATCGAATTATTAAAATCCATGCGTTTTACCATGGATAACCAAGATTAAGGAAGGAACAAGCTATGAGTTGGTTTGAAAAATTAGTCCCCTCTACCATTATAAAGAAAGACTCTAATAGTAAGAAAAGACCTGTTCCTGAAGGTCTATGGAACAAATGTCCTAGCTGCAATGCTATTTTATATAATAGTGAACTGGAAAAAAACTTTAATGTCTGTCCTAAATGCGATCACCATATGCGTATTGGTGCACGGCGACGTATAGACCTGTTTCTTGATGCAGAAGGTCGCGAGGAAATTGGCGCAAACTTAAAACCGATGGATCCGTTAAAGTTTAAAGACAGTAAAAAATACAAAGACCGGATTAGCCAGGCGCAGAAAAAAAACCGCGAAAATGATGCACTGATTGTCATAAGCGGCACGCTGGAAGGAGAGGCTATTGTGGTTGCAGCATTTGACTTCAGCTTTATGGGGGGATCAATGGGCTCAGTTGTCGGTGAGAAATTCGTGCGCGGCATTACAAAAAGCCTGGAAATTGGCGCCCCCTTTATTGTCTTTACTGCCAGTGGCGGAGCCCGTATGCAGGAATCATTATTCTCCTTGTTTCAGATGACAAAAACCAGCGCGGCACTAACCAGGCTATCAGCAGCAGGCATTCCCTATGTCTCTTTTATGACTGATCCAACTATGGGTGGCGTTTCTGCAAGCTTGGCAATGCTGGGTGATATCAATGCCGCTGAGCCCGAGGCACTAATTGGCTTTGCAGGCCCACGAGTCATCGAGCAAACAGTACGCGAAAAATTACCTGAAGGGTTTCAACGCAGTGAATTTTTACTGGAACACGGCGCGATTGATATGATTATTGACCGCCGTGAAATGCGTAAGGAAATTAGCTCGGTGTTAGCAATTCTTACGACAAACGCAGCAGCCTGATACTATTCTCACCCTATCTGTGCATAGCAGATAAATAAGAGATTCCAGGCGTAAAGATGCATCATTAGCAAGAAATGCTTATAGTGTGCAAAACATAAAACTTACTCTGTTTGATAAGCTTTTTTTATTATGCATTTTGAAACTCTGAAGGGCTGGCTGGCGTGGCAAGAAAGCCTGCATCCACAAAGTATTGATCTGGGTCTGGACAGAGTAACCCGGGTATTTAATGCCCTGCATAATCCAGCACCCACAAAACCGCTAACCATTACGGTTGCAGGAACCAATGGCAAAGGCTCCAGCATTGCATTTCTGGAAGCTATATATTTAGCTCAGGGCTATAAAGTGGGGGCTTATACCTCACCACATATTATTCATTATAACGAGCGCATTAAAATTAATGCCGTACCAGTGAGTGACGCACAGATTTGCGCTGCTTTTGAACGCATAGAAGCGGTGCGGGATAATATATCCTTAAGCTATTTTGAGTTTGGGACCCTAGCTGCCTTAGATATTTTTTCCCGCTCAAACCTGGATATACAGTTACTTGAAGTGGGTCTGGGTGGCCGTCTGGATGCAGTCAATATCATCGACCCTGATGCAACTATTGTCACCAGCATTTCCATAGACCATACTGCCTGGCTGGGTGAGACTCGCGAAGCCATTGCGTATGAAAAAGCCGGTATTTTTCGCCCCGATACTGTCGCTATTACTGGCGATATCGACCCCCCAAATACTTTAATAGACTGTGCTGAGAAAGTTAATGCCCAGCTGTTACGCTTAGGCGAGGAATTTACTTATCACCAACATGCATCTAGTGCAGCAGATATTCTAGACGAATCAAAAGATAACTATAACCCATCTTTTAAATCAGTAGCTGATGAGAGACCCAATCCACCAAACCAAAATAGCTGCTGTACTGGCTGGGACTGGCAATACGGAAACAGCCAATTATGCAATTTACCAGTCCCGCATTTAAAAGGTGAACATCAGTATAGAAATGCATCTTCTGTGCTAACTGCCATCAATACTTTACAAGATAAACTAGCAGTTAGCGAACAGGCTATTAAGCAAGGGTTACGTAGTGTCAACCTACAGGGTCGCTTTCAACTTATTCAATCTCAGCCATCAGTGTTACTGGATGTAAGCCATAATCCACAAGCTGCTCAGGCCTTAATTGACCATTTACAGGCGGAGTTTCTGCAAATGCCAGTGCATGCTATTTTTACCATGATGAATGATAAAGATCTCACAGGGGTTATCGGTCTTATGCAACCATTTATCAAACACTGGTATATTTCTCCTTTAGACAATCCCAGAATCTTTCTGCAGACCGAACTGCAACAAGCATTTGTGCAATGTAATATTGGCCAGGTCAGCTTGGACTTTAGCGATTTTCTTGCCGCCTATTCAGCCGCTGAAACTAAAGCACTGGCCGATCAGGGCATTATTTTAATTTTTGGATCTTTTTTTCTGGTTTCCGAATATTTGACACTCTTTAGCAACCCACAAGGACAATAGTATGAACGAGATATTAAAACAAAGAATCGTAGGCGTGATTGTTATCACTGCCTTCGCAGCTGTTTTCGTGCCCATGTTATTTGATGATCCAGTATCTGGCGTTGATAATTTTACTAATGAGTTATCCTTGCCACAGGAACCTGCTGAAGATCTGCAGCCATTACTGGATGATATTCCTAAGACACCGGTTCAAGTCTTGTCCAGGCCCGCCCCCGTGCAAGTTGATCTACAATCTAAAAACATTCAGCAAGCTGTTAATGAGACTTCGCTTAAAAGCTGGACTATTCAGGTAGGCAGCTTTAGCCAGGAACAGAACGCCCTGGAGTTCCGGGATAAGTTGCGAAAAAATAACTTCACTGCCTATGTAGATTCAGTGACTACCGGACAAGGCATTTTATATCGCCTGCGTGTAGGCCCCGAACTGGATGAAAAACGTGCGCGGCAAACCCAAAAGCAGCTTGAAGCACAGTATAAAGTAAAAACTCTTCTGGTTTCTGAATAGAGAAAATAATGATCTGGATCGACTATGCCATTATCGGCTTAATCAGTATCTCGCTGATCATCGGCCTTTTCAGAGGACTGATCCGTGAAGCATTTGCCCTGGTTACCTGGGGAGTAGCAGGCTGGGTAGGCTTTAACTTTTGCCTGCCGTTTGCCACTTTTTTAGAAAGCTCCATTAGCGATACTAATGCCAGAATCTTTACGGCGTTTATACTGTTGTTTGTTCTGACTTTAATCGTTGGCGCATTAATCAACAAGCTACTCGGGGCACTGATTAAGAAAACCGGACTAACCGGTACTGACCGTCTGGCAGGGCTGATTTTTGGAGTTGGCCGTGGCATGATTATCATTATTCTATTAGTCATGCTAGCTGGCTTAACGCCCATCCCTGAAAGTTCCTGGTGGCAAGAATCACAGCTACTACCGCATTTTCAAGTAATGGCAGTCTGGTTAAAAACGCATATACCCGATGGTATTGCAGACTATTTAAATTTCCAATAACTTAGATACAGGAAGAAAACATGTGTGGTATTGCCGGGATTGTTTCCCTTCAAAATGTAAATCAGGACCTGTATGACGCACTCACAGTGTTACAGCACAGGGGACAGGATGCGGCAGGCATTGTGACATGTGAAAACGGACGTTTACATTTACGCAAAGACAACGGACTCACCCGAGATGTGTTTACTACCGAGCAGATGGTCAAGCTAAAGGGTAATATGGGCATTGCACACGCACGCTACCCTACTGCTGGTTGCTCTAGCTCATCCGAAGCTCAGCCCTTTTATGTCAACTCGCCGTTTGGCATTACCCTGGCGCATAACGGTAATCTGACCAATACCGAACAGCTAAAGAAAGAGCTATTTATTGAAGACCAGCGCCACCTCAATACCAATTCTGATTCTGAAGTGCTGCTCAATATCTTTGCCCATGAATTACAACAACTGGGTAAATTAGAACTTAATAAAAATGATCTTTTTAAAGCTGTTGAAGGCGTACACAGACGCTGTAAAGGCGCTTATGCCGTAGTCATCATGATTCCTAATATCGGCATTATAGGCTTTCGGGATCCACACGGTATCCGCCCTATTGTCTTTGGCGAACGTAAATCAGAGCAAGGCTCAGAATTTATGATTGCTTCAGAAAGTGTTGCCCTGGATGCACTAGGATTTGAACTAGTCCGTGATATAGACCCCGGCGAAGCGGTCTATATAGAAGAGTCTGGGAAATTGCATACGCAACAATGCTCGGAGCTTAGTGATCATTGTCCGTGCATTTTTGAATACGTTTACTTTGCCCGCCCGGATTCTATTATCGATAATATCTCTGTCTACAAAGCGCGCTTGCGTATGGGCGATAAATTAGCCGAGAAAATCCTACGTGAATGGCCTGATCACGATATCGATGTGATTATCCCCATTCCTGATACCAGCAGGACGTCTGCCCTGCAAATGGCGCATACACTAGGCGTGAAATTCCGTGAAGGCTTTATTAAAAACCGCTATATAGGTCGGACATTTATTATGCCGGGCCAGCAAATGCGCAAGAAATCAGTGCGCCAGAAACTCAATGCCATAGGCCTGGAGTTTGAAGGTAAAAATGTCTTATTAGTCGATGATTCCATAGTACGTGGTACAACTTCGGAACAAATCATTCAGATGGCGCGGGATAAAGGCGCAAAAAAAGTATATTTTGCATCAGCGGCACCTGCTGTGCGTTACCCTAATGTTTATGGCATTGATATGCCGGCAGCACATGAACTGATTGCTCATAACCGCACTGAAGCAGAAATCGGCACTGCTATAGGCGCGGATAAAATGATTTATCAGGACCTGGAAGACTTAATTGACGCAGTACATAAAGGAAATACGGATATTAAGCACTTTGATACCTCTTGCTTTGATCATCAGTATGTTACAGGTGATATTGATGAGAGCTATTTACAGCACATCGAAGCCTTACGTAACGATACGGCACAGACGGATAGAAATATAGAAACGGCTACCATCGATATGCATAATAATGCAAAATAATTTTAGCTTGGTAGAGCGGACTTCAGTCCGCTACCATGAAATCCCATAAGATCCAGAACCCGAATCACTATACCATCTGTAGGGCGTGGCTTTAGCTCGCCATTTAGCAGGTTCATAAGTTCACGCCCTACGCTGATATTAACCGAACTCGATAAACCGGTCAGCTTCCAGCATAGCTTCAACCCATAACCCCAAGCCAGCAATACGAAAGCCATCTGCAACATCATTATCTTTTTTTCCTTGCCGCCTGGCTTCATTTGTTTCTAGCAAACCCCGTCGCTGGGCAGCCGAAATACACACGACCAGATCTAAATCATAGTCACGCGCTAATGTGCTCCAGCGGGTGACAAACTGCACTTCATCATCGGGTGGGGTCGCATACCTGAATGCATGATAAATCCCCTCCTGATAAAAGAATACGCGTATGATTTCATGCCCCATATCTAAGGCACTTTTAATAAATTGATACGCCGTTTCGCCACTATTAGACTGATAAGGGCTGGCATTAACCTGGATTGAGTATTTCATTCGTAATAGTCAAGAAATAAGAAAGATAGACCAACATTCAGTACAATACACTGATTTATGGCCTATTGATTGAACAGATAAATAACCTCTACTGTAGATTAACCAAAGTATAACATTTGATGAAGCTTACCAGGAATCCATTGTTTTATATGCTGCTTATACTCAGTTTATTAAGCAGGGATCTATATGCAGTTAATAAGATACAACTGCCGGATATGGGCGATTCGACAGGAACGCTGATTTCCCCAGCACAGGAAAAAGCATTAGGCGATGCTTTCTTTCGTAATATACGCTCACAATTAAAAATCAGTTATGACCCAGATGTACAGCAATATATTCAGAGTATTGGACAAACATTGGTGTCTAATAGCGACAACCCGACACATAACTTTTACTTCTTTGTCGTGCTGTCGGATGATATCAACGCTTTTGCCGGCCCTGGTGGGTATATAGGTATTAATTCAGGGCTGATTTTAAGCAGCGAGTCTGAAAGTGAACTTGCTTCAGTGATGGCGCATGAGATTGCCCACGTTACTCAACGGCATATATACCGTTCCTATGAAGCTAGCAGCCGTATGTCATTGCCAGCACTTGCCGCAATGCTTGCCGCTATTATTGTCGCAACCCAGGCCCCCGAAGTGGGCTTAGGCGCATTATCTGCCATACAGGCAGGTAGTTTGCAAATGCAAATTGACTTCACCAGAGATAACGAGCAAGAAGCTGATAGAATCGGTATAAAAACGTTGGAACTCGCTGGATTTGATCCACTCAGCATGCCTGCTTTTTTTGAAAGACTACAAAATGCAAGTCGTTATTATGGACAGGGGGCACCTGAATTTTTAAGAACTCACCCGGTTACTTCGTCACGTATTGCAGATACGCGTGGCCGTGCCGAAAAATACCCGTATCGCCAGGTTCCCGATTCACAGGATTATCGGCTGATAAGGGCGAAGCTGCGTATTGGCTCTGAGAATACTAAACTTAATGACTTAGTCGTCTATTTTAAAAGTAAAATTAACCAGGGCACAGCTGATCAGCGTGTAGCCATGCAGTATGGGTTAGGACTCACATTTATAAAAAAACAACAATTCAGCGATGCAAAGAAAATCTTTCTCAGCCTCAACCGGCGTTATCCAAAACAAAGAGAATACCTGACCGCTTTAGCTCAAGTTGCCATAAATCAACAGGACTTTGAAACAGCAAAGCAGCGTTATCTGCAATTACAACAACTATATCCCGAAAATGCAGAATACCAGTTTGAATACATCTCCATTTTATTAAACTCGAACCAGCCCAAGCTTGCACTGCAGTTGCTCAGGTTGATCGACTATCGTTATCAGCAGCACCCCAGGTATAATTTATTGCTTGCCCGAGCCTATGGCAATCTGGGTGAAAATGTCAATTTGCACCGCTATATGGCGGAATACTTTTATGCTCTGGGGCAGACAGATGCAGCCATTATGCAAATTAAGTTAGCCCAGAATGATAAGGGGCTTAATTTCTACCTATCCGCCATACTGGAAGACCGCTTACATTTCTTTCAGTCAGAGTTGCAGGAGCTTAAAGAGCTACAGAAATAAATTCACCTCCGCAGCTCAAGTAATTATTCGGATATCCCCCCTAAAAATATCAATATCACAGCCCTAAAAAATCTCTGCGTCAATACATAAGCAAAATACTCGGTTGAAATTCGGGGAGTCGCTATTTTTGCGAAAGCTTGTTTTTGGCATCCCAGCCCAAGCAAGCAGCAAAAACTTAACGCGACCACTTATGCCTCCGGCGGCCCCGATTCGTCCTCGTCACCTCGTCCCGACCCAACAAGGGGTCGGAACATAGGCTCCAAATGACTTGACGCCGTGTCGGATGGCCTTTTATTTTGTCTCCACCTTCGCTAACGCTCAGACTCCGACAAAATAACGGCCCTACGGCTATCGCGGACTAAAAATCTTCACTTCGCTAAAGCTCCGTTTCCAGGATTTTCAGCGATCGCAATAATAAGCGTATAGATAATAAGGAAATGATAAGACTCAGAACAATATGCCTTTTGGCCAATGTTCCCTTCAGCCACTATTGCTGAATATAAAATTACTGTCTCTCTAGTTATAGTGCATTACTAGTAGAGAAATTCGGGAGATTATATTGCAATACCCTTAAAAAAACACAACTACACTTTAGAGTATACAATAAAGCTTACAGTCTCAGGAACTGAACCCCCTTTTGATACGCATTTCCACTCTAAGTCGGCTACAGTATTAGTTAAGAGTGCAATAGATGTGCTTAATGCAGAATTTACCGAAGAGCCCCCTGCTACTCTTAAAGTTGCAGAAGCAGAAACCTGGAGATTTCAGGTTTCAGGTGGGCAAACACCCTATAGTGTAAGCATAGACTGGGGTGATGGTAAAAGCAGCACGAATGATAACAGCGATTCTCATAATTTTAAGGCTACACACACGTCAGGCGCGCCATGCTACTTCACGAAATTCCGGGACTCCTGTCGCCATAATTCGTTCACCTACGCAGCGGATGGGAGATGCCCTGAACGCCCTGCGTCCGCAACGACTACGCACAAAAGCCGCTTCGTCATTACTACCTCACTGGCTGGACGACTATTCGGAATGCAATTCTTGCTCCTCTCGCGTGCTGCTAGCACACGTCGAATCAGCGAATTGCCCTGTCGCCTTTCAGGGACTAAAAATCACCACTTCGCTAAGCTCCGTTTCCATGATTTTCAGCGATAGTCAGAAAGATATATATATTATCAGTTTTACTGTCACTGACAAAAACGGAATATCAGATACGGTTGAAACTTTACAAAGTGTTGATGCAGTTCAGACATTACCTGAAATAAGCGTGGCTGCCACAGATGCAAAAGCCAGTGAAGACGGAGATACAGGTAAATTCACCCTGACTCGTACTGGAGATTTAAGTGTAGCGCTTACGGTTAATTTTGCAATAAGCGGCTCTGCAACGTCTGGCGTTGACTATAAATCATTAGGTAGTTCTGCTACTTTTGCTGCTGGTCAGAGTACAAAAGTTGGCACAGTAACACCCATTTCTGATACTGAAGTTGAAGGTAGTGAAACAGTCACTCTAACGCTCATCGAAAATACCGGCTATACAGTAGGAGCATCTGGCGGCTCAGCAAATGTGATTATTAGAGAACCCAAAGTTGAGGCTCAAGATTATGTTGTCTGGTATATGGAACAGGCGCGCCATGCTACCTCACGAAATTCCGGGACTCCTGTCGCCGTAATTCGTTCACCTACGCAGCGAATAGGAGATGCTCCAGCCGCCCTGCGTCCGCCACAGACTGAGCACAAAGCAGCTCAGTCATGGCTACCACAAATGGCTCTACGGCTATTCGGGATAAAATTTTGGCCTCCCTCGCGCGCTATCGCGCACTTCGGATTGGCAAATTTCCCTGCGCCTTCTGGAGACTATCAGCCCGTCCGGGGCTGACAGCGAATGAGTGGATTTAGTTCATTGCAAGCGGCTCAGTCTCAATTTTGTTCGACAATCTCAGTTAAGATTTCGCATCGATGCAATTATCGCGGACCACGGGTCAAAGCGAATGGCGTACTCTATACCTCACAGATTCCCTGTGATTTATCAAACGTGCCATGGGGGGAGTTTGAATAAACGCCTTCTCACACTTAGATTGATACCGGGCCATGGATGGCTCTCAACCTATCAAATGAAGAAAAAAGCAGCCCCCATTAAACCGCCAAAAAAACCGCCCCAGACCACTAACCAGCCTAAATGCTCGCGGATAATTTCCTGTACCATTTCTTTAACTATCTGAGGGGTTAATTCAGCTAGTCGCTTATCAATCACAGTTTCAATTTTGCCTATAATATCTTCGCCTATATGATGCGCATTTAAGCCTTGTTTTAGTGCAGACTTAAATCGGTCTGATTCAACCATCTCGGTTAGAGTTACGCGCATTTTTTCGGTAAACGGCTCTTTTAACGGAATCAGTGCTTCTTCCCCACCCATCATCTGTAGCATGGCTCCAAACGATGATTCCATTATCGACGCGATTAAGCCCTCAAAAATTCGGTCATAATCAACCACTGCCAGCAACGGTTCAAGATTCAATATTTCCTCGCCTTCCTGCTCTTCAGTTTCAATAAATTGCTCGATATTTTCCAGCGTAAAAAACTGCTGCATCATCAACTCTTTAATGGAGTCTTTAAATTCCTCAAAGCGATTAGGAATAATGCCTGAGCCATATAATAAAGGCACTTTTTCAAATAGCATATGAATCGCTATCCAGTTAGTCAATGCACCGGATAAGGCAAAAAAACCGATGGCTTTAATCAGCTCGCTATAAACAGGTGTATAGTATCCTGCGACAATGAGCATTGCCGCAAGAAAATTGGTGATAAAACTTTTATTCAATAGTTTTTTCATTGGTCATTAGAAATAGTAAAAAGGGAGTAATGACATATAGTAAATTCACACTGGATAGGCCAGCCCCTAACCAAAAGTAGAGCCATTCCAGCCCCAAAATTCTGCTGGGCAATTACTGAATTCTATATAAACGCGGTCTGCATTAATCTGCATCCGAGAGTCTAACACCTGACTAATTGACTTTGACAGAGATTTAGCCTGAATCATAGAGAGCCCTATACTCTTACATTCTACGTAGGCTAAGGGGTCAGAGCTACCTCCAAAGAGCATGTTCCTGTCCTCTGCAATTTCCACCATCACATAACGTTCGGGCTTGCCTGTTTCACTTGCGAGTAATTGTGATAATTCGCTGAGTAATTCCGGTTTTTTTTCGTCTGTGACACTAACATTAGTTCTGAGTTTTATTAATGGCATAATAGCTCCTTCGTGTAGGATTGGCCTTAGTTCGCCAAGTTGGCATTTATAAGGCGTGCTAAAGCCACGCCCTACAATTTATTTAAGCTTCTATGACTTCAAAATCATGGCTAATTTCAACTGCTTTTTCCAGCATAATGGATGCTGAGCAGTATTTCTCGGCTGAAAGTTTTATGGCACGTGCAACCACCGCTTCTTTTAAGTCTTTACCTGTGATCACAAAATGCACATGAATTTTACTAAACACCTTAGGGATGGTGTCCACCCGTTCGGCTGAAATTTCGGCGACACAATCAGTAATATTCTGTCTGCCTTTTTGCAGAATTTGCATCACATCGATAGACGTACAACTACCCATGCCTATCAGCAGCATTTCCATGGGACGGATGCCCATATTCTTTCCGCCTATTTCAGGCGGCCCATCCAGCACAACAGCATGACCACTTTCTGATTCCCCCAGAAACATCATGCCCTCTACCCATTTAATACGCACGTCCATTAAACTAACCTTCTGATTGAAAAAAAGCTAGATTAGCATACATTAGATAAGACTAGTACAGCAACCGTATCTAACGCTAATAATAAAGCAAAAAGAACCAGGATTTATTAATATCCAAAACTATATATTTTTAAAGTGCGCTTCGTGCCTTAGCGCACCCTACAGGCTTAGGGGTCTATTTAAGCCTCAATCCTAAAGTAAGTAATCCCGATCAGACTTGTACAATGCAACTATTAGAAGTCAAGGCAGTCATATTATCAATGCATTGCAGCAAGCTGTACTAAATATCCATCATAAAAACCTATACAGAAAGCAATCATGTTTATTAATTCCTTAACGGCTTTTTTCGCCTTTACATCCTTTATCAGTCCTATAGAAACTGGCGTGATCTTATTGATAACTGCCTACACTATTTATATGTTGACGCTGACACACAGGGCTAATGAACCTGCGCCGATGAGTACTGCAGAAACCAGGCGAGCCAATATCTATATGTATTTACAATCTGCCTGGCTAGGAAAATTGCCTTTAGCGGCGGTATTTTTCCCTTTTTTATTATGCTTAATGCTGCTTTGTATTATGCGGATTATCGTGTTGATAGCGGCACCTACACCATTGCAAGCTGGCTAACCATACTGGTTATTCTGGCTTTACCCTTATTCTGGTGGACAATTTCAGTGTGGCGCTCGCTGAAAATCATGGAAACGGAGCTTAGCGAAGTGGTGATTTTTAGTCCCTGATAGGCGACAGGGCAATTCGCTGATTCGACGTGTGCTAGCAGCACGCGAGAGGAGCAAGAATTGCATTCCGAATAGCCGTCCAGCCAGTGAGGTAGTAATGACGAAGCGGCTTTTGTGCGTAGTCGTTGCGGACGCAGGGCGTTCAGGGCATCTCCCATCCGCTGCGTAGGTGAACGAATTATGGCGACAGGAGTCCCGGAATTTCGTGAGGTAGCATGGCGCGCCTGGTTCTATTCATGCCAGCCGGGTATGGGCAAGTGTGGCACGATTTTTTACCATCGCGGTATATTATGAACTGAAGTTTCCCAATTATTGAGTAGCTGAAATACACAATGCTGGTGTATCGAGGTTTATTTTAGGTGGTTTTGCCATGTTTATAGCAAACCCCTACTTAATTCCCCTTAGGCAATAGCATTTGAAACGAATGAAAAGACTATTTTTTTCATATAGTTGTAGCATAGTTTCAATTTTACCATAAATAATTATTGGGAAACTTCAGATTATTGAATATGGCGATTGTTTTTAAGCTGAATAGTCAGTTGTTCCCGGTTTCCAGATTTAAGCACAAAAACTCCGCGAGGCCATCAGCGCACGGAGTTTTGTATTTGATCAAGGTTTATACAAGTTTTACATAAACCGTTGTGCAAAAGGCGCTATCGTTGCAATTATTCTGCAACGCAGTCCACAGCAGCAAGCTTTTGCTGTAATTCACCTTTATTATATAAATCCATTACAATATCACAGCCGCCTATTAACTCGCCATTAATATAAAGCTGCGGATAAGTTGGCCATTGCGAATATTCTTTTAAAGCCTCACGGACTTCCTGATCTTCAAAAATATTGATATACATAAATTTTGCACGACAAGCCTGCATCGCCTGAATCACCTGCCCTGAAAAGCCACACTGAGGAAAATCAGGTGAGCCTTTCATGTATAAAACAACAGAATGACTGCCTAATTGATCTTTAATTCTCTCTACTGCATCCATAATATTTACTCAAAAAATAAAAACCTAGTGATTTTATCAGGATTTATCACACAACAAAAGTATCACTATCAAACAATTATCGCTTGCTCATTAAAATTAACAAAACTATAATCAGCCCTTTTTGCAAAATACTAGCAGGAGTTTTAGACTGAAGTTTCCCAATTATTGAGTAGCTGAAATACACAATGCTGGTGTATCGAGGTTTATTTTAGGTGGTTTTGCCATGTTTATAGCAAACCCCTACTTAATTCCCCTTAGGCAATAGCATTTGAAACGAATGAAAAGACTATCTTTTTCATATAGTTGTAGCATAGTTTCAATTTTACCATAAATAATTATTGGGAAACTTCAGTTTTAGATTCTTTTTGCTAGTTTTAAAGACAAGACCATTATGACCAGTCATATTATGCCCACTTACGGGCGGCTTGATGTCACTTTCACCCGGGGTGAAGGCGCATGGCTCTGGGATAAGCACGATAAACGCTATTTAGATGCTCTTTCAGGCATCGCAGTCTGTAGTTTAGGTCACGCCCATCCTGCGATACATACAGCGATCAGCACACAAAGCCAGCAACTGCTGCATACTTCCAATCTATACAATATCCCTCTACAGGAACAACTAGCAACTAAGCTCTGTCAACTCAGTGGTATGGATAATGTCTTCTTCGGTAATTCTGGCGCTGAAGCAAATGAAGCGGCAATAAAAATAGCGCGCTTGTATGGACATCAGACAAATATTGCTAACCCGGCAATTATTGTAATGCAGCAAAGTTTTCATGGGCGTACCATGGCCACCTTGTCTGCGACAGGTAACCCGAAAGTACAGGACGGCTTTGCCCCATTGCTTGATGGCTTTATCCATGTTGCCTATAACGATATTCCTGCGCTTAAATCAGCGCTGGCTGAGCATAATAATATCGTTGCCATTCTAGTTGAACCCATACAAGGTGAAGGCGGCGTTAATATTCCCGCATCGGATTATCTGAATAAGATTCGTGACTTATGTGACAGCCACGATTTAATAATGATGCTGGATGAAGTACAGACTGGGATTGCCAGAACAGGTGCCTGGTTTGCTTTTCAGCATAATCATATTATTCCCGATGTCTGTACTTTAGCTAAAGCACTAGGTAACGGCGTACCTATAGGCGCCTGTATGGCAAAAGGCAAAGCTAGCAAGTTATTAACCGCAGGCAAGCATGGCTCAACCTATGGCGGTAATCCTTTAGCCTGTAGTGCTGCACTGGCTGTGCTGGAGACGATTGAAGCCGAACAACTTTGTCAGCAAGCAGAGACTAAAGGCAATGCAATTCACCAGGCATTTAGCACACAACTAAAAAATAATACGCATATTAAAAACATCCGCAATAAAGGCATGATGATCGGTATAGAACTAGATATGCCTTGTACTGAATTAGTCGGCTTAGCCCTGGATGCCGGCTTGCTAATTAATGTAACTGGTGCAAGCAGCATACGTTTACTGCCGCCGCTAATCATTAACGATGCACAGATTGCTTTACTGATCGAGACTTTATCCGGTCTGATTAATAGCTATACAAAATAATAACAAACCAATGAACAGTCCCAGACACTTTATCAGCTTGCTTGATCTGACTAGCGCTGAGATTCGCACCTTAATTCAGCGTGCCATCGAACTAAAAAATACGCGTCACCCTGACTTTCAGCCCTTAAAAGGCCAAGTGCTGGGAATGATATTTGAAAAATCATCCACGCGTACACGCATTTCATTCGAAGCAGGTATGACTAATTTTGGTGGTAGCGCGATCTTTTTATCTCCACGAGATACTCAGCTAGGTCGCGGCGAGCCCATCAAAGACAGCGCCAAGGTCATTTCCAGCATGGTTGATGCGATTATGTTGCGCACCAATGATCATGCAACAGTCACTGAATTTGCAAAATATTCCAGTGTTCCGGTCATTAACGGCCTGACGGATTTATTACACCCCTGTCAGCTACTCGCTGATATGCAGACTTACTTTGAACATCGCGGTGACATACAGGGCAAGACAGTGACCTGGATTGGTGATGGTAATAATATGTGCCATTCCTATATTAATGCAGCGATCCAACTGGATTTTAATTTACAGATTGCCAGCCCGAATGGTTACTTGCCTGATGCAGATATAGTGAATTCTGCAGGCAGTCGCGTACAACTCTTTAGTTCAGCAAAGCAAGCCGCTAACGGTGCTGATTTAATTGCCACCGATGTCTGGGCAAGTATGGGGCAGGAACATGAACAGCAATTGCGTGAGCAAGCTTTTAAAGATTATCAGGTGACTCAGGAAGTTATGGACAACGCGAATGCAAATGCCTTATTTATGCATTGCTTACCTGCGCATCGTGGCGAAGAAGTTGCTGCAGAAGTTATCGATGGACAACAGAGTGTTATTTACGATGAAGCTGAAAACCGCCTGCATGCGCAAAAAGCGCTATTAGAATTGCTTATGTGTACATAAGTTCGTAAACTAACCAGTGCTTTGCAAAGACAGAGTATAATTGCCGTATTTAATTCCAGGAACTATTTGTGAAATATTTTTTTTATCTTATGTTGTCAGTGCTAAGTTGTAATAGCGCTTTTGCAAAGACTGTCTATGTGACTGACAGTATGAAATTCACTTTACGTAGCGGTGAAAGCAATAGTCATAAAATCATCCAAATGCTTCCCAGTGGCACTAAGCTTACCCTGCTGGAACAAAATAAAGCGACTGGCTACAGTAAAGTTAAAACCAGTGCCGGAGTTGTCGGTTACCTACATACACGCTTCATTCAAGACCAGCCAATTAGTCGCTGGTACTTAAACAAAGCCAATCAGCAACTGAAATTGCTACAGGCAGAAAACCAGCAAATGAAAGCAACTCTAGCAGAGCTACAGCAAAATAATAATAGCACGGCTTCCAACAATAGCGAGCTGATCAAAGAGCGCGATCAACTCAGCACCGATTTGAATGACTTACGCCAGACCGCATCCAATGCCATACAGCTAAAGCGTCAGCGCAATGAATTACAAGAGCGTGTCGTTAATGTTGAGCGCGAATTGCAGCAACTCAAAAGAGAAAAACAGGCATTGGAAGACAGCACTAGCCAGGACTGGTTTTTATATGGGGGTATCCTGTCATTTCTAGGTATCTTTTTTGGCCTGCTAATCCCTAAAATTAGCTGGCAACGTAAATCACATGGTAACTGGGATACGTTTTAAAGGTTATAGCCCCCTTATTATCCAGTCACACGGCTAACGCAATCATTGTATTACCAGCACTGGCATGACACTATTTTATTAACTCATCAAGCAGACGGCTCAATTCAGATGGCAAATGATAACAACACCCGCACCTTTTCATCCAAAGTAGTCGACGGCATGGAACGCGCGCCTAGTCGCGCCATGTTGCATGCTGTAGGTTTTAGTAATGAAGATTTCACCAAACCGCAAATAGGCATAGCTTCAACATGGAGCATGGTCACACCGTGTAATATGCATATCAACAAGCTGGCAGATGATACCGCACGCGGTGTTAATGATGCGAATGGTAAAGCGATTATTTTTAATACCATTACAATTTCCGATGGTATCTCCATGGGTACCGAGGGCATGAAGTACTCACTGGTTTCGCGTGAAGTCATTGCTGACTCCATTGAAACAGTCACTGGCTGCCAGGGTTTTGATGGCATTGTTGCTATCGGCGGTTGTGATAAAAACATGCCGGGCTGTATGATTGCTATTTCACGCCTAAACCGCCCTGCTATCTTTGTTTATGGTGGGACAATTTTACCTGGCTGTCACAAAGAAAAAAAACTGGATGTAGTTTCAGTATTTGAAGCGGTGGGGGCACGAGCAAATAACCAGATTGATGATGCTGAACTAGCTGCTATTGAAGAAAAAGCGATTCCTGGTGCGGGTTCTTGTGGCGGGATGTACACAGCCAACACTATGGCATCAGCCATTGAGGCACTGGGTATGAGCTTACCCGGAAGTTCAGCGCAAGCCGCTATCTCGGATGAAAAACGTATCGATTGCGAACGCGCAGGTGCCGCAGCCTTGGAACTGCTTAAAAAAGATATTAAACCTAGCGACATTATGGATAAAAAAGCATTTGAAAATGCGATTACCGTGATTATTGCACTCGGTGGGTCAACAAATGCCGTGTTACATATACTGGCGATGGCCAATGCTGCTAACGTCGATATCCAGCTAAGTGATTTCACCCGCATAGGTGCTCATGTACCTATGGTTGCAGACTTGAAACCCAGCGGTCGCTATCAAATGGCAGAACTCATTGAAATTGGTGGTATTCAACCGTTGATGAAAATCTTGCTCGATCGTGGCTTATTACATGGCGAATGCCTTACAGTTACAGGCCAGACTCTGGCTGAAAATCTAGCTAATGTAGCACCTTATCCTATCGATCAGGATATGATTTTGCCTTTAGATAAGCCGATTAAAAAAGATAGCCATTTAGTGATCCTACATGGCAACCTGGCTACCGAAGGTTCAGTTGCAAAAATCACCGGCAAGGAAGGCCTGCATTTTACCGGCACTGCTAAAGTTTATAATGCGGAAGAGCAGGCACTGCAAGGTATTCTGAACGGTGATATTGTACAAGGTGATGTGATTGTTATTCGCTATGAAGGCCCCAAAGGTGGGCCTGGTATGCGTGAGATGCTCTCGCCTACTTCTGCCATTATGGGTAAAGGTCTGGGCAAAGATGTTGCACTGATCACCGACGGCCGTTTTTCTGGTGGCACACATGGCTTTGTCGTAGGGCATATCACCCCGGAAGCCTATGTGGGAGGCCCTTTAGCTATTATTGAAAATGGCGACAAAATCACCATTGATGCAGAAAGTAAAAATCTTACTTTACATCTGGAAGATGCTGAAGTTGCTGATCGTCTGAAAAAATGGCAGCAACCTGCACCTAAATATACACGAGGCGTTTTAGCGAAATACGCTAAATTAGTAAGTTCAGCATCATTAGGTGCTGTGACTGATAACTAACTGAAGTTTCCCAATAATTATTTATGCCTGAATTCAAGTCATAAGTACATAACCCAATAAATTTTTCATATCTATCCCAGTCAGCTCTTCAAATACCTCATAAGGTGTTTTGTAATTGAGACACTTTTTAGGGCGACTATTTAGCTTATCAACGGCTATAAAAACCTCTTTTATCGTAACATCAATCAACTCCATTACTTTAGGGAAATACTGTCTTAATAAGCCATTAGCGTTCTCATTTTGCCCTCTTTCCCAAGAGCTGTAGGGAGTCGCAAAATACGTATCACAGCCTAGTGCTTCTGCTATTTTTTCATGCAGGGTAAACTCTTTCCCGTTATCAAAAGTAATTGTTTTAACAAAGCTTTTTATAGGATCAAGCATTAAAATAGTTGCGTCTAATACATATTGAGCCTTTTTCCCCGCTAAAGGGAAGGCCAACCGTAATTTAGAGACTCGCTCATCCAACGTTACAATCGCCCCTTTGTGATTTTTCCCAATGATTGTATCTGCCTCCCAACCACCTATACGCTTACGGTTGTTGACCTCTTCAGGACGCTCATCTATATCGACTCTATTAGGGATTCCTGTCCTATTATGGGCTGACCCATACCGCTTGCGATAGGTTTTGTTCTGATGCCGAAGGTGCTTGTATAGTTCACCCCCTGCCTTTTTGTCCGCCAGAATATGCTGGTAGATTGTTTCATGATGAAGACTAATTATACCTTCTTGTTTTAACCGCCCTGCAATCTGCTCAGGACTCCAGTCATCCTCAATGCGAACATTAACAATGCCTTTTATTTCATCCGTTAATTTAACCTCTTTAGGCTTGTTTTTGTGTCGTTCTTGGGCAAAATCTTCTGCTTGTTTATGCCTGTAGCCTCTTTGACCTGTATTGCGTTTAATCTCGCGTGAAATATTGCTTTGGCTTCGTTCTAAGGCTTCTGCTATTTTATTCTGTGAAGTTCCCTTTTTTAATTCAATTTCTATATAATATCTTTCTTCAGGACATAGGTGTGTATAGCTCATTTGTAGCCTCTGTAAAGTTGTTTGGTAGCTGTTTACTTTACACCTATGTCTTGTCTTAATTCAACAGGTGTTAGTCTAGCCAATACTTGCAGAGGGTTATGCACTTATTATACGAATTCAGGTTTATTCATTTTTCCAACTCAGTACTGTACTACACTTACTGGCCTATATTCTATAATCTGAAGTTTCCCAATAATTATTTATGGTAAAATTGAAACTATGCTACAACTATATGAAAAAATAGTCTTTTCATTCGTTTCAAATGCTATTGCCTAAGGGGAATTAAGTAGGGGTTTGCTATAAACATGGCAAAACCACCTAAAATAAACCTCGATACACCAGCATTGTGTATTTCAGCTACTCAATAATTGGGAAACTTCAGATAACTAAGAGAAGTATAACCCAATAAATTTTTCATATCTATCCCAGTCAGCCATTTAGTGATCCTACATGGCAACCTGGCTACCGAAGGTTCAGTTGCAAAAATCACCGGCAAGGAAGGCCTGCATTTTACCGGCACTGCTAAAGTTTATAATGCGGAAGAGCAGGCACTGCAAGGTATTCTGAACGGTGATATTGTACAAGGTGATGTGATTGTTATTCGCTATGAAGGCCCCAAAGGTGGGCCTGGTATGCGTGAGATGCTCTCGCCTACTTCTGCCATTATGGGTAAAGGTCTGGGCAAAGATGTTGCACTGATCACCGACGGCCGTTTTTCTGGTGGCACACATGGCTTTGTCGTAGGGCATATCACCCCGGAAGCCTATGTGGGAGGCCCTTTAGCTATTATTGAAAATGGCGACAAAATCACCATTGATGCAGAAAGTAAAAATCTTACTTTACATCTGGAAGATGCTGAAGTTGCTGATCGTCTGAAAAAATGGCAGCAACCTGCACCTAAATATACACGAGGCGTTTTAGCGAAATACGCTAAATTAGTAAGTTCAGCATCATTAGGTGCTGTGACTGATAACTAACTGAAGTTTCCCAATAATTATTTATGCCTGAATTCAAGTCATAAGTCATCAGTGTTCCCCTATCAATTGATGCCGTGAAACTAACCTCGCCACAAGAGAGCTCATAAAGCACTGTAAAGACATTCCTGTTATTATTGCGTTTTGAACTGCCCGAATGGTATACGAGCTGATACGAGATATTCTTGCCTGGAAAAATAATGGATTCACAAAACGATCTCGTTTTTGAGCCTGTTGCTGCCTTATCTCCAGAGCCTCGCTATATTTTTTATCCGATGGATGAATCAATTCTGGCTGTTGTGTTTTTGAACTCTCTTCAAACACGCGCATTAAATTATAGCTCATTGCAGTCAGGCGCATTTGATTTTCAAGTGAGCGGGTATTGGAAGACCAAGCTTTAGTTTCCTTGAAATTACTTTTAGTGTTATTGAATGTCTTTTCAATCGTCCATCGCTTGAAATACAGCATGGCAATGGTTCCAGGGTTAATAGTCATTGGCAAGGTTGTCACAAACCGGTGAAGTTTTCCGGTTTCTGGATCACGGTAATCCACCACGTTAAATTTGATGCCCTTGTTTTCGTACACACTGTATGCTTCAACCCCTGTATTGATCTCATGGCGGGAGTCAAAAGGGATAGACTCAACCAGAGTCGCAATTGAATTTTCTTTTAGCATTGAAATCATGTAATTAGCATGTCGTTTCTGCCGATCCCACCAGACAAAGTCGGTGACGGCTTTATCGTAGACATAGAGATGTTTCTGAGAGCTGTTATTTCCCTTGTTTTGCTTTTCAATATGATCTCGTAACACAGGTATTTCTTGATGCCTCTGAGTTCCGTTTGTCACCAGACAAAGAAATCTGAGCAACCCACTTCTGAGATTCAACGCGTAAATCCCCCCAGCCGCATAAACTTTCCCCTTGCTGTTTTTTTCAGTATGGCAGGCATGATCAATAAAATGTCCATCCGCTGCTTCTATGGTGTATTCGTCAAGTTCCGGGAATGCTTTAAGATAATCAATGCCTTGCGACAGCAGTGTTTCAGCGTGAAGATGATAGCTCTGCTGTTCAAATGCCTCAAGCATACTTGTTCGTCTATGCGACTTCAGTGATTTAAAATACGTTGAGTGGGGAAGCAGCTGGCCATAAATCTGTTCATTGGTTTGGAGGAAATGGCGACCACTATCGACTACACTGATACAGCGTAATAACCCAAGGCGAATAAAGTCGATATCCTTCAACTCTGGGCATGAACGAGCCCACAAAGGATGACGCTCTGCTAACAGGGACGTTCCATACTTTCATTGCAGTGTTGGTGAATATGTTCAGAGAGTGGTAGGTCTTTAAGCATGGGTGATATCCGTTTATGAGGTGATTAAAACGGAAATTTTTAGAAAAATTTTTTCGGCAATTGCAAGCTTTATTTGAAATTATTTGTTGTTTTTTTACGGTGCCTACAGAGTGTCTATTTGCTGTTATAAGTGATTAAAATCAAAAAGATGGAAATATTCGAGTGGTGCTACCTTCAGGTAGGTTATAGGCTGCTTTGTTTAGGTACTTCTTCTTTCAATGGGAAACACTGATGTCATAAGTACATAACCCAATAAATTTTTCATATCTATCCCAGTCAGCTCTTCAAATACCTCATAAGGTGTTTTGTAATTGAGACACTTTTTAGGGCGACTATTTAGCTTATCAACGGCTATAAAAACCTCTTTTATCGTAACATCAATCAACTCCATTACTTTAGGGAAATACTGTCTTAATAAGCCATTAGCGTTCTCATTTTGCCCTCTTTCCCAAGAGCTGTAGGGAGTCGCAAAATACGTATCACAGCCTAGTGCTTCTGCTATTTTTTCATGCAGGGTAAACTCTTTCCCGTTATCAAAAGTAATTGTTTTAACAAAGCTTTTTATAGGATCAAGCATTAAAATAGTTGCGTCTAATACATATTGAGCCTTTTTCCCCGCTAAAGGGAAGGCCAACCGTAATTTAGAGACTCGCTCATCCAACGTTACAATCGCCCCTTTGTGATTTTTCCCAATGATTGTATCTGCCTCCCAACCACCTATACGCTTACGGTTGTTGACCTCTTCAGGACGCTCATCTATATCGACTCTATTAGGGATTCCTGTCCTATTATGGGCTGACCCATACCGCTTGCGATAGGTTTTGTTCTGATGCCGAAGGTGCTTGTATAGTTCACCCCCTGCCTTTTTGTCCGCCAGAATATGCTGGTAGATTGTTTCATGATGAAGACTAATTATACCTTCTTGTTTTAACCGCCCTGCAATCTGCTCAGGACTCCAGTCATCCTCAATGCGAACATTAACAATGCCTTTTATTTCATCCGTTAATTTAACCTCTTTAGGCTTGTTTTTGTGTCGTTCTTGGGCAAAATCTTCTGCTTGTTTATGCCTGTAGCCTCTTTGACCTGTATTGCGTTTAATCTCGCGTGAAATATTGCTTTGGCTTCGTTCTAAGGCTTCTGCTATTTTATTCTGTGAAGTTCCCTTTTTTAATTCAATTTCTATATAATATCTTTCTTCAGGACATAGGTGTGTATAGCTCATTTGTAGCCTCTGTAAGTTGTTTGGTAGCTGTTTACTTTACACCTATGTCTTGTCTTAATTCAACAGGTGTTAGTCTAGCCAATACTTGCAGAGGGTTATGCACTTATTATACGAATTCAGGTTTATTCATTTTTCCAACTCAGTACTGTACTACACTTACTGGCCTATATTCTATAATCTGAAGTTTCCCAATAATTATTTATGGTAAAATTGAAACTATGCTACAACTATATGAAAAAATAGTCTTTTCATTCGTTTCAAATGCTATTGCCTAAGGGGAATTAAGTAGGGGTTTGCTATAAACATGGCAAAACCACCTAAAATAAACCTCGATACACCAGCATTGTGTATTTCAGCTACTCAATAATTGGGAAACTTCAGATAACTAAGAGAAGTAGGGGAAATATATTCATCCAAAATGGCTACTACTAATGATGGCACAGACTACAGGAGTGAAATAGCTTTAGCTATTTTCAGGAATGTAATAGCTAAAGCTATTGCCCCGTCTTTTGATTGCTGGCAAAAAAAATCTGGATAAATATGTACTCCCATCTCCCTAGTCGCTTGTCGGATTACGTTTTTTTCTTTGCAAAAAAAACTAACCCAAGCTACATTGGTTTTTTAGTGCTCTAAATGCATAACACAGACGCTTTTGTTAACTGGTTTCGGGAGTCCTCTCCGTATATCCATGCCCATCGTAATCGCACCTTTGTCATATACTTTGGTGGCGAAGCGATGCTGGATGAAAATTTACACAATCTTATCCATGACTTTGCCTTACTAAATAGCCTAGGCATACGCCTGGTGTTAGTGCATGGTATTCGTCCGCAAATAGACCAGCGACTAAAGGCACAAAACAAACAATCGCAATTTCATCAACAATTACGCATCACCAATAATAGCGCGCTGCAATGCGTTAAAGAATCAGCCGGGCTGGTTCGGGTAGAAATCGAATCGCTACTCTCTTTAGGCCTTGCCAATTCACCGATGTCTGGCGCCAGAGTCCGGGTTATCTCAGGAAATTTTGTCACTGCGCAACCGTTAGGTGTGCTGGAAGGTATTGATTATCAACATACCGGCAAGGTTCGTCGTATTGATAGCGCAGCAATACATCAACAGCTAGACCTGGGGCATGTAGTGCTAGTCTCACCTATTGGCTATACCCCCAGCGGGGAACTGTTCAATTTATCAGCCGAACAACTTGCCACGGAAATTGCCGTTGCCCTGCAAGCGGAAAAGCTGATACTGATGACCGAGCAAAGCTGTATATCAACACAAACCGGTCAACTTATTGCACAAATGACCAGTGCTGAAACCCGGCACTTGATTGAGCATGAAACACAGCTTGCAGCCAGCGCCCAGTGTGCATTAAAATCAGCGATTTATGGCTGCCAGGCAGGGGTTAATCGGGTACATATATTAAATAGGAAGGTTGATGGCGCTTTACTAATCGAGTTGTTTAGTCGCGATGGTATTGGTACGCTGATTAGTTCGACTGAATTTGAGATAATACGCCCGGCTAGAATCAGCGATATTCCAGGTATTCTCGAATTAATCACGCCGTTAATACAACAAGGTTACCTGATTGCACGCTCGGTAGAACACCTGGAAATTAATATTAAAGATTATATAGTCATAGACCGGGATGGTCTGATTATCGGCTGTACAGCTTTGCATAAAATCGGGCAGCAACAGGCTGGTTTAATCGCCTGCCTTGCAGTACACCCTGAGTACCAAAAAGCAGCGCGTGGCAATCAATTACTGGAGCAGTTGTACAGTAAAGCAAAACAGCAGTCATTAAATAAGTTATTTGCGCTATCCACTCAAACCATGCACTGGTTTAAAGAACGTAATTTCCAGGATAGTGACTTCTCAGCCCTGCCTGCAGCATTACAGAAGAGCTATAATCATATGCGTAATGCCAAGGTTCTGGTGCACCATTTGTAGGGTGGAATAGCGCAGCGTTTTCCACAAAAGCACCACACATAAATTGATTAACATTCTTCCACAAACAATATCGGTTACACTATCAACACTGGAGATGCTTTTTATTTTATGCATACCTGCCGGAAAACGCCACACGATTCCGACCTATGTACAAGCTTAAATTCTGGGGTACACCATGCCATCAGCAATACAAAATATACCTATTAGTGTCATCAGTGTTCCCCTATCAATTGAGGCCGTGAAACTAACCTCGCCACAAGAGAGCTCATAAAGCACTGTAAAGACATTCCTGTTATTATTGCGTTTTGAACTGCCCGAATGGTATACGAGCTGATACGAGATATTCTTGCCTGGAAAAATAATGGATTCACAAAACGATCTCGTTTTTGGGCCTGTTGCTGCCTAATCTCCAGAGCCTCGCTATATTTTTTATCCGATGGATGAATCAATTCTGGCTGTTGTGTTTTTGAAATCTCTTCAAATACGCGCATTAAATTATAGCTCATTGCAGTCAGGCGCATTTGATTTTCAAGTGAGCGGGTATTGGAAGACCAAGCTTTAGTTTCCTTGAAATTACTTTTAGTGTTATTGAATGTCTTTTCAATCGTCCATCGCTTGAAATACAGCATGGCAATGGTTCCAGGGTTAATAGTCATTGGCAAGGTTGTCACAAACCGGTGAAGTTTTCCGGTTTCTGGATCACGGTAATCCACCACGTTAAATTTGATGCCCTTGTTTTCGTACACACTGTATGCTTCAACCCCTGTATTGATCTCATGGCGGGAGTCAAAAGGGATAGACTCAACCAGAGTCGCAATTGAATTTTCTTTTAGCATTGAAATCATGTAATTAGCATGTCGTTTCTGCCGATCCCACCAGACAAAGTCGGTGACGGCTTTATCGTAGACATAGAGATGTTTCTGAGAGCTGTTATTTCCCTTGTTTTGCTTTTCAATATGATCTCGTAACACAGGTATTTCTTGATGCCTCTGAGTTCCGTTTGTCACCAGACAAAGAAATCTGAGCAACCCACTTCTGAGATTCAACGCGTAAATCCCCCCGGCCGCATAAACTTTCCCCTTGCTGTTTTTTTCAGTATGGCAGGCATGATCAATAAAATGTCCATCCGCTGCTTCTATGGTGTATTCGTCAAGTTCTGGGAATGCTTTAAGATAATCAATGCCTTGCGATAGCAGTGTTTCAGAGTGAAGATGGTAGCTCTGCTGTTCAAATGCCTCAAGCATACTTGTTCGTCTATGCGACTTCAGTGATTTAAAATACGTTGAGTGGGGAAGCAGCTGGCCATAAATCTGTTCATTGGTTTGGAGGAAATGGCGACCACTATCGACTACACTGATACAGCGTAATAACCCAAGGCGAATAAAGTCGATATCCTTCAACTCTGGGCATGAACGAGCCCACAAAGGATGACGCTCTGCTAACAGGGCACGTTCCATACTTTCATTGCAGTGTTGGTGAATATGTTCAGAGAGTGGTAGGTCTTTAAGCATGGGTGATATCCGTTTATGAGGTGATTAAAACGGAAATTTTTAGAAAAATTTTTTCGGCAATTGCAAGCTTTATTTGAAATTATTTGTTGTTTTTTTACGGTGCCTACAGAGTGTCTATTTGCTGTTATAAGTGATTAAAATCAAAAAGATGGAAATATTCGAGTGGTGCTACCTTCAGGTAGGTTATAGGCTGCTTTGTTTAGGTACTTCTTCTTTCAATGGGAACACTGATGATTAGTGTTGAAGATTACTTACAAGATGAGCTAACTCGTGATGTTAAACATGAGCTTATCGATGGTCAAATCTATGCCATGGCAGGTGCCAGCGCAAATCATGAGCGTATTTCTTGAATTTAATCATCACTTAAAAAGCTCGCACTGCGAACCTTTTGGCTCGGAGATATGAAGGTACTGAAGTTTCTTAGAAATTCATCAAGGAACCATTCGCAATAAAACGGCTACCACCGAATTTACAGGGGAGCTGCTGTATTTGGGGCAAACCCTTTCAAAATCCGGATCCAAAGCCGCTTCGGCAATGATGCGGCGGATATCTGAAAAGGCGAAACTGGCTCGCCCCTTCACTTTGTGCCGACGTTCCGGATCGGTTTTTAAACGATCCGCGTAAATCCACGTCAGCGTTGTTGCCATCATACAGAAGTTCAAATGGTTGGTCACTGCCTGCGCATTTCGACACTGACTTTTATGGCTCCCTATGTCTTGCTTGAGCTCTTTGAACCCGGATTCGATTTTCCATCGCGCACCATAATACTCAATAATCTGTGTGACGGATAAACTTAGATCGGTCGTAAACAAAGCAATCCACTGTGTGCGACGAAACACCCAGACAACCTGAACGGGTCGTTTCAATGTTTTCAGCATGACAACGCGACTATAAGCCCTGACTTCACGCTGTTTTCCATAGAGATTCACGGTATACGATCGGGCTTTTTGTTGTACTGTTTTTGCCATGTCTGTGGCTGACCTCAGGCGCTGCCCGTACTTTTTATTCCGCCCCCTCTGCTTGGGTTTTCTTTTTTCTGGACGATCGTACAGTACATTATTGCACCTTAACCTAGAGAGAATATTAAACCGGCTTCCGATAGCTTTGTAAACAGGCTTCCATAGGCCCAGGCGCGCCATGCTACCTCACGAAATTCCGGGACTCCTGTCGCCATAATTCGTTCATCTACGCAGCGGATGGGAGATGCCCTGAACGCCCTGCGTCCGCAACGACTACGCACAAAAGCCGCTTCGTCATTACTACCTCACTGGCTGGACGGCTATTCGGAATGCAATTCTTGCTCCTCTCGCGTGCTGCTAGCACACGTCGAATCAGCAAATTGCCCTGTCGCCTATCAGGGACTAAAAATCACCACTTCGCTAAGCTACGTTTCCATGATTTTCAGCGAAGGAATGGGGATGGCAATATGCGTTTCCTGCCAGAAATAGGTCCATTGATCCTCGCTCAGAAGGTACAATACGCCGCCATCATATTGGTCAATCGCTGATTAATAAAGCCATTAAAGTAGCTGTGAAAAAATTAGGCATCGCAAAAAAAGTGAGTGCGCACACTTTTCGACACAGCTTTGCCACGCATTTATTGCAACGCGGTACGGATATTCGCACTATTCAGGCATTGTTGGGACATAATGATTTGGAAACCACGATGATTTATACGCATGTGCTTAATCAGGGTGGTCAAGGCGTAACAAGCCCTCTAGATGATCTTGGCTTATAAAATTAGCGACTCTGTTTTTTAACGCTTGCTTCTTGCAATGTTATTTTAAGTGTTTCAATAAGGTTTTCTCGCGTTTTCTCTTGGCCCACACGTCTGAAATCTCTTCTATCCAGATTATTATCCACCATCCCTCTTCATTTTTAATAACTGCTGTATATTCAGTATTCATATTTTTCACTTTGAGCTTGATTAGCAATAAACTCTCAAGAAATCATACTATCACCCAACCCACACCCGCGCATTTCTAAACATGCGTAGCCAAGCTCCATCTTCGCCCCACTCGGCAGGCTGCCATGAATTTTGCAAAGTTCTAAAGCAACGCTCTGGATGCGGCATCATAATAGTAAAACGGCCATCTGTTGTTGTTAAGCCCGTAATACCATCAGGAGAACCATTTGGATTCATCGGGAAGTCTTCAGTATTTACACCATAATTATCCACATAGTTTAGCGCAATTAATGCATGGTCTTGATCATCGACAGAAAATTCGGCTCGCCCTTCCCCATGTGCAATCACTACCGGCATGCTGGAACCAGCCATATCTTTAAGTAAGATCGACGGCGAATCCTGCACTTTGACCATTGCCACGCGTGCTTCAAATTGCTCTGAATAATTGCGCTTAAACTGCGGCCAATCCTCTGCGCCAGGAATCAGCTCTTTTAAGCCAGAGAGCATTTGGCAACCATTACACACACCTAAGCCAAAGGTATCACTACGCTGAAAAAATGCTGCAAATTCATTTCTAGCACGCCCATTAAACAGTATTGATTTCGCCCAGCCACCACCTGCACCTAAGACATCACCATAGGAAAACCCACCACAGGCGGCCAACCCAACAAAGTCTTTTAAGTTCACTCTTCCAGTGATAATATCGGTCATATGTACATCGATACTGGTAAAGCCAGCTTTATCAAAAGCAGCTGCCATTTCGATATGACCATTCACCCCTTGCTCTCTTAAAATAGCAACGCGCGGACGCACTGCAGCATAAGGTGCGGTGATATCTGTATTGCTATCAAAACTTAACTGCGCTGTTAAGCCAGGGTCTTTATCATCGCTAATTCTGTCATATTGTTGTTTGGCGCAGTCTGGATTATCGCGTAATGCCTGCATACGATAACTGACTCCTGACCAGCTTCGCTGTAATTCAGCACGGCTTGCCGAATAGATCACCTCCCCCTTATAACTCACATTAAGCTGCTGAGTTTCTTCAGTAACCCAGCCGATAAGGTGGGTACAATCTGCTAAACCAGCGGCATCAAAAATATCTAACACCGCATCGCATTCATCTTGCCGGATCTGAATGACCGCGCCTAGCTCTTCATTAAACAAGGTCGCCAGGGCATCTTCGCCTAAGCGATCTAATTCAAGCTCCGCACCCTTGCGCCCTGCAAAAATCATCTCTGCAATAGTTGCGATTAGACCACCATCAGAACGATCATGATAGGCTAGTAGTTTATCGTCCGCATTTAAGCTCTGGATAGTATTAAAAAATGCTTTTAATAACCCAGTATCATCCAGGTCTGGAACTTCACAGCCCATTTGCCCGGTTACTTGCGCTAGTACTGAGCCACCTAAGCGATTTTTCCCTTGTCCTAAATCCAGCAGAATTAGTACGCTGTCAGTATTCTTTAATTCCGGGGTCAATGTTCGGGTAATATCAGTCACCGGTGCGAAAGCGGTAATAATGAGGGACAGCGGAGAGGTCATGGTGGTTTCGCGGCCATCTTCCTTCCATACCGTTTTCATCGACAAGGAGTCTTTACCGACCGGAATGGCTATGCCTAATTCGGGGCACACTTCCATACCTACCGTTTTTACCGTATCAAATAGTGCAGCATCTTCTCCAGGAGTACCTGCCGCTGCCATCCAGTTGGCGGAAATTTTGATATGTTTCAGTGATTCGATTTGCGCAGCGGCTAAATTAGTCAGCGACTCTGCAATGGCCATTCGCCCTGAAGCAGGTGCATTTACCACAGCTAGAGGAGTACGTTCCCCCATCGCCATGGCTTCACCAGTGATGGCATGAAAGCCCGAGGCGGTTACCGCAACATCAGCAACCGGAACTTGCCAGGGACCTACCATTTGATCTCTAGCCACCAGACCCGTAACTGAACGGTCACCAATATGAATTAAAAAACTCTTATCAGCTACGGCTGGAAAACTTAGTACCCGCTTTACCGCTTGCTTGATGTCTATGCCTGAAAAATCCAGTGCCTTATGTTCTGTTTCAAGATGTGTCACATCTCTATGTAATTTGGGTGATTTGCCAAACAGTACCGACATAGGCAAATCAACTGGCTTATCACCGAATAATTCATCTGTCAGGGTTAAATGCTCTTCATCGGTTGCAACACCGATGACTGCATAAAGGCAATGTTCTCGTGCACAAAAAGACTCGAACAGCTCCAGTGCTTCAGGTTTTATTGCAACGACATAGCGCTCCTGCGCTTCATTACACCAGATTTGCATCGGCGACATACCTGTATCATCATTATTCACCTTGCGTAACTCAAAGCGACCGCCTTGTTCACAGTCATGAATAATTTCAGGCACAGCATTGGATAACCCACCCGCGCCTATATCGTGAATTGAAACAATAGGGGTGTCATCGCCTAAGGCATTACAGTGATTAATGACCTCCTGACAACGGCGCTCCATTTCAGGGTTTTCTCGCTGTACCGAAGCAAAATCCAGTTCGGCGGCACTTTCGCCTGAGGCTTGTGAGGAAGCAGCGCTACCGCCCAATCCAATCAACATGGCGGGACCACCTAAAATAATAATCAGCGAGCTAGCGGGGATTTTATGTTTATCAACTAGCATAGGGCGAATATTTCCCATACCACCGGCAATCATAATCGGCTTATGATATCCGCGTAATTGTCCTCCGCTACTACCTTCAACAACTTGCTCAAAGCTGCGAAAGTAGCCAGCAATATTAGGCCGGCCAAATTCATTATTAAATGCCGCACCACCAATCGGCCCTTCCAGCATAATATCCAGAGCAGATGCAATACGCTCTGGTTTGCCAAAATCATTTTCCCAGGGTTGTTCGAAGCCGGGGATTTTTAAATGTGAAACGGTAAAACCGGTTAGTCCAGCTTTGGTCGCCGACCCTCGACCTGTCGCTCCTTCATCACGAATTTCACCCCCTGAGCCTGTGGCAGCGCCGGGGTAAGGTGAAATGGCGGTGGGGTGATTATGGGTTTCCACCTTCATTAATAAATGTGCTGCTTCTGTTGTATAAGCATATTCACCTGTGTGCGGATTGCGTATAAAAACATCAGCCGTTGAGCCTTCTGCAACAGAGGCGTTATCGCTATAAGCGGATAAAATTCCGTCCGGATTTTTCTCTGCAGTATTACGAATCATGCTAAATAATGATTTCGCCTGATCTACCCCATCGATAGTCCAACTGGCATTAAAGATCTTATGTCGACAATGCTCCGAGTTAGCCTGAGCAAACATCATTAATTCTACATCACTAGGGTCACGCCCCAATTCCTTGAAGCTGTCGACTAAATAATCAATTTCATCCGCCGACAGTGCCAGACCTAATTCACTATTTGCCTGAGCCAGAGCATCACGTCCTTGTTGAATAATTGCTACCGTGCTTAGAGCTTTAGGTTGATGATGGGCAAATAAATCCAGTTGTTCAATTGTCTCAGCAACCGTTTGCACCATTCGATCATGTAATAGGGCATGGATAGCCTGAATTTTATCCTTATCGATACTGGAGGTACTATTCAGGGTAAATTCTATGCCACGTTCCAGGCGCGCTATATTTAGCCCACAACGCTGAGCAATTTCAGTCGCTTTACTAGACCAGGGGGAAATCGTTCCGGGGCGAGGAATCACCCAGTAAGTTATATTCCCTTTCTGCTCTAGGCATTCTGCTGCTGAACCGTAATCCAGTATTTTACGCAAAATCTTGTCATCTTCTGCGCTCAGTGCATTGTCGACATCTACAAAATGAACATAGGCTGCTGAAATATAATTAATAGCAGGCTCTATCGCTTGTAAATCAGCTAATAGTTTTTGAACTCTAAATGTTGATAATGCGGAACTACCGGGAATTATAAGCATAGCGTGGGAGGTAAGTAATGTTGTAGGCTGGGTTAGCTTATCAAGCATAGCGCGATAACGTAAACCGGCATGATGTGTTGATAATGTATCTTAATATTCAAACAAATAATCCATACAGGAAAGCGGCGTATCACAACATGGACTAGGCTGGGACAAGCAATTAGAGCTACCCTTCAAAATCCTCTTGAATGGTCTCAAATATTAAATTAAGCAGTTTGATTCCATCACCTTGTGACAGCTTATTGCCTAATTGATCACGAACAAAAATATCCGTGCCTAATTCAGACTCTGTTAAGAACAGCTGGTAAGGAATTTCCTGATTTGCATCATTGCCAAAGAAAAATACAAATTCATCCCAGAACGAACCATCCCTCACTGCTTGTACATCAGGGTCATACTGCACATAGTAGATTCCCATCGAGCGATTTTTGTCGGTGATTTCTATTACCCGCTGGGTTAATGCCTTACCTACCAGACGCCAGACGTGAGCAAACGGTGAATTAATACGCACATAAGTATTATTTTCACCCTGGTCTATATACTGTATTGATTTACTTAGCGTAAGCGGAACAATGACTTCTTCTGTTTCAGCAGCCAGTTTTTCAGCCTCCATTCCCGGCGGAATTTGCAGTGGAAGAATTTCACGACTATTAACATAGTCCTTTTCTTTATCCGGAAAAAACTGACTGCAGGCTGCCAGGCAAGCAAAAGAAAATATAATAATAAGTCTGATCGGTTTCATGCGTGATTTTTATGCAGAGATTAAATAACTTGCGCTTGGTGCATAGCAGAACGCACCGGATCAAAGCAATCTTCAGTTAACCAAGTTAGAGGCAGGCGTATTCCCTTAGCCATCAAGCCCATTTCAGTCACAGCCCATTTAACTGGTATAGGATTAGATTGAATAAATAATTGCGTATGCAACCCTCTCAGGTTGGCATCAATACTGGTTGCGGTTTCACGATCACCATTTATCGCTGCAGTAATCATCTCATGTACCAGTCGGGGAGCCACATTTCCGGAAACGGTAATAGTGCCATTACCACCTAAAAGGCAAAATTCACAGCTAGTCGCATCATCACCTGTATACAATGCAAAATCATCCCCACATAGTTCACGTATCACAGATACGCGGGTCAAATCACCCGTCGCTTCTTTAACGCCAACTATACGCTCAATCTTTGCCAACCGGCCAATAGTTTCCGGCAACATATCACAGGCAGTGCGCCCTGGAACATTATATAAAATCTGGGGTATATCAACCGCTTCTGCTATCGCTTTATAATGCAGGTATAAACCTTCCTGAGTCGGTTTGTTGTAATACGGGGTGACTAATAAACAGGCATCTGCGCCTACTTGTTTTGCCGCTTTAGTTAAAGCAATTGCTTCAGTGGTAGAATTCGCCCCTGTCCCGGCAATCACAGGAATCCGGCCTGCAACATACTCAACGATGGCTTTCACCACATCCATATGCTCATGTTCGCTTAACGTAGCCGATTCACCAGTGGTTCCCATGGCAACAAGCGCATCACTACCTTGCTCTATATGAAATTCTACTAACTTTTTTAGGCTCTCCTTATCCACATCGCCGTTATCATACATTGGGGTGACTAACGCTACGATACTACCTAAAATCATAAACAACTCTCGAAAAATTTAAAAAATTGTAGGGCGCGGCTTTAGCCCGCTTTTATTCACAGATGGCGGGCTAAAGCCGCGCCCTACACGTGTACTATACAAGAAGCCTAAGGACAATCGCCTATATATCGCCCGGTTATTTTGGTCTGCATACTCATTGTACCTTCAGGCGCACCCGACATGACCATATCAAATGTCCCGGAAAATTTGGTTTTCTGGTACTGAATATTACCTGAACCTTGCATCGTCATGCCGTCCTGCTCACAACTCATGCTCCAGCTCACCTGCTTATTTTGCATATCCATATGCTTCATCCGGCAATTGTTCTGCTGTAATATATTTTCTGGATTCATGCTTTCTTTGGTAAAGCATTGCTCTGTCGTCATTGCAGGTATCTGCATCGGCATTGCGGGGATATGCGCTTGCGAAGTGACTTCCCACAAACCTTCCTTTATATCAGGTATTGCTGCATAAGCACTCACTATAATGTAAGCACAGCAACAGTATGCCTATATATTTATTCATCATAGCTTAGAACCTCGTCATCCTGCTGATTCTCCACACTCCAGAGTTTTTCTAGCTGATAAAACTCGCGAGTTTGTGCAGTCATCACATGTAAAATAACATCTCCTAGATCCATCAACATCCATTCAGAACCTTGCGCACCTTCTATGCCGCGCGGAGCAATACCTTGCTCTTTTAATGCTTGCGTAACATAATTGCATAAGGCTTTAATATGCCGGTCTGAAGTTCCGCTCGCTATCACCATATAATCAGTAAAACTGGTCTTACCTATCACATCAATCGTGATGATATTTTCTGCTTTTCGCTCCTCTAGCTCTTGCGTAACAATTGCTAGTAATTCATCTGCTTGCATTCATTTTCCTTTGTTTAGACCTATTCAGTGTAAATCTGTTTGTTCAGGCGCAATATAATCGCTTAGCCTGTATATATTCGATGACGCATTCAGGTAATAAAAAACTGTTGTTTTTTTGCCTGGCGAAATTTTCGCGTATAAACGATGCCGAAATTTCTAGCTGCGTCACTTGCTGGAAATAGATTTTACCACCCGCACAGGATTTTAACGAATGTCTATCATCAACTTGCCTGTCTGTGTAAAAATCTATCAGCATGTCAGGACTAAAACCTGGCCGGGTCATCACCACGACATGCGCATAATCAAACAAATCCTGCCAGCGATGCCAGGCCGTCAAGCCATTAAAGGCATCTGTGCCTATAAATAAGATTAACGGTATGGCTGTAACCTCAGCACGAATTGACGCCAGCGTATCAACCATATATGAAGGCCCCGCACGTTCCAGTTCGCGCGTATCACAGTAAAATTGCGGATAAGCTCTAATTGCCAGTTGCAGCATCTGCAACCGATCTGCCGCACTGACCTCTGGTTCGGCACGGTGTGCTGGCTGAGCACAAGGGACTAGGCGCAACTCATGCAAGTCAAAAAACTCATGTACTTCCAACGCTGTACGTAAATGTCCGTAATGTACCGGGTTAAATGTACCACCATAAATACCAATCATTTACTCGCGTATACGCCCATCCCCTAGCACTACATATTTCAGGCTGGTTAAGCCATTTAAGCCAACTGGTCCACGCGCATGGAGCTTATCAGTGCTGATGCCTATTTCTGCACCCAGGCCATATTCAAAGCCATCAGCAAAGCGAGTTGATGCATTTACCATCACCGAGCTAGAATCCACTTCGCGCAAAAACCGGCGCGCCAAAGTGTAATTTTCAGTAATAATTGCCTCGGTATGCCCCGAGCTAAATTCATTAATATGCGCCATTGCGGCATCAATATCAGCCACAATTTTAATTGATAATACTGGTGCTAAATACTCAGTTGCCCAATCTGCATCAGTTGCCCGAATACAATCTGCAACGATAGAACAGGTTTTTAAACAGCCGCGCAATTCCACCCCGGCAGCTTTATATTGTTTGGCTAATTCAGGCAGCACCTGCAGCGCAATCGATTCGGCAATCAGCAAGGTTTCCATTGCATTACACACGCCATAACGATGTGTTTTTGCATTCACGGCAATATTGATCGCTTTTGTATAATCAGCCTGGGCATCAATGTAAACATGGCAGATGCCATCTAAATGTTTAATAACCGGGATAGTTGCTTCTTTGGAAATACGTGCAATCAGTTTTTTCCCGCCACGAGGCACAATCACATCAACGTAACTAGACAGAGTGATTAACTCTCCTACTGCCTCACGATCAGTCGTTTCCACCACCTGCACAGCCGTAACAGGCAAGCCAACTGCAGCCAATCCTTTTGCTATACATATAGCAATTGCTTTATTCGAGTGAATTGATTCAGATCCGCCACGTAAGATACAGGCGTTGCCTGATTTCAAACATAAAGCCGCAGCATCTATGGTGACATTAGGGCGAGACTCATAAATAATCCCGATGACCCCTAGTGGCACTCGCATCTGTCCAACCTGGATGCCACTGGGACGATAGCTCATATCGCTTATTGCGCCGACAGGGTCAGGTAAAGCCGCAATTTGATGCAAACCATCAATCATTGCCTGAATTCTATCCGGGGTTAATTCCAGCCTATCTAACAAAGCTGCATCCAGCCATTTTTCCTTACCTGCAGCTAAATCTTTTGCATTTTCTTTCGTCAGATAATCTGTCGCATCAGCTAACTGTTCTGCAATTGCCAGTAATGCTGCATTTTTCTTCCCTGAATCAGCGCGGCTAAGTTCTCTACCTGCAGCTTTGGCTTGCTGCCCTAGGTTGATCATATAATCTTTAATATTCATGTTTAACTAGTGTTTTGTTCTGTTTGCTTGCTTGTATAGACAATACATTTAACGGTTTATGCTAGGTATTATATTCTGTATTGAGCATAGCTGGTAGCTGGATTACACCTCCGCTGAAAATCAGGGAAACGTAGCCTAAGCGAAGTGATGATTTTTAGTCCGCGATAGCCGTAGGGCCGTTATTTTGTCGGAGTCTGAGCGTTAGCGAAGGTGGAGACAAAATAAAAGGCCATCCGACACGGCGTCAAGTCATTTGGAGCCTATGTTCCGACCCCTTGTTGGGTCGGGACGAGGTGACGAGGACGAATCGGGGCCGCCGGAGGCATAAGTGGTCGCGTTAAGTTTTTGCTGCTTGCTTGGGCTGGGATGCCCAAAACAAGCTTTCGCAAAAATAGCGACTCCCCAAAAATAACATCTGCACCGATTGAGGGTTTATCACTAGCTTATATTTAATACTGAAGTTTCCCAATAATTATTTATGGTAAAATTGAAACTATGCTACAACTATATGAAAAAAATAGTCTTCTCATTCGTTTCAAATGCTCAGGCGCGCCATGCTACCTCACGAAATTCCGGGACTCCTGTCGCCATAATTCGTTCACCTACGCAGCGGATGGGAGATGCCCTGAACGCCCTGCGTCCGCAACGACTACGCACAAAAGCCGCTTCGCCATTACTACCTCACTGGCTGGACGGCTATTCGGAATGCAATTCTTGCTCCTCTCGCGTGCTGCTAGCACACGTCGAATCAGCGAATTGCCCTGTCGCCTATCACTCGATGTTCAAGTTTTCAGCTATAACTGGGCTAAGAAAAGTAAATTTTTCCGGCTTTGTTTTATAAGTGATTGATTTACAATGATGTTGATGCTTTCTTTGTCAGTAAAATTATCAATAAAATCAATCAGTTAAAAAACTTGAACATCGAGTATCAGGGACTAAAAATCAACACTTCGCTAAGCTCCGTTTCCATGATTTTCAGCGATTGCCTAAGGGGAATTAAGTAGGGGTTTGCTATAAACATGGCAAAACCACCTAAAATAAACCTCGATACACCAGCATTGTGTATTTCAGCTACTCAATAATTGGGAAACTTCAGTTTAATACAAAGCCATCCCTGAATCACACTTCCGCGCCCAGGCATCAATACCACCCGTTAAATCAAAAACCTGACCAAACCCCTGCTGATCAAGATAATAAGCGACATTCTCGCTACGCATACCATGATGGCAGATCACTACAATTTTCTGCTCTTTGTTCAGTTCAACCAGATGCTCAGGAATCTGATTCATCGGGATAAGCACGCTATTGTCAAGATTCGCTATTTGATATTCAAATGGCTCACGTACATCAAGTAAAAAATAAGCCTGCGGATTTTCCTGTAATTGCTGCTGTAAACTCTGTGGGGAAACCTGGGTGATCGCCATTATTATATTGTTTGTTTATGTGTGATAAAGTGCTCAAGTCGCCGCATACCTTCAGTGATCTTCTCCATCGAGCCTGTATAAGCAAAGCGCAGATATTTTGCGCTCTCATTATAACCAAAATCTTTACCTGGCGTGACGGCAAGGCCTATTATCTCTAATAACTGCTCGGCAAATTGCTGGCTATTATCCGTAAACATACCACAATCTGCATATATATAAAATGCACCTGCAGGCTTTACCGGGATTTTAAAGCCCAGACTCAATAATTTGCTATACAGATAATCTCTTTTCAAGGCAAACTCCTGCCGCCTCAGCTCCAGTTCATCCAGTGTTTGCTGATCAAATGCGGCTAAAGCAGCATACTGAGAATGGCTGGAAGTGGAAATAAAGATATTTTGCGCCAATTTTTCTGTTGCCTGAATATAGTCCTCTGGCACAATCAACCACCCTGCCCGCCAGCCGGTCATACCAAAATACTTGGAAAAACTGTTAATCACAAAGACCTGTTCACTAAATTCCAAGGCACTGCTAACACCTGGTTCATATTCCAGTCCATGATAGATTTCATCAGAAAAAAATACGCCTTGCCGGGCAATGACAAAATCAATGCAATTTTCTAATTCCGTCGCTTGAATAATCGTACCGGTCGGATTCGATGGTGAGGCAATAAGCGTCGCTTTAGTCTGTGATTGCCAATGCTGCTTTAGTAATTCTTCAGATAGCTGATACGCCGTATCTGCGTATACAGGCACATGTTTAACCTTTGCATCAAACAAATGGATAAAGTTCTGGTTACAGGGATAACACGGGTCGGCTAACAAAACCTCATCGCCCGAATTTAAGCTAACACCCAGAGCTAGCAGAAAAGCGCCTGAAGCACCTGGAGTGATAAAAACACGCTGTACCGGCACAGAAATTTTGTATCGCTGCCAATAATAATCAGCAATTTTCTGTCTTAATCCAGGAAGCCCTGCAGCCGGTGTGTATTTTACATGCCCGGATTTGATATAAGCGACCCCGGCATCAATAATTGGCTGCGGCGTTGCAAAATCTGGCTCACCGACTTCCATATGCACAATATCACGCCCCTGTGCTTCTAGCTGTTTTGCTCTAGCTAATAACTCCATGACATAAAACGGCGTAATCGCCTTCATCCTGCTTGCTACCTGCATATACCCCTCTTGCAATGAAAATATTTCCGATAAATAATAGCAATTTTTCTTGCTTAATTCCTATTATCCTGATATAAATGCGCAGTTTTTAAAATAATTCTGGAGTTAGTGGATGACTAACAGCACAATAGCTGAAAGTACGCCTTTCAATTTTACGCCATATGAAGAAAGTAAAGGCGAAGAATATATGAATGAAGCGCAAAAAGAACATTTTAGAGCAGTTTTAACTAACTGGAAAAATGAATTAATGCGCGAAGTAGATCGAACCGTAGACCATATGCGTGACGATGCCGCAAACTATCCTGACCCAAATGACCGCGCTTCACAAGAGTCAGAATTCAGCCTGGAATTAAGAACGCGCGACCGGGAAAGGAAATTACTGAAAAAGATCAATGATGCGCTTACCATGATTGATGCAGATGAATATGGCTACTGTGATTCCTGTGGTATAGAAATCGGCGTACGCCGCTTAGAAGCGCGTCCGACAGCAGACCAGTGTATCGATTGTAAAACCCTGGATGAAATCCGCGAAAAACAAATGAGCTAAATCATTTACGATGAACAGAGCATAGCAACTAGCATTATTGCATAGCGCAACCCACTAAATTCGACCACAAAGCGGTTGTTACCCGATCACTCTTGCTAGGTTACACGTAGATATCTGCATATCGTGCCATTAGAAAACACCCTCTTAAAGCAAGATTATTATCATGTATGGCACCCATACAGTGCCATACAGGCCGACACACCGATTTACCCGGTACAGTCAGCGCAAGGTGTGTATATTACGCTCACAGATGGGCGTGTGTTAATCGATGGCATGTCGTCATGGTGGAGCGCTATACACGGCTATAATCACCCAGTTTTAAATCAGGCAATTAACGCTCAACTAGATGATATGGCGCATATCATGTTCGGAGGCTTAACCCACCAGCCTGCGGTTGATTTAGCAATGCAACTGGTTGAAATCACCCCTGAGCCGTTACAAGCTGTTTTCTTTGCTGATTCTGGCTCGGTTGCAGTAGACGTTGCCATGAAAATGGCTGTTCAATACTGGTACAGCAAAAAGCAGGCTGACAAAAATAAATTTCTTACTATCCGTCACGGATATCATGGTGATACCTTTGCCGCCATGTCAGTTAGCGACCCCGATAATGGTATGCATAGCTTATTTAGCAATAGCCTTATCAAGCAATTTTTTGCTGACGCACCCGACTGTACTTTTGCTGAGCCATGTACAACAAAAGATACTGCACCACTAGAGCATCAACTCAAACATCACCACGCTCAAATTGCTGCCATTATTCTGGAGCCCATTGTTCAGGGAGCGGGTGGTATGCGCTTTTATTCGCCGGAATACTTAAAACAAGTACGTACATTATGTACAAAATATAATGTTCTATTGATTCTGGATGAAATTGCCACCGGTTTTGGACGCACGGGCAAGCTATTTGCCTGTGAGCATGCAAATATTACTCCGGATATACTATGTCTGGGCAAAGCCTTAACTGGGGGTTATATGACCCTGGCAGCTACATTAGCAAGCCAGAATATTGCTGATACCATTCGTAACGGTGAGCCCGGCTTATTTATGCATGGCCCAACTTTTATGGCTAACCCGCTTGCCTGCGCAACCGCATTGGCTAGCTTAAAATTATTACTGAACTCTCCCTGGCAGGCAACAGTAGGCAATATAGAACAGAAGTTAAGCTCTGGTCTGCAGGTTTGCCAACAGTACTCGCACGTTAAAGATGTGCGTGTAATCGGTGCCATAGGAGTGATTGAGTTGTATCAGCCTGTAGATTTAAAGACCTTGCAGCCTAAATTTGTAGATGCCGGGGTCTGGGTTCGACCGTTTAACAAGCTGATTTACCTTATGCCGCCGTTTATTATCTCCGATGCAGAGCTTAGCAGTCTGATTGATGCTGTATGTACAGTTGTTGCAGAAATAGAGCATTAGGAATGCTGTTCAAAAAACTCGAGCCCTTCATGGTGAGACTTTCTTGTTGATATAAAACTAATGCGCATATTAGTCATTAACACTCGATGTTCAAGTTTTCAGCTATAACTGGGCTAAGAAAAGTAAATTTTTCCGGCTTTGTTTCATAAGTGATTGATTTACAATGATGTTGATGCTTTCTTTGTCAGTAAAATTATCAATAAAATCAATCAGTTAAAAAACTTGAACATCGAGTAACAGGAACTGCAATCGCCCTAGCCTCTTTAAGTCGCCAGATAAAAACCAGCAGGATGCTTCCCAGTGTTAATAAGCCAAGTTGCAATGAAAATCTCCCATGCAACACGCCGATAGAAACAGCAAAGGTAACAACAATCATCAGCATTGCCTTCGCTGAAAATCATGGAAACGGAGCTTAGCGAACAGGCGCGCCATGCTACCTCACGAAATTCCGGGACTCCTGTCGCCGTAATTCGTTCACCTACGCAGCGAATAGGAGATGCTCCAGCCGCCCTGCGTCCGCCACAGACTGAGCACAAATGGCTCTACGGCTATTCGGGATAAAATTTCAGCCTACCTCGCGCGCTATCGCGCACTTCGGATTGGCAAATTTCCCTGCGCCTTCTGGAGACTATCAGCCCGTCCGGGGCTGACAGCGGTGGTGATTTTTAGTCCCTGATAGGCGACAGGGCAATTCGCTGATTCGACGTGTGCTAGAAGCACGCGAGAGGAGCAAGAATTGCATTCCGACAGGCGCGCCATGCTACCTCACGAAATTCCGGGACTCCTGTCGCCGTAATTCGTTCACCTACGCAGCGAATAGGAGATGCTCCAGCCGCCCTGCGTCCGCCACAGACTGAGCACAAAGCAGCTCAGTCATGGCTACCACAAATGGCTCTACGGCTATTCGGGATAAAATTTTAGCCTCCCTCGCGCGCTATCGCGCACTTCGGATTGGCAAATTTCCCTGCGCCTTCTGGAGACTATCAGCCCGTCCGGGGCTGACAGCGTTCGTGAGGTAGCATGGCGCGCCTGAATCTTGGTAGTACGCGTAATACTGCGCTTTGCTTCCCATTGCTGTAGAGCAGCACCAAACCAGCGATTATTTAGTAATTTGTGATGAAAACGCGGCGAGCTATTGGCAAAACAGGCTAGCGCGAGCAGCAAAAACGGCGTCGTTGGTAGCACAGGTAGCACTGCACCCATAACCCCCAGATCTACGCATAGTAAACCCAATAAAGTTAATATGTATTTTTTGATACGTTTGCGCATGATTTTATTTCAGTTTATGTGGCTTACCAGAATCCGTAGAGCGTGAATTTAGCCTGCTTAGTCAGCGATGCCTGTGGGCTAAAGCCACGCTCTACAAGTGAATATTAACCCTCGCGATCGCGCAAAACCCGCCTTAAAATTTTACCCGAAGGCGATTTAGGAATCTGATCGATAAATTCAATTGCTTTTATTTGCTTATAAGAGGCAAGTTTATCTTCAGTCCAGGCGATAATCTCAGCAGCAGATATCTGCTGCTTTGATCATCAGTGTTCCCATTGAAAGAAGAAGTACCTAAACAAAGCAGCCTATAACCTACCTGAAGGTAGCACCACTCGAATATTTCCATCTTTTTGATTTTAATCACTTATAACAGCAAATAGACACTCTGTAGGCACCGTAAAAAAACAACAAATAATTTCAAATAAAGCTTGCAATTGCCGAAAAAATTTTTCTAAAAATTTCCGTTTTAATCACCTCATAAACGGATATCACCCATGCTTAAAGACCTACCACTCTCTGAACATATTCACCAACACTGCAATGAAAGTATGGAACGTGCCCTGTTAGCAGAGCGTCATCCTTTGTGGGCTCGTTCATGCCCAGAGTTGAAGGATATCGACTTTATTCGCCTTGGGTTATTACGCTGTATCAGTGTAGTCGATAGTGGTCGCCATTTCCTCCAAACCAATGAACAGATTTATGGCCAGCTGCTTCCCCACTCAACGTATTTTAAATCACTGAAGTCGCATAGACGAACAAGTATGCTTGAGGCATTTGAACAGCAGAGCTATCATCTTCACTCTGAAACACTGCTATCGCAAGGCATTGATTATCTTAAAGCATTACCGGAACTTGACGAATACACCATAGAAGCAGCGGATGGACATTTTATTGATCATACCTGCCATACTGAAAAAAACAGCAAGGGGAAAGTTTATGCGGCCGGGGGGATTTACGCGTTGAATCTCAGAAGTGGGTTGCTCAGATTTCTTTGTCTGGTGACAAACGGAACTCAGAGGCATCAAGAAATACCTGTGTTACGAGATCATATTGAAAAGCAAAACAAGGGAAATAACAGCTCTCAGAAACATCTCTATGTCTACGATAAAGCCGTCACCGACTTTGTCTGGTGGGATCGGCAGAAACGACATGCTAATTACATGATTTCAATGCTAAAAGAAAATTCAATTGCGACTCTGGTTGAGTCTATCCCTTTTGACTCCCGCCATGAGATCAATACAGGGGTTGAAGCATACAGTGTGTACGAAAACAAGGGCATCAAATTTAACGTGGTGGATTACCGTGATCCAGAAACCGGAAAACTTCACCGGTTTGTGACAACCTTGCCAATGACTATTAACCCTGGAACCATTGCCATGCTGTATTTCAAGCGATGGACGATTGAAAAGACATTCAATAACACTAAAAGTAATTTCAAGGAAACTAAAGCTTGGTCTTCCAATACCCGCTCACTTGAAAATCAAATGCGCCTGACTGCAATGAGCTATAATTTAATGCGCGTGTTTTCGGGGAGTCGCTATTTTTGCGAAAGCTTGTTTTGGGCATCCCAGCCCAAGCAAGCAGCAAAAACTTAACGCGACCACTTATGCCTCCGGCGGCCCCGATTCGTCCTCGTCACCTCGTCCCGACCCAACAAGGGGTCGGAACATAGGCTCCAAATGACTTGACGCCGTGTCGGATGGCCTTTTATTTTGTCTCCACCTTCGCTAACGCTCAGACTCCGACAAAACAACGGCCCTACGGCTATCGCGGACTAAAAATCTTCACTTCGCTTAGGCTACGTTTCCCTGATTTTCAGCGGAAGAGATTTCAAAAACACAACAGCCAGAATTGATTCATCCATCGGATAAAAAATATAGCGAGGCTCTGGAGATAAGGCAGCAACAGGCTCAAAAACGAGATCGTTTTGTGAATCCATTATTTTTCCAGGCAAGAATATCTCGTATCAGCTCGTATACCATTCGGGCAGTTCAAAACGCAATAATAACAGGAATGTCTTTACAGTGCTTTATGAGCTCTCTTGTGGCGAGGTTAGTCTCACGGCATCAATTGATAGGGGAACACTGATGTCGGTATTAGGCATTAACACCCCGACGGTTCCCGGTTTAGTGCTTGTTAATAAGTCAGGTTCTTTAAGAGCCACAGGGCTGGTTTCGGTTAAACCATAGCCTTGATGTACAGTACATTTGATACGCTTACTGGCTGCTTGCAGTTGTGCATCGCCTATAGGTGCTGCTCCGGACATTATATATTGCAATGAACTCATATCGAAGTTACTGACTAGCGGATGATTGGCCAGAAAAAGAATAATCGGTGGTACCAGATAAGCTGTGTTTATCCGGTGTTGTTGAATTAAGCCGAGGAATTGTTCCGGCTTAAAACCATTGACAATGATTAGCGAGGACCCATTACATAAGCCCAGGTTCATTATCACAGTTATACCGTAAATATGAAAAAAAGGTAGCACCGCAATAATACTGTCTTCTGTATCAGGACACGAAGCATCTTGCTGTGTCTCAATCTGAATATTATGTGCAACCAAATTACTGTGGCTTAGCATACCCCCCTTTGGTAAGCCTGTGGTACCACTGGAGTAAGGCAATATAGCGATATCCGTGCGCGCATCAATGCTAACTGGCTGCAATTCAGTATCATTATCATCCTGCAATAAAAGCTCAAATGAGTTAGCTGCATCGCCACTATTAAACACACAAACTTCATCTACTGATGTTGCCTGCAGAATAGGATTGACCTTGTCTAACAAATCAGCCGTGGTAAATAAACAATGTGCTTTAGAATGCTTCAACTGATGCTCTAGCTCACCTGAAGCATAGAGCGGATTGGCTGTGGTAATAACACCGCTAATCAACATAACCGACTGGAAAACATAAATATATTCGATTATATTTGGCGCATAAATCGCAAATATATCCCCCTTTTTATAGCCTTTCCGCTGTAATAATCTGGCTACGGAATGGATATTTTTCTTTAGCTGAAGTTTCCTAGTTTTTAAAGCATAAGAATATCAGCTAATGCTTATTTTTCTAAAATATTAGATATTACTAATATTAATGGCATTCCGTTGACTAAAAGCCTTGAATTCTTTTTAAAAACAACAGGTTAATCGTGAATGAGGCCTAGTTTTACTGTATAATGCAGGCGCGCCATGCTACCTCACTAAATTCCGGGACTCCTGTCGCCGTAATTCGTTCACCTACGCAGCGAATAGGAGATGCTCCAGCCGCCCTGCGTCCGCCACAGACTGAGCACAAAGCAGCTCAGTCATGGCTACCACAAATGGCTCTACGGCTATTCGGGATAAAATTTTAGCCTCCCTCGCGCGCTATCGCGCACTTCGGATTGGCAAATTTCCCTGCGCCTTCTGGAGACTATCAGCCCGTCCGGGGCTGACAGCGAAAGTTTATAACACATTGATTATACAAATAAAACGACCTCATTCATGTTCATTTTACGCGATATTTTACTCCCGCTTCAAGATCATTTTTCCAAAACCACTTTAGGCCGCGAACGAGCCTCTCTGTTCGTTTACACGATCCTGTCCATTATCGTTCCTTTTACGTCATCAATGACCTCTAATCTTTGGCGTTGCCTTGATACGTTGTTTGGGTTTGAGATCAAGAATAAGCGCTTTTACACTTTCATGGCTTCTTCAACTTTGCCGTGGGCTGGGCTGTGGAAAACTATCTGGGAGCTGATTCCGTCTCCTGAAACAGATGGGCGCATATTGGTTGCACTGGATGACTCCATTATCACTAAAGTAGGCAAAAATATCTTCGGCTGTGAAGCCATTTTTGACCACGCGGCCGAATCAAAGCAAATATCCATGGGCACAAAATATTGTATCGGTAGGGTTGCTGAAACAGGTCAAAGGTCGCTGGGCGTGCTTATTTTTAGATTTCCGATTTTATCTGCCCTTAAAAACAATTCAGGCAAAAAAAGAAACCGCCACGATAAGAGGTGATGTCGTTCCTTTCCAGACCAAGATGGCTCAGGCGGCTCAAATGCTGATTGCAATTGCAGAACATTTTTCCACCGCTCCGATATTGACAGTCACTGATAGCTGGTTTGGCAACAATGGCCTATGGAAGCCTGTTTACAAAGCTATCGGAAGCCGGTTTAATATTCTCTCTAGGTTAAGGTGCAATAATGTACTGTACGATCGTCCAGAAAAAAGAAAACCCAAGCAGAGGGGGCGGAATAAAAAGTACGGGCAGCGTCTGGGGGCAGCCACCGCTGAAAATCACATCAGTGTTCCCCTATCAATTGAGGCCGTGAAACTAACCTCGCCACAAGAGAGCTCATAAAGCACTGTAAAGACATTCCTGTTATTATTGCGTTTTGAACTGCCCGAATGGTATACGAGCTGATACGAGATATTCTTGCCTGGAAAAATAATGGATTCACAAAACGATCTCGTTTTTGAGCCTGTTGCTGCCTTATCTCCAGAGCCTCGCTATATTTTTTATCCGATGGATGAATCAATTCTGGCTGTTGTGTTTTTGAAATCTCTTCAAATACGCGCATTAAATTATAGCTCATTGCAGTCAGGCGCATTTGATTTTCAAGTGAGCGGGTATTGGAAGACCAAGCTTTAGTTTCCTTGAAATTACTTTTAGTGTTATTGAATGTCTTTTCAATCGTCCATCGCTTGAAATACAGCATGGCAATGGTTCCAGGGTTAATAGTCATTGGCAAGGTTGTCACAAACCGGTGAAGTTTTCCGGTTTCTGGATCACGGTAATCCACCACGTTAAATTTGATGCCCTTGTTTTCGTACACACTGTATGCTTCAACCCCTGTATTGATCTCATGGCGGGAGTCAAAAGGGATAGACTCAACCAGAGTCGCAATTGAATTTTCTTTTAGCATTGAAATCATGTAATTAGCATGTCGTTTCTGCCGATCCCACCAGACAAAGTCGGTGACGGCTTTATCGTAGACATAGAGATGTTTCTGAGAGCTGTTATTTCCCTTGTTTTGCTTTTCAATATGATCTCGTAACACAGGTATTTCTTGATGCCTCTGAGTTCCGTTTGTCACCAGACAAAGAAATCTGAGCAACCCACTTCTGAGATTCAACGCGTAAATCCCCCCGGCCGCATAAACTTTCCCCTTGCTGTTTTTTTCAGTATGGCAGGCATGATCAATAAAATGTCCATCCGCTGCTTCTATGGTGTATTCGTCAAGTTCTGGGAATGCTTTAAGATAATCAATGCCTTGCGATAGCAGTGTTTCAGAGTGAAGATGGTAGCTCTGCTGTTCAAATGCCTCAAGCATACTTGTTCGTCTATGCGACTTCAGTGATTTAAAATACGTTGAGTGGGGAAGCAGCTGGCCATAAATCTGTTCATTGGTTTGGAGGAAATGGCGACCACTATCGACTACACTGATACAGCGTAATAACCCAAGGCGAATAAAGTCGATATCCTTCAACTCTGGGCATGAACGAGCCCACAAAGGATGACGCTCTGCTAACAGGGCACGTTCCATACTTTCATTGCAGTGTTGGTGAATATGTTCAGAGAGTGGTAGGTCTTTAAGCATGGGTGATATCCGTTTATGAGGTGATTAAAACGGAAATTTTTAGAAAAATTTTTTCGGCAATTGCAAGCTTTATTTGAAATTATTTGTTGTTTTTTTACGGTGCCTACAGAGTGTCTATTTGCTGTTATAAGTGATTAAAATCAAAAAGATGGAAATATTCGAGTGGTGCTACCTTCAGGTAGGTTATAGGCTGCTTTGTTTAGGTACTTCTTCTTTCAATGGGAACACTGATGGAAAATCATGGAAACGGAGCTTAGCGAAGTGGTGATTTTTAGTCCCTGATAGGCGACAGGGCAATTCGCTGATTCGACGTGTGCTAGCAGCACGCGAGAGGAGCAAGAATTGCATTCCGAATAGCCGTCCAACCAGTGAGGTAGTAATGACGAAGCGGCTTTTGTGCGTAGTCGTTGCGGACGCAGGGCGCGCCTGTCTTTAGTTCATCATAGTTAATCTGTCTGCCACTATCGCCATCAATTAATGCAATCTTCTTATGGTAAGGCTCAATACGCTTAAAAAAATATTCTGGCCAGGAAAGGTCGGGGATTTCAACTGTAGGAGAGGGGCTTATAATAATCATGGCTATGACCTTATTACTCGATTCAAGATTTAATTAGCGGCACTTCCATATTACTCTGTTTGCCCTTTATATATTTTTTATTCTGCCACAGTAAATTAGCAATAACAGAAAATCACATAACGACAGACACTCACTATAAAACCCTAACAATACTACTGTAAATAAGCTGTCTATCAAACATCGCACCCCGCGACACTTCGAGTGTTCAATGATGTTTACGATTAGTGCAGCAGCTATTTTGTATTAGGGATAAAGATGCATTTTTCATTAAATCAACACCAAAAAAATCTCTGTCTGTAAAAGTAAAATAGCTGCTGTACAAGCCCTGGAAAATGCTAAAATAACAAAAATTTTTTATCTTGCCTTAACATAAATAAACATATCTGTGGATACACAATCCCCCCTATCACCAACTGAAGCGTCACCCGTACGGTTACGCGAAATCCCTTATAACTACACGTCTTTTTCCGACCGTGAAATAGTCATCCGCCTACTCGGCGAAGATAACTGGCAGGTTCTGAATTCACTACGCGATGAGCGCGTCACCGGCCGCTCTTCGCAAATGCTATTCGAAGTATTGGGGGATATCTGGGCAGTACAGCGTAACCCCTATCTTGAGGATGATCTACTCGACAACCGCAAGCGACGTAATTCTCTGCTAGAAGCATTACGCCATCGATTGTTACAGATGGAAAAGCGACGCACAGAATATGAGACAGAAGGCGCTGACCGGGCTAAACGTGTGGCGCAGCTCATTAAAGCAACACATAAGGCCGTCGATACCTTTGCAGCCCACTTCAAAGACACTGAAAAAATGCGCCGCAAAGCGCTGGCGTTATTATCTAAACATACGCGTAAAGACAATATTTGCTTTGATGGCTTTGCACGCGTTTCACATGTCACCGATGCAACTGACTGGCGGGTGGAATATCCGTTTGTGGTGCTGTATCCACGTAGCGAAAAAGAAGTTGGCAAGTTAGTCAGAGATTGTATCAAGCTCGGCCTGACTATTATTCCGCGTGGAGGTGGCACGGGTTATACCGGTGGCGCAGTGCCTTTAACGCCTTATTCAGCCGTGATTAATACTGAAAAACTGATGGAAATTGGCCAGGTAGATCACGCCAGTAGTCTGCCGGGAGTTGAGAAAACTTATGCTACAGTTTATACCGGAGCAGGTCTCGTTACTCGTCGGGTGATGGATGTTGCCGAAAATGCAGGGTTGGTATTTGCCTGTGACCCAACCTCAGCTGACGCATCCTGCATAGGCGGAAATGTAGCGATGAATGCGGGTGGAAAAAAGGCGGTGTTATGGGGAACAGCGCTAGACAACCTGGTTTCCTGGCGCATGGTAACGCCGGATGGTAACTGGCTGGAAGTTGAGCGTCAACAGCACAATCTGGGCAAGATTCATGACCAGGATCAAGTCAGCTTTGCACTTAAGCGCTTCGATGCCAGCGGTAAAAAATTACTTGCTGAAGAATCGCTACTTATTCCCGGAACACAATTCCGTAAAGGTGAATTAGGCAAGGATGTTACCGATAAATTTTTAGGTGGATTACCCGGCATTCAGAAAGAAGGCTGTGACGGCATTATTACCTCGGCGCGCTGGATCTTGCATAAAATGCCAGCACATACCCGCACCTTCTGTCTTGAATTCTATGGCCAGGTCAGAGAAGCGGTGCCTGCAATAGTCGAAATTCGCGACTATCTTATGGCCTTACCTAAAACAGGCGAATTGCGGGTGATGCTAGCCGGACTTGAGCACCTGGATGACCGTTACGTCAAAGCAGTTGGCTATGCCAGCAAAGCCAAACACCTGGGCCGTCCGAAAATGATTTTGATAGGCGATGTTATTGGCGATGATGAAAATCAGGTTGCCTCGGCTGTATCCGAAGTTGTGCGCCTATGTAATGCCCGTGGCGCTGAAGGCTTTGTCGCAGTCAGCCCTGAAGCACGTAAGACTTTCTGGCTGGATCGCTCGCGTACTGCTGCGATTGCCAAACACACCAATGCATTTAAAATTAATGAAGACGTGGTTATTCCACTACCACGTATGGGGGATTATTGTGATGGTATCGAGCGCATCAATATTGAACTATCTTTGCGCAACAAAATACGCCTGTGTACTGCTTTAGCAGAATTTCTGCAAGGTGAACTACCCTTACGCCACTATGAAGATGAGGCCAATAAGGACGAACTAATAGGTGATCGGCGCGAACAGGCACTCAATACTATCGAACAGGTACGAACGCGCTGGCAGTGGCTCTACGATAATCTTGATTTAGCCTTGCCCGATGCTGAACCAATTTTTGCACAACTAGACATTAAGGCGAGTGAGTTCACTAACCGTGCAGAATCACCCACCTTATTTCATCGCTTGCAGGATCATTCCATACGCGTTTCATGGAAGCTGGAATTATTACAAGAGTTAAAAGAGATATTTGAAGGTGATAATTTCAAGCTAATTATCGAGCGCCTAGAAATGACGCATAAGGATATCTTGCGTGGACGCGTATTTATTGCCTTACATATGCATGCAGGTGATGGGAATGTACATACCAATTTGCCGGTCAATTCCGATCATTATCAAATGCTGCATGAAGCCAATGAAGCGGTTGCACGCATTATGGTGCTGGCGCGCGCTCTTGGCGGCGTTATCTCAGGTGAGCATGGTATAGGTATCACTAAATACGAATTCCTGAGCACAGAGGAATTAGCTAGTTTTCATCGTTACAAACAAGAAGTAGATCCAGAAGGACGCTTTAATAAAGGCAAGCTTATGCCAGGTGCCGATTTACACGCAGCCTATACCACCTCGTTTAGCTTAATGGGCTATGAATCACTGATTATGCAACAAAGTGAGATCGGTGCTATCTCGGACTCTATTAAAGACTGCCTGCGCTGTGGTAAATGTAAACCAGTATGCTCTACCCATGTCCCCCGGGCGAATTTATTATATTCGCCGCGTAATAAAATTCTGGCAACGTCCCTGCTGATTGAAGCCTTTCTATACGAAGAGCAAACACGTAGAGGCATTGCCATTAGTCATTGGGAAGAGTTTGAAGATGTGGCCGACCATTGCACCGTCTGTCATAAATGTGAAAGCCCCTGCCCAGTAGATATTGATTTCGGCGACGTGTCGATGAATATGCGTAACCTATTACGTAAAATGGGCAAGCAAAGCTTTAACCCAGTAAAAACCATGGCCATTGCCTTTTTATCTACCGGCCACCCCAACAGCGTTAAAATGATGCGCAAAGTATTGATCGAATGGTCATACAAGGCACAGCGAATAGGCAATTTCTTTATCCGCCCTTGGGGTAAAGCACAGCTTAAACAACCACCTGCATCAATTGGCAAGCCCAAGATGCAGGAATATGTGGTGCATTTTACTAACCGTAAGATGCCGGGTAAGTTGCCTAATAAAACCGCCAGGGCACTGCTAGGAATTGAGAGTAATGATATAGTTCCTATTATCCGCGACCCGCAAAAAACCCGCACTAATTCCGAAGCGGTATTTTATTTTCCGGGCTGTGGCTCTGAACGCTTGTTTTCACAAGTTGGCTTAGCAACCCAGGCAATGCTATATGAAATAGGCGTGCAAACCGTATTGCCTCCTGGATATTTATGTTGTGGTTTTCCTCAGCGAGCCGGAGGCGATTTCGAGAAGGCAGATCAAATCACCACAGATAATCGTATTCTGTTTCATCGTGTTGCAAATACGTTGAACTATCTGGATATCAAGACCGTTGTCGTTAGTTGCGGAACCTGTCTGGATCAACTGGAAGATTATGAGTTTGACAAAATATTTCCGGGCTGCCGTATGCTCGATATTCATGAATATCTAGTGGAAAAAGATGTCAAACTGGAAGGTGTCAATGGCACTCAGTATATGTACCATGACCCTTGTCATACGCCATTGAAACAACAAGACCCGATGAAAACAGTTAACGCCTTAATGGTCACAGACGTACATAAATCTGATCGCTGTTGCGGTGAGTCAGGCACCTTGGCCGTTGGACGCCCAGATGTATCTACCGGAGTGCGTTACAGAAAAGCCGAAGAATTAGAAAATGACAAGGCCAAACTGCGAGCTAATGGCAATGATGGCCCGATTAAAATGCTAACCTCATGTCCATCGTGCATGCAAGGCTTGCAGCGTTTCGATGATGGCGATGAACAACTGGATGCAGATTATATCGTGGTAGAAATCGCTAAAAACATACTCGGAGACGACTGGATGCAAGACTACATCAAGCAGGCTTCAAAAGGGGGTATTGAGCGGGTGCTGGTTTAATCAATAAGGGGGCGCAAGGCTGCTCGAAAGAGTGACCTTATGCGCCCCATTTCTTAGGATTAAGGGGTAAAAAAAATCTCAACTCTTTAGGATGTTGCTGAGGAATGAAGCGCATTACACACAATGGTGTGCTTCATTCCTCAGCACACCCTACAGAATATTAAGGCTGCTGGACTGTTCCTAGTAATGGTGTTTTAACTGGCGCAGCGAGCCCGATAAACACAACAATTTCATGCCCACCCGGGTTTTCTTGACCAGGAGGAAACAAGCCAATTTCTTTATAGTTATTGACTACCCAGACATTACCAGAAGTATCAATTTGAATGCCTGTAACGCGCTTTAAGGCATCGCTAGTATAACCCGAAAAAGGTTCACCTGTATGGAAGCCCGGCAGGCAGTTCTCCTCTTTTACACCGCATAAGTGCATAATTCTCTTGCCTGCAAAATTAGCAACCCAGATATTATCATTCCCATCGACGGCAATACCCCAAGGCCATCGCAAAACATCTCGTGGTATATCGACAGTTTTACCGAAGGTCGTCACCTCACGCATTTCCCCAAGATGACGAATCAGTGTTACCGCAGCGAGGGTATTGCTTGAACCATCAGAGCCAATCACATTATCCTCATTGAGTATGGCGGGACATGGCGGGTTTGGTAATCCTGCATCTGCAAACCAGAGATTCCCTTCACTATCCGCCGCAATTCACATCGGCCGTTTAATTTCATCACCCGTGATATAGTCTCCTACTTTTATCATCAGTGTTCCCATTGAAAGAAGAAGTACCTAAACAAAGCAGCCTATAACCTACCTGAATGTAGCACCACTCGAATATTTCCATCTTTTTGATTTTAATCACTTATCACAGCAAATAGACACTCTGTAGGCACCGTAAAAAAACAACAAATAATTTCAAATAAAGCTTGCATTTGCCGAAGAATTTTTCTAAGAATTTCCGTTTTAATCACCTCATAAACGGATATCACCCATGCTTAAAGACCTACCACTCTCTGAACATATTCACCAACACTGCAATGAAAGTATGGAACGTGCCCTGTTAGCAGAGCGTCATCCTTTGTGGGCTCGCTCATGCCCAGAGTTGAAGGATATCGACTTTATTCTCCTTGGGTTATTACGCTGTATCAGTGTAGTCGATAGTGGTCGCCATTTCCTCCAAACCAATGAACAGATTTATGGCCAGCTGCTTCCCCACTCAACGTATTTTAAATCACTGAAGTCGCATAGACGAACAAGTATGCTTGAGGCATTTGAACAGCAGAGCTATCATCTTCACGCTGAAACACTGCTATCGCAAGGCATTGATTATCTTAAAGCATTCCCAGAACTTGACGAATACACCATAGAAGCACAGGCGCGCCATGCTACCTCACGAAATTCCGGGACTCCTGTCGCCGTAATTCGTTCACCTACGCAGCGAATAGGAGATGCTCCAGCCGCCCTGCGTCCGCCACAGACTGAGCACAAAGCAGCTCAGTCATGGCTACCACAAATGGCTCTACGGCTATTCGGGATAAAATTTTAGCCTCCCTCGCGCGCTATCGCGCACTTCGGATTGGCAAATTTCCCTGCGCCTTCTGGAGACTATCAGCCCGTCCGGGGCTGACAGCGGCGGATGGACATTTTATTGATCATGCCTGCCATACTGAAAAAAACAGCAAAATGCTGCCTTATAGGATTTTTGACTACGTAATATATCTATCGTTCGGTTGCGTACTATGGCAAAAAACCACGGGCGAAATAGCCGTTTTGTGTCATAGGTATGCCGCGCAGCATGTATTGCAATCAGGCACTCCCGCACACAGTCCTCAAGCATATCGATAGGACCAAACCGGGTATATAAAAAAGCGGCCGTCACATCACCCAGTTCTACAAGCAATTTTTCATAGCAATGCTCATCACCTTGCTGAGCACGGCTCATCAATTGCGACCAGCGTTGTTCGTCGTTACCTGAGGGCAATTCGCTGATTCGACGTGTGCTAGCAGCACGCGAGAGGAGCAAGAATTGCATTCCGAATAGCCGTCCAGCCAGTGAGGTAGTAATGACGAAGCGGCTTTTGTGCGTAGTCGTTGCGGACGCAGGGCGTTCAGGGCATCTCCCATCCGCTGCGTAGGTGAACGAATTATGGCGACAGGAGTCCCAGAATTTCGTGAGGTAGCATGGCGCGCCTGTGTGTTGCTCCATTTTTCGTTTAAAATCCTAATACGCACGCCGTTACAAATTTGTTACACAATTATTTAATAATATTCGTCATAGCCCTGCAAACTTATCTCTCGTCCAACAATAATAGTGCTTATCGATATTTGATTCGGACAGCAGTATCCCGGTTGAGGATACGCTGTAAGCGTGTGATTAACTCATCCGTAGGGTGTATCCGCCACTGATCACCTAGTTGCACACTTGTTTTAGCCGTTGCCGAGTGATAATTGATCACTAACATACACTGGCCATCGGTAAAAGGCTGTAGAGTTTCCTGCAGGCTACGGATAAAATCAGGGGCATTTTCGACCACTGCATTGCTGTCCCAATCCAGCATTAAGCAACGTGCAAATTTTTCTCTCGCCTGCTCCATACTATACAATTTTTCAGCTGTTACACTGAGCATGCCGGAATAACCATCAATACGTGCCGAGCCTTCAACTACCAGCACTTCATCTGTAGATAACAGGTCTTGATATAATTCAAACGTTTCACTATAGATAGCCACATCGACACGCGCACTTTTATCATCTAGCGTGGCAAACCCCATATTGCGCCCTTTTCTGTTTAAACGAGTGCGAATGCCAATTAATAATCCCGCTAGGCACACATCTATTTTACCTCGGCTATTTTCAATAGTTGCCATAGTTTTGGCGATACTGCCATGCACAATATTTTGTAACTCGGGCCAGTATTGATCTATCGGATGTCCAGTTAAAAACAAACCCAGGGCTAATTTTTCAAACGCCAGGCGCTCTTTTTCTGGCCATACAGCTACATTATCGGCATAATCTCTAACTTCATCATCCTGGCTTTCTGCATTCACTGCCAGGCCAAATAAGTCATTTTGCCCTACTGCTGCCATTTTCACATGACGTTCGGCCACTTTAATTGCTGTAGGCAACTCCGCCATATGACTGGCACGATTATCATTAAACGTATCAAAAGCACCCCCGCGTATCAGCGCCTCAAAAACACGGCGGTTTACTTTACGTAAGTCCACGCGCTTACATAAATCATATAAACCAGTAAACGAACCATTAGCTTTTCTTTCACGCAGCAAGTCTTCTATTGCTGCTTCACCGACACCTTTAATTGCGCCAATGCCATAGACAATTTCTCCGGCATCATTCACGGTAAACTGGTAATTAGAGACATTGATATTTGGAGGACATACCATTAAATTCATATCCTGACATTCCGCAATCAGAATAACAACCTTATCGGTATTATCCATATCTGAGGACAATACTGCCGCCATAAATGCGGCAGGATAATGGGCTTTTAACCAGGCAGTCTGATACGCAACGAGAGCGTATGCAGCCGAATGTGATTTATTAAAACCATAGCCGGCAAATTTCTCCATTAAATCGAACACATAGGTTGCGATTTTCTCATCGAGACCATTAGCTATGGCACCCTCGGTAAAAATAGCCCGCTGTTGCGCCATTTCCTCAACTTTTTTCTTACCCATGGCACGACGCAACAAATCCGCTCCACCCAGGGTATACCCCCCCATTTCACGGGCGATCTGCATAACCTGCTCTTGGTATAAAATAACGCCATTCGTAGGCTCTAGCACCGGTATCAAGATAGGATGAGCATATTCCGCTTTTGCACCATGCTTTACATTGATATAGTCATCTACCATGCCAGACTCCAATGGCCCTGGGCGAAATAAGGCAACCAGCGCAATAATATCGTCAAAGCAATCGGGTTTAAGCTTTTTAATCAGCTCTTTCATACCCCGCGACTCAAGCTGAAACACCGCCGTGGTTTCAGCATTTTTTAATAACTCGTATGATGCAGCATCATCGCGTGGAATCTGTGTAATGTCGACTAGTGGTTGACTGGATTCCGCAAGTTTCTTATTGATCGTTTGTAATGCCCAATCGATAATCGTTAAGGTGCGCAAACCCAGAAAATCAAATTTGACCAGGCCAACTGCTTCTACATCATCTTTATCGAATTGAGTAACTAGGTTGCCGCCTCCCTGCTCACAATAAAGGGGCGAGAAATCGGTAAGTTTAGTGGGTGCGATAACCACCCCCCCTGCATGTTTCCCAGCATTTCTAGCCGTACCTTCAAGGGAAAGCGCCATGTCCATCAGGCTTTTTACATCGTCATCGGTATCATATAATTCTTTAAACTCTGCAACATCTTGCAAGGCTTTGCTAAGTGTTATGCCAATTTCAAATGGCACCAGCTTGGACAATCTATCGACAAAGCCGTAAGGATGGCCCAATACTCGCCCGACATCGCGAATAACCGCTTTGGCAGCCATCGAACCATAGGTGATAATTTGTGAAACTTTATCCCGTCCGTAATGACCGGCAACATAGTCAATCACTTCATCACGCCTGTCCATACAGAAATCAACGTCGAAATCCGGCATCGAAACCCGCTCCGGATTTAGAAAGCGCTCAAACAGTAAATCAAACTCAATCGGATCCAGGTCAGTAATATTAAGTACATAGGCAACTAGCGACCCGGCACCCGATCCACGACCTGGGCCTACCGGAATTGCATTATCTTTTGCCCATTGAATAAAATCGGCGACAATCATAAAATAGCCTGGAAAACCCATCTGTACGATGATATCCAGTTCCATTTTTAAGCGCTGATCATAAGCCTTGCGGTTTTCATCTGCAGTATCCGAACCTATAGCCGGATATTTTTCTAAGCGGGCATCCAGACCTTTTTTTGATTCTGCAATAAAAAACTCATCCAGTGACATACCTTCTGGCACAGGAAAATCCGGCAGGTAGTTTTCCTCCAGGGTTAACTGAATATTACAGCGCCTGGCTATTTCTACACTATTGGCTAATGCCTCAGGAATATCGGCGAATAATGTCTGCATCTCAGTTGTGCTGCGCAAGTACTGCTGAGCGGTATAATCTTTAGGGCGGCGGCTATCATCTATCACACGCCCCTGATTAATGCACACACGCACCTCATGCGCAGCAAAATTTTCAGTTTTTAAAAAGCGTACATTATTGGTAGCTACAACGGGTAAATCAAGCTCTGTTGCTAAGGCAACTGCGCTGGCAAGGTAATTTTCTTCCTGCTTCTTGCCGATACGCTGTAATTCGAGATAAAAGCTCTGGGGAAAGAGCTGACTCCAGAACTGCGCCAGTTCTTTAGCTTGCTGGATGTCATCGGCCAGCAAAGCCTGGCCTATATCACCTTCCATAGCTCCCGACAAAACGATTAGACCCTGATGGTTCTGCTCTAGCCACTCACGTTGTAGCATGGGGATGCCTAGATGCTGCCCTTCCTGATAGGCCCTGGAGATTAGCTCCGTCAGCGTCACATAACCAACATTATTTTTAGCGAGTAATGTCAGGCGAAAAGGCTGGGATGCCGCATCCGAATTGAAAATATTCACATCCGCACCAGCGATAGGCTTAATACCTTTAGCCAGTGCTGCGCGATAAAATTTAACCAGGGCAAATAGATTGGAATGGTCTGTTATGGCAACCGCTGGCATGCAAAGTTCCGCTAATTCATTAATCAGCGGCTTGATTTTAACAATACCATCAACTAGAGAATATTCAGAATGTAAGCGTAAATGAATAAATTCAGGTTGCATAACACGCAAATCAGATATGGGTGAGGTGAGACTAAATTATTTACTGTACAAGATATAGAGAGCGGCTATAGCAAACTTTGGACTATTGCATTTTGCTTACCGGTGCGAAAGATCGTCGGTGTTGCTCGCAAGCCCCAAGTCTGGCTAATTTTTCTTTATGTAATTTGGTTGGATAGCCTTTATGCCTGGAAAATTCATAACCAGGATACAACGCATCTAACAGTATCATTTCCTGATCTCGATACACTTTGGCAATAATTGATGCCGCAGATATTTCAGCAACTAATAAATCACCCTGAATAATAGTTTCACCCGGGCACGCAGTATCAGGGTATTGATTACCGTCCACTTTTAGCCAGTCGGGTCGCACGGATAATGAGCTGACTGCACGTTGCATCGCAAGTAGTGATGCTTGCAGGATATTAATCTGATCGATCTCGCTAGCTTCAGCTCGACCTATCACCCAGGCGATAGATTGCTGTTTGATGATATCCGATAGGGTATTTCGCCTACTTGCAGATAGTTTTTTTGAATCGGACAATCCATCAATTGAGTGTGCCGGATCTAAAATAACTGCGGCGGCAATAACCGAACCTACTATACAGCCCCGGCCTACTTCATCGACTCCGGCAATGACCTTATGACTGCTGTTCAAAGCCTGCTACTCAGCGCAAAATACCACGGGTCACATTGCGCAAAAAACTAACCATATTGGAAATCTCATCACACTCACCGGCCAGGTCTTCCATGTCTTCAATAGCATCTTCCAGACGGAGATTATTTTTATACAGGATTTTATAGGCTTTGCGTATTAACCGAGTTGCTTCAGGGCTACTACCCGAGCGCTCCATGCCTACCGAGTTTATACCATGCGGCCTTGTTGGACGACCACCGACCATCACATAAGGAGGTACATCCTGGGTAATGACACTGCCCATCGCCGAAAAGCTAAAGGTACCAATTTGGGTAAATTGATGTACCAGGGTGAAACCACCCAGGATGGCGTTATCACAGAGATGGACATGTCCAGCCAGCGATGCGCCATTTGCCATAATTACATTATTCCCTATCACACAGTCATGCGCGACATGGGTATAAGCCATAAATAGATTGTCATTGCCAATCCTTGTTTCCGCATGATCTTGCAGTGTTCCTCTATGCAGTGTTGCAAATTCTCGAATAACATTTCTATCACCAATGGTTAAGCTGGTTTTTTCATCGGCATACTTTTTATCCTGGGGGTCTTCCGCTATCGAAGTAAATTGATAGATATGGTTGTCCTTACCAATCTGTACCGGTCCTTTGATAACAACATGAGGACCGATAACAGTCCCTGAATCAATAGTGACATCAGCACCTATGACAGAAAAAGGCCCTATCTGGACATCATCTGCAATTTCTGCCTTTATATCAACAATTGCTTTGGAATCAATCAATCTTTTTTCCAACGGCTGCACAGCGAATAATTGCACTGGCAACAAATTCACCATCAACAGTAGCAGTACAATTAAATGACCAGATATTGCGCTTGCTCTTTTCAAACACTGCTTCCAGCATCATCTGGTCTCCCGGGACTACTGGACGCTTGAATTTAGCTTTATCAATACTGGTTAGAAAATAAGTCATGCCATGCCCCAGTTCATCCGGTGACGTTTCTGATGCGAGCAGACCCGTTGCCTGTGCTAGCGCCTCAAGAATCAGAACACCTGGGAAAATTGACATATGCGGGAAATGTCCCTGAAAAAAAGGCTCATTAAAGGTGACATTCTTAACCCCTAATAATCTGACTCCTGGCTCACATTCTACAACTTTATCAATTAACAAGAATGGATACCGATGAGGTAAAAATTCCTGGATCTCTTTTATACCAAGTACTGTTTCCAATTTAACAACCTTTTTAACTTAACTAAAATGACTATAAACATATATTAATGGCTATCATGTACTCTAGCTTTATCCCATGTTTGTGTAACATGGGATAAAGCTATACTTAAACCCGATTATAGTATGTTTCCGTGTGTATCTTTGCGCTAAAAATGCATGCTTCTATGGCATTTTAGACAGCTTTTCTTGTACTTTATCTGTTACATCTACCTTGCTACTTGCATGGATAACGCCTTCAGTAAGAAGCAGGTCATAATTACCTTCCTCGGCTAGTGCTTTAACAGCTTCAATGATTCTATTTTGCATTTTACCTAACTCTTCATTACGACGAATGCTGAAATCTTCTTTGAATTCTTGCTGGGCACGCTGCGCATCTCGACGTATAGAAATTATATCGCGCTCCAGGTCCCGCTTTTTTGTCTCGGTCATAGTCATACCGTCTCTGGCTAGTCTTTCTTCCAGTTTTTTAATCTTTTTTTGCTGCGCGACTAATTGCTTTTCTTTAGGCGAGAATTCTTTTTCCAGGCGTTTTTTAGCTTCAGCTGCCTGTGGAGCATTTGCCATTAATAAGGGTATATTCACAACACCAATTCTTATTTCTGCCTGAACCATCGGGCTTAATACAAACAATCCCACTAAAACAGCTAATTTCTTTAACATTAATATTCTCCATAGCACTATTCTTAAAAGCTAAACTCATTTGCGCATTATACTGTATCTATAAAAAAATGAGAGCCTTTAGCTGTGAATTTAATCAAATTTATAGCTTTGCCGTAAATTATAATTGTTGCAGTCCTATTTGCTTAATCAGAAACACCCGCTTGAGTGATGCAATCAAGCACCTTTCGTTTACAGTCGCCTATCGACTCCGGTAAAGCCATACGTAGCTTTCGGGGCTCTGGGGACGACTTCGTACCTTAGATAGATGCACTCAAAGCCGAGATTAATGCTATTCTCCACCTTAACCCGCAATAACCAGCATAGTCATGGTATGGTAATATACCTCTACAGCGTTGTTTATGGTTTAATGACAATAAAAAATACCTAACATTGTGGCGTTACCTGTCTATTACAGATCAATAATACGGGCAATTTCTCTCAGGCTGTGTTTACCCGTTTCTTTTCTTACATAGGCATGGGGCGTAGCTAAATTGTGAACTATTATTTGTAATCCAGGGTTACTACTTAACTGAAGTTTCCCAATAATTATTTATGGTAAAATTGAAACTATACTACAACTATATGAAAAAAATAGTCTTTTCATTCGTTTCAAATGCTATTGCCTAAGGGAAATTAAGTAGGGGTTTGCTATAAACATGGCAAAACCACCTAAAATAAACCTCGATACACCAGCATTGTGTATTTCAGCTACTCAATAATTGGGAAACTTCAGCTACTTAATATTCACTCAATTGATTTTTCGGATCCAGCTATGGTTAAACTTAAATTAGATGAAATTCTGGAGCGCCTGCGCTTAACACAGAAGGAGTTAGAAGCTGAAATTGATCGACTTTTACAAGACCGGCGTAAACAATTTCACTACAATTTACGCCGTGGCAAGGTCGTATTTGAGCGCAATGTTCGCCGCTTGCAGCGTCGCCAAAGAACCGGACTTTGGAATTATCTGCGCAAAGCGCCTATCGCGCATATATTATCATCCCCTGTTATTTACAGCTTACTCGGACCGCTGCTGTTACTAGATATTTCAATCAGTATATATCAACATATCTGTTTTCGTATTTACGGCATTCCACTGGTGAACCGATCAGAGCATATCATTATTGACCGGCACCGCCTACCCTATCTAAACGCTATCGAATCGTTAAATTGCATGTATTGTGGTTACGGTAATGGGCTTATTGCCTATACTCGGGAAGTTATTGCGCGTACTGAACAATACTGGTGCCCAATCAAACATGCCCAACATCGCATACATAATCATGAACGTACACACATGTTTGTTGACTATGGAGACCTTGAAAGCTGGCGAAAAAATTTCAAAAAAATACGCCATAACTGGCTTGGTGACAAAGACAATAATCAGTAGGACTAAAGTAATTGCTTAAAGCTGAAATTCTCAAACCGCGCCCTATTAATCTAAAGGAAGGGGAGAATATGTCGTTTCTAGACAATACCAACCACCTGGAAAGGTTGGGCCACCGGTAAACATCCCACTAAAACAACATTTCAACCTTCTTTCCTGAGTGTATAATTAAGTCTTAGGGAGCTGGAAATAAATAGCGGGGAGTCGCTATTTTTGCGAAAGCTTGTTTTGGGCATCCCAGCCCAAGCAAGCGGCAAAAACTTAACGCGACCACTAATGCCTCCGGCGGCCCCGATTCGTCCTCGTCACCTCGTCCCGACCCAACAAGGGGTCGGAACATAGGCTCCAAATGACTTGACGCCGTGTCGGATGGCCTTTTATTTTGTCTCCACCTTCGCTAACGCTCAGACTCCGACAAAACAACGGCCCTACGGCTATCGCGGACTAAAAATCTTCACTTCGCTTAGGCTCCGTTTCCCTGATTTTCAGCGATTGTCCAATATTGGGCAGGATTTTTGTTCGTATTTAAGACGTAGTAACAGGCGCATAGAATGCTACTTAACTGTTACTACAACGCAGAAGACAGACAAAAAGCCCAACAGTTTTGGATGATGTGTGTTTCCATCTCCCTTAGCTATAGTTTCTCAGATAAATAATTTCCAAATTTGGAGCGCTTAAACTTAGGCGGTAACAACGAAATCTTCCCGCAATTTTTGCATAACACAAATCACTTTACTGGCATCATGCATATAAGTGTTAAAAGTTTGCACAACTGAATCATGAAGATCTTCAAAAGTTTTAAAATACTTCATATGAGTCGAATCGCGTTTCGTATTTTTCCATAATTTCTCAATCGGATTAAAATCCGGCGAGAACGCAGGGAGACGTTCTACTGTCAAACGATCTACATTAGCTAACTTAAATTCCTTAATAACACCGCTTCCATGATACGGGGCACCATCTTCAATTAGAATAATCTTGCCTTTATAATAAGCCAGCAATTGTGTTAAAAACTCAACATAGCTTTCACCATTAAAACGCCCAGATGTTTCAGCGTGTTGTAATATCATTGGCTTATAACTCTCGATTAAGACGTTGTCGGCAATAGAATATATCGCTTCCATAAAAAGCTTCTGTGTTGGATATTTCTCATTTTTTAAGCTTTTAAGAATAGCTAAAAATTCTTGAGGCAGCCCAGCTTCTTTTAAAAGTCTAAGTGACTTTGGTTTTATCTCATAAGCCAATGATTCTCGGTATTGAAAACTCCCTCCTTCGAGTTCGATCGTACCAAACATTTTCAACCCTTTTCGAATCCCTGATGTTTTCACTGTGGGTTGCTCTCCTATTGGAGCCCAGGTTCGTGCCAATGAACCCCACATAGCAAATGACACCTCATCACCGAATAAAACGACACTCTTTTCTTCTACCGCCTTTTCCATAATGGCAGGCAATGTTTCTTCCAGCCACGTTTTTCTTTCAAGCTCGTACTTTTCTTCTTCTTGGCGATCAGTCACAAAACGAGCTTTTTGATAACTGAAGCCCAGTTTTTTCATTAGGCTTGATAAATAGTTCAAGTTATAACGAACTTCAAATTTTAACCAAATAAGCTCGGCAATCATCGCAGTATTCCATATTCCACAATGAAATCCATTGTCTTCTGGGCCTTTCTTTATCAACTCAACCAATTTATTTTTCTGGTCTTTAGTTAACTTTGACTTCCGACCACGTCCTTGATAGTGTTGCCCTATTAACCAACCGACACCTTTATGCATGAATGTTTTCAGCCAATTTATAATGGTTTTTTCACAGACTCACATTAGGCGTGCTATTTCTTTGATTCCCATGCATTCACTGAACCAGAGTAGAGCTTGAGTTAATCGATATAAACAAATATTACTTAGCTTGAGAGCTGTCGCCATATTTTTTTTTAGTCGGTCTACAATTGACTTTGAAAAAGTGAGGGATACCATTTTTGACTGTTTCCGTTAGTGTTGGGACGAAAATTATAAGCCAGTTTCCCCTCTGTCGTTTTTGTTTGTTCGGAAATTAATTTTCTGAAAGTCTATAGAAATTATTTACCTGAGAATCTATATTAACTTATGTTGGTAATTTCTGCGTAATGAATACTCTACATTCCACAATCTGTAAGAGGACCTGTATCAACAAAGCTGGCTTCGCGTTCAACAATATCAGCATATGGAATTAGCAAGCCGTCTGCTACAAAAGCATCTGCATTGGCTGGGGCTTGAGTGCCATTTTTAGTCACTTCCATAAATTTGGCAAAATTGGCTACCCAGATATGGGGAGCCAGCTGATTGGCTGTGACTTCAATATCAATCATACCCTTTGTATCGGATTGCACAATCAGTGTTTGAGTATGCCCGTTACAGGATGGATCAACAAGTGCTCCAGCCGAATCAGGCACCCCACGTTCAGGAACTGGTTCCATCCAGTGGTTGAGCAGCACATAGGTTTCATCGGGAAATAAGCCATCAGCGTGAATTTTTATTTTGTGTATTGAGCCCGTGGACTCAACCTCCGCATACCCTCTGGCATTAATCCCTTCTGGTGTACTAATATTGAATTCATTACTAAAGTTAGTTCGGCGATAGACAGTGGCTTCATCTGCTGCATGTGCGACCTGCAAAAGCGAAAATGCGCCTGAAATAATCATAAGAACCGGTATAAAAGTCACTTTATTCATTTGAATATCCAGTTTATAAAAAATTGATAAAATCAAAAGAAGTGCCGCTAGCAATATAAGAAAGACTATCAAATTAATGAATGTTGCTTAGGAACCAGAATTTATTAATACCCGAAACTATATATTCTGTAGGATGAGCTGACGATAGGAAGCGCATCTTTCGAGATTAATGTGAGTAAGCTTTGTTCAAAAACACTTACTTTACTTAGGGTATCTTCTATATACTGATTAAGTTCAGACATACTGGTATTGGTTTCTTCAATATTTCCGTTATCACTGGCTGACAATAAACAGCTTATTTTCGCTAAGGGTACGCCTGCATCTCGGGCCATTTTAATAAGCCCTAAACGTTCTATTGCTGATTCATTAAACAGTAGCAAGCCGCCGACCGTTCTATCACTAATCTGAATCAAGCCCTGATACACATAGGTTCGAATGCAATGTACGCTAATACCCGTTTTTTCAGCCATTTTTGAAAGCCTGAATAAATTATTTTCTTTAAGCCTCTGGTTCATTTCACTTTCCCTTTAAAATAGGCTAGCCAACGAGTTATTAACCCATCTTCGTCACTATTGATGATGTAGTTGTTATAAATCAATTGGTTGAAATTTTAAAAAGTAGCCAGTTGGCACTACAGATTTTGTGTTTTTGTATAAAACGTTGGATTTTTTAGAGTATTTTTGTCGCATGTAAATTACACTCAAATAATGATGATTTTTTTGACAAAAGTCAATGAATTTATCGACAAAAATAATATAAATGGCACTACAAAACTTTCAAAAAAAACACCATTGATTTTAAAGAGAATTTTTCGACAAAAAATCGCTTAAACCGATGAATCAATGGCTTAGAAAGATGAAAGTGACGAAGATGGGTTAAGAACAGTTCGGAGTACAAAAACAGGTTTTTGTACTCCTCTTGGAATTCAAGATTTATTAAGATTCGAAACTATATATTCTATAGGATGTGCTGAGGCACGAAGCGCACCATTGTGTGTGATGCGCTTCGTGCCTCAGCACATCCTACCCGTTTCGAATTTTATTTAATCCTTACTCTTCCGATTAGCCTGCACAACAGGAGAGTTCTTTCACATCTTTATTAAAGGTTTGAGCACACAGCCTTATGCCCTCTACCATGGTTAAATAAGGAAATAACTGCCCTGCAAGATCATCTATGGTCATTTGATTATGAATCGCTAACACGGCGGTCTGGATCATTTCCCCCGCTTCGGGTGCTAATATTTGCGCACCAATTAAACGACCACTGCCTTCTTCCATCACTAATTTAACAAAACCTCTGGTTTCAAAATTATCAAGCGCGCGTGGTACATTTTCTAAAGGCAATAATCGACTATCGTTTTTGATATGATTATGCTGCGCTTCTGCTTCAGTTAAGCCCACAGTCGCCATTTGTGGCTCGGTAAACATAACCGCTGGCATAGCGGATAAATTAATGGCGGCATCCCCTCCGGTCATATTAATAGCAGCGCGAGTTCCGGCTGCAGCAGCGACATAGACAAACTGCGGTTGATTGGTACAATCGCCTGCAGCATAAATATGTTCGACATTGGTACGCATATGGTCATCAACGGTAATCGTGCCACCTTTACCCATCTCTACCCCGGCTTTGTCTAATGCCAGGCTGCCAGTGTTGGGTGGGCGACCCGTAGCAATTAATAATTGATCCGCAGTAAGTGTTTGGCCTTGTGTGGTTTTAATGGTGAATTTTGCGCCTGAAAACATCCCTTTCTTATAGGTGATGGCTTCTGCCTGGGTATGAGCCAAAATAGTCATGCCTTCGGCTTCAAGAATTTTATGTAATTCTGCACCAATATCGGGATCTTCATTAAATAACAGGGAGTGACGCGCTAATAAGGTCACTTTGCTGCCTAGTCTCAAATAAGCCTGTGCTAATTCCAGTGCCACAATCGAAGAGCCAATTACGCACAATGTTTCTGGAATAAAGTCTGCTTCCAAAGCTTCGCAGGCGCGCCATGCTACCTCACGAAATTCCGGGACTCCTGTCGCCGTAATTCGTTCACCTACGCAGCGAATAGGAGATGCTCCAGCCGCCCTGCGTCCGCCACAGACTGAGCACAAAGCAGCTCAGTCATGGCTACCACAAATGGCTCTACGGCTATTCGGGATAAAATTTTAGCCTCCCTCGCGCGCTATCGCGCACTTCGGATTGGCAAATTTCCCTGCGCCTTCTGGAGACTATCAGCCCGTCCGGGGCTGACAGCGGACGCAGGGCGTTCAGGGCATCTCCCATCCGCTGCGTAGGTGAACGAATTATGGCGACAGGAGTCCCGGAATTTCGTGAGGTAGCATGGCGCGCCTGGGCCTATGGAAGCCTGTTTACAAAGCTATCGGAAGCCGGTTTAATATTCTCTCTAGGTTAAGGTGCAATAATGTACTGTACGATCGTCCAGAAAAAAGAAAACCCAAGCAGAGGGGGCGGAATAAAAAGTACGGGCAGCGTCTGGGGGCAGCCACAGACTCGGGGAGTCGCTATTTTTGCGAAAGCTTGTTTTGGGCATCCCAGCCCAAGCAAGCAGCAAAAACTTAACGCGACCACTTATGCCTCCGGCGGCCCCGATTCGTCCTCGTCACCTCGTCCCGACCCAACAAGGGGTCGGAACATAGGCTCCAAATGACTTGACGCCGTGTCGGATGGCCTTTTATTTTGTCTCCACCTTCGCTAACGCTCAGACTCCGACAAAATAACGGCCTTACGGCTATCGCGGACTAAAAATCATCACTTCGCTTAGGCTCCGTTTCCCTGATTTTCAGCGATGGCAAAAACAGTACAACAAAAGGCCCGATCGTATACCGTGAATCTCTATGGAAAACAGCGTGAAGTCAGGGCTTATAGTCGCGTTGTCATGCTGAAAACATTGAAACGACCCGTTCAGGTTGTCTGGGTGTTTCGTCGCACACAGTGGATTGCTTTGTTTACGACCGATCTAAGTTTATCCGTCACACAGATTATTGAGTATTATGGTGCGCGATGGAAAATCGAATCCGGGTTCAAAGAGCTCAAGCAAGACATAGGGAGTCAGAAAAGTCAGTGTCGAAATGCGCAGGCAGTGACCAACCATTTGAACTTCTGTATGATGGCAACAACGCTGACGTGGATTTACGCGGATCGTTTAAAAACCAATCCGGAACGTCGGCACAAAGTGAAGGGGCGAGCCAGTTTCGCCTTTTCAGATATCCGCCGCATCATTGACGAAGCGGCTTTGGATCCGGATTTTGAAAGGGTTTGCCCCAAATACAGCAGCTCCCCTGTAAATTCGGTGGTAGCCGTTTTATTGCGAATGGTTCCTTGATGAATTTCTAAGAAACTTCAGTTACTAAGTTCAATCAAAAAAACACCATAAGCGAATTAATATTTTTAAAAATCAGTGCTGCACTAGTGTTTTCTATACATAATTATGCTGTAGCAGAAATTTACAGCCTATTTTCCTAATTTATTTAATACACATAACCGCATTTGTCCATTGCCCTGCATTCGCGTAAAATTAGCGCTCACTACACATTACTTATAATCCTGATATGAAAAAAATTTTATTCCTTATTTTCAGTGGCTTATTTTTACAGGCCTGCTCTGATGATAAGACTAATAACACTACACCACCAGTAAACATCAGTGAACCACAACAAACCAGCGTATCGACACCCGAAGCCAGCGCTAAAACCTGGAATGGCACGAGCCTTTCAGATACAACTATAAAAAATGTTCAGGAAGCAAAATACGCTTACTCTCAGTGTGTCTACAAAGAAGCTCAGAAAAAGGGTTATACAAAAATTGACTCTCGTGTGGCAACCGATGCAGTCATCCAACAATGTGAGCCTGATTTAGCAAAAATCCGCACGACCTTTACTGACGATGGCGTACCTGAAGTTATTGCGGATCGATTTCTACGCAAGACTCGCGTACAAATGACACGCAAGATCCTGCAATCATTAATGTTTGCTGAAGCCGCGCGTAAAGCAGGCGCAATCCAGTAAGACAATAACTTCGAGCGCTTACAAACAGGACTGACTCGCTGCTTTCAGTAAATATTTAATAGAATTTTTTACCCTTAAAAACTTATGAACACCAGCTTATATAAAATAGACTTAAACGCCTTCCCGACTACTTTTGATGCGATACACGTTTATCTGCTAGCAACTGTTTTCGCACTAGCTCTAACTGTTATTATCCTTTTATTTGCCATGTTAATAGGCTTAATACGTCGTAGCAAACAAGTCACAGCAAATCAAACAGCAGAAAAGGAACAAACTATTTCTACGAAAATCCCCACGCTCGAACCGGAAGTCAAAGTGGTGGAGAAAATTGTGGAAGTAGAGAAAATCGTCGAAGTTGAAAAAATTGTTCAACTACCTGCCCCAGAGCCTATTGTTCTTAAAGAATCTACCCCTGATGCCGCTTTACAATTATTGAGCCTGTTACAAAAAGAAGCACGCTTTATTGATTTTATCAAAGAAGATGTCAATGCCTACAGTGATGCTGATATGGGCGCTGCAGCGCGCGTGGTACATTCTGGGTGTAATAAAGTGATAAAAGAACATTTCAGCCTGGCGACAGTACGCGCTGAACAGGAAGGTAGCAAAATCACATTAAACAAAGGTTTTAATGCATCGGAAGTACGCTTGACGGGTAATGTCGTGGGCCAGGCTCCATTTACCAGCACTTTAGTGCATAAAGGCTGGCAGGTCACGGATATCAAATTACCAAAACTAACAGCAGGCCATAATGCCAATATTATCGCTGCTGCGGAGGTCGAACTATGAGTGAATTCGACAATCATAATAAACACGAACAACACGAGCCTGAGCAGCACCAATCAGAACAGCAGCCTGACAATGGCAAACATTATTCCATTGGTATTGATCTAGGAACGACGCACTGCGTATTATCCTATGCTGATATTACTGACCCAGACGCGGATGAAATTTTTCAAGAAGTGTTACAAATCCCTCAGCTTACTGCACCTGGAGTTATTGAAGACAAAGCACAATTGCCATCTTTTTTATATCAGGCACATGAAGCTGAAATTAATGAAGGTGAAACCGCCCTGCCCTGGATAGAAAAACCTGATTATCTAGTCGGTGAAATTGCGCGTAATTTAGGCACAAAAACACCGATCCGCCTAGTTTCCAGCGCAAAAAGCTGGTTGTGCCATGCGGGAGTGGATTGTAAATCAGCCATTTTACCCAATGAAGCGCCAGAGGATGTAGCACGGGTTTCACCTTTTCAGGCTAGCTCCGCTTATTTAGAGCATCTTTGTGCCGCATGGAATAAGCAGCACCCGGATGCGCCGATACAAGATCAGGAAATTACCCTAACCGTTCCTGCTTCTTTTGATCCCGCCGCCCGGGAATTAACCTCTGAAGCGGCACAAAAAGCTGGCTTAAAAAATGCAATTTTACTGGAAGAGCCGCAAGCTGCATTATATAGCTGGATCGAGAAAAGTGATGGCGATTGGCGTAATCATGCCAAGGTCGGTGATATTATTTTAGTGATTGATGTCGGCGGTGGAACTACCGATTTATCATTGATTGCTGTCACCGAAGAAGATGGTACGCTAGGTCTAACTCGTATTGCTGTGGGTGACCACATGTTATTAGGGGGTGATAATATGGATCTGGCTTTGGCTTACACACTCAAATCCAAGCTGGAACAGGATGGTGGCAAACGTCTGGAAGGCTGGCAAATACAAGCCTTAACGCATGCCTGTCGTGCCGCTAAAGAAACCATCCTCAGTGATGATGAAGCGGATAATATACCTATCGTGGTGCCGAATCGAGGTTCTTCTTTAATAGGCGGTACGCTACGCACAGAGCTTAACCGCGAAGAAGTCAATACGGTATTATTGCAAGGCTTTCTACCCGAAGTCATGAGCAGTGAACAGCCGGTTACACGAGCTCGTTCTGGTTTGCTCACAGCCGGATTGCCGTATGCTCAGGATGCTGCCATCACGCGTCACCTGGCCAGTTTTTTAACACGTCAACTGAATGCGGTCGATGAATTAAATGATATTAGTCTGCCGGAAAATGCTACATTTATCCACCCTACTGCCGTGCTGTTTAATGGTGGTGTTTTAAAAGCAACACGCTTTGCGGATCGCTTAATGGGTGTGATCAATTCATGGTTAAGCAATGAACAGGCACCTGATGCGCGCTTATTAACCGGGCTAGATCTGGATCTGGCGGTAGCGCGTGGTGCCTCTTATTATGGCTACGTACGTAAAGGTAAAGGTGTACGTATTAAAGGCGGTACTGCTGCTGCTTATTATGTTGGCGTAGAAAGTGCAATGCCTGCTGTGCCTGGCATGCCTCCCGAGATTCAAGCCTTATGTATCGCCCCTTTTGGGATGGAAGAGGGTACTGAAGTTGAATTACCTCATGATGAGTTTGGCGTGATTGTAGGTGAACCTGTGCGCTTCCGCTTTTTTGGCTCTAAAACACGCAGGGAAGACATCGTTGGCACACGTCTGGATTATTGGTCTGATGATGAACTGGAAGAATTGGATGAAATAGAAATCACCTTACCTGAAGAAAACCGTAAAGCAGGTGAAGTGATTCCGGTACATCTTTCTGTCTCCGTCACTGAAATCGGTACATTAGCATTAGAGGCGATTTCCAATCAGGATGATAATCGCTGGAAAATTGAATTTGATGTCCGTTCAGGTGATGAGTAAGTAATTTCACTTCCATTATTCCCATGCAGAACATCATTGCCATCAAGTTAAGCATTTTGATATAGGATGTGTTGACGATAGGAAACGCATCAAGCGACCGAAAGATGCGCTTCGTACCTCAGCACATCCTATGTTTCTCGCCTTAACTTAATGGCAATGATGCAGAGTATGGGAACGAAAGCCCTAATTATCATGAACAATAAACCAGCACAATATCATATAGGCATAGATCTAGGTACGACCCATACTGTCGTTGCCTATGCAAAAACGCGGCAAAAAAATGCTGCGATAAAGATCTTTGCAATACAACAGCTGGTTGCTCCGGGCGAAGTCTCAGCACGCAATCTACTACCCTCGGTTCGCTACCATCCAACAGAAGGTGAATTGTCTGATGCAGATATGGCTTTCTCACCCTCTGGTGAAAAAGTGGTTATCGGTACTGCCGCTCGTGTTTTAAGTGCAAAAACGCAAGGCCGCTTTGTTAGCAGTGCTAAAAGCTGGTTATCCCACCCGTCTATCGACCATACCGCAGCAATTCTTCCCTGGGGTAGCCACGAAGACGTGCTCAAAGTTTCCCCGCTGGATGCCAGCGCCAGTTATTTAAAGCATGTACGCCAGGTCTGGAATTACGAGTTTCCTGAATCACTACTGGAAAATCAGCATATTGTTATCACTGTTCCTGCTTCTTTTGATGAAGCGGCACGCTCGTTAACACTAGAAGCAGCGCATATTGCAGGCCTAAATCAGGTGCGCTTACTGGAAGAGCCGCAAGCGGTTTGTTATGACTGGTTACGCCGCCATAGCGATAATCTTCATAATACTCTGGAAAATATTAAGCTGCTGCTGGTTTGTGATGTAGGCGGAGGTACGACTGATCTAACCCTAATTAAAATTGACCATAGTGCTGATGAGCCGCAACTTTCACGTATCGGAGTGGGTGATCATCTGATGCTTGGCGGTGATAATATCGATCTGTCGCTTGCGCATCTTGCAGAATCACGCCTAAGCACCAATAATAAAAAACTCTCGGCAACCGACTTATCTCACTTACTGGAACAATGCCGTATTGCCAAAGAGCGACTCCTGGCAGATGATGCACCCGAACAACTCAATGTCACTTTATTAGGGGGTGGGGCTAAATTAATCGGTGGTACTCGTTCGGTAAGCTTACGTAGAGGTGAAGTTCAGAAAATCGCGTTAGATGGTTTCTTTCCTTTATCAAAGCTGAACGAGCTACCCGATAAAAAACGCAGTGGTGTGGTCGAATTTGGCTTACCCTATGCTGCGGAACCTGCCATCAGTAAGCATATTGCCGCTTTTTTAAATACCCATCAACAAGCAGCTAAAGCTGCATTAGGCAAAGACACAATCGTACCGGATGGACTGCTATTAAATGGTGGTGTTTTTCGTAGTCAACCGATCACCCAACGCACTATTAACTTGCTTAGTTCCTGGCGCGATGCCCCGCCTACACTGCTGGAAAATCAGCACCCTGAGCTATCAGTCGCCTATGGTGCAGTTAGCTATGGTGTTGCACGGGAACATAAGGAAATTAAAATTGGTGGTGGTGCATCGCGCAGTTACTTCCTGTTAATAGGTTCCGGGCAAGAGCAGCAAGGCGTCTGTATCTTGCCGCGTGGCAGTGAGGAAGGTAATGAAATCATCTTAAAAGATCGCCAATTTTCTTTGCGCCTGGGACAACCTGTCAGCTTTCACCTGGTCTCATTAACCGGTGGCAAAACATATACCGCAGGCGAGCTAGTCACAATAAATGATGACTTTCATCCCCTGCCTCCATTAGCCGTTGCCTTTGATCAGGAAACTGACCATGCTAGCGCCGAAGTCACAGTGCAATTATCTGTGACCTTATCCGAAGTAGGTACATTGCAAATCCAGTGCGTCGCAATGCAAGATTCGCAGCAACGCTGGGACGTGCAATTTCAGATCAGAAAAAGCAAAGCTGCACTACTTGCTAAAGATTTACCTGCTGGCTTTAACCAGGCAGTCGAACTTATAGAAAGTATTTTCGGCTCAAAATCTAAAAATATTAATCCTAAATTGGTCAAAAGTTTACGCGCTGATTTAGAAAAATGTTTAGGTTTACGTAGCGATTGGTCCAGTCATTTACTGCGCGAATTATTTAATGTGTTACTGGAGGTGCGTAAGAATCATCGCCGCTCGCCCAACCATGAACGCGTCTGGCTCAGCTTGATCGGCTATTGTTTACGCCCGGGCTTTGGCTATCAACTGGATAACTGGCGTGTCGAACAACTCTGGAAAAGCTATGGCAATAAAATACAGTTTGTAAATGAAACCCAGAACTGGAGCGAATGGTGGACTTTATGGCGCAGAATTTCAGGCGGCCTGGACACCGAGGCACAAGAAATTATTTTTAACGACCTGGCTAAATACCTTAATCCTACCACTGCACGCCTGGGTAATACTGCCAAGCAAAGCAAGCAACGGGGCTATGATGATATGGTACGTCTGGCAGCAGTACTAGAGCGCTTACCCATAGCACAGAAAACACAGCTTGGTGAATGGCTGTTAAAACGGCTACAAAAAGCCAGCGAGCCAGCGCAAACCTGGTGGGCTGTCGGTCGTATTGGTGCGCGAGTACCGCTTCACGCCAGTACACATTTTGTTGTCCCGGCCGAGACAGCAGCAACCTGGTTACAGCAAATACTTAACACGAACTGGAAAAAAACACCGCAAGCAGGTTTTGCCGCCACTCTGATTACTCGCATGAGTGGTGATAGAGTCAGGGACATAGGTGACGAACTACGCGCTCAAGTGATTGCCAAATTAAAGCTAAGCAAAGCGCCTAGCTCATGGATAGCAATGCTTGAGTCTGTGAAAGAGTTAGATGCTAGTGAAGAAAAGCAGATATTTGGTGAAGCGCTACCGCCTGGCCTAACGCTGATTAACAAATAGGCTCTTGTGCTGCAATAACTGTAGAGTGGACTTCAGTCCGCTACCACACAATTATTAACAATAGCGGCCTAAAGTCCGCCCTACCGTTTACCCATTGCAGGTACAAAACCGGCTATAAAATCTTTATAAAACCATACCCAGATGATAACGGGAGTCACAGCCGGAAGTATCAATGCACCCAACTGATAACCCAGCGCAATAATATCCAGTTGCCAGCCAGGCAGTTTTATATTACCCAGCAATTCGGCTGGCGTTTGCAAAAACAGCACTTTCAGGGATTCAAAACAGATGCCCCAGATCTGAATAAGCAGAAACACTAAAATACTGATAATTATATTCCGCAACGTCCTGGTAAAAGCCAGAATCAGCGCTAATGCAAGCGGCAAGCCATAACTGTATATCAAAGGATTCACCGGAATCGGTAATTCAGCAACCATCCCTTTTGGCACATTCTGGCTAGCAACAGTCACCTCTGCTATCACCTCAATCCGGTAGCCGATTTGCTCAATACCGGCAATTAGCACTGGAAACAAAAGCTGTAATAATGGCTCCGACCAATACACAACAACAGACGTTGCCAGTTCAGCCAAAGCATACCTGCCCCAGTAACATAGTGGTAAAAATAGAAATACCTTGATAACAAATGCAACTATCGGGGAGTCGCTATTTTTGCGAAAGCTTGTTTTGGGCATCCCAGCCCAAGCAAGCAGCAAAAACTTAACGCGACCACTTATGCCTCCGGCGGCCCCGATTCGTCCTCGTCACCTCGTCCCGACCCAACAAGGGGTCGGAACATAGGCTCCAAATGACTTGACGCCGTGTCGGATGGCCTTTTATTTTGTCTCCACCTTCGCTAACGCTCAGACTCCGACAAAATAACGGCCCTACGGCTATCGCGGACTAAAAATCATCACTTCGCTTAGGCTCCGTTTCCCTGATTTTCAGCGAGGGACTAACTTGCATGGGCATCAACACTTACCTCTTGGTCTGCAGGTAAGAGCCTGAGCAGAGTAAAAAGATAATTAATACATCCAGCATAATCAGTGCCTGCCAGATATATAAATGCGCCCATTCAAAAATATCCTGATTCCATTGACCCAGATAAAACAAGGAAATAATACGCACAATATTCAGCAATTCCACCGCAAAAAATCCTGTGATTATCCCCCATAACTTAAATTTCCAGGGCGATGGAAATGCAAGCATGGCCGCGATTAGCACTAATACCGCTTCAACACCATTATAGCCAGACTGTATCGATACCGAAAATCCGCTATCAATTTGCTGTAAAATGATCCCCTTGGAAATTTTGTATCACTGTTTTCGCACTTTTTTTACTTCCATCCGATACCACAAAGGTAAAACTTACCTGATTAGCGAGCGCTGCTCTTCTAATTGGCGCTGGCTTTGGCGTGTAGGTAAAGCTACCATCATGGTTCATGTGTAGTGAACCTTCTGCTGGCGGGGTAATTAAACGTGCTGTCAGTTGGTCACCATCCGGATCGGATACGCCTGTCAATATACCCGGTGCTCTAACCTGTAGTGGCACATTCCGTGGCGTGGAGTAGTTGCCTGCTTTTGCTATTGGAGCATGATTTACTGCATTGACCGTAATTTTCACAATTGCCGTATTACTGTCAGCAATGCCGTCATTGGCCTTGTAGGTAAAACTATTCACACCTGAAAATCCGCTGTTCGGCTGATAGCTAAAGCTGCCACCGGCTAATACATGCACTATGCCATTTGCTGGCTGAGTGACGATAATGGGCTGCAGTATATTGGCATCTGGATCAGAATCGTTAGCTAACAGGCCATTAGCGACATTAACCTGTAATACTGAAGTTTCCCAATTATTGAGTAGCTGAAATACACAATGCTGGTGTATCGAGGTTTATTTTAGGTGGTTTTGCCATGTTTATAGCAAACCCCTACTTAATTCCCCTTAGGCAATAGCATTTGAAACGAATGAAAAGACTATTTTTTTCATATGGTTGTAGCATAGTTTCAATTTTACCATAAATAATTATTGGGAAACTTCAGTTTTGTTAATGATGGCATCTTTTCTTTCTTTTGGGTATTGAGTTGTCATGGTTTTATTTTTCCGCCCCTTGTTTGAGTTATTATTTTTCAAATAAGGCGAAAACTATCCTGACACGGGGGGGTAGTTCCAGCCCATCGAACTGATAGTTTTGTTCAAACGCTGAAAATCATGGAAACGGAGCTTAGCGAAGTGGTGATTTTTAGTCCCTGATAGGCGACAGGGCAATTCGCTGATTCGACGTGTGCTAGCAGCACGCGAGAGGAGCAAGAATTGCATTCCGAATAGCCGTCCAGCCAGTGAGGTAGTAATGACGAAGCGGCTTTTGTACGTAGTCGTTGCGGACGCAGGGCGTTCAGGGCATCTCCCATCCGCTGCGTAGGTGAACAAATTATGGCGACAGGAGTCCCGGAATTTCGTGAGGTAGCATGGCGCGCCTGTTAAGTGACTGTCACTAGCCATATAGGAATAGCTATCAACGCCCTGAAAACCGGGGGCCGGTTGATAGGTGAAGCCGCCGTCTAAGTCCTGATGCAATGCGCCATTAGCTGGAAAAGTCTGAATCAAAACAAACAGCTTATCGCCATCTATATCCAGGTCATTTGCCAATAAGCCCGGAGCTGGAATAGTTAAAATGCCATCTTGGACCACACTGTAGGCATCACCTGCAGCTAAAGGTTCATGATTGGTGTGGATTACGGTCAGACTCACAGTTACCGGGGCGCTGTCGATACTGCCGTCATTGACTATATAGGTAAAGCTATCGGGGCCGCTATAACCGGGATCAGGTTTATAGGTAAATGAACCATCCAGCATCATTTGCAGGGTACCATGGCTGACGCTAGTTGGGATATTGCTTACCAGTAGTGTATCGCCATCAATATCCAGGTCATTGGCTAACAGTCCATTGGCGGTTGTTACTGTTAAAAGGCCACCCTGAGTTATGGTATAGGCATCAGCATTCGGTAGTACAGGATGGTTAACATGGGTTACTGTAATGGTGACTGTTGCCACGACACTATTAACTTTTCCATCATTCGCTTTGTAGGTAAAACTGTCTGTACCAAAAAAACCGAAGTTGGGTTTATAAGTAAAGCTGCCATCAAGACTCATCTGTAAAGCACCATTAGCCACTGATGAAACTATACTATTCACGCGCAAGATATTACCATCAACATCATGGTCATTGGCCAGCAGTCCTTTGGCTACAGTTACTTTCAAGAAACCATCTTCACCCACAGAATATAAATCATCAGTTGCCACAGGCGCATCATCCACTGGATGTACGTTGATGGTAATTGTTACCTCATTACTCAGTAAATGTCCGTCCCAGGCTTTATAAGTAAAACTATCCGTACCATTAAAGTTGGTGTTTGGGGTGTAAATAGAGCTACCATCCCAAGGAACCCATTTCACTTTTCCGTGCGCAGGAGCGCTGGTTTGTAATCCAGCAAAGGTGTCTCCATCAGGGTCGATGTCATTGTTTAACACACCCTGAGCTGAAGTCACCTTAATGGGCGTATCTTCAGGCGTGTTATAGACATCAGCCTGAGCTACAGGGGCATCATTAACTGCATGAACGTCAATGCTGACTGTCGTTTCATTACTCCCTAACGTGCCATCTGAAATCTTATAGATGAAACTATCCAGGCCATTAAAATTAGGATTAGGCGTATAGCTAAAACTACCATCGAGATTAAAATTCACGATTCCGTTTGCCGGATTAGTAAATTTAAAAGCCCGTAGCTTATCTCCGTCTATATCACTATCATTAGCCAATACACCTTGCTGCGCAATAATCTGCAATACTGTATCTTCAGGGATCACATAGTGATCATTGACTCCAACAGGTGCATCATTCACCGCATCAATGTTTAACGTACTGTTACCGTGTTACTATCAAGTTGAGCATCGTTTGCTTTATAGCTAAAACTATCCAGACCGTTGTAATTAGTTGCGGGGGTATAGTCAAAGCTGCCATCCTTATTGATCTGTAGCGTGCCGTTGCTAACATTACTGACTAAGCTAACTGTCAGTTGATTATGTTCTGGATCGGAGTCGTTATGAAGTAATCCATGGGCTGCATCAATACTTATGCCAGTATCTTCATGGACACTATAGGCATCCGCCAAAGCGACAGGTGGGGCATTTACCAGGGTGACCGTAATCGTGACAGTCACATCACCCGAACCCAGTTTTCCGTCAGACACTTTATAGATAAAATTGTCATCACCCGTAAAATTAGTAGCCGGAGTATAAACAACTGAAGTTTCCCAATTATTGAGTAGCTGAAATACACAATGCTGGTGTATCGAGGTTTATTTTAGGTAGTTTTGCCATGTTTATAGCAAACCCCTACTTAATTCCCCTTAGGCAATAGCATTTGAAACGAATGAAAAGACTATTTTTTCATATAGCTGTAGCATATTTTCAATTTTACCATAAATAATTATTGGGAAACTTCAGTAAACAAAACTTCCATCTAAATTAAAAACCACTGGTCCATGAGCTGGGTCACTAAATTTAACTGCAGACATCTGATCCCCATCAGGCTCAATATCATTCACCAGTACACCATGTGCACTATCAATATTTAACACTGTATCTTCGGCAGTCGTATAGTGATCAGCGCTTGGTATAGGCGCATCATTAACCGCATTAACCGTAATATCAACCGTTACTGCATTGCTATCGGTATGTCCGTCGTTGGCTTTATACTCGATGTTCAAGTTTTTGATATTGAGAAGGTAAAATCAGGTATTCTGAGGTTGTTGTAATTTTATCGGTGTAAGCCCATGTTAATGAATGCCCCAGCCACCTTTATCCAAAGCTATATTGACGATTTAAATGATGCGCTCAATCAGCTAAAACCCGGAGCCGCTTTGACACGGATTCAAGCCGCTTGGTTGGGCACTTGTTTAACGGGCATACTGCTAATGAACTCTGTTTGCTGGGCTAAGTTTGAGCGAGCAAGCCTTGGAGATTGCAAAGTAGCCGCATTATCCTGGGTGTTTCGTAAAGCAAGTATACCCTGGGACTGGTTGCTACGGGTGAGTGTGGTCTTAATTTTAAAACGTTATGGCATTACTGAAGGTGTGTTGGCCTTTGATGAATCAGACCGAGCACGATCTAAGTCTACAAAACGTATTTATAAAGGTTACAAGCAGAAACACAAAGGCTCCGGCGGGTATGTTAATGGACAAACGATAGTATTATTGCTGCTAGTTACCTCATCCATTACAGTGCCTGTCGGTTTTTTCTTTTATATGCCGGGTCCAGCCTTAAAGCAGTGGGATAAAGAAGATAAACGGTTGAAAAAGAGCGGTATAGCAAAAAAAGATCGGCCTATTAAGCCTGAACGTGACAGTGCCTACCCGACCAAAACAGAGATTGCATTAGGCTTATTAAAAGAGTTTAAAGTTGCGCATAGCCTGATTAAAATTAAAGGCGTACTGGCTGATGCGCTGTATGGTGAAAAAGCCTTTATGGACGAAGCCGCTAAAGAATCTGGAGGCTCGCAGGTGATTAGCCAATTACGTAAAAACCAAAATATTGAATATAGAGGTAGAATAAGGTCAGTCGAGAGCTACTTTAATTCGATTAACAAAGGCATTGATCAGATAATACGTGTACGTGGCGGCAAAGAGATTAAAGTGACTGTCAGCAGTGCACGATTGAAGGTGAGTTCTCACAGTAAAAAACGCTTTGTCATTGCCTTAAAATATGACGGTGAAAACGACTATCGCTATTTAGTGGCGACAGACCTGACTTGGCGCACACAAGATATTATTCAAGCCTATACGTTGAGATGGCTGATTGAGGTTTTCTTTGAGGACTGGAAGCTTTATGAAGGATGGGGGCGTGAGGCCAAACAATTAGATGAAGAGGGATCAAGCCGTGGCCTGATTCTGAGTCTTTTGTTTGACCATTGCCTTCTCCTTCACCCAGAGCAAATAGCCCGCATTGAAAGCAAACTACCTGAGTATACCGTAGGAAGCTTACAGCGCAAGTCTCAAATGGATGTACTGCTTGAGTTCATCACGTCATTGCTAGAGTTTCCAGATCCTGGTGATAAGCTGAAAGAGTTAGGTGAATTAATAAAGGATGTGTTTCAACTGATGCCATCAGGAAAACATATGACTGGCAGAGATTTAGGGCGCTTAGGGCCAACACCATCATTAAAGTATTGTTCTGCTGGGTGAAGGTAAGAGTTTGATGGCAATGGGATGGAAAAACTTGAACATCGAGTTATAGGTAAAACTATCCAGACCGTTGTAATTAGCATTTGGCGTATAAACCAGGCTACCATCTGCATTTAATGTCAGCGAGCCATGGCCAGGATCAGTGACCTTGATGGCGTGCAAGGTGTCATGTACATCAGGGTCGGTATCGTTGTGTAAAACACCTTTGGCTGAGGTAACTTTGAGCCGCGTATCTTCAGGTGTTTTGTAGCCGTCATCCTGCGCAATTGGTGGATGATTGATGTGATTTACCGTGATGGTGACTGTCACGATGTTGCTGTCAAAAGTACCATCATTGGCATGATAGCTAAAGGTATCTGTCCCATCAAGTAATCGAGTTGGGGTATAGGTAAAACTGCCATCGGGATCCAGGGCAAGCACACCATTGCTGACATCAGTATCTAGCACTTTGGGGAGTCGCTATTTTTGCGAAAGCTTGTTTTGGGCATCCCAGCCCAAGCAAGCAGCAAAAACTTAACGCGACCACTTATGCCTCCGGCGGCCCCGATTCGTCCTCGTCCTCGTCACCTCGTCCCGACCCAACAAGGGGTCGGAACATAGGCTCCAAATGACTTGACGCCGTGTCGGATGGCCTTTTATTTTGTCTCCACCTTCGCTAACGCTCAGACTCCGACAAAATAACGGCCCTACGGCTATCGCGGACTAAAAATCATCACTTCGCTTAGGCTCCGTTTCCCTGATTTTCAGCGGCGGTCAGAGGCTTACTCGCAGGATCATTATCATTCGCTAACACACCTCTCGGGCTTGCGGTGATTTTCAAGCTTCCATCTTCAGCTACCGAATAAGCATCAGGTGACGCAACGGGGGGAAGAATAGCATAATCTTCTACTTCGCCATCAGCCGCGCCCCCTTCCGCACGTTCATCTTTAGTAGTCCCCCCATTATCAGTCAAGTGGGTACGTGTAAGTCGAAAACGAGCATATACAGGTGTGCCTGGTAATAAAGCAGGATTAATAGCATTCCAGGTGAGTGCTATTGTGGACATCAGTTTTTCCATTGAAAGAAGAAGTACCTAAACAAAGCAGCCTATAACCTACCTGAATGTAGCACCACTCGAATATTCCCATATTTTTGATTTTAATCACTTATAACAGCAAATAGACACTCTGTAGGCACCGTAAAAAAACAACAAATAATTTCAAATAAAGCTTGCATTTGCCGAAAAAATTCCTCTAAAAATTTCCGTTTTAATCACCTCATAAACGGATATCACCCATGCTTAAAGACCTACCACTCTCTGAACATATTCACCAACACTGCAATGAAAGTATGGAACGTGCCCTGTTAGCAGAGCGTCATCCTTTGTGGGCTCGTTCATGCCCAGAGTTGAAGGATATCGACTTTATTCGCCTTGGGTTATTACGCTGTATCAGTGTAGTCGATAGTGGTCGCCATTTCCTCCAAACCAATGAACAGATTTATGGCCAGCTGCTTCCCCACTCAACGTATTTTAAATCACTGAAGTCGCATAGACGAACAAGTATGCTTGAGGCATTTGAACAGCAGAGCTATCATCTTCACTCTGAAACACTGCTATCGCAAGGCATTGATTATCTTAAAGCATTCCCGGAACTTGACGAATACACCATAGAAGCAGCGGATGGACATTTTATTGATCATGCCTGCCATACTGAAAAAAACAGCAAGGGGAAAGTTTATGCGGCCGGGGGGATTTACGCGTTGAATCTCAGAAGTGGGTTGCTCAGATTTCTTTGTCTGGTGACAAACGGAACTCAGAGACATCAAGAAATACCTGTGTTACGAGATCATATTGAAAAGCAAAACAAGGGAAATAACAGCTCTCAGAAACATCTCTATGTCTACGATAAAGCCGTCACCGACTTTGTCTGGTGGGATCGGCAGAAACTACATGCTAATTACATGATCTCAATGCTAAAACTCGATGTTCAAGTTTTTGATATTGAGAAGGTAAAATCAGGTATTCTGAGGTTGTTGTAATTTTATCGGTGTAATCCCATGTTAATGAATGCCCCAGCCACCTTTATCCAAAGCTATATTGACGATTTAAATGATGCGCTCAATCAGCTAAAACCCGGAGCCGCTTTGACACGGATTCAAGCCGCTTGGTTGGGCACTTGTTTAACGGGCATACTGCTAATGAACTCTGTTTGCTGGGCTAAGTTTGAGCGAGCAAGCCTTGAAGATTGCAAAGTAGCTGCATTATCCTGGGTGTTTCGTAAAGCAAGTATACCCTGGGACTGGTTGCTACGGGTGAGTGTGGTTTTAATTTTAAAACGTTATGGCATTACTGAAGGTGTGTTGGCCTTTGATGAATCAGACCGAGCACGATCTAAGTCTACAAAACGTATTTATAAGGTTTACAAGCAGAAACACAAAGGCTCCGGCGGGTATGTTAATGGACAAACGATAGTATTATTGCTGCTAGTTACCTCATCCATTACAGTGCCTGTCGGTTTTTTCTTTTATATGCCGGATCCAGCCTTAAAGCAGTGGGATAAAGAAGATAAACGTCGGGGAGTCGCTATTTTTGCGAAAGCTTGTTTTGGGCATCCCAGCCCAAGCAAGCAGCAAAAACTTAACGCGACCACTTATGCCTCCGGCGGCCCCGATTCGTCCTCGTCACCTCGTCCCGACCCAACAAGGGGTCGGAACATAGGCTCCAAATGACTTGACGCCGTGTCGGATGGCCTTTTATTTTGTCTCCACCTTCGCTAACGCTCAGACTCCGACAAAACAACGGCCCTACGGCTATCGCGGACTAAAAATCATCACTTCGCTTAGGCTACGTTTCCCTGATTTTCAGCGACGGCTGATCTTTTTGCCCGTCTTCTGCATTGTAGTACCTTTACGTAGCCTGCTGCTATGCCTTGAATACGTACAAAAATCCTGCCCACTATTGGACAATTATTTATTTCCAGATCCGCGAATTAAAATTCAAAAGAGGCAAAAGATTCTAAGAGCAATTATTATCTATACTAGTGCAGCACCTATTTAGGTTTGATGGATAAGATGTTTAATAAACTGTTGATTTACAATAAAAAATACAGACATCTATTAATCCGTCCAAAATAGCTGCTACACTAGAAATAGTTGCTTTCTTGTAGTCTATTTTATCTTCTTACATCTCACATAATCCAATTTAACTCCTCCTTTTGTCATGCGATCATAAGACTTATCTTCAGCAATAGGTGTTTTTGTAGCATTTACTTTAACTGCAGGCCCAACCTGAACATTATCTAAATAGCCTTTACATTCATAAGTACCTGCAAATGAAGCAGTACTTGCTAACAAGATTACTAAACCAGCGATAATTTTTTTCATTTCAATGTCTCCATGCCCTATTCATTTTAGTAAGCAAACACTGGGCATATCAAATGTCTGCATAGAAAATATTAAAGAAAGTAAGTTATTTTTCCATACTATTCCTTTAATAAAAAAATCTCAATGGTTCTTTATCGGCTAACGGTAGGTTCGCTACCATCATGATAATATTTAGCGCCAACAAATCCCCCTGACTTGCTATTATTCTAATTTTTAGTTGAAATTACAACTACTAAAGCATCTTTCTAGGCTAAACCAGAATATTTCATTCAGGCACGCACACAAAATATTGCCATGATGTTCATAATCACAAAAGTGAAATTAATCTGGCATTAAGATTTTTTTTCAGGATAATGGAGTAAGTGGCGGGCTGTGCTAGCGAAATTTACATTACCACTTGTCTTACTAAACTGAAGTTTCCCAATAATTATTTATGGTAAAATTGAAACTATGCTACAACTATATGAAAAAAATAGTCTTTTCATTCGTTTCAAATGCTATTGCCTAAGGGGAATTAAGTAGGGGTTTGCTATAAACATTGCAAAACCACCTAAAATAAACCTCGATACACCAGCACTGTGTATTTCAGCTACTCAATAATTGGGAAACTTCAGTTACTAAATTGCCTCTTTAGTTAGCTCAATACTCCAGAAATCATAATAAAAACAACGAGAATTTTATGCTCCGCCAATTAAAGAACTTATTAAAAAGAAATCAGACATGGGCAAGAAAAATGACGGAACATAACCCTAATTTTTTTCTTAACTTATCCAAGCAACAAACGCCTGAGTATCTCTGGATAGGCTGCTCCGATAGTCGCGTTTCTGCAAACCAGGTCATTGACTTAAACCCCGGTGAGGTCTTTGTACACCGCAATATTGCCAATGTTATGGTCCACACTGACTTAAACTGCCTGTCAGTTATTCAGTTTGCTGTGGAAGTGCTACATGTAAAGCATATTATTGTTTGTGGACATTATGGCTGCGGTGGTATTAAAGCTGCTTATGATGGAAAAGAGCTGGGCTTGATTGATAACTGGTTAGGACATATTAAAGATGTATATCGCTTACACAAAGATGAAATAGATGCCAAAGCGACGGAGCAGGAAAAACTAGACTTATTGTGCGAAAAAAATGTGATTGAACAGGTTGCCAATGTATGTCATACCACGATTGTACAACGAGCCTGGCGAAAGAATAAAGATTTAACCGTACACGGCTGGATCTATTCCATTGAAAATGGATTGTTAAAAGCGCTAGATGTTGAAGTCAATGCAAGTAATAACATAAGTTCCACACATACAATACAAGACAGGCAGGAAGTTGCATAAAGTCGAGTTCAATATATCAGTGCCAACTTGATAGACAAGTAAAGCCCAAGCTTCTGTATCCACCAGAAACAAAAAGCCACCTGCTTACATAAGCGGGTGGCTTCTTCAATACTTATAAACTGAGCTAGTCGCTCATTCAGCGTTTATTTCTTAGCTTTCTCTCGTTCCTGAACTTCTTTAATGACTTCTTCAGATACGTTTTTAGGACATGGTAGATAATGCGAGAATTCCATAGAGAATTGTCCACGACCCGATGTCATCGTACGTAAGTCACCGATATAACCAAACATTTCGCTTAGTGGTACTTCTGCTTTAATGCGTACACCTGTTACACCTGCTTCCTGCCCCTGGATCATGCCACGACGACGGTTTAAATCCCCAATCACATCACCTACATGATCTTCTGGAGTAAACACATCCACTTTCATGATTGGTTCAATCAACTGAGGCCCTGCTTTCGGAATTGATTGACGGTACGCTGACCTTGCTGCGATTTCAAAAGCCACTGCTGATGAATCCACTGCATGAAAGCCACCATCTAATAAAGTTACTTTAAAGTCTAAACATGGGAAACCCGCTAATACGCCGGTATCAATCATGCTTTTAAAGCCTTTTTCTACCGCTGGCCAAAATTCTCTAGGAACATTACCACCAGTTACTTTAGATTCAAAAACAAAACCTGTCCCTGGCTCACCTGGCTCAATTCGGTAATCAATTTTACCAAATTGACCAGAACCACCTGATTGCTTTTTATGTGTGTAGCTATCTTCAATTGATTTAGTGATTGTTTCGCGGTAAGCCACTTGAGGTTTACCTACTTCTACATCGATACCATGAGTACGTTTTAGAATATCTACTTTAATATCTAAATGTAACTCACCCATTCCACGTAGAATCGTTTCACCTGAGTCTTCGTCAGTTTCTACGCGGAAAGACGGATCTTCAGCAACCATCTTACCAATTGCGATACCCATTTTCTCAGAACCAGCTTTATCTTTAGGCGATACCGCAATCGAGATAACTGGATCAGGGAATATCATAGGCTCTAAGGTTGCAGGGCTCTTTGGATCACACAACGTATGTCCTGTTTGCACATTTTTCATACCCACAATTGCGATAATGCCACCCGCTTGTGCGCTATCTAACTCAATACGCTCATCCGCATGCATTTCTACCATACGACCAACACGTTCAGTTTTACCTGTGAAGCTATTCATAATCGTATCGCCTTTGTTCAATTTACCTGAGTAAATACGTACAAAGGTTAAAGCACCGTACCGGTCATCCATAATTTTGAATGCTAAGGCACGGAAAGGTCTGTCGACATCAACAATTGCAAATTCACCTGTTTCTTCACCCTCTTCATCCACTTCTGGCTGTGGCTTAACTTCAGTCGGTGATGGCAGATAATCAATAACCGCATCCAGTATTAGTTGAATACCTTTGTTTTTAAATGCAGAACCACAGTAAGTCGGGAAGAAATCAAGGTTGATTGTACCTTTACGGATACAGGCTTTGATAGTTTCTATATCTGGCTCTTCACCATCCAGATATTTTTCCATCGCATCATCGTCTTGCTCAAGCGCAGTTTCGATTAATTTTTCGCGCCACTCTTCAACCTGATCGACCATATCTGCAGGTACATCTTGTATTTCGTAGTTTGTTGGATCACCTGAACTATCCCATACCCATGCTTTACGGGTTAATAAATCAACCACACCCACGAAGTCATCTTCTGTTCCAATCGGTAGAACCATAACGAGCGGATTAGCACCCAGAACATCTTCAACTTGCTTAACAACGCGGTAAAAATCAGCACCTAGACGATCTAGCTTGTTAACCAGAATAACCCGTGCAACTTCTGAATCATTCGCATAACGCCAGTTAGTTTCTGATTGTGGTTCTACACCACCTGAGCCACAAAATACACCGATACCACCGTCTAATACTTTTAACGAACGGTATACCTCAATAGTAAAGTCAACGTGCCCCGGAGTATCAATAATATTAAAGCGATGATCTTTCCAGAAGCATGAAGTCGCAGCAGACTGAATCGTAATTCCACGCTCTTGCTCTTGCTCCATGAAATCTGTTGTTGCAGCACCATCATGCACTTCACCCAGCTTATGGATTTTACCCGTCAGCTTCAGGATACGTTCCGTTGTTGTGGTTTTTCCCGCATCAACATGCGCGAAAATACCGATATTTCTATAAAGAGATAAATCTGTCATTGTTGTACTCTACAAGGTATTGATGTTTTATCAATTGAATGGAGCTAAATCAGTAATATCCAGCACTACTAAGCCCAGTGTTAAAAAGCCCACCATTTTACCTTAATTTATAAGGAAAAATACAGCCTTATCACTAATTTAATTTTATGTGCCAAAAGATTGATTTAATAAATCATTATCTAATTTTCCAGCTCTGAAGCTATTACCCGATTCCACTGCAGTTACAATCACACTTGCAGGGCTGAATAACATGCCATCGATTTTGAAAAAATCATATTTCGCGTCTTTAAAGACCTGTGCAAAAGGCTTGCCGTAATCCTTAGACGTAGAGCTAGGAAGCGCCGTCGCTAATTTCTCAGCTTCTTCATCAGAGCCTTTAACAAAGATATGTACCTGGCCTGCAAATAAAATTGCATCATTTGTACGCCCCATTGCCTGAACAAAATCAGGATGTGGAGGGCATAAAGGCGCACTGCCCATGCCATCAACAATATTTTCTAACGGAAAATGTAATTCATGCGCTTTGTGCATCGCCACTTCCAGTACGCGACCAACGACCTGTACGCTTCCGGCCAAACTGCTAGTAGGGGTCACAATAATGGTGAGTTTATCGCAAGCCAAGCCACAAGCCTGAGCGATTTTTTCTACAATTTCTACCGGCGGAATGGCATCATTTTCGATAACCAATGTCGCCATATCTGCCTGATCGTTATATTCCAGCTCTGCATACAGCTCTTCAACCGGCAGGGTTTTGCCATCTTTCACTTTAGTTGCCATTGCCCGCGCCGGGCCAGACCCTAAAGCAAAATATTTCTCATGCGCCAGGCTCCAACCTGCATACTGACTTCCTAAACAGGCTAGCACCGGATTACTGGTATGTACATTGACTGTTAAGGGCCAATTTTCAGTATAGGGCGTATGCGAAAGAGCAACGGTACTCATGCCACCCAGGCAAATCTCGGTAATTATACGTCCGGCTTCCAAACCTCCGGGAACATTAATTCCGGCATCTATAATAGTGCAGCCATTTTGCAGCTTAACGACTTGCAGCCTCAATTTGTCTGCATTTTCGATGAGCCCCTGTACTAATGGTCCTGTCAGCTTATTAACGCTCGCTGTGTATTGCATGATGATAATTACCTATTTAATATAATATTTTCAATATGTGTTTGTTGCCCCTGTAACCGGGCTAACGTTTGTTCAGCTGTTTTTCCACGCGCCATAATACTACAGATTGGCTGATTCACTAATATGCAAGTTGCAGCTTGTGGCTGATCAAAGCTCCACTCCGGCCATTCGACCCCTGGGGATATTTTATATGGCCTGCTTGCGTATACGACCTGCAATGCACGAAAATCTTTATCTTTAAAAGTAACCTCTACGCGCCCCGTCCTGTGTGCATCCAGTAAATCAAATTCAGGATACAGCATCATACTTGCAGGTGGTCGCGGGTTTATTTCCAACATAAAACAACCCTGATCATTGCTGATAAAATCCAGGCTCGCCAATCCTTTAAGACTATAAAATCTGACCAGTTTTTTAAGCCAGTGATGCACAGTTTGCCGCTGCCCTACCGATAAACAATCGGCAGTTATCATACCCGCAAAAGCAAAGTTATCTTCTGCAACAGTCCATTGCCGGTGAAACCCTATCAGCTGAAACTGCTCACCATCCGCACAAAATAGAGCCGAGCGTACCTTACCAGTACAAAATTTCTGATAATATTCGCTGTCCTTCGCATCGCCATTACAGACACGGATACCCAGGCCACCCACATGCTTAACCGGCTTAATTAACCAGCCAGCATTATTTCCGGGTGGATCAAATTGCACTTCAGGGTGCTGAATACCCAGTGTATCCAGCTGCCAGAAGAATGCTTGCTTAGCATTTAACTGCCTGATGATGGCAAAGTCACTCCCAGTTACGTGGCTACAACTTGCCAGATACTCGAGAGTTTCCGGGTAGTTCTCCAGCCCACTGCCATAAATAATCCACTGGATCTTATAATTAAGTAACAGGTTTGCAACAGCTGCCTGCACCTCTGCTAATGATAAGTTTTTTATTTGCCAGACGCGTGCTGCAATCGTTACAGTATCATGGTCTGCATACAGATCAATAACTAATGGAGTATAACCCGCCTGCCTTACAGCGTGAGCTAGCATTCTTCCCGCTTGCGCAATAACCAGCACCCCATGTAGGGCGGACTTTAGTCCGCTAGTACCTGAAAACTGCGTCATTACCAAGTGTGTTAGTTGCGGACTAAAGCCCGCTCTATTTTAACTTCACCGCCACTATTTCGGGCACTAGCTACAAGTATCGATAAATTTTCAAAATGTGAGAATTTTTGTTCAACTTGCTCTTTTAACTGCTCAGCTAACTCAACACCCTGAGCAGCACAAAATCCGGTCGGCCCCCAGGATGTCTGACCGATTGCTACAGCCCCCTGGTCTTGTAAAAATTGCACGGCAGCAGCCACCTCATTACTGGTAAATATACCACCTTGCGCACTGGCAAAATGAGCACCTACAGAGGATTGTAACTGCGTAATCACATCACCAAATAAGGAAAGATCATCCTCGGCCAAAGCAGGCAAGCCCTGCATCATCAGCAAATAACATAGTCGCGCTGCTTCCTGCTGAGGAAATGTTGGTAATTCTTTAAATGCCTGAATTTCAGCATCACCATGCAATCCCTGCCCTCGCTTGTCAAATACCAGAATAAACCGCCAGTCTTCGGGTACATTCATGCGCGAAATAACCGGCGGGGTTATTGTATGCTCACCACGCCCACCATCAACGACCAAACCACCTTGTTCAAAGATAGCAATACCAATTCCAGAGCGCGCTCCACGTGCCGTTAGCCTGGCAATATCGCGCACATTCAGGCCTAAATCATAATAAGCACTGAGAGCCAGGCCCAGCGCAATAGCCAATTGTGTTCCCGAGCCTAGGCCGACATGTTCAGGGATGCTTGATGACACATCAAGCCGCAGCTTATCTGGAACATTTAATGCATCACATAATTGCCGGATGCTTTGCAAGGCCCGCTCAGACTGTATTCCAGTCAATAGCAATTGATCCGCATAGCTGATGGATAATCGTGTGTTAATTTCATTTAATGCAACACCGATGCTACCGAAATGTCGTCCTAGTGAACCACTTAAATCAATAAAACCCATATGCAGCCGCGCAGGAGCAATAACTGTGATCTTGTTTTGAGTGGCTTTCAAAGGACTATATGCAATACAGGAAAGGAATAAAAATGAGCATTATACATGATTGTGTACTGATTACTTATACCAGCCTAGATAGTTCCAGCAAATCATTAAGCACTAAACCCGCTAAAGCCTGCATTTGTTCATTAGGGTCAGGAATAGAGGGAATCAATACCGAAAAAGCATGCGCATTTTTCGCTGCCCGTAGGCCAGTTAAAGAATCTTCCACTACCAGACACGATTGCATAGACTGTTGCATTAAATGCGCTGCGCGCAGAAAAATATCTGCTGCTGGTTTAGGGTTCTGAACATGATCACGGCAAACGATAATACTAAATAATTCCTCAATACCCGCATAACGTAAACATTCACGCGCATTAAGCTCAGGACTATTAGTTGCCAGGCTATATGGGATTTGTGACTCATCAAGTATACGTAATAAATCATAAGCTCCTTTTTTAACCCCAATCCCCTCGATTTCTGCCACCTCTCGCCAAAGTTCGCCACTACGCGTATAAAACTCAGCCAACGGAAAATCTGCGCCCAGATACTCGGCAAATTTCTCGTCTACGAGAGCAAAAGGCAAACCCGAAAGACGCACACAAAAATCGTTACTAATCTCATACCCCAGTTCATTAGCTGCAAGTTGCCAGGCTCGAACATAAGTGGCTTCGGTATCTAACAGCAAGCCATCCATGTCTAGAATAACTGCACTAAATTCTGGAAGTGGGATCATAGACTGGAAACCACTTTAATATACTCACCCTCTGCTTCTCGGCTTGAACCTACCAGAATTCGCGTCTTCCCCGTGCTGGAAATTTCCAGTTGCCCCGCTACTTCAATGGTTTCACCCTGTTCCGCTTGACCGGTATAGGTTGCTGTATAGCAAACAACTTCAGCAATATTCTGGTGATCAATGATGAGTTTGGCCGGATAATCAAAAGCATGCTGCTCATCGATTACACCAGCTTGAATAATAACCATGCCTTTTTTTTGATAACTGATATTGCTTAATTCCTTAGTCAGCACATTTAAACTTAAATCAAGTTTTCGACTGTTTATTAACGCCTTATTGTATTTTCTCTGCTCGTGCCAGACATACTCGGCATAGCTCAAGTCACCCTGTCTGCGCTGATATGAATCAAGCCAGGCTGACTTATCGAGTTGTTGTAATTTACCCACTGCAAGCATTTTTTTGATCAGTTGTCTTAACTGATCAAATAACTTTCTATCGTACACCAGCAGATCAATATCAGAGCCTGCCTTTTGCGCGCCTATTAATAAAGACCCAGTAATGCCTAAATCGTATAACTGCATGCCTTCAGTCCGCAGCAATTGGCATAAGGCAATAAGGTCCTGCTCGATAATATCAGGATTCGGCTTGGCCAGGATTTGTTGTAAGCGCAGTACCGGCTGGTGATGAATACTAATATCAGCGACAGAAACCGCATGTAAATGGGCGGATTTTACCGTTGAAAAAAATAAGTATTGTGGGTAATTCTGCTGAAGAAACTGATTAGCCTCAGCCGTCGCCAATTTTTGCCAGCCGTCCCCTGCTAGCTTATAGCGTAAAAAACATAGCACTTTCCCATTTTCCAGGCCTTGTTCAACTACAGCAAACACCAGCCCTTCTTTAGTCTGAATAAAATCCTTAGCTTGAAAAGAAATAGCCACCTCGAGTCTCGTCTGTATTGCTGTTGTAGTGCGGACTTTAGTCCGCTATTTCTAGCCACCCATAGCAGACTAAAGTCCGCACTACCAGAGTATAATTACTGTAATATATCCAGCCCCGCAGTATCACTCGTAAATACAGGCGACATTTCATTGCCTTGTCTATCCAGCTTCAAGCCCATAAAGTCAAACAACTCTGCATCGGCCAGTTGCGATGGCGCTATATTTTGCAAACTGGAAAAAATACTTTCTAGTCGCCCTGGAAATAATTTATCCCAGCTTTCCAGCATCTGTTTCATCGCCTGGCGCTGCAGGTTCTCTTGTGAACCACATAAATTACATGGAATAATTGGGAACTGCTTATAATCGGCATATTGCTGTATATCTTTTTCTTTGCAATAAGCTAGCGGTCTGATAACCATATTATTACCATCATCACTGAGTAACTTGGGCGGCATGGCTTTTAATTTCCCCGCATAAAAAATATTTAGAAAAAACGTCTCCAGAATATCATCCCGATGATGTCCCAGGGCAATTTTAGTTATGCCCTGCTGCTGTGCATAGCCATATAAAGATCCACGGCGTAACCGTGAACACAGGCTACAGGTTGTCTGCCCTTCGTGGATTACACGTTTGACAACACTATAAGTATCATTTTCGATTATATGGTACTCAACACCCAGTTTTTTTAGATATTCAGGCAACACATGCTTAGGAAAACCCGGCTGTTTCTGATCCAGGTTGACCGCCAGAATCTCAAACTTGATCGGCGCGGTTTTCTGTAAGTGCAGCAGAATATCCAGCAAAGTATACGAATCTTTGCCGCCGGATAAGCACACCATCACTTTATCGCCCGCTTCAATCATCTTAAAATCAGCAATCGCACTCCCTACATTTCTACGTAGGCGCTTGTGCAGTTTATTAAATTCAGTACGATCTTTTTTTGGATTAGACATAAAAGCAACTTAATAATAACGACAAAAGGCGAGAGAGCGCTATTTTGATAAGCACTTTCTCGCCTTTTAGTTTAATTGGCTTAGATTGAAATATAATTGTAGGGCGTGACTTTAGGCTGCTAATCTTCTATAAAGCGAGCTAAAGCCACTCCCTACACTGTGTCATTTAGCCGTTGTAGCGCTGAAAAATCAGCGAGGCATTGGTACCACCAAAGCCAAAACTATTCGACATAACCGTATTTAATGTCACATTATCTTTGCGTTCTGCAACAATAGGCATACCTTCAGCCATTTGGTCTAACTGGGTAATATTCGCCGATGCACTGATAAAATCATTCTGCATCATCATAATAGAGTAAATCGCCTCGTTAACACCCGCCGCACCTAGTGCATGCCCGGTAAGCGATTTGGTCGAGGTAATATACGGCATTTCTGCAGCTGAAAATACCTCACGTAATGCACCTATTTCACGTTCATCCCCAACCGGCGTACTGGTACCATGTGCATTAACATAATCCACTTTATCACCATGAATCGTAGCCATTGCCTGTTGCATACAACGCACCGCACCTTCGCCTGAAGGCTGCACCATATCATAGCCATCAGATGTTGCACCGTAACCCGTTAGCTCGGCATAAATTTTTGCACCACGAGCTTTAGCATGTTCTAGTTCTTCCAGAACCAGTACGCCTCCACCACCAGAAATCACAAAACCATCACGGGTCAAGTCATAAGCTCGAGAAGCTGTAGTTGGCGTATCATTATATTTAGATGACATCGCACCCATCGCATCAAATAGCACAGACATGGTCCAGTGTACTTCTTCACCACCTCCGGCAAAAACCACATCCTGCTTACCTAATTGAACCTGTTCCATCGCATTACCAATACAATGCGCGCTAGTCGCACAAGCCGAAGTAATGGAGTAGTTGATACCTTTAATTTTAAACGGCGTTGCTAAACAGGCAATATTCGTGCTCGACATGGTACGTGGTACCATATAAGGTCCAACCCGCTTCAATCCCTTTTCACGCAAAATATCTGCCGCAGCGACTAAATTAGATGTCGACGGACCACCAGAACCCATAATCAAGCCGGTACGTACATTGGAAACTTCATCATCTTCCAGACCTGCATCGGTAATTGCTTGCTGCATGGCAATATAATTAAATGCCGCACCATCACCCATAAATCGTTTGATCTTACGCTCGATAAAATCATCCAGATTGATATCTATCGCGCCACGCACATGGCTACGAAAGCCTAATTCTTTATAATCTTCAGCAAAACTAATGCCTGACTTCCCATCCTTTAAAGACGCAAGAACTTCATCACTGTTATTTCCAACACTAGAAACAATTCCTAGTCCTGTGATAACTATTCTCTTCATATCTCGCCTCTTAAAAATCTGTTGTATTGGTAAATAAACCTACGCGTAGGTCTTTTGCAGTGTAAATCACTTTGCCATCTACTTCCATAGTTGCATCGGCTATGCCCATGACTAACTTACGCATAATAACCCGCTTTAATTGTATACGGTAGATCACTTTTTTTGCCGTTGGCAATACCTGACCGGTAAATTTAACTTCGCCTACACCTAATGCGCGCCCTCTTCCTGGCCCACCTTTCCAGCCCAGATAAAAACCGACTAGTTGCCACATTGCATCGAGACCTAAACATCCCGGCATCACCGGATCACCTTGAAAATGACAATCAAAAAACCATAGATCCGGATTAATATCTAATTCAGCAATCATCTCGCCTTTATCAAATTCGCCACCCTCATCGGTGATCAGCGTAATTCGATCCATCATTAACATATTAGGCAGTGGCAATTTAGCATTGCCAGGGCCAAACAAACCGTTATGGCCTGATTCTAATAATTCTGCGCGATCATAACTTTGCTGCTTTTGCATTCCAAATCCTGTTTCTTTTTTATAATTATATTTTCAAACTTCGATATTATACCCTGTAATTAACCAAGGTAGAATAAAATTATCATACGTTTTTACGTCTAAATAAAGCCCTGCGATAAGCGTTATTTAAGACTTCTTTCAGTCAAATTAGACGACACTAACCTGTTGCTGTTCTTTATATCCCTCATAAAATCTTGCATGCGCATGTCACCACTCTGCATACGGCTCTGATAAATCAAGGCATAGGTCAGAACTGCTGCAACATATGCACGCGTTTCTTTATACTCGATGTTCAAGTTTTTGATATTGAGAAGGTAAAATCAGGTATTCTGAGGTTGTTGTAATTTTATCGGTGTAAGCCCATGTTAATGAATGCCCCAGCCACCTTTATCCAAAGCTATATTGACGATTTAAATGATGCGCTCAATCAGCTAAAACCCGGAGCCGCTTTGACACGGATTCAAGCCGCCTGGTTGGGCACTTGTTTAACCTATCTTCGTGACATATACAGTCAATTTCCCATTATTTCAATGAGTTAAATTTTTCAATCGACCCCAGTTGGCACTACAGGTTTCATATCAACGATCGTTTTAACTTTTCCAATCGGGTCGGGGTTAATATTCAACGCAGTGTATATTTGTTTTTGTCTGGTTTCTGCTTTGCTTGTGGTTCGCAGGTGAATGATTGTATCGTTATCCGTGGGTAAAGTAATGGTCATGCGTTGCTGGGTCGACATCCTGTTGCGAATGCTTTCCCAGCTTAGATGGATGTCCTGCAATCTAAGTTGATACGGGGAGTCGCTATTTTTGCGAAAGCTTGTTTTGGGCATCCCAGCCCAAGCAAGCAGCAAAAACTTAACGCGACCACTTATGCCTCCGGCGGCCCCGATTCGTCCTCGTCACCTCGTCCCGACCCAACAAGGGGTCGGAACATAGGCTCCAAATGACTTGACGCCGTGTCGGATGGCCTTTTATTTTGTCTCCACCTTCGCTAACGCTCAGACTCCGACAAAATAACGGCCCTACGGCTATCGAGGACTAAAAATCATCACTTCGCTTAGGCTCCGTTTCCCTGATTTTCAGCGAACGCAGTACATGTACCAGGTGGTAAGCTAATAATGTGATGAATAGGTGTCCGGTAACCCGCTCTTCTTTTTTGTGATAGACAGGGCGCAAGCCTAGCTCGGTTTTCAGGCTTCTAAAGGTCGCTTCAATCTCAGTCAGCATGGTATAGGTTAGCCATAACTGTTCTTCCGACCAGTCAGGGATATTCGTTCTTAGGCAGTAAACACCACAGTGCTTATCTTTTTGGTCACTTTCAGGTTTACGTTGCCATTCTATACCGATGGCTTTGTTTTTTTTGTCATCCGCGATAACGTTAATGGTGTAATCTGCAGCAACACGGCTATGTTTTTCACGTAGTCGTCCGATACGTTCCAGTATTTTGTCGTATTTTTTAAGGGTGCCTTTTTTGCTCAGACCTGTGTGCAGTTTTTCCAGGGACCTCTTCCAGACGAGCATGGAAGCGATTACGGATACCTTGTTCTTTTTTTGCTTTTTGTTCTGAATGACAATAGAGTCGGGTTTCCCCGGTTTCTTGATCAACTTCACGATAAACAACAACATTGCTGTCCCGGGTATCCCTGACCGCTACCGGAGTTTTCTGATCTCTTGGGTTTTTTACATGTTGTTCTCGACTGACAACGAGATAATGATAATCTTGTTCGATTAACCAGGCAATATTGTCAGCGCTGGCAATGCCGGCATCCATGATAACCACCGGCTTTATTTGATGAAAGGGATCCTTGTCTCGTAGTTCGTCAAGCATCAGTTTCAAGGTCGCGGGCTCACTGGCGTTGCCGGGAAAAACCTGACTACTCAATGGAAAGCCGTCACCATCCAGAACCAGCCCCAGAGTAACCAACGGGCAATCAGTGCGTTTCTCTTTAGAGCGACCGAATTTCGCTTTCGGGTTTCGGGCGCACTGGCCTTCAAAATAAGTATTGGTCAGATCGTACAATACAATCTTGCGGTTTAAATTGAACAACGTCTGCTCTCGGTCAGCCAGAAAATATTCAAGAGTTGCCTGATGTTTGAGTAGCTTGTCACTGACTGTATATAATCGCGTCAGGCTGGTGTTACCGTAGTCATGACCCAGTAATTCGCCCAGGCCTGTTCGATTTTGCAACCAGTCATGTGTTTGCAGTTCACTGCCGGGTGAAACCATACGTCCTATGATAGTGCCCAGGGCCGTCGCCGTATCTACTTTATTAAAGCCCAGCGCCATGAGTCTTTTGTCTAGCTGTAACTGCTGTGCGGCATGCAGTGCCAGGGTTTCAACACCAATACTACGGGCATTAATGGCTTCGACATGATTAATATCGACATGATGAAAATCTCGCGTTGTTGTTTTTGAATCTAGCGGTTGTGACAGTTTTGCAGTCATCAGTGAGCTATAGCGCTGGGCTGTTGCTTCCAGAAGTTGATTTAAATCATCGGCTAAATTGAATAGCTCTTCCTGATGTGGTTCCAAACCTTGCTGTAATTGTTCGATTCTGGCCGTCAGCAAGGGCCAGTACTTTTTATCAATCGTAAAGTCCGCACCTATATTGAGCAATGTACGTTGCTTGACTTGTTTTCCTATACGCACAGATTCTACAATGCGGTAAGTGAAATAAGCTGAGCCGTCTTCAAGGCTTTCGCTGAAAATCATGGAAACGTAGCTTAGCGAAGTGGTGATTTTTAGTCCCTGATAGGCGACAGGGAAATTCGCTGATTCGGCGTGTGCTAGCAGCACGCGAGAGGAGCAAGAATTGCATTCCGAATAGCCGTCCAGCCAGTGAGGTAGTAATGACGAAGCGGCTTTTGTGCGTAGTCGTTGCGGACGCAGGGCGTTCAGGGCATCTCCCATCCGCTGCGTAGGTGAACGAATTATGGCGACAGGAGTCCCGGAATTTCGTGAGGTAGCATGGCGCGCCTGTTGTTTTGGTTCTTCGAATATACATACCACTAGCATCGGTGAAAAACCAGGGAAAATCAAGGGGCAGAGCAAGTTAAGATGGCACTACAGAGACCCTCAAAAAGAACATCATTGATTCTAAAGGGATTTTTACGATGAGTTTTTAATGCGAATTATAAATCAATGACTTGAAGAGATAAACGTGACGAAGATAGGTTAACGGGCATACTGCTAATGAACTCTGTTTGCTGGGCTAAGTTTGAGCGAGCAAGCCTTGGAGATTGCAAAGTAGCCGCATTATCCTGGGTGTTTCGTAAAGCAAGTATACCCTGGGACTGGTTGCTACGGGTGAGTGTGGTCTTAATTTTAAAACGTTATGGCATTACTGAAGGTGTGTTGGCCTTTGATGAATCAGACCGAGCACGATCTAAGTCTACAAAACGTATTTATAAGGTTTACAAGCAGAAACACAAAGGCTCCGGCGGGTATGTTAATGGACAAACGATAGTATTATTGCCGCTAGTTACCTCCATTAAAGTATTGTTCTGCTGGGTGAAGGTAAGAGTTTGATGGCAACAGGCGCGCCATGCTACCTCACGAAATTCCGGGACTCCTGTCGCCGTAATTCGTTCACCTACGCAGCGAATAGGAGATGCTCCAGCCGCCCTGCGTCCGCCACAGACTGAGCACAAAGCAGCTCAGTCATGGCTACCACAAATGGCTCTACGGCTATTCGGGATAAAATTTTAGCCTCCCTCGCGCGCTATCGCGCACTTCGGATTGGCAAATTTCCCTGCGCCTTCTGGAGACTATCAGCCCGTCCGGGGCTGACAGCGTGGGATGGAAAAACTTGAACATCGAGTTATATAATACTTTTTATATATCTGAAGTTTCCCAATAATTATTTATGGTAAAATTGAAACTATGCTACAACTATATGAAAAAAATAGTCTTTTCATTCGTTTCAAATGCTATTGCCTAAGGGGAATTAAGTAGGGGTTTGCTATAAACATGGCAAAACCACCTAAAATAAACCTCGATACACCAGCATTGTGTATTTCAGCTACTCAATAATTGGGAAACTTCAGATATATAATATTAGTTGCTTATTATATCAGGTGAAACTATAGCTACCCATTTTACATGTGGTAAGGGTGGCCAATATACTAGCAGGAGTCCAATAGCTTTAGCTATTGCTGGTTCAGAAATAGCTAAAGCTATTGGACTCCTACCGAGTGTCACATTTTAAGTTAGTTGCCGAAACTACTTATGTCGTCAAAGTTCGAATTTCTTAGTTACAAAATCAGTCATTTCATTCGGCTGCAGTTTAATAAAGAAGCTGAAAAATAAGGGGCTACCCATGTTCAGTGGAGAGCATTGGTGTATCTTTCAGAAAATAAAAATTGGAAGACTTGTACTCAAACCTAGTTGCGCTAATCATTAAAATTTAGGAGTTAAGATAAAATACATAATGTTACATTAATCAAAGGTGATGGGATCGGTCCTTCCATCGCTGAAAATCATGGAAACGGAGCTTAGCGAAGTGGTGATTTTTAGTCCCTGATAGGCGACAGGGCAATTCGCTGATCCGAAGTGCGCTAGTAGCGCGCGAGGGAGGCAAGAATTGCATTCCGAATAGCAGTCCAGCCATTTGAGGTAGTCTTAACTGAGCAGGGTTTTGTGCGTAGTTGAGACGGACGCAGGGCGACCAGGGCATCTCCCATTCGCTGCGTAGGCGAATGAATGTTGGTGACAGGAGTCCCAGAATTTCGTGAGGTAGCATGGCGCGCCTGGCCTGTACATTTTTGCGTTTTATAAAACATAGGTCTTTGTATAACTCGATGTTCAAGTTTTTCCATCCCATTGCCATCAAACTCTTACCTTCACCCAGCAGAACAATACTTTAATGATGCTGTTGGCCCTAAGCGCCCTAAATCTCTGCCAGTCATATGTTTTCCTGATGGCATCAGTTGAAACACATCCTTTATTAATTCACCTAACTCTTTCAGCTTATCACCAGGATCTGGAAACTCTAGCAATGACGTGATGAACTCAAGCAGTACATCCATTTGAGACTTGCGCTGTAAGCTTCCTACGGTATACTCAGGTAGTTTGCTTTCAATGCGGGCTATTTGCTCTGGGTGAAGGAGAAGGCAATGGTCAAACAAAAGACTCAGAATCAGGCCACGGCTTGATCCCTCTTCATCTAATTGTTTGGCCTCACGCCCCCATCCTTCATAAAGCTTCCAGTCCTCAAAGAAAACCTCAATCAGCCATCTCAACGTATAGGCTTGAATAATATCTTGTGTGCGCCAAGTCAGGTCTGTCGCCACTAAATAGCGATAGTCGTTTTCACCCTCATATTTTAAGGCAATGACAAAGCGTTTTTTACTGTGAGAACTCACCTTCAATCGTGCACTGCTGACAGTCACTTTAATCTCTTTGCCGCCACGTACACGTATTATCTGATCAATGCCTTTGTTAATCGAATTAAAGTAGCTCTCGACTGACCTTATTCTACCTCTATATTCAATATTTTGGTTTTTACGTAATTGGCTAATCACCTGCGAGCCTCCAGATTCTTTAGCGGCTTCGTCCATAAAGGCTTTTCACCATACAGCGCATCAGCCAGTACGCCTTTAATTTTAATCAGGCTATGCGCAACTTTAAACTCTTTTAATAAGCCTAATGCAATCTCTGTTTTGGTAGGGTAGGCACTGTCACGTTCAGGCTTAATAGGCCGATCTTTTTTTGCTATACCGCTCTTTTTCAACCGTTTATCTTCTTTATCCCACTGCTTTAAGGCTGGATCCGGCATATAAAAGAAAAAACCGACAGGCACTGTAATGGATGAGGTAACTAGCAGCAATAATACTATCGTTTGTCCATTAACATACCCGCCGGAGCCTTTGTGTTTCTGCTTGTAAACCTTATAAATACGTTTTGTAGACTTAGATCGTGCTCGGTCTGATTCATCAAAGGCCAACACACCTTCAGTAATGCCATAACGTTTTAAAATTAAGACCACACTCACCCGTAGCAACCAGTCCCAGGGTATACTTGCTTTACGAAACACCCAGGATAATGCGGCTACTTTGCAATCTCCAAGGCTTGCTCGCTCAAACTTAGCCCAGCAAACAGAGTTCATTAGCAGTATGCCCGTTAAACAAGTGCCCAACCAAGCGGCTTGAATCCGTGTCAAAGCGGCTCCGGGTTTTAGCTGATTGAGCGCATCATTTAAATCGTCAATATAGCTTTGGATAAAGGTGGCTGGGGCATTCATTAACATGGGCTTACACCGATAAAATTACAACAACCTCAGAATACCTGATTTTACCTTCTCAATATCAAAAACTTGAACATCGAGTATAAGATGAATAGCAATTTATTAACTTAATACTACACTTATGTGCAAAGTGATGTGAAAATAAAATGGCGTACGTAATTTGTCGGCTTAAATTAATAGCTTGTTAGCGGCAACACATTTAATAACAGGCACACAGACAATCAATACCTTATCCTCAGGAATATAAGCATGGGAATGAAGCAGCAGAAAAAACAGACGCATAGCCATGATCATCACGGTCATTCTCATCATCATGCCGATCCTGATAATCATGGTCGCGCCTTTGTTATTGCCATAATATTAAATGTGATTTACGTCAGCGTTGAGTTCAGTTATGGTTTTATTGCCAATTCAACTGCGCTCATGGCTGATGCAGGGCATAATTTATCCGATGTGCTGGGCTTAGTCCTCGCCTGGGGGGCAGCAATCCTTTCACGTAAAGCCCCCAGCCAGCGCTACACCTATGGGCTGCGTAGCACGTCTATTTTAGCTGCGCTGGCTAATGCCATGATTCTGCTATTAGCCTGTGGCGCTATCTCATGGGAGGCGATATTACGCTTTAGTCAGCCACCCGAGGTCGCTGGTTTTACCGTGACTCTTGTTGCTGCGGTCGGAATTGTTATTAATGGCCTGTCTGCCTGGCTATTTGTTAAAGGCAGTAAGCAAGACCTGAATATACGTGGAGCCTATTTACATATGATGGCTGATGCAGCCGTCTCGCTAGGGGTTGTTGTCGCTGGTCTGGCTATGATGTATACCGGCTGGTACTGGCTGGATCCGGTCGTGAGTCTGCTGATTGTGATGATAGTTACCATTAGTACCTGGGGCTTATTACGCGACTCTCTACGCCTGATTTTAGCCGCCGTGCCTGAAGGTATCGATGTAGCGGCCGTGGAAAACTATCTACTCCAATGTACCGGCGTAGTTGATGTGCATGATTTACATATCTGGGGCATTAGCACTAGCGAAGGCGCTTTGAGTGCACACCTGGTTATTCCGCAAGGTTACCCTGGGGATGCTTTTATGGATGATATTATCTGTACCCTAAAAGAGCGCTTTTCTATCCAGCATAGCACCCTGCAAATGGAGCAGGGAACAACGCTGCATACCTGTACTCTACACCCGGATGCCCTGGATACACAAAAACAATACAGGCGCGCCATGCTACCTCACGAAATTCCGGGACTCCTGTCGCCGTAATTCGTTCACCTACGCAGCGAATAGGAGATGCTCCAGCCGCCCTGCGTCCGCCACAGACTGAGCACAAAGCAGCTCAGTCATGGCTACCACAAATGGCTCTACGGCTATTCGGGATAAAATTTTGGCCTCCCTCGCGCGCTATCGCGCACTTCGGATTGGCAAATTTCCCTGCGCCTTCTGGAGACTATCAGCCCGTCCGGGGCTGACAGCGACAGCGGCCAAATATAGCCCTATAAAATTTACCAACAGGAACTTTAACCTTATGGCACAGACACAAAAATCAAGTATCTTTTTTAAAGTCCTGATTATGAGTACACTCATCGCTACGCTATTATATTTATTTCATCCGGGTGTTGGCCAGTTTGGAGTGATGATTAATGGTGAGCCGGTAGCTGATCCTTTAGTACGTTTTGCTGCGCTACCTACATTATTTATTTCACTGATTTTTTCAGTGCTACTGATAGTACTGGTTTTTATTGGCGTGGGCATGCTTGTCTTTATCGGCGCAATAAGCTTTGTCATGCTTGGCGTGTTTTTCATGGTCCCCTATTTTTGGCCAGTCTTGTTAATTATCCTGTTTGTTATCCTGGTAATGTCATTGGGCAATAACAAATAACATTTAGGCTATCCATGCCCGTATTATCATAATAACTAGCATAACGTATGAATATTATTTTTCTAGCCATTATTCTGATTGCTTTTTTTAGTAGCGCCTATCACTCGATGTTCAAGTTTTTCCATCCCATTGCCATCAAACTCTTACCTTCACCCAGCAGAACAATACTTTAATGATGCTGTTGGCCCTAAGCGCCCTAAATCTCTGCCAATCATATGTTTTCCTGATGGCATCAGTTGAAACACATCCTTTATTAATTCACCTAACTCTTTCAGCTTATCACCAGGATCTGGAAACGCTAGCAATGACGTGATGAACTCAAGCAGTACATCCATTTGAGACTTGCGCTGTAAGCTTCCTACGGTATACGCAGGTAGTTTGCTTTCAATGCGGGCTATTTGCTCTGGGTGAAGGAGAAGGCAATGGTCAAACAAAAGACTCAGAATCAGGCCACGGCTTGATCCCTCTTCATCTAATTGTTTGGCCTCACGCCCCCATCCTTCATAAAGCTTCCAGTCCTCAAAGAAAACCTCAATCAGCCATCTCAACGTATAGGCTTGAATAATATCTTGTGTGCGCCAAGTCAGGCCTGTCGCCACTAAATAGCGATAGTCGTTTTCACCGTCATATTTTAAGGCAATGACAAAGCGTTTTTTACTGTGAGAACTCACCTTCAATCGTGCACTGCTGACAGTCACTTTAATCTCTTTGCCGCCACGTACACGTATTATCTGATCAATGCCTTTGTTAATCGAATTAAAGTAGCTCTCGACTGACCTTATTCTACCTCTATATTCAATATTTTGGTTTTTACGTAATTGGCTAATCACCTGCGAGCCTCCAGATTCTTTAGCGGCTTCGTCCATAAAGGCTTTTTCACCATACAGCGCATCAAGCCAGTACGCCTTTAATTTTAATCAGGCTATGCGCAACTTTAAACTCTTTTAATAAGCCTAATGCAATCTCGGGGAGTCGCTATTTTTGCGAAAGCTTGTTTTGGGCATCCCAGCCCAAGCAAGCAGCAAAAACTTAACGCGACCACTTATGCCTCCGGCGGCCCCGATTCGTCCTCGTCACCTCGTCCCGACCCAACAAGGGGTCGGAACATAGGCTCCAAATGACTTGACGCCGTGTCGGATGGCCTTTTATTTTGTCTCCACCTTCGCTAACGCTCAGACTCCGACAAAATAACGGCCCTACGGCTATCGCGGACTAAAAATCTTCACTTCGCTAAAGCTCCGTTTCCAGGATTTTCAGCGGTTGATGCTGATAAGACACTAGAACCTATAGACCTACAAGTCGCACAGGAAATACCCGCAGCAGCATCCGACGCTTACCCTGCCTGGATTTCCTACTTATCTTTACTGAGTATTGTTGCATTTGTACCAAAATGCTATCATTCACGGGCGCAGTATCGGGCCGTGGATTATTCCGGCATTTGTCGTGTCATTGCTAAGCTTTGGCGCATACTGGGGCGTGCGTGTTTATGAGGTTTTTGTTGAACAGGCGCGCCATGCTACCTCACGAAATTCCGGGACTCCTGTCGCCATAATTCGTTCACCTACGCAGCGGATGGGAGATGCCCTGAACGCCCTGCGTCCGCAACGACTACGCACAAAAGCCGCTTCGTCATTACTACCTCACTGGCTGGACGGCTATTCGGAATGCAATTCTTGCTCCTCTCGCGTGCTTCTAGCACACGTCGAATCAGCGAATTGCCCTGTCGCCTATCAGGGACTAAAAATCACCACTTCGCTAAGCTCCGTTTCCATGATTTTCAGCGGTGGCTGCCCCCAGACGCTGCCCGTACTTTTTATTCCGCCCCCTCTGCTTGGGTTTTCTTTTTTCTGGACGATCGTACAGTACATTATTGCACCTTAACCTAGAGAGAATATTAAACCGGCTTCCGACGCTGAAAATCAGGGAAACGTAGCCTAAGCGAAGTGATGATTTTTAGTCCGCGATAGCCGTAGGGCCGTTGTTTTGTCGGAGTCTGAGCGTTAGCGAAGGTGGAGACAAAATAAAAGGCCATCCGACACGGCGTCAAGTCATTTGGAGCCTATGTTCCGACCCCTTGTTGGGTCGGGACGAGGTGACGAGGACGAATCGGGGCCGCCGGAGGCATAAGTGGTCGCGTTAAGTTTTTGCTGCTTGCTTGGGCTGGGATGCCCAAAACAAGCTTTCGCAAAAATAGCGACTCCCCGATAGCTTTGTAAACAGACTTCCATAGGCCATTGTTGCCAAACCAGCTATCAGTGACTGTCAATATCGGAGCGGTGGAAAAATGTTCTGCAATTGCAATTGCAATCAGCATTTGAGCCGCCTAAGCCATCTTGGTCTGGAAAGGAACGACATCACCTCTTATCGTGGCGGTTTCTTTTTTTGCCTGAATTGTTTTTAAGGGCAGATAAAATCGGAAATCTAAAAGTAAGCACGCCCAGCGACCTTTGACCTGTTTCAGCAACCCTACCGATACAATGTTTTGTGCCCATGGATATTTGCTTTGATTCGATTTGGCCGCGTGGTCAAAAATGGCTTCACAGCCGAAGATCTTCTTACCTAATTTAGTGATAATGGAGTCATCCAGTGCAACCAATATGCGCCCATCTGTTTCAGGAGACGGAATCAGCTCCCAGATAGTTTTCCACAGCCCACGGCAAAGTTGAAGAAGCCATGAAAGTGTAAAAGCGCTTATTCTTGATCTCAAACCCAAACAACGTATCAAGGCAACGCCAAAGATTAGAGGTCATTGATGACGTAAAAGGAACGATAATAGACAGGATCGTGTAAACGAACAGAGAGGCTCGTTCGCGGCCTAAAGTGGTTTCGGAAAAATGATCTTGAAGCGGGAGTAAAATATCGCGTAAAATGAACATGAATGAGGTCGTTTTATTTGTATAATCAATGTGTTATAAACTTTCATTATACAGTAAAACTAGGCCTCATTCACGATTAACCTGTTGTTTTTAAAAGGAATTTAAGGCTTTTAGTCAACGGAATGCCATTAATATTAGTAACATCTAATATTTCAGAAAAATAAGCATCAGCTGATATTCTTATGCTTTAAAAACTAGGAAACTTCAGTATACAAATTGATAATAATGCAGCTGAAAGGCATATCAAACCGTTTGTGATTGGACGTAAAAACTGGCTGCTTAACCAGACACCACTCGGTGCAAATGCCAGCGCACTACTTTACAGTCTTGTGCAAACAGCCGCTGCTAATAACCTGGAACCTTTTGATTACCTGAAATACCTATTAACTGAACTACCCAAGCTGGGTAGGCATTATAAACCAGAAGCACTGGATCAGTTTTTTCCCTGGAACTTGATTGAAAAAATTAAGCCTCTAAAGTAATTGGGGTAGCTTGTCTAGGTGGAGAGAATTGACGCTTACTTTTATTCACGCGATGCGTGCTTGGGCGCTAGTGAGTATTGTAAAATCAAAGTCGGGCGTTACACATAGTCTGCTTCATATCCCTGACTGCTGTTTCCAGGCCGGAAAAAACAGCCTGGGCAATAATGGCATGGCCGATATTTAACTCGACCATTTCAGGTATTTTAGAAATATCTGCCACATTATATAAAGTTAATCCATGACCGGCATTCACTTGTAATCCAGCACTATGCGCATAGCTTGCCGCTTTCTGGATGCGTTCTAGTTCCTGATTGCGTTGCTGTTGATTAATTGCATCGGCATAACGGCCGGTATGTAATTCTATCACTGGCGCGCCAGCACTGACCGCAGCATCTATCTGCTGTTCTTCCGGGTCGATAAATAATGATACTTCAATATCAGATTCTGCCAGATGCGCACAGGCACGTTGCATTTTATCCAGGCTAGAGGCGACGTCCAGGCCACCTTCTGTAGTTAATTCTTCTCTTTTTTCAGGTACCAGACAACAGGCAAAAGGCTTTACTTCACTGGCAATTTTAAGCATTTCATCAGTCACTGCCATTTCAAAATTAAGCCGGGTATGGATCATATCCTTTAATAAGAACATATCTCTATCCTGCATATGCCTGCGGTCTTCGCGCAAATGCGCAGTAATACCATCGGCTCCTGCCTGCTCGGCAATCAGTGCAGCCTGTATAGGTTCCGGGTATTTTGTGCCTCTTGCCTGTCTTAAAGTCGCGATATGGTCGATATTGACCCCTAATAATATCAGTTGTTCTTGCATGCTTGTTTTTGTATTAGTTGAGTAATTAAAGTTCGACTTTTCAGCGGCTTGCCTTGCAGGTAAAAGTCTATGATCCGGCGCATTAAAAGCTTGGCTTCATTTAGCTGGCGCTCATTTGTATGGTTTTCCTGTTGCATAGCGATCAATGTCGCACCATGAATCTGTCCGTCGAAATTCAATGTAGCCCCGCACTCTATATCATATTGATAATTGGCATCAAGCTGAATAGCATCGTGAGTAAGGTAATCAAATTCTAACTGCAAACCATAACCGATCGATTGTAATAACCGGGTTTCAAATATTCGCAAGGCAGCTTCGATTTCGTGACTTGATTTTAATTGCTGTAAACAGGCGATATAACTCAGAAATACATCAGGATAAGGCTCACCTGCAGGAATAAAGTATCTCAGTAGTTCATTAAGATAAAACCCGCAATAGGTATTAAGCCCCGGTAGAATTGGGTCTGATTGACCGGTTTCCACATGACACAGGGTTTTAAGATTACCTGAGCCTATATAGCTAATATTCAGTGGTATAAACGGACGTAATACCCCCATATATTGCGCTTTTTGCTGTCTAACGCCTTTGGCTATCAAAGATACTCGTCCAGTTGACTGAGTAAAGACATCGATAATCAGGCTGCTTTCCCGGTAATTCTGATGATGCAATAAAAACCCTGCTTGCAAGCTTTGCGGCATAATACTAGAAACCGCAGTAGATGGATTTCTTCACAAAACCATGCAGTGTGGCGCCCTCATCCAGCCCGTGACAAATATTTGCGCTCATTATATAGTGCTTATTTGCTTATAGTATTATAGCGATCAACTGTGGCTTGTAGGGTATGGTTATTCTTTAAAGCCCAGGCTCTGCAATGCGCGTTCGTTATCAGACCAGCCAGATTTTACTTTGACCCACAATTGTAAATACACCTTGCTGCCTATTAACGTTTCTATATCTTTTCTGGCCTCAGTACCAATGCTCTTCAAAAACTCGCCTTGTTTGCCGATCACGATATTCTTTTGCGTTTCACGCTCTACCCAGATGAGCGCATAAATTTTAGTGATATGCGCTAGCTCTTCATATCTTTCAATTTCCACCGTTAAAGCATAAGGCAATTCATCCCCTAGACGACGGGTTAGTTTTTCTCTGATAATCTCCGCCACTAAAAAGCGCTCCGGGCGGTCGGTAATCTGGTCTTGCGGATAAATGCGATTACCTTCCGGCAATAGCTGCATAATTAAATTATCTAATAAATCCAGATTAGTCTGCTTTAAAGCCGAGATAGGCACGATTTCCTTAAACGGGAACTTCTTTTGCGCATCGGCAAAAAAAGCAAAGATAGCTTCCTTGTTTTTTACTCGATCGATTTTATTCACCGCCAGAATAACCGGAATATTTGCCCGCTGTAATTTTTTAAAAATAATATCATCATAATCCTGCCAGGCCAGGCCATCTATTAGCCAGACGACCAGATCCACACCTAATAGCGTTGTATCAGCAGTTCTATTCAGATAACGGTTAAAGGCCTTCTTGTTACTTTCATGCATACCCGGGGTATCCATATAAATAGCCTGGCCTTTATCACTGGTTTTTATGCCTAGAATCTGATGCCGGGTGGTTTGTGGCTTGCGTGATGTAATACTGATTTTTTGCCCCAATAAATGGTTCATCAGGGTTGATTTGCCTACATTAGGCTGGCCAATAAAGGCGACATATCCACAATTCATTTTTGTTCCCTGGCAATGTGTTCAAGCATTAGTTCGGCAGCTTGTTGTTCGGCTTTTTTTCTTGAAACGCCGGCACCAATATATTTTTTATCGAATAAGCTAATCGCGCACTCAACTTTAAAAATCTGCTCATGCGGCAGACCCGCCTGATTAACTAAAGTATATTGTGGAATATCTAGTTGCCGGGCTTGCAAATATTCCTGCAGCCGCGTCTTGGGATCTTTTTGCCAATTATCCAGGCGTAATGCAGCAAGGCGGTCAGCAAATAAATGCAGAATCCAGACCTTGCAATTCTCTATGCCCTGATCTTTTATAATTGCACCCATAATCGCTTCAACAGCATCGGATAAAATAGATGCACGCCGATACCCGCCGCTCTTTAATTCACCAGAGCCCAGAATCAGATAATCACCCAAATTATGCAACCGAGCTAATTCAGCCAGAGATTCTTGATTAACTAGACTCGCCCTAAGGCGGCTTAAAACCCCCTCACTCGCTTGCGGAAATTTTTCGAATAATGCCTGGGCAATTACAAAGCCCAGAATAGAATCACCTAAAAACTCCAGACGTTCATTGTTTTTAGCGCCCATACTACGATGCGTAAGTGCCAAAACAAACCATTCTGGCTGGTTAAAGCTTAGCCCTAATTTTTTACTTAACTGTTCAGGTGCTTTTATCACTTAACGCCTACTTCTATATAATCATCAAAATCTACCCAGACACTTAAGTTACCAATAAATGGCTCTTTCACATGATAAACAATTTGAACTTTTAAATAGCCACCCCGCGAGGTGATTTTTACATCTTTCTTTTTAACGTCATAGACATAGTTCATATTAAATTGCTTATTAAGCGAGATCCAGACTTCACGCTTGCTTTTTTTCTCTATATCAGTGCGATGCTTCAAGGTTTCCAGTGCATGCACTACTTTGCTGTGGTTCATATATATAGGGCTTACTTTTAAAACGATTAAAGTAAAAAAAGCAATCATTCCTAAAATGAAAATCATGGAAATTAAGGTTATTCCCTGCTGTTTTTGTTGCATAGTGCGCATCTTTCCTCCTGGCTTATTGAATAACAGTACCAATACGACTAAAACCTACCCCCGTATTTTCCCAGTCCCAGTTCATCCAGATAAAAAATGCCCTGCCGACCAGGTTTTCTTCAGGCACTGTGCCCCAGTATCGGCTGTCATTACTGTTATCCCGGTTATCACCCATAACGAAATAATGCCCCTTCGGTACAATAAAAGTTCCTTTTATATTAGGCGCATTATGGTTGATTAAAATATCATGTTCGACAGGCTGCAGGTCTTCAGTTAAAATTTCTGCCCCGCTCATGGTTTTTCCCTGACCAACGCCTTGATAACGACCTAATGAAACCTGTTTCATGAGTTTACCGTTAATCGTCAGTTTTTTATCTTGATAGCTAATATGATCACCCGGTAATCCGATCACTCGCTTAATATAATCAACAGACGGGTTTTTAGGGTAACGAAAAACCACGGCATCACCCCGCGCAGGCTCATTTATCTGAATAATCTTTTTATTGATCACCGGAATGCGTATGCCGTAGGTGAATTTATTCACTAAAATAAAATCGCCAATTAATAGGGTTGGCATCATCGAGCCTGATGGGATTCTAAATGGCTCGGCTATAAATGAGCGCAGGATAAATACGATTAACACAACGGGGAAAAACGAGCGGGCGTATTCAACGATAAGTGGCTCGTTGGCTTCAATATATTCAGTATGAGTGCGTTTGAGATAATATAAATATCCCCCCCAGATAACTCCGGTAACGACAGTTGCCGAAAATAAAAAAAATGAAAAATCAAAATTCATGTCTTTACTATACCTATGATTCTTTATTAACTTGCAGAACGGCCAAAAAGGCTTCCTGAGGAATTTCTATACTACCCACCAGCTTCATGCGCTTTTTGCCTGCCTTTTGCTTTTCCAGCAGTTTTTTCTTGCGGCTAATATCACCACCATAACATTTAGCCGTCACATTTTTACGCAAGGCCTTAACATTGGATCGGGCGATAATTTTAGCACCGATAGCGGCTTGAATGGCTACATCATACATTTGCCTAGGAATTAAATCTTTCATTTTATCGACTAGGTCACGGCCACGATTCTGACTTAGATCTTTATGCACAATCACCGATAATGCATCCACTTTATCACCATTTATCATTACATCCAGCTTTACCAACGCGGCTTCTTCAAAGCGTTTAAATTCATATTCAAAAGATGCATAACCACGACTCACTGACTTTAAGCGATCAAAAAAGTCCAATACCACTTCACTGAGAGGCAGTTCATAATGCAAAGAGACCTGACTGCCCATATATTGCATATTAGTCTGTACGCCACGTTTTTCAATACACAAGCTAATCACATTCCCTAGGTATTCTTGAGGAACTAATATATTCGCCTGGATGATCGGCTCTCTGATCATTTTTATCGATCCTACATCGGGCAGATTAGCCGGATTATCAACCTTTAACACCTCGCCTCTGTGGGTTTCAACTTCATAGACCACGGTCGGAGCAGTGGTAATTAAATTGACATCGTATTCCCGCTCCAGACGCTCCTGAATAATCTCCATATGTAACATACCAAGAAAACCACAGCGGAAACCAAAGCCTAGCGCCTGCGAGGATTCAGGTTCAAACTGCAAGGCCGCATCATTCAGGTGCAACTTATTTAAAGATTCTCTTAAGGCCTCATAATCATCTGAGCTAACCGGGTATAGCCCTGCAAAAACGCGCGGCTGTACCTTCTGAAAACCTGGCAATGCCTCTGCGCAAGGTCTATCAGCAAGCGTGATTGTATCGCCGACCGGCGCGCCAAAGATATCTTTAATTGCTGCAACGATAAAGCCTACCTGTCCTGTTTTTAGCTCTACTTCATCTTGCCGTTTAGGGGTAAATATCCCTACTCTTTCAGCAACAAAACTAATCCCGGTGGACATAATAGTGATTTTTTGTTTTTTACGCAAAGTTCCATTAATTACTTTTACCAGGGACACAACTCCCAGATAATTATCAAACCAGGAGTCAATAATCAACGCTTGCAATGGTGCTTCTTCGTCACCCGCAGGGGCGGGAATAACATTCACCAGCTCTTCTAATACTTCAGCAACCCCTTGCCCAGTTTTTGCACTAACGCGTAAGGCATCTTCGGCCGGAATGCCAATAATCTCTTCAATTTCATTAATAACTTTATCTGGAACAGCAGAGGGTAAGTCGATTTTATTTAAAACCGGCATAACTTCCAGGCCAAGTTCAATCGCTGTATAGCAATTCGCAACACTTTGCGCTTCCACGCCTTGCGCAGCATCAACGACTAGAATAGCACCTTCACAAGCGGCTAAAGAGCGCGAGACTTCATAGGAAAAATCTACATGTCCCGGGGTATCAATAAAGTTTAACTGATAGGTTTCACCGTTTTTTGCAGTAAAATTCAGCGTAACATTCTGCGCCTTGATGGTAATCCCTCTTTCCCGCTCTATATCCATAGAGTCAAGAACTTGCGCATTCATTTCACGGTCAGATAAGCCACCACAGATTTGTATAAAACGGTCGGCTAATGTAGATTTCCCATGATCAATATGTGCAATAATCGAGAAATTTCGTATATGTTGTAAATCCATTGTGTATTTATAAAAATGTATTCAGTCACTAGTGCGTAGTCGCTATTTAATAAAGTATTTTAGCAGAAGCAGGACTTGCAAGTGCAGTATTAAGAAATTTAACTTAAGGTATCTGGAAATAAATAATTATCCAATATTGGGCAGATTTTTGTTCGTATTCAAGGCGTAGTAACAGGCGTATAGCTGGCTACGTAAAGTTGCTACAACGCAGAAGATTGACAAAAATACCAACAGTTTTGGATGATATGTATTCCCTCTCCCTAAGCGCTTAATACCACATCAAATGCACTGAGAGTCGCGCCAACGTCTTGCCTGCTTAATATTGTGATCGGAACTATTAGCTGGTCTTGTAGCAAGCCATGACGAGCTAATGACTCTTGCTCAACAAAAATGTGCTCTATATTATAAATATGCAGGGAGCGAAAAATTGCACTGATATCTTTACTGGCAAGCTGCTCACTACGCTGATTGTTAGATAAATGAAAAAACGCATCATCTAGTAACAATAAACTGACTCGTTGATCGAAAGCGGCGGCAATAAGCACCTGGTCTAAAACCTCCTGTACTTTTGCCCCAGAAAAGGCAGCCGTTTGCAGCACAAATAAATACGACTTCACTGATGTTCGCTCATATCTTTATTGGATAGATAACTCGAAGCACTGACATTTACGGAATTTAACATCAAAAATGCACCTAATTCCATCATTGCTTTACGGTAAACTTTACGCTTGAAATAAACCACCGATTTTAATGGCTCCCAATATTCCACCCATTGCCAGTCATCAAATTCAGGCTTATTATGCCGATCCAGAATAACATTTGCTTCATCTCCGACCAGCTTTAACAAAAACCAGATCTGCTTTTGCCCTATGCATATGGGATGCGAGTTGCGACGTATATATTTTTCTGGCAGCTTATATCTTAACCAGTAGCGAGTGCGACCAATAATTTCGATATGCTTTTCATCAAGCCCCGTTTCTTCACGTAATTCACGGTACATTGCCTGCTCAGGGTCTTCTCCTTTTTCCACGCCGCCCTGAGGAAATTGCCATGAATTGACACGCGAGCGCTTTGCCCAAAACACATGTCCCTGTGCATTGCAAAGGATGATGCCGACATTAGATCGGTATCCTTTTGAATCAATCATTTTTTAAAACCTATTTTTTACTGTTCGTAGCTAGAGCTGTAATGATAAAATCTCTGCCCGTGAACATATAGGAACGGTTGCTTGTTTGGTTCCTATGCATTACTCATGTTTCCATTGTTCCATAAATACCGGAGTGATGCTATCAGCTAATTACAAATTAACGGAAAATGAATATACCATGAGCCTAGCTATTTTCGATTTAGACAATACCCTGCTTGCTGATGATAGCGATTACTTATGGGGGCAATTTTTAGTCGATCAGAATATTGTCGATGCAGATTATTATGCCCGTGAAAATGAGCGCTTTTATCAGCAATATAAGCAAGGTCAATTAGATATTCTGAAATTCCTGGATTTCTCATTACAACCACTTGCTGATAATTCCATGCACGACCTGATTTTGTGGCGCACACAATTTATTGCAGAAGTGATACAACCCATTTTACTCGATTCTGCCCAAGAGTTAATCAACAAACATAAGCAACGAGGTGATACCCTACTGGTTATTACTGCAACTAATCGCTTTGTTACCGAGCCTATAGTCAATCTCTATGGAATTCCGCATTTAATAGCCACCACACCAGAAATGATCGACGACCGATATACCGGAAAAGTATCAGGCATACCCTGCTTTCAGGAAGGAAAAATCACCCGCCTGGAACAATGGTTAAAAGAGACGGGGCATCATCTTAACGGCAGCTGGTTCTATAGTGATTCACATAATGATTTACCACTTTTAAAGCGAGTTGATCACCCGGTTGTTGTCAATCCTGACGAACATTTAAGGCAGCATGCCCAAAATGCAAACTGGCCTGTCATCAGTTTGCGTGATCAGCAGTGCCCAGTACATCACTTAAAATAACGCAGAATGGGGCTTACCATAATCTATTTAAGTTAATTCATACTGCGTAATCACTGGACATTCAGGTGCTAGCTGATTATCATTGATAGACTTTATTTTGGATGCGCATACTCCCTTCATGACCGCTAGTTTTCTCCGCTTGAAGACAAGGTTAATTAGCCATTTTAACTTTAAAAAAACAACAGCCACCGTGAATAAGACATTTAAAACCTCACCAGGTTCTCCGTACCCCATGGGGGCAAAATTAAAACACGATGGTGTAAATTTTTCTATTTTCAGTCGCCACGCAACTTCTGTAGAGCTGTTAATTTATAGTAGCGCTGATAGCCTGGAACCGATTCAGGTTATCCACCTGGAAAATGATATACATAAAACCTTTTACTCATGGCATGTTCATTTACATGAACTTCCTCCTAGAATATGGTATACATGGCGTATGGACGGCCCAGATTGCGCGGCTGAAAGCGGTTTCAGCTTTGATAAAGAAAAACATCTGCTGGATCCATTAGCACGGGTGGTCAGCGATAAACTCTGGAATAGAAGTAAAGCCTGTTTGCCAGGGGATAATGGCCATACTGCCATGCGTAGCCAGGTAGTCGATCAAAGTTACGACTGGGAAGGTGACACGCCCTTTTCCTTTAAAAGTGAAAATGCAATTTTGTATGAATTGCATGTCGGCGGTTTTACTCGTAATAAGTCAGCAAACGTCAAAAATCCCGGTACTTTTTCTGCGCTAATTGAAAAAATACCTTATCTTAAGGCGCTGGGCATTACTCATGTTGAGCTATTGCCGGTCATGGCTTTTGATGAACAGGATATCCCTCGTGGAACGGCTGCTCTTGGCTTAAAAAATTACTGGGGCTATAGTACGCACAGTTTTTTTAGTCCGCACCCGGGGTATTGTGTAACACCCGACAAGGGGACTCATTTAAAGGAATTTCGTGACCTGGTAAAAGCGCTACACAAAGCCGAAATCGGTGTAGTCATGGATGTGGTGTTTAATCACACATCCGAAGCAGGTGCTGACGGACCGGTGATTAACTTTAGAGGTATAGGCAGCGATATTTTTTATCACCTGGATGAGCACGATAAAAGCAAATATCGTGATTACACTGGCTGTGGTAATACGGTGAATGCTAACCACCCTGTGGTTGCCAATTTTATTATCAGCTGTCTGGAATACTGGGTGCGCGAAATGCATGTTGATGGTTTCCGCTTTGACCTGGCAAGTGCTCTCGCGCGTGGTCAGAATGGTGAAGTACTGAAGGATCCACCTATTTTATGGGGCATAGAACTTTCCGAACAACTGGCTAAAACTAAATTGATTGCTGAAGCATGGGATGCAGCCGGGCTGTATCAGGTAGGTAGTTTTCCTGGCTATCGCTGGGGCGAGTGGAATGGTAAATATCGCGATAGCATGCGTAGCTTTATTCGCGGAGACAAAGGCCTGATCGCTGAGGTTGCAACCCGACTTTGTGCCAGCAGTGACCTGTATAAACAACAGGATCGCTTACCAATAAACAGTATTAATTTTATTACCTGCCATGATGGTTTTACGCTGAATGACCTGGTTAGCTACAACCACAACCATAATTTGGCTAACGGCGAAGACAACCGCGATGGTGGCGATCACAATATAAGTTATAACTGTGGTGCAGAAGGTGAAACAAATGATTTGCACATTCTTGAATTACGCAAAAAACAGGCAAAAAATAGCATTGCAATCCTGTTATTAAGCCAGGGCGTCCCAATGCTGCTGGCGGGTGATGAAGTACTTAACACCCAGAACGGTAATAACAACGGCTATTGTCAGAATAATGAACTCACCTGGCTTGACTGGAGCCTGACCGAGAAAAATGCAGATATGCTGTTATTTGTCCAGCAAATGATCGCATTGCGAAAGCGTCATCCTGCACTTATGCGCCGCCGCTTCCTCACCGGCGAAGTTGTTCCCGGACGGCATATTCCTGATATCCAGTGGCATGGTATTCAATTAGGCGCACCACAGTGGCTAGATTTTGAGTCGCGAGTTCTGGGCTTTACCCTTGCAGCGCTTAAGGATGATGAAGCTGATTTACATGTGATCCTGAATATGTCCGATGATGAACTTGCCATGCAATTACCAATCGTTGGAGAGCGGAAATGGCACCTAGCCATCAATACCGCCATGGATTCAGCTCAGGGTACCCTCAAGCCAGAAAATCAAAATCCAATAGAAGGAGACGGCTATCTGGTACAAGCGAAATCAGTGCTCGTATTCGAGGGCAGGTAAGTTAGCTTATGCCCGCCTCAATTCATTTTTACTACAATAAATATCAACTTTTACAGCATCAAATCAGCATTCGGATGCATAAGTGCAAGTTGATGTTTGGCTATTTTTGATATAAGCAGAATCACCAAGGTACTGGCTATAACACCACCGGCCAAAAATATATTATGCGGCCCGGTATAATTTTCCCCTTGTGTTAACTGGTCTGAAATATGCGCAGCCAGATAACCAAAATAAACCAGTGCCGTGTTATAAACAAACAAGCCCGTTGTTGCTAGCCAGTAGGGGGAAAATCCGCTACGACTCATTGCAAAAACATAGCTCAACAGAGCAAACGGGATGGGTAGCAAGCGCAACAGGAACATCACTTTAAAGCCGTTCTCATCGATCATCTGCGAAAGCGTACTCAGTCTGGGGTGCTGCTCTAATCATCAGTGTTCCCCTATCAATTGATGCCGTGAGACTAACCTCGCCACAAGAGAGCTCATAAAGCACTGTAAAGACATTCCTGTTATTATTGCGTTTTGAACTGCCCGAATGGTATACGAGCTGATACGAGATATTCTTGCCTGGAAAAATAATGGATTCACAAAACGATCTCGTTTTTGAGCCTGTTGCTGCCTTATCTCCAGAGCCTCGCTATATTTTTTATCCGATGGATGAATCAATTCTGGCTGTTGTGTTTTTGAAACTCTCTTCAAACACGCGCATTAAATTATAGCTCATTGCAGTCAGGCGCATTTGATTTTCAAGTGAGCGGGTATTGGAAGACCAAGCTTTAGTTTCCTTGAAATTACTTTTAGTGTTATTGAATGTCTTTTCAATCGTCCATCGCTTGAAATACAGCATGGCAATGGTTCCAGGGTTAATAGTCATTGGCAAGGTTGTCACAAACCGGTGAAGTTTTCCGGTTTCTGGATCACGGTAATCCACCACGTTAAATTTGATGCCCTTGTTTTCGTACACACTGTATGCTTCAACCCCTGTATTGATCTCATGGCGGGAGTCAAAAGGGATAGACTCAACCAGAGTCGCAATTGAATTTTCTTTTAGCATTGAAATCATGTAATTAGCATGTCGTTTCTGCCGATCCCACCAGACAAAGTCGGTGACGGCTTTATCGTAGACATAGAGATGTTTCTGAGAGCTGTTATTTCCCTTGTTTTGCTTTTCAATATGATCTCGTAACACAGGTATTTCTTGATGCCTCTGAGTTCCGTTTGTCACCAGACAAAGAAATCTGAGCAACCCACTTCTGAGATTCAACGCGTAAATCCCCCCAGCCGCATAAACTTTCCCCTTGCTGTTTTTTTCAGTATGGCAGGCATGATCAATAAAATGTCCATCCGCTGCTTCTATGGTGTATTCGTCAAGTTCCGGGAATGCTTTAAGATAATCAATGCCTTGCGACAGCAGTGTTTCAGCGTGAAGATGATAGCTCTGCTGTTCAAATGCCTCAAGCATACTTGTTCGTCTATGCGACTTCAGTGATTTAAAATACGTTGAGTGGGGAAGCAGCTGGCCATAAATCTGTTCATTGGTTTGGAGGAAATGGCGACCACTATCGACTACACTGATACAGCGTAATAACCCAAGGCGAATAAAGTCGATATCCTTCAACTCTGGGCATGAACGAGCCCACAAAGGATGACGCTCTGCTAACAGGGAACGTTCCATACTTTCATTGCAGTGTTGGTGAATATGTTCAGAGAGTGGTAGGTCTTTAAGCATGGGTGATATCCGTTTATGAGGTGATTAAAACGGAAATTTTTAGAAAAATTTTTTCGGCAATTGCAAGCTTTATTTGAAATTATTTGTTGTTTTTTTACGGTGCCTACAGAGTGTCTATTTTCTGTTATAAGTGATTAAAATCAAAAAGATGGAAATATTCGAGTGGTGCTACCTTCAGGTAGGTTATAGGCTGCTTTGTTTAGGTACTTCTTCTTTCAATGGGAACACTGATGTGATTTTCAGCGAAAGTAGGCAAGAAGATCTTCGGCTGTGAAGCCATTTTTGACCACGCGGCCAAATCGAATCAAAGCAAATATCCATGGGCACAAAACATTGTATCGGTAGGGTTGCTGAAACAGGTCAAAGGTCGCTGGGCGTGCTTATTTTTAGATTTCCGACTTTATCTGCCCTTAAAAACAATTCAGGCAAAAAAAGAAACCGCCACGATAAGAGGTGATGTCGTTCCTTTCCAGACCAAGATGGCTCAGGCGGCTCAAATGCTGATTGCAATTGCAGAACATTTTTCCACCGCTCCGATATTGACAGTCACTGATAGCTGGTTTGGCAACAATGGCCTATGGAAACCTGTTTACAAAGCTATCGGAAGCCGGTTTAATATTCTCTCTAGGTTAAGGTGCAATAATGTACTGTACGATCGTCCAGAAAAAAGAAAACCCAAGCAGAGGGGGCGGAATAAAAAGTACGGGCAGCGTCTAGGGTCAGCCACAGACATGGCAAAAACAGTACAACAAAAGGCCTGATCGTATGCCGTGAATCTCTATGGAAAACAGCGTGAAGTCAGGGCTTATAGTCGCGTTGTCATGCTGAAAACATTGAAACGAACCGTTCAGGTTGTCTGGGTGTTTCGTCGCACACAGTGGATTGCTTTGTTTACGACCGATCTAAGTTTATCCGTCACACAGATTATTGAGTATTATGGTGCGCGATGGAAAATCGAATCCGGGTTCAAAGAGCTCAAGCAAGACATAGGGAGTCAGAAAAGTCAGTGTCGAAATGCGCAGGCAGTGACCAACCATTTGAACTTCTGTATGATGGCAACAACGCTGACGTGGATTTACGCGGATCGTTTAAAAACCGATCCGGAACGTCGGCACAAAGTGAAGGGGCGAGCCAGTTTCGCATTTTCAGATATCCGCCGCATCATTGCCGAAGCGGCTTTGGATCCGGATTTTGAAAGGGTTTGCCCCAAATACAGCAGCTCCCCTGTAAATTCGGTGGTAGCCGTTTTATTGCGATCGGGGAGTCGCTATTTTTGCGAAAGCTTGTTTTGGGCATCCCAGCCCAAGCAAGCGGCAAAAACTTAACGCGACCACTTATGCCTCCGGCGGCCCCGATTCGTCCTCGTCACCTCGTCCCGACCCAACAAGGGGTCGGAACATAGGCTCCAAATGACTTGACGCCGTGTCGGATGGCCTTTTATTTTGTCTCCACCTTCGCTAACGCTCAGACTCCGACAAAACAACGGCCCTACGGCTATCGCGGACTAAAAATCATCACTTCGCTTAGGCTCCGTTTCCCTGATTTTCAGCGATGGTTGCTTGATGAATTTCTAAGAAACTTCAGTCACACATAAGACATCGACTGAAAAAAACAACGGCGTAAGCACTATAAATAGTGCAATAAACCCTGCGCTCGCGCCCAGGGACCTAATTCAGTTAAACCTGCTTCAATCAGTGCAACATGACTTTCCAGCCAATAGCCGATAAATATCACACTGATAATAACGACTAAAGACGTAAGAATTCGTCGCGATGTATAGCTATGTCGAAGTAAAGTGATCATAATTAAGAGCCATAAATAATAGATTATCCAACTTGCTTAGCACAAAGAGTCAGCCAATTTATTGCAAGGCCGTGCTCGAAATGGCTCTCAATTAATACGCATTCCATTACTATCTAATTCATCAGTGTTCCCCTATCAATTGAGGCCGTGAAACTAACCTCGCCACAAGAGAGCTCATAAAGCACTGTAAAGACATTCCTGTTATTATTGCGTTTTGAACTGCCCGAATGGTATACGAGCTGATACGAGATATTCTTGCCTGGAAAAATAATGGATTCACAAAACGATCTCGTTTTTGAGCCTGTTGCTGCCTTATCTCCAGAGCCTCGCTATATTTTTTATCCGATGGATGAATCAATTCTGGCTGTTGTGTTTTTGAAATCTCTTCAAATACGCGCATTAAATTATAGCTCATTGCAGTCAGGCGCATTTGATTTTCAAGTGAGCGGGTATTGGAAGACCAAGCTTTAGTTTCCTTGAAATTACTTTTAGTGTTATTGAATGTCTTTTCAATCGTCCATCGCTTGAAATACAGCATGGCAATGGTTCCAGGGTTAATAGTCATTGGCAAGGTTGTCACAAACCGGTGAAGTTTTCCGGTTTCTGGATCACGGTAATCCACCACGTTAAATTTGATGCCCTTGTTTTCGTACACACTGTATGCTTCAACCCCTGTATTGATCTCATGGCGGGAGTCAAAAGGGATAGACTCAACCAGAGTCGCAATTGAATTTTCTTTTAGCATTGAAATCATGTAATTAGCATGTCGTTTCTGCCGATCCCACCAGACAAAGTCGGTGACGGCTTTATCGTAGACATAGAGATGTTTCTGAGAGCTGTTATTTCCCTTGTTTTGCTTTTCAATATGATCTCGTAACACAGGTGTTTCTTGATGCCTCTGAGTTCCGTTTGTCACCAGACAAAGAAATCTGAGCAACCCACTTCTGAGATTCAACGCGTAAATCCCCCCGGCCGCATAAACTTTCCCCTTGCTGTTTTTTTCAGTATGGCAGGCATGATCAATAAAATGTCCATCCGCTGCTTCTATGGTGTATTCGTCAAGTTCTGGGAATGCTTTAAGATAATCAATGCCTTGCGATAGCAGTGTTTCAGAGTGAAGATGGTAGCTCTGCTGTTCAAATGCCTCAAGCATACTTGTTCGTCTATGCGACTTCAGTGATTTAAAATACGTTGAGTGGGGAAGCAGCTGGCCATAAATCTGTTCATTGGTTTGGAGGAAATGGCGACCACTATCGACTACACTGATACAGCGTAATAACCCAAGGCGAATAAAGTCGATATCCTTCAACTCTGGGCATGAACGAGCCCACAAAGGATGACGCTCTGCTAACAGGGCACGTTCCATACTTTCATTGCAGTGTTGGTGAATATGTTCAGAGAGTGGTAGGTCTTTAAGCATGGGTGATATCCGTTTATGAGGTGATTAAAACGGAAATTTTTAGAAAAATTTTTTCGGCAATTGCAAGCTTTATTTGAAATTATTTGTTGTTTTTTTACGGTGCCTACAGAGTGTCTATTTGCTGTTATAAGTGATTAAAATCAAAAAGATGGAAATATTCGAGTGGTGCTACCTTCAGGTAGGTTATAGGCTGCTTTGTTTAGGTACTTCTTCTTTCAATGGGAACACTGATGATGAAGACAATACTACATATACTTCGCGCGGTCACGACTGCGGATTTCTAACGACTGAGTTTTTGCCGATAGCGGCGTTGCTTAAACAGTTGCGTAGCCAGCTATGCGCCTGTTTTAGTGCCTTGCCCTCGACAAAAATCAGTGTACTATAAATTCCGCATCCGTGACCGCGCGAAGTATACCTTCAATTTCGTAACTACTCAGCTTCGCTGAGTAGTTCAATGAAATTATAAAGCAAATTCAGGTAACTTTCCCTCAAAGACCAAGGTCATTGCCTGAGTTGCACTTAGACCTTGTTTACGGCACGTTGATAAATACCCTCTGACACGACAAAATATCTCTGCACCCTTGGTACTACGAAAGCAGCCGGATATTTTCTGTTGAACCTTGGCCATCCGAATCGAATTTTCTGCGGCATTATTGGTAAATGGCACCCAGGTATTTGTCATGAAGCGCAAGACATCCTCTTCATAATTAATCAGCCTTTCCAGTAAGTTTCTAGCTTTACCATCAGTGTTCCCATTGAAAGAAGAAGTACCTAAACAAAGCAGCCTATAACCTACCTGAAGGTAGCACCACTCGAATATTTCCATATTTTTGATTTTAATCACTTATAACAGCAAATAGACACTCTGTAGGCACCGTAAAAAAACAACAAATAATTTCAAATAAAGCTTGCAATTACCGAAAAAAATTTTCTAAAAATTCCCGTTTTAATCACCTCATAAACGGATATCACCCATGCTTAAAGACCTACCACTCTCTGAACATATTCACCAACACTGCAATGAAAGTATGGAACGTGCCCTGTTGCCCTGTTAGCAGAGCGTCATCCTTTGTGGGCTCGTTCATGCCCAGAGTTGAAGGATATCGACTTTATTCGCCTTGGGTTATTACGCTGTATCAGTGTAGTCGATAGTGGTCGCCATTTCCTCCAAACCAATGAACAGATTTATGGCCAGCTGCTTCCCCACTCAACGTATTTTAAATCACTGAAGTCGCATAGACGAACAAGTATGCTTGAGGCATTTGAACAGCAGAGCTACCATCTTCACTCTGAAACACTGCTATCGCAAGACATTGATTATCTTAAAGCATTACCGGAACTTGACGAATACACCATAGAAGCAGCGGATGGACATTTTATTGATCATGCCTGCCGTACTGAAAAAAACAGCAAGGGGAAAGTTTATGCGGCCGGGGGGATTTACGCGTTGAATCTCAGAAGTGGGTTGCTCAGATTTCTTTGTCTGGTGACAAACGGAACTCAGAGGCATCAAGAAATACCTGTGTTACGAGATCATATTGAAAAGCAAAACAAGGGAAATAACAGCTCTCAGAAACATCTCTATGTCTACGATAAAGCCGTCACCGACTTTGTCTGGTGGGATCGGCAGAAACGACATGCTAATTACATGATTTCAATGCTAAAAGAAAATTCAATTGCGCCTCTGGTTGAGTCTATCCCTTTTGACTCCCACCATGAGATCAATACAGGGGTTGAAGCATACAGTGTGTACGAAAACAAGGGCATCAAATTTAACGTGGTGGATTACCGTGATCCAGAAACCGGAAAACTTCACCGGTTTGTGACAACCTTGCCAATGACTATTAACCCTGGAACCATTGCCATGCTGTATTTCAAGCGATGGACGATTGAAAAGACATTCAATAACACTAAAAGTAATTTCAAGGAAACTAAAGCTTGGTCTTCCAATACCCGCTCACTTGAAGATCAAATGCGTCTGACTGCAATGAGCTATAATTTAATGCGCGTGTTTGAAGAGATTTCAAAAACACAACAGCCAGAATTGATTCATCCATCGGATAAAAAATATAGCGAGGCTCTGGAGATAAGGCAACAACAGGCCCAAAAACGAGATCGTTTTGTGAATCCATATTTTTCCAGGCAAGAATATCTCGTATCAGCTCGTATACCATTCGGGCAGTTCAAAACGCAATAATAACAGGAATGTCTTTACAGTGCTTTATGAGCTCTCTTGTGGCGAGGTTAGTTTCACGGCCTCAATTGATAGGGGAACACTGATGAGAGCCATAAATAATAGATTATCCAACTTGCTTAGCACAAAGAGTCAGCCAATTTATTGCAAGGCCGTGCTCGAAATGGCTCTCAATTAATACGCATTCCATTACTATCTAATTACTATATAAGGCCGACTGTAATAAGTCCCCCGTCATATCACCGCCACGCTGTTTCACATAATCAACGACTACTGGCACAAATTGATCGACCATATCCGCAGACAGGTCCAGGTCTTTAAATGACGAGGCTAAGGTTGCCAAATTACCATAACTACTCGCATTCTCTCCTAACAGTGACGATGCGCCGCCAATCAAACTGGCTGTAGAACCCGATGGCTTTGGCGCCGCACTTAATAAACTATCCATTTCAGGGACTGCTGAACTTAACTGCGCGAATTGTCCTGCATCAAGCTGACCTTGTGCGGCTTTAAAAATTGCCCCTGCCCCACCTGCTGCCTGAGCACAGGCGCGCCATGCTACCTCACAACATTCTGGGACTCCTGTCACCAACATTCATTCGCCTACGCAGCGAATGGGAGATGCCCTGGTCGCCCTGCGTCCGTCTCAACCAGGCGCGCCATGCTACCTCACGAAATTCCGGGACTCCTGTCGCCGTAATTCGTTCACCTACGCAGCGAATAGGAGATGCTCCAGCCGCCCTGCGTCCGCCACAGACTGAGCACAAAGCAGCTCAGTCATGGCTACCACAAATGGCTCTACGGCTATTCGGGATAAAATTTTAGCCTCCCTCGCGCGCTATCGCGCACTTCGGATTGGCAAATTTCCCTGCGCCTTCTGGAGACTATCAGCCCGTCCGGGGCTGATAGCGTACGCACAAAACCCTGCTCAGTTAAGGCTACCTCAAATGGCTGGACGGCTATTCGGAATGCAATTCTTGCCTCCCTCGCGCGCTACTAGCGCACTTCGGATCAGCGAATTGCACTGTCGCCTACCAGGGACTAAAAATCATCACTCCGCTTAGGCTCCGTTTCCCTGATTTTAAGCGGATGAAATACCCAATTTATTAACTAGCGTATCTGTCAGGTTAGCGCCAGACACCACATCAGCAGCAGTTGCTCCTAATGTCGATATTTGCTTACCAGTATCGACTGTTTGCTGGGCAGTTGCAGCCGACTTTTGTACGCTATTCGAACACTCGCTCACAGAGTCCAGACTTAAACTTTCAGCAGTGACAGTAGCTGCAAAACTTAGTGAAATAGCGAATAACAGTGATGAACATAATTTATGCTGTGGTACTGAGTGCATGATTCTTTTCCTTTAGATTGAGTGAGTAATATTGCGTATCTGACTATCCAGCAGCTTCACGCTTTTGTCGTTGCAGACTTTTTTCCTGGTACTTTAAAGCGCGCCGCTTAGATGAAATAGCACTAGCCGAAGAGCCTATATGTTCTTCACCCCGCTGCTTTGCCAGTTGTACCTGTTTTTCCCGTTCGGCAAAGCGCTGACGTTGCTGCTCGCTGAGCTTGTCGTAACAATGCGGACAGCTAACCCCTTTTTGATAAAATTCACTGGCCTTTTCTGCTTCTGTAATCGGATAACGACAGGCATAACACTGGTCATACTGACCTTTTTCCAGCGCGTGATTTACCGCCACCCGATTATCGAATACAAAACACTCTCCCTGCCAAAGTGACTGCTCAATCGGTATTTCTTCAAGATATTTCAATACACCACCTTGTAGATGATAAACATTATCAAAGCCCTGTTCTTTTAGGTATGCGGTTGACTTTTCACAGCGTATGCCACCCGTACAATACATGGCGACTTTTTTATGTTTCTGCGGATCCAGGTGCTGCCTGACATATTCCGGAAATTCGCGAAAAGCATCTGTTGCCGGATTAATCGCATTTTTAAATCCACCTATCTGTACTTCGTAATCATTACGGGTATCAATCAGCAAGACTTCCGGATCAGAAATCAGTGCATTCCAGTCCTGCGGCTTGACGTAAGTACCGACAATTTTCTTAGGATCGATGCAAGCTACGCCCATAGTCACAATTTCTTTTTTGAGTTTGACCTTAGTACGATAAAAGGGCATTTCCTGCTCATAAGACTCTTTGCTTTCAATATCTCTAAGGCGGGCATCAGCACGTAACCAAGCCATAACAGCATCGATTCCTTCACGATCACCTGCAATGGTGCCATTAATACCTTCTTTAGCTAGTAATAAAGTGCCTTTTACCTGATGCGCCTGCATCAGTTGTAATAGGGGTTTTCTTAGCTCTTTAAAATCATCGAGCGTGGCAAACTTATATAATGCGGATACTACAATATTAGACATATAACACCTGTGAGCGAGCCGGAACGTAAATCCGGAGCAAAAAATAAACAAGTTGTTTATTTTACAATATCTTTACATGTTTAAAAAATACTCCGAGAAAATAACGGCACTTTTCTCGGCTTATATTTGTCGTATGTAAATCATCATCCATGGAAAAATTGCAACATGTGCACTTATTGAGGAGCCAGAAATAAATAATTGTCCAACATTATGGGGTAGGGTTTTAGTTCGTATTCAAGACGTAGTAACAGGCGCATAGCAGGCTATGTAAAGTTACTACAACGCAGAAAACGGACAAAAAGACCAGCAGTTTTGGGTCATGTGTTTCCATCTCCCTAAGTAAACGACCCTGCTATACAAATTCACCAACCGTAGAAACCGCAGCTGAGCACGAAGTTTATTTCTTTTTCTTTATGATCATTGCGGTCTTCATGGTGAGTTTTGTCTGGTTCAGCAACTTCTCAAAAGAATTTTGTACACGGAACGGAAGAGCTTATTTACATCGCCTCGACAAAGCCCATGGCTTTTTATGCTTGAAGTTACTTAGTTAATACTCATACTTAGGCCGTCTAACGAAAACAAACTACCAACGCTGAAAATCATGGAAACGTAGCTTAGCGAAGTGGTGATTTTTAGTCCCTGATAGGCGACAGGGCAATTCGCTGATTCGACGTGTGCTAGCAGCACGCGAGAGGAGCAAGAATTGCATTCCGAATAGCCGTCCAGCCAGTGAGGTAGTAATGACGAAGCTGCTTTTGTGCGTAGTCGTTGCGGACGCAGGGCGTTCAGGGCATCTCCCATCCGCTGCGTAGGTGAACGAATTATGGCGACAGGAGTCCAGGAATTTCGTGAGGTAGCATGGCGCGCCTGCCTTACTTGCCTTTTTGCTCCTGAGCAAACGATCTCAATCGTTACGTAGAATGACTATGCTCCTCTTGAGAGAGTTTGGCCAGAATCAAACTTCTTCGCAAACTTGGTAACTTTATTCCATCAAACTGCCTTACTAAACCCTACATACCTGCCATCAATAAAATGCCAAATGAGCCAAAGTAAGTCAATATAAAATAAATGACTGACAGAAGAGTGCTATCCCTCCAGTTGTAATCAAAAAGGCCTTTTATTAAATAAGCAATAATCACCACTGAGCACAGTATCAGTATCACTCCAATATAGATAGGGTAACCAGCAGATGCAGAGCCTTTGGCAAAAACAAACCAGAATGCCAGGGGCAGAGCGAACACATAGACAACATTTTCACAAACAAGAATAGCGGTTAATAATCGTTCGAAATTATAGGTACTGCCATCTTTTATTAACAATCCGCCCATAAACAGAACGGTAATAATCACCTCGATAAATATCTGTACAATCGCTTCTATTGGATCACTGATATTCGCCTGAATAAACAAGCCCAGCAATAAATAAACAGCTAAATTAATAAATAGAAATTTTCGACTTGTCGGTAACTCTTCGGGGTAACCACTTAACCAACACAGCTCTAAGTAATCTCTTAACATACGCTATTAGTTTTTTTATTATAATAAAACGCTGCAATATTTATCATGCAACCGCGCCGCCACTGCCTTATTGCAGGCTACTCTCTATCAAGCAGACGCCTGGATCCATTACCTTCCGGTTCACTAACGATATTCTCGTCTTCCATCTGGTCTATCATTCTGGCGGCACGATTATAACCCACTTTAAAGCGGCGCTGCACACTTGAAATAGAGGCTCTACCAGTCTCCATCACAAAGCTCACGGCATCATCATAAAGTGCATCAACTTCACTCTGGCCGTTATCCGCACCTGCAGGATTTACCGCTGGTTCATCCTGGGTAATCACAGATAAGTAGTCAGCTCTACCCTGAGATTTTAAATAATCAACCACCGCATGGACTTCATGATCATCTACAAAAGCTCCATGAGATCGCATGGTCATATTTGTACCTGAAGGTAAAAACAGCATATCGCCATTACCCAGTAATGCTTCCGCCCCCCCCTGGTCTAGAATAGTCCGTGAATCAATACGTGAAGAAACCTGAAACGAAATTCGGGTCGGCACATTAGCTTTAATCAGCCCGGTAAGCACATCGACTGACGGTCTCTGCGTTGCTAAAATTAAATGGATTCCAGCTGCACGGGCTTTTTGCGCTAAGCGTGCAATCAGCTCCTCAACTTTTTTACCTACGATCATCATCATATCGGCTAGTTCATCGATCACGATCACGATATTGGGCAGTGTTGTTAATACTGGAAAAGTCTCGCCTTCTTCTAAAGGCTCTAGCAGTTCAAACAAAGGATCCCTAATAGGCTCTCCTCTGGCCTCTGCATCAGTTATTTTCTGGTTAAACCCCGCAAGATTTCTAACGCCTACTTTAGACATCAGTTTGTAACGACGCTCCATCTCTGCAACAGCCCAGCGCAAGGCATTTTGCGCTTGTTTCATATCGGTAACAACTGGGGTTAGTAAATGCGGAATGCCCTCGTAAACCGACAATTCCAGCATTTTTGGGTCCACCATTATCATACGCACCTGATCAGGGCTTGCCTTATACAGCATACTTAGAATCATGGTATTAATAGCCACCGACTTACCTGATCCTGTGGTTCCGGCCACTAGTAAGTGCGGCATTTTGGCTAAATCATAAACTACAGTCTGACCTGAAACATCTTTACCCAAAGCGAGGGTCAGGGGCGATTTTGCTTGCTGGAACTGATCTGATGCGATAATTTCACGAAAGGAAACCAACTCGCGCTCCTGGTTTGGAATTTCCAGACCGATATAGGGTGTACCTTCAATAATTTCTACCACACGCACACTGCTCACCAGCATGGCACGGGCTAAATCTTTCGCCAGCCCACTCACCCGACTTACTTTAATCCCTGGCGCCAGAGATAATTCAAAGCGAGTAATAATTGGCCCCGGATACGCACCAACTACCTCGGCAATGACTTTATAATCTTTTAGTACCCGCTCAACACTACGTGACATGGTATCCAATTCATCCGTAGTATAAGCATGTACAGATTGCTGGTGCTGCTGTAATAATGCTACGGAAGGTAATTGGTAGGCAGGCTTGGGAAAGCTGAGTGATTGAGAAAACCGTTGCGTAAATGAGGAAATAATATTTGCCGCTGCTTTTTCAGCCTGATCCAGTAATGATGCATGGGAATCCGGGGCTCCAGCTTCATCAGACTGACTATTGAGCATTTTGTCTTTCGCAGCCTGCAGTGCCTGAATCATATAATCAGGCTCTTTAAACAAGTTAGCCTCTTTATTATCCTGTGCCTGCTCATCTGAATCCGTGTCTGGCTCGACATCTATCTCAGTATGTTCTAATGCATGACTTACATTATTATTCGCTGCCTGTAATGCCCGGCTAATAAAATCAGCGTCATTCGCCAGCGAATCAGCTCTAAAAGCGCCATCTTCCGGCTGCTCTTGTTGTGCCTGAATATCAGCCTCTGATTCACAGGCTTTACTAATATCATCCAGTAACTGTTGATCACTATCAACCTTGAGTGCACTGCTAATTTCCGCTTGTTGTACCTGGTCCGTATAATCGGGCTCGGGCATATTTTCATTGATAATTTGCGTATTGTGTCGCTCTTCCATCTCCACTGCCGCCGCATCAGCAGGGTTTTCAATGCTTATATTTCCTTGTCTTTCATCCTGCTCAGGGAAAAACGTGTTTAATTCAGTTTCATACTCATTAAATGCATCGCCCTCTGGATACTCGGCCGAATGTACTGCTGTATCTGTAACCAGGCTGGAAATATCTAGACTCATTCCAACTTCAGGCTCTTTAGCTTCAGCTAAGTCTTCATGCTTATCAGGGTCAACTGCTACTTGTGAACTAGCGATAACGCCGGTTTCAATAGCAGCTTCTGCAGCAGAAAAACCAAAACCGGACTCACTTTGCGCTGTTTTTGCATTATTAAAACCTGAAAAAACAGGCTCTGTAGTGGCATCTAAACTCATTTCTGCATTACTATCCCGCAAAGCGGTTATAACATCTGCTTGTGGTGGAGTCTGTGTTTGTACTCTGGCTCTAGACTTTTTCCTGACAGTAACCCGATGATTGCTTTGTCTGGTTTCCAGACCTAGTCCTTGTTTAATATTACGCATACACCAGGCGATTACGTCTAGCGTGTTTTTACCTATCCATTCAACACCTGAAATAATAGTAAACCCGGTGATTTTTTCAAAAGCTGCCAGGGTTGCAAAGATGATGGCCAGAGGTATGATAATAATGGCTAATAAAGCGACAATATCCTCACTTGCCATATCGCCACTACTCAGAAAAACCCAGCTTAGCGCTGCCGCTGCGATAATAAAAAGTCCTGACCACGCTAGCCGCTTTCCGGAGTGAGCGGAAAAGATGGCAAAATAATCTTTTTTTATGGATTTTCTTCTATTCACTGTCTATCACTTAATTTAAGTCAAAATCAGATACTATGCGCAAACTACATACTAAGCTTTCCAGCTACGCATATGCTGTATGCATAATTCATTTAAGGCTTTTGCCCGGCTATAACTGTCCGCTTCTGTATAACAACGTAATTCAGGCGCATTCCCCGAAGCACGCAGATGAACTACTTCGTCATTAGCCAGAGTAACCCGTACGCCATCGGTAAAATCAGAACCTGCCGCAGGCTCTAACTCCCCCGCAAATAATTGTGCAAACACTGCGGCATTGTTATGCAAATCATCCATCTGGATTTTTGCTAACACCGACTGACTCAGCTCAGTAGGAAAATCTTTAATTCTATCGCTGAATGTGTAACGTTCTGGCAAAGTTTGTAAGAGTTGTGAAATTGTACAATTTTCCTGCTGTGCCGCAAGTAAAATACACAATGGCACGATAACAGCATCACGTGTCGGTAAAGCTGCGAGTTGTCTGTTATCTATAGTAACTGAAGTATTTAGCAAAAAGCCGCCATTAGCTTCATATCCACCCACATGCTGCGCATTTCCAAGCGCCTGCATTGCCGAAATCACATAGGGTGAGCCTATTTTTGTACGCACTACCTGGGAAAAGCTGGCGCATTTTTCTAACGCGCTATTACTACTTACCGGCGTTACCACCGCATCAATCTGTAGGAACCTCGCAACCAGAATTCCGGCAACATCGCCGCGTAACCATATCCCCAACTCATCACTGACTAAAGGACGGTCTGCATCACCATCGGTGGAGATAATACAGTCTAAAGCATATTGCTCAGACCACTGCTTTGCGAGCATGATATCTTCTGCGCGTATGGCTTCAGTATCTACCGAAATAAAATGATCCGAGCGGCCTAGTGGAACAACCTCTGCCCCCAGACTGGAGAATATCGTAAGCAATACATCCCGCGCAACTGATGAGTGCTGGTAAACCCCGACTTTTAAACCCGCCAGGGCATTTTCTGCAAAAAAATCTAAATAGCGCGTGATATATTGTTGCTCAGCTGTATTATTAATAGCCAGTAAATAATCATTTCTCAGTAAATTTTCGTCATCAAATAATGCATCGTTAAGTGCTGGATCTTGCGCTAAAATACCATGTTCATCCTGTTTGAGAACTTCACCCTCCGGCTTATTAAACTTGATACCGTTACGGTCATCTGGAATATGACTGCCGGTCACCATAATAGTAGCTATCCCCTGGCTTATTCCATACAGTGTCAAGGCCGGCGTCGCTAGCAATCCACAATTAACCGGCTGATAGCCTGCATCAACTACTGCGGAAGCCACTGCATTCATTATTCTCGGTGTGCTACTGCGTAAGTCGCCGCCTATGCCAACAGAGTGTCCATCCTGTATCGCGTCTATGGATTGCAGATATTGTAAAAAGGACAATGTATAGGCATAACAGACTTTATCAGTCATATCGCTGACTAAGCCGCGTATACCACTGGTACCAAACTTAACCTTATTGTTCATTTTACCCCGTTCTAAATGTCTGACTTACTGTAGAGTGGACTTTAGTCCGCAATATAGTACATCTGAATAGCGGACTAAAGTCCGCTCTAACTCTTAATTTTTCTTTAGTTTAGCTTCAATTTCCTGCTTACGCTGCACCTGCGCGACTTTATCCAGCACACCATTGACATAGCGATGACTACCATCAGCACCGAATGATTTAGCTAACTCCACTCCTTCATTAATCACCACACGATAAGGAGTCTCAGGCTTATGCAATAGTTCATACACTCCAATTCTTAATATGGCACGCTCAACCGGGTCAATCTTCTCTACATCACGATCGACAAAATCAGTCATCGATGCATCAATTTTGTCTAAATGCTTTGGCACACCATGAAATAAGTCAGCAAAATAACTTTTTTGCGCATTTTTTAAGCGCTGGTCTTCCTTAAACTGTGCTTCAATAGCACTCAGGTTTTGTCCGGTCATTTGCCATTGATACAAGGCTTGTACTGCACATTGCCTAGCTTTAGTCTTTGCTGAACTCATTAAGCTTCCAGATTATTAAACAAACTCACCATTTCTATTGCAGACAAGGCCGCAGACGCACCATTATTCCCTGCTTTAGTTCCAGCGCGCTCAATTGCCTGCTCTATACTATCAACCGTTAACACCCCAAAACTAACCGGAATATCATACTGCATCGAAACCTGAGCTATTCCTTTAACACATTCATTAGACACATATTCAAAATGTGGTGTCGCACCCCGAATAACAGCACCAACTGCGATTATCGCATCATACTTTTTAGTCGCCGCAACACGCTGAACCACCATCGGCAATTCAAAAGCCCCGGGCGATTTTACCAGAGTAATATCCTCTTTTGCAACGCCATGACGCACTAGCGCATCGATTGCACCATTTTCTAATTGCTCAACGATAAAGCTATTGAAGCGTGAAGCAATAATACAATACTTACCGCCCTGAGCTACAAAATTACCTTCTACTATTTTTACTGCTGACATACTGTCCTCTCTAAATATTAAAACTTTAAGCAAAGCTATAGAACGGACATTAGTCCGCTGATGCCACAGCTTACTTTTAGCGGACTAAAAGTCCGCTCTACACAATTTAATCAGGTTCACTATCAACCAGTTCTAAATTAAATCCCGATAAACCAAAATAGGTTTTATGCGGGCCTATTACTTTAATTTTATGTACTCCCAGGTCAGCAAGAATTTGCGAACCTGTTCCTGTTGTACGCCAAGCATCCGTCTTTTCGGCTACCGCAGGTATCACCACACCATTATCCTGCATTTGATACTGATGCACCAACTCAGCTAGATCCTTATTATTTTCATTCTGACGGATAATAACCAGAACACCACGCCCTTCACCGGCTATAAGCTTCATCGCCTCTCGTACAGGCATTTGACAATCACTACGCGTCGAAGAAAAAATATCGTCCAGTAAGTTACGTGCATGCACGCGCACTAAAACTGGCTCATCAGTGCTGACATCCCCCATAACCACTGCAAGATGCACTTTATTATCATTACGATCCTGAAAAGCAACCAGGCGAAAATCACCATAGTCAGTCGGAAAATCGCATTCGCTGATGCGCTCCAGCGTACTTTCATTTTCAGTACGATAATGAATCAGATCCGCAATCGTACCGATTTTCAGATGATGCTTTTTAGCAAACACTTCAAGATCTGGCCGCCGCGCCATAGAACCATTGTCATTTAAAATCTCGACAATAACACCCGCCGGTTCAGCCCCAGCAAGACGAGCTAGGTCACAAGCAGCCTCTGTATGTCCAGCGCGATTTAGCACGCCGCCATCGCGCGCGCGTATTGGAAAAACATGGCCAGGCTGAACGATATCATCAGGTCGGGCATCTTTAGCTACAGCATCCTGTATTGTTTTCGCCCGGTCGGCTGCCGAAATCCCGGTCGTTACACCATCTGCTGCTTCAATAGATACAGTAAAATTAGTCGAGAAAGCCGCATTATTATCATTGACCATCAAGGGTAAGCGTAATTGCTGACAGCGTTCTCCTGTTAAAGTTAAACAAATCAGGCCGCGACCAAAGCGTGCCATAAAATTAATATCTTCAGGGCGGACGTGCTCAGCCGCCATAACCAGGTCGCCTTCATTTTCACGGTCTTCATCATCCATAATAATGACCATTTTTCCCTGGTGTATATCTGCAATAATTTCCTCAGTTGTATTCATCTAATTAAATAAACCCGCTCTCTTTTAATAAATTTTCAGTGATATTTGATGCGCAGTTCGCGGCCGCTTCACCTTTCATTAAGCGCTCCATATATCGCGCCAACAGGTCAACTTCTATATTCACCTTGTCATTAACCTGAGCAAAGCCCAGACTGGTTTCTTTTAAAGTATGCGGTACGATATTGACACTAAACACCGCACCATCAACTGTATTTACGGTTAAGCTAATGCCATTGATACAAATTGAGCCTTTTTCTGCTATATATTTGGCGAGATCATTCGGCACTCTAAATTTAAAGCGTATCGAACGGCCATCCGGCTTTTTTTCCAGCAAAGTAGCCAGGCCATCTACATGCCCACTGACAATATGCCCTCCCATCCGGGTTTGTGGCGTTAGTGCCAATTCCAGATTAACTGGCGTGCCAATGCTGGCCTGCTTTAAATTAGTCCTGGCCAGCGTTTCATTGGAAACATCCGCAACAAAACGATGCTCGCCTAGTTCTACTGCAGTTAAACAAATGCCATTCACTGCAATGCTATCTCCCAGCTTGGTATCCGTCAGAGATAGCTTGCCGGTATCTATCGCCAGCCGGACATCGCCTGCTTGCTGTTCAATTCGTGTTATTTTACCTATGGCTAAAATAATGCCTGTAAACATATCTTATTGCACCTGATCGCTTGCTTGCTGTTTTTGTACGCTCTGTCTTTGTACGTTAAAGTGTAACCGTATATCTCTGCCAATTTTACGCATATCAACAAACTGAAGTTGAATTTTATCTGCCATTGCAGACACATCCGGCATGGCAAATAAGCCGCGCCCGCTAGCACCTATAATACTCGGTGCCATATAGACTATGCATTCATCTATCAAACCCTGTTGCACCATCGCGCCATTCAATACACTACCGGCTTCAACTAGCACGTCATTAATCTGCTGCTCAGCCAGAAAACTCAGGACTTGCTCTAAATCTACCCGTCCCAGATTATCAGCAGCTATAAAATAAACCTCAGCCCCTGCCTGCTTTAATGTGTCTATTTTGTATTGCTCCACTGAGCAGGTCAAAATAATCGTGCGCCCATCAAGACCTAATAATTTTGCCGTGGAGGGGGTTCTTAGCCGGGAATCCAGGATAACGCGGATCGGCTGCTCAACATCGACATTTTCCATGCGTACATTCATGCCCGGATCATCCGCTAAAACCGTTTCCACCCCGGTAAGAATTGCACCACTAGCCGCACGTAGTTTTTGTACATCACGCCTGGCCTCTGGGGAGGTAATCCATTTACTTTCTCCACTTGCCATAGCTGTACGCCCATCCACACTCATGGCTAATTTACTGGTGACATAAGGTTGCGCCTTTCGCATACGTTTGATAAAGCCTTTATTCAGCTGTTTAGCCTCAGCTTCCAGCACTCCCTTGCGTACCTTTATGCCCGCCTGCTTCAGCAAAGCCAGTCCTTTTCCCGCAACCAGGGGATTTGGGTCTTGCATAGCCACAACAACACGCACCACACCTGCTCTAATCAATGCCTCTGCACACGGCGGTGTTCTGCCATAATGAAAACATGGTTCTAAAGTCACATAGGCGGTTGCGCCGTGCGCATTCTCTACACGCTTTAACGCTTCTACTTCGGCATGTCCCTGCCCTGCACGTTCATGCCAGCCCTCGGCAATAATCGTATTATTTTTAACTAACACACATCCCACGCGTGGGTTAGGTTTAGTCGTGTATAGCCCGTTTCTGGCCAGCAATAAAGCCCGTGCCATAAATAGCTCATCTTGCTGGGTAGCAGGGTCAATCATTATTTTGCTTGTTTTGTAAATCAGCCACCATAGCAGAAAATTCGCTGACATCTTCAAAGCTACGATATACCGAAGCAAAACGTACAAAGGCAACATGATCTAGCGCACTTAATTCCTTCATTACCTGCTCGCCTATGTCTAAGGCAGGAATTTCTCTATCTCCGCCATCAGTGTTCCCCTATCAATTGAGGCCGTGAAACTAACCTCGCCACAAGAGAGCTCATAAAGCACTGTAAAGACATTCCTGTTATTATTGCGTTTTGAACTGCTCGAATGGTATACGAGCTGATACGAGATATTCTTGCCTGGAAAAATAATGGATTCACAAAACGATCTCGTTTTTGGGTCTGTTGCTGCCTTATCTCCAGAGCCTCGCTATATTTTTTATCCGATGGATGAATCAATTCTGGCTGTTGTGTTTTTGAAATCTCTTCAAACACGCGCATTAAATTATAGCTCATTGCAGTCAGGCGCATTTGATTTTCAAGTGAACGGGTATTGGAAGACCAAGCTTTAGTTTCCTTGAAATCTGAAGTTTCCCAATAATTATTTATGGTAAAATTGAAACTATGCTACAACTATATGAAAAAAATAGTCTTTTCATTCGTCTCAAATGCTATTGCCTGAGGGGAATTAAGTAGGGGTTTGCTATAAACATGGCAAAACCACCTAAAATAAACCTCGATACACCAGCATTGTGTATTTCAGCTACTCAATAATTGGGAAACTTCAGTTTATTAATTCACCTAACTCTTTCAGCTTATCACTAGGATCTGGAAACTCTAGCAATGACGTGATGAACTCAAGCAGTACATCCATTTGAGACTTGCGCTGTAAGCTTCCTACGGTATACGCAGGTAGTTTGCTTTCAATGCGGGCTATTTGCTCTGGGTGAAGGAGAAGGCAATGGTCAAACAAAAGACTCAGAATCAGGCCACGGCTTGATCCCTCTTCATCTAATTGTTTGGCCTCACGCCCCCATCCTTCATAAAGCTTCCAGTCCTCAAAGAAAACCTCAATCAGCCATCTCAACGTATAGGCTTGAATAATATCTTGTGTGCGCCAAGTCAGGTCTGTCGCCACTAAATAGCGATAGTCGTTTTCACCGTCATATTTTAAGGCAATGACAAAGCGTTTTTTACTGTGAGAACTCACCTTTAATCGTGCACTGCTGACAGTCACTTTAATCTCTTTGCCGCCACGTACACGTATTATCTGATCAATGCCTTTGTTAATCGAATTAAAGTAGCTCTCGACTGACCTTATTCTACCTCTATATTCAATATTCAGGCGCGCCATGCTACCTCACGAAATTCCGGGACTCCTGTCGCCATAATTCGTTCACCTACGCAGCGGATGGGAGATGCCCTGAACGCCCTGCGTCCGCAACGACTACGCACAAAAGCCGCTTCGTCATTACTACCTCACTGGCTGGACGGCTATTCGGAATGCAATTCTTGCTCCTCTCGCGTGCTGCTAGAACACGTCGAATCAGCGAATTGCCCTGTCGCCTATCAGGGACTAAAAATCACCACTTCGCTAAGCTCCGTTTCCATCGCTGAAAATCAGGGAAACGTAGCCTAAGCGAAGTGATGATTTTTAGTCCGCGATAGCCGTAGGGCCGTTGTTTTGTCGGAGTCTGAGCGTTAGCGAAGGTGGAGACAAAATAAAAGGCCATCCGACATGGCGTCAAGTCATTTGGAGCCTATGTTCCGACCCCTTGTTGGGTCGGGACGAGGTGACGAGGACGAATCGGGGCCGCCGGAGGCATAAGTGGTCGCGTTAAGTTTTTGCTGCTTGCTTGGACTGGGATGCCCAAAACAAGCTTTCGCAAAAATAGCGACTCCCCGCGATTTTCAGCGTTGGTTTTTACGTAATTGGCTAATCACCTGCGAGCCTCCAGATTCTTTAGCGGCTTCGTCCATAAAGGCTTTTTCACCATACAGCGCATCAGCCAGTACGCCTTTAATTTTAATCAGGCTATGCGCAACTTTAAACTCTTTTAATAAGCCTAATGCAATCTCTGTTTTGGTCGGGTAGGCACTGTCACGTTCAGGCTTAATAGGCCGATCTTTTTTTGCTATACCGCTCTTTTTCAACCGCTGAAAATCAGGGAAACGTAGCCTAAGCGAAGTGAAGATTTTTAGTCCGCGATAGCCGTAGGGCCGTTGTTTTGTCGGAGTCTGAGCGTTAGCGAAGGTGGAGACAAAATAAAAGGCCATCCGACACGGCGTCAAGTCATTTGGAGCCTATGTTCCGACCCCTTGTTGGGTCGGGACGAGGTGACGAGGACGAATCGGGGCCGCCGGAGGCATAAGTGGTCGCGTTAAGTTTTTGCTGCTTGCTTGGGCTGGGATGCCCAAAACAAGCTTTCGCAAAAATAGCGACTCCCCGACGTTTATCTTCTTTATCCCACTGCTTTAAGGCTGGATCCGGCATATAAAAGAAAAAACCGACAGGCACTGTAATGGATGAGGTAACTAGCAGCAATAATACTATCGTTTGTCCATTAACATACCCGCCGGAGCCTTTGTGTTTCTGCTTGTAAACCTTATAAATACGTTTTGTAGACTTAGATCGTGCTCGGTCTGATTCATCAAAGGCCAACACACCTTCAGTAATGCCATAACGTTTTAAAATTAAAACCACACTCACCCGTAGCAACCAGTCCCAGGGTATACTTGCTTTACGAAACACCCAGGATAATGCAGCTACTTTGCAATCTTCAAGGCTTGCTCGCTCAAACTTAGCCCAGCAAACAGAGTTCATTAGCAGTATGCCCGTTAAACAAGTGCCCAACCAAGCGGCTTGAATCCGTGTCAAAGCGGCTCCGGGTTTTAGCTGATTGAGCGCATCATTTAAATCGTCAATATAGCTTTGGATAAAGGTGGCTGGGGCATTCATTAACATGGGATTACACCGATAAAATTACAACAACCTCAGAATACCTGATTTTACCTTCTCAATATCAAAAACTTGAACATCGAGTTTTAGCATTGAGATCATGTAATTAGCATGTCGTTTCTGCCGATCCCACCAGGCAAAGTCGGTGACGGTTTTATCGTAGACATAGAGATGTTTCTGAGAGCTGTTATTTCCCTTGTTTTGCTTTTCAATATGATCTCGTAACACAGGTATTTCTTGATGTCTCTGAGTTCCGTTTGTCACCAGACAAAGAAATATGAGCAACCCACTTCTGAGATTCAACGCGTAAATCCCCCCGGCCGCATAAACTTTCCCCCGCTGAAAATCACCACTTCGCTAAGCTCCGTTTCCATGATTTTCAGCGATGGAAATATTCGAGTGGTGCTACCTTCAGGTAGGTTATAGGCTGCTTTGTTTAGGTACTTCTTCAGCTTCTATCTGATCACTGCTAACCGGGCGTTTTTCCAGTGCGCGTAAAATTCCTGCACGTAGCTTGTTTTCATCGAAAGGCTCGCGCAAGCCATCGCGCTTTACTATTCGGGGCAGATTAAATTCAGTAACCTCATAGGATGTAAAGCGCTCTTTACACACCACACACTCACGTCGACGACGCACCTGATCGCCTTCATTCGCTAATCGGGAGTCAATAACCCGAGTATCCTGAGCCGTACAGAATGGACAACGCATAATCCTAGAAACCGCAGTTGAACACAGAGTTTGTGGAAAATCTGCGCATAAAAAACAAGGTACAGATCTCAGGCAATAGCCGTAGCCCTTGGCAAGAGCAGTAACGCAGGATTTCATGCGCAGATTTATTCACAAACAGGCGCGCCATGCTACCTCACGAAATTCCGGGACTCCTGTCGCCATAATTCGTTCACCTACGCAGCGGATGGGAGATGCCCTGAACGCCCTGCGTCCGCAACGACTACGCACAAAAGCCGCTTCGTCATTACTACCTCACTGGCTGGACGGCTATTCGGAATGCAATTCTTGCTCCTCTCGCGTGCTGCTAGAACACGTCGAATCAGCGAATTGCCCTGTCGCCTATCAGGGACTAAAAATCACCACTTCGCTAAGCTCCGTTTCCATGATTTTCAGCGAAGGTGAAGCGAGGGATACCCACCTAATAGGTGACAAGTTTTTACGATCATTAGTGTAATATTCAGATACTTACAGTGTTTTTAGCGGTCGACTTCGGTTTCTAGGATTCTATATCTTACTGCGCTATAAAGAGGGTGAATGTGAGATTACGGAAAACGGCTAATTTTACAATAAATTAGCACTTAAAGCCGAGTTAATTAGCAACTGAAGTTTCCCAATTATTGAGTAGCTGAAATACACAATGCTGGTGTATCGAGGTTTATTTTAGGTGGTTTTGCCATGTTTATAGCAAACCCCTACTTAATTCCCCTTAGGCAATAGCATTTGAAACGAATGAAAAGACTATTTTTTTCATATAGTTGTAGCATAGTTTCAATTTTACCATAAATAATTATTGGGAAACTTCAGTTACTAACATAGAATACCCGTTTTTATGTTGTTTAACCCAGCCTCTGGCCTCAATCTGTTTACCCTTTAGTGAATCCAATGCATTAAAGTATTACAGGTGTGCTTGTTTGATACGTATAGCAAAATTATCGCTTATTTTTAAATAGCTACTTTTCATCGTGCGTTTAATGCGCAAAACTCGTCCGACTATCCGTTGCCAGCCTTGCCTGTTTTTTTTATTAAGATCACTCCCATGCTTTACAGCATATTCAGCATAGCTCCAGATGCCCAGACGTTCTGCTGCTGCCGCCTGCTCAGCCTTTAGTAGTTCAGTCAAGTAGATTAAATTGGGCGGGTAGATGCTAATACTGGCATAGCCTCGCCGAACTAGTTGCAGATTGATATGCTCCCCTTGTTCGGTAAATAAATGGGCTAAATAACGCTGATATTTATCGCGCTTTTGCTGATCAAATTCCAGCCTGCCCCGAGTGTTCAATAATCACTGCTTTAACCACTGCTTTGCTTCTTGCCCACCTGCCTGTGCAGTCTTGCCGGAATGTTCTATTTCAGGCGTATTAATACCCAATAAACGTATTTTACGGCCATCACTTAATAATACTGTATCGCCATCATAGACTTTTTGCACTGTATAAAAACTATAATCCTGCTGCAGTGTCAATGCTGTAGCACCCGTGTGCTTTATATCAGAATAATGCAACTGGCACTGTTCATCCGCCCATTTATAGATATCAGTTGCATAACAAAATCGGTACATAACAATAACAATAGCAATAGCACCGCTCCTATTTTGGAACGAACGGAAAATAAATTAATTTTCAATGTTAAACCAGTCACTTTAAAACAACACCAGTTCCCAAAGACAAATAGGTGCTGCACAAGCTTTAAAGTCCTGTTTTTACTTGTATAGTTCATTTTCCAGTGTACAAGAGTTAAAGTAAATTCCCGAAGATCAGGCATGTTTAATAGATTTTAAAAGCATTGTTAATGTTATACTTTAATAAATAATATTCAATCACATTACATTATCCAGAGGAAATAATGAGCGACTTAGATTTTACAAATATTTTTGCTAACTGCCAGTCACAACTCAACTCATATTCGTATTATCAAAAATTACAGGCACTTCCTCGAAATCAGCGCTGGCTTACTTTGGCTGCACTTTTTATAACCTTACAAATCATTGTCTTTGGCAGTTTATATCTGCTGTTTGGCAAAGTTGCCATGATAGGCTTTTTTGCTAGTATTTTAGCTGGCCTAGCTACCGGTTTAGGCGCTTTGCCTGCCGTTTTTTTTAAACAGGTTTCCAATAATGTCTATAACGGCCTGCTCGGTGGTGCGGCGGGAGTCATGCTTGCAGCAACGTCTTTCTCTTTAATAGTGCCAGGCATAGAGTATGGTAATCAATTATGGCTAGATAAAGGTCTTTGGGTGGTCGCCGCGGGGATGTTATTCGGTGCATTTTTTCTGCATCTGGCAGATAATAAATTACCGCATATTCATTTTAAAAACGACCTGAATGTGCACACAGACTCCTTACAAAAAATCTGGCTGTTTATATTTGCCATTACCATTCATAACTTTCCCGAAGGTATGTCTGTAGGCGTTAGCTTCGGTACCGGGGACTTGCATAATGGTATAGTTCTGGCAATCGCCATTGCATTACAAAATATTCCTGAAGGAATGGCAGTTGCCCTGCCCCTGGTTGCTCTAGGCTATAACAAATGGACAGCCGTAGGCATTGCAACATTAACAGGTTTAGTCGAACCGGTAGGTGGGCTATTAGGTATTACCATGGTCTCGGTCTTTTCTCCACTATTGCCTTTTGCCATGGGTTTTGCTGCAGGTGCCATGTTATTTGTTATTTCTGAAGAGATTATCCCGGAAACTCACTCCAATGGACGCTCCCGTTATGCGACCTTTGCCCTGATGATGGGCTTTATTATTATGCTGGCTTTAGAAAGCCTGCTAGGTTGAATACCAGGTAAGGCGTGCCTTTAGTCCGCCTATTAAAGTTGGCAGGCTAAAGCCACGCCCTACCAGATCCACAGTAAGATGATTACAATTATTCAACGTGTGACACAGGCAGAAGTATCGATCGCAGGGCAGAAAGTAGCTAGAATCAATCGCGGCATTCTGGTCTTGGTTGCGATAGAAAGAGACGATGAAGAAAGTTCGGTGCAGCGCTTATTTGAGCGTATTATCAATTACCGCATTTTCCCCGACGAGCAAAACCGTATGAACCTGAATTTACAAGCAATTCAGGGTGGTTTGCTGCTCGTGCCGCAATTTACCCTGGCGGCTGATACAAATTCTGGCAACCGACCTAGCTTTACTCCTGCTGCTTCACCTGAAAAAGGCGAGCAGTTATTTAATTATCTAGTCAGTTATGCCCGGCAGCATTATGCCGAAATTCAGACCGGACAATTTGGTGCTGATATGCAAGTATCACTGACGAATGATGGCCCCGTGACTTTTACACTTAAAGTTTAAAATCTTGCCCTATATTTAAAACCCATGAACTTATTTGTACTCGTAGGCATAGCATTTTGTTTATATTTTGCCAGCATCATCCTGCTAATCCGGGAAATTAATGAAAACCGCTTAAAAAAACTGGCACTCACTCTTGCCTGGCTGGCTTCATTTTTCCACCTGTTTTCTATTTCATTAACAACCTGGTCTAAGCAAGGGCTGGACTTTAGCTTTTTTCATACCGCCTCACTTATTTCACTAATTATTGCTTTTATACTCCTGTTCGCTTCTTTTTCCAGGCCAGTGGAAAAACTGGGCATTGCGCTGTTTCCCATCGCAGCCATCTTGCTAGCACTAGACTATGCTTTCCCAAGCTCAGTGCAAATGGGGCAACAGTATTCATTAGCCATGAAAATGCATATCCTCAGCTCCATTATTGCTTTTAGCTTACTGACCATTGCAGCTTTTCAGTCATTATTATTGGCCTTACAGAACAAGCAACTTAAAAGTCATAACCCGGGGCGTCTGATGCTGTCATTTCCTCCCTTGCAGGCGATGGAGTCGCTGTTATTTCAAATGATCAGTACCGGCTTATTATTTTTAAGTATCTCCTTGCTCAGTGGCTTTATCTTTATAGAAGATTTATTTGCCCAGCACCTAGCGCATAAAACATTTTTATCCATTATTGCCTGGCTGATTTTTAGCAGTTTATTAATAGGTAGAAAACGTTATGGCTGGCGCGGTATGACAGCAGTACGCTGGACTTTATATGGATTTGTCTGTCTATTATTAGCTTACTTTGGCAGCAAGCTGGTGTTAGAACTGATTTTAAATAAGGTTTGATTTTTCAGGAACGCGCACGAAATAAGTTAGGCACACCGCTACGCTGGCGCAGGATTTATGCTCGTATTCAAGGCGTAGAAACAAGTTATCGAAGTTATTCCTGTACGTTCCTTAAGCAACCAAAGCATTCTGATTAACCCGATCAATCAACTTAATCACCTTAACCGCTACAGCCAGGCGCGCCATGCTACCTCACGAAATTCCGGGACTCCTGTCGCCATAATTAGTTCACCTACGCAGCGGATGGGAGATGCCCTGAACGCCCTGCGTCCGCAACGACTACGCACAAAAGCCGCTTCGTCATTACTACCTCACTGGCTGGACGGCTATTCGGAATGCAATTCTTGCTCCTCTCGCGTGCTGCTAGCACACGTCGAATCAGCAAATTGCCCTGTCGCCTATCAGGGACTAAAAATCTTCACTTCGCTAAAGCTCCGTTTCCAGGATTTTCAGCGGTTGAAAAAGAGCGGTATAGCAAAAAAAGACCGGCCTATTAAGCCTGAACGTGACAGTGCCTACCCGACCAAAACAGAGATTGCATTAGGCTTATTAAAAGAGTTTAAAGTTGCGCATAGCCTGATTAAAATTAAAGGCGTACTGGCTGATGCGCTGTATGGTGAAAAGCCTTTATGGACGAAGCCGCTAAAGAATCTGGAGGCTCGCAGGTGATTAGCCAATTACGTAAAAACCAAAATATTGAATATAGAGGTAGAATAAGGTCAGTCGAGAGCTACTTTAATTCGATTAACAAAGGCATTGATCAGATAATACGTGTACGTGGCGGCAAAGAGATTAAAGTGACTGTCAGCAGTGCACGATTAAAGGTGAGTTCTCACAGTAAAAAACGCTTTGTCATTGCCTTAAAATATGACGGTGAAAACGACTATCGCTATTTAGTGGCGACAGACCTGACTTGGCGCACACAAGATATTATTCAAGCCTATACGTTGAGATGGCTGATTGAGGTTTTCTTTGAGGACTGGAAGCTTTATGAAGGATGGGGGCGTGAGGCCAAACAATTAGATGAAGAGGGATCAAGCCGTGGCCTGGTTCTGAGTCTTTTGTTTGACCATTGCCTTCTCCTTCACCCAGAGCAAATAGCCCGCATTGAAAGCAAACTACCTGCGTATACCGTAGGAAGCTTACAGCGCAAGTCTCAAATGGATGTACTGCTTGAGTTCATCACGTCATTGCTAGAGTTTCCAGATCCTGGTGATAAGCTGAAAGAGTTAGGTGAATTAATAAAGGATGTGTTTCAACTGATGCCATCAGGAAAACATATGATTGGCAGAGATTTAGGGCGCTTAGAGCCAACACCATCATTAAAGTATTGTTCTGCTGGGTGAAGGTAAGAGTTTGATGGCAATGGGATGGAAAAACTTGAACATCGAGTTTCAGAAAATTAATTTCCGAACAAACAAAAACGACAGAGGGGAAACTGGCTTATAATTTTCGTCCCAACACTAACGGAAACAGTCAAAAATGGTATCCCTCACTTTTTCAAAGTCAATTGTAGACCGACTAAAAAAAAATATGGCGACAGCTCTCAAGCTAAGTAATATTTGTTTATATCGATTAACTCAAGCTCTACTCTGGTTCAGTGAATGCATGAGAATCAAAGAAATAGCACGCCTAATGGGAGTCTGTGAAAAAACCATTATAAATTGGCTGAAAACATTCATGCATAAAGGTGTCGGTTGGTTAATAGGGCAACACTATCAAGGACGTGGTCGGAAGTCAAAGTTAACTAAAGACCAGAAAAATAAATTGGTTGAGTTGATAAAGAAAGGCCCAGAAGACAATGGATTTCATTGTGGAATATGGAATACTGCGATGATTGCCGAGCTTATTTGGTTAAAATTTGAAGTTCGTTATAACTTGAACTATTTATCAAGCCTAATGAAAAAACTGGGCTTCAGTTATCAAAAAGCTCGTTTTGTGACTGATCGCCAAGAACAGGCGCGCCATGCTACCTCACGAAATTCCGGGACTCCTGTCGCCGTAATTCGTTCACCTACGCAGCGAATAGGAGATGCTCCAGCCGCCCTGCGTCCGCCACAGACTGAGCACAAAGCAGCTCAGTCATGGCTACCACAAATGGCTCTACGGCTATTCGGGATAAAATTTTAGCCTCCCTCGCGCGCTATCGCGCACTTCGGATTGGCAAATTTCCCTGCGCCTTCTGGAGACTATCAGCCCGTCCGGGGCTGACAGCGGAAGAAAAGTACGAGCTTGAAAGAAAAACGTGGCTGGAAGAAACATTGCCTGCCATTATGGAAAAGGCGGTAGAAGAAAAGAGTGTCGTTTTATTCGGTGATGAGGTGTCATTTGCTATGTGGGGTTCATTGGCACGAACCTGGGCTCCAATAGGAGAGCAACCCACAGTGAAAACATCAGGGATTCGAAAAGGGTTGAAAATGTTTGGTACGATCGAACTCGAAGGAGGGAGTTTTCAATACCGAGAATCATTGGCTTATGAGATAAAACCAAAGTCACTTAGACTTTTAAAAGAAGCTGGGCTGCCTCAAGAATTTTTAGCTATTCTTAAAAGCTTAAAAAATGAGAAATATCCAACACAGAAGCTTTTTATGGAAGCGATATATTCTATTGCCGACAACGTCTTAATCGAGAGTTATAAGCCAATGATATTACAACACGCTGAAACATCTGGGCGTTTTAATGGTGAAAGCTATGTTGAGTTTTTAACACAATTGCTGGCTTATTATAAAGGCAAGATTATTCTAATTGAAGATGGTGCCCCGTATCATGGAAGCGGTGTTATTAAGGAATTTAAGTTAGCTAATGTAGATCGTTTGACAGTAGAACGTCTCCCTGCGTTCTCGCCGGATTTTAATCCGATTGAGAAATTATGGAAAAATACGAAACGCGATTCGACTCATATGAAGTATTTTAAAACTTTTGAAGATCTTCATGATTCAGTTGTGCAAACTTTTAACACTTATATGCATGATGCCAGTAAAGTGATTTGTGTTATGCAAAAATTGCGGGAAGATTTCGTTGTTACCGCCTAAGTTTAAGCGCTCCAAATTTGGAAATTATTTATCTGAGAAACTATATGTCTACGATAAAGCCGTCACCGACTTTGTCTGGTGGGATCGGCAGAAACGACATGCTAATTACATGATTTCAATGCTAAAAGAAAATTCAATTGCGACTCTGGTTGAGTCTATCCCTTTTGACTCCCGCCATGAGATCAATACAGGGGTTGAAGCATACAGTGTGTACGAAAACAAGGGCATCAAATTTAACGTGGTGGATTACCGTGATCCAGAAACCGGAAAACTTCACCGGTTTGTGACAACCTTGCCAATGACTATTAACCCTGGAACCATTGCCATGCTGTATTTCAAGCGATGGACGATTGAAAAGACATTCAATAACACTAAAAGTAATTTCAAGGAAACTAAAGCTTGGTCTTCCAATACCCGCTCACTTGAAAATCAAATGCGCCTGACTGCAATGAGCTATAATTTAATGCGCGTGTTTGAAGAGATTTCAAAAACACAACAGCCAGAATTGATTCATCCATCGGATAAAAAATATAGCGAGGCTCTGGAGATAAGGCAGCAACAGGCCCAAAAACGAGATCGTTTTGTGAATCCATTATTTTTCCAGGCAAGAGTATCTCGTATCAGCTCGTATACCATTCGGGCAGTTCAAAACGCAATAATAACAGGAATGTCTTTACAGTGCTTTATGAGCTCTCTTGTGGCGAGGTTAGTTTCACGGCCTCAATTGATAGGGGAACACTGATGGTCTAGATAGTCGTTATAGTCTAAGTGCCCTTCTCTCAGTAACCAGTTTAAAGGTGAAAATCTCCCTTCTTCGAAGAGTATAAAATCGAGTTGGCTGTGGATAAGACGATGTGGCATTGAGTTTACGCAAGTATTGGAGTCTGGCTTTGCATTTGACTTTCGGTGCAGAGATTTAGTTTAGCCTTATTTCATATTATAGAGCAGATCACTCATCGTTCCCACGCTCTGCGTGGGAACGATGAGTCTACTAAACCCTTAATAAACAAATTTTACATTGGTTTTACACTATTTCTACTTTAATCGCTATCAAGAGCGACATTAACCATGTAAAATTGAGCGATTTATTTTCTATATTAGGTAAGTTATCAGTGGATTTTAGAGGTACAACAATTCTTTCTGTACGCCGTGGCGATAAAGTCGTGATCGGTGGTGATGGTCAGGTTACTTTGGGTAATACTGTAATGAAAGGTAATGCGCGTAAGGTACGCCGTTTATATCACGGCAAAGTGATCGCCGGATTTGCCGGGGCAACCGCCGATGCTTTTACGCTGTTTGAGCATTTTGAAGGCAAGCTGGAAAAGCATCACGGCAACCTGACTCGCGCCGCTGTGGAAATGGCTAAAGACTGGCGCACCGAGCGTGCGTTACGCAAACTTGAAGCACTACTGTCAATTGCAGACAGTAAAACCTCGTTAATCATTTCCGGCAATGGCGATGTTATCGAGCCTGAATACGATTTAATCGCGATCGGTTCAGGTGGGCCGTTTGCTCAGTCAGCTGCGCTCGCCTTACTGGAAAACACGGATCTAAGCGCCCGGGATATTGTTGAAAAGTCGCTGAATATTGCGGCAGATATCTGCATTTATACTAATAAAAATCTTCGCATAGAAGAACTAGACGCAGAACCAAAGGATTAACAACAGATGACACAGATGACCCCCAAAGAAATTGCCCACAAACTGGATAAGCATATTATCGGTCAAGCCAGCGCCAAGCGTTCCGTTGCGATTGCTTTGCGTAACCGCTGGCGCCGCGCTCAGGTGGAAGGTATCATGCGCGATGAAATTACGCCCAAGAATATCCTGATGATAGGCCCTACGGGTGTAGGTAAAACCGAGATTGCACGTAGACTTGCGCGTCTTGCCAATGCGCCTTTTATAAAAATAGAAGCGACAAAATTCACCGAGGTGGGTTATGTCGGTCGCGATGTCGAGTCTATCGTGCGGGACTTAGTTGAAACCGCCTATAAAATGACTCGCGAATCCGAGATGGAAACAGTCCAGCATCGCGCTATGGATGCTGCTGAGGAAGAAGTGCTAGATATTCTGTTACCCCGTGCTGACGGAGGTATGTTATCTAAAACTGAAGCATCTACGCGACAAAAAATGCGCAAGAAATTACGCGAAGGTGATTTTGATGCCAAGGAAATAGAAATTGAAGTGCAGGCTTCGCGTATAGGCGTTGAAATCATGGCACCTCCTGGTATGGAAGAAATGACCAATCAATTACAGGGCATGTTTCAAAACCTGGGCAGTCAAAAAACCAAAGATCGTAAATTACCGGTAAAAGATGCGCTTAAATTACTAACAGAGGAGCATGCTGCCAAGTTAGTGAATGAAGATGAAATCAAATTATCGGCAATCGAATCTGCAGAGCAGCATGGTATCGTATTTCTGGATGAAATAGATAAGGTTTGTAAGCGCTCTGATACCGGTGGCGGTGGTGATATCTCGCGAGAAGGGGTACAGAGAGATTTATTACCTTTGGTTGAAGGTAGCACGGTCAGTACAAAATATGGCATGATCAAAACCGATCATATTTTATTTATTGCCTCAGGCGCTTTCCATCTAACCAAGCCTTCTGACTTAATCCCTGAATTACAAGGGCGATTCCCTATTCGAGTAGAACTAGATGCCCTGAGTACTGCGGATTTTGTGCGTATTCTAACCGAGCCGGATGCCTCTTTAACCGAGCAATACCAGGCCTTACTGGCTACCGAAGGAGTTCAGCTGACTTTCACTACAGAGGGTATCCAGCGGATTGCCGAGATAGGCTGGGAAGTCAATGAAAAAACTGAGAATATTGGTGCTCGCCGCTTACATACTATTTTAGAGCGTTTGCTGGAAAGCATCTCATTTTATGCACCTGATTTGGTGGATAAAAATATTGTCGTCGATAAAGATTACGTCAATCAATATCTATCAGAATTTGCTGAAGATGAAGATTTAAGCCGTTATATATTATAATGATGCGTATTAAAGCAGACGCAATTGAGACTCACCCTACGGAAATAAAATTACACAAAATATCGCGTATTCTTGAAGTAAGCTTTGCTGATGGCAAGACTTTTCATCAGCCCTGCGAATACCTGCGAGTTTTCACCCCATCGGCTGAAGCCTTAGGTCATGCTCCGGGACAGGAAATCTTACAAACCGGAAAAGAATCTGTGGCGATTGATGCCATAAGACCGATTGGTAATTATGGCATTGCCCCTGACTTTAGTGATGGTCATAGTACCGGGATTTATACCTGGGAATTGCTGTATAAACTCGGTAATGAGTATGATGTACTCTGGCCTGGCTACCTGGAAGAATTAAAAGCTGCCGGCCATAGTCGGGTTGAAGTTGCGAAAAATTAAACGCCTATTCAATAGGTATATTGTAATCAATGGATCACAAGCAGGCTGGGTTCGATTGTCGAGCGTAGCGTAGATAACGTAACCCAGCATATTATGAACTCTTTAAAATGCTGGGTCGCTGTTATTGCTGCGCAAAAAAAATCTAAGCCAGCCTACGTTAAAACATTTTATTATTTAAGATAAACTTATGACAACTGATAACACCACCCACTTTGGCTTTAAGCAAGTCGCTGAAAAAGACAAAGTCAATCTTGTGCGCGGAGTTTTTGATTCCGTTGCCAGCCAGTATGACATTATGAATGACCTGATGTCGCTTGGAATACACCGTATCTGGAAACGCGTTGCGGTACAACTAAGCAATGTACGCGAAGGCGATCAGGTACTTGATCTGGCTGGAGGCACAGGGGATTTAACCACGCTTTTTTCCAAACGCGTGGGTAAAAAAGGCAAGATCGTGCTGGCAGATATAAATTCTGAAATGTTACGTACGGGGCGTGACCGTTTAATCGACCGCGGCTTAATTGAAAATATCACTTATGCTCAGGTCAACGCTGAATGCCTGCCATTTGAAGATAATAGCTTTGATTGCGTCTGTATTGCTTTTGGCTTACGCAATGTGACCGATAAAGATGCGGCACTGCGTTCTATGTACCGGGTATTAAAGCCAGGTGGCCGGGTTATCATTCTGGAGTTCTCACACCCGACCGACAAAATCACGGAAAAAGTCTATGATTTTTATTCGTTTAAATTATTACCTAAAATTGGTAAATTTGTTGCTAAAGATGAAGATAGCTACCGCTATTTAGCCGAGTCTATTCGCATGCATCCCAAGCAGGATAAATTAAAAGAAATGATGCAGGAGGCAGGACTGGAGCGCTGTGAATATTTCAATATGTCACAGGGGATCGTCTGTGTACATAGAGGCTATAAGTTTTAATTTTAAGTACCTGTGCATTTCTAATTTAACATTTAGGGTTCATAATTTATTAATACCCGAAACTATCTATTCTGTAGTGTGTGCTGAGGAACGAAGCGCACCATTGTGTGATGCGCTTCGTTCCTCAGCACATCCTACCGGTTATGAATTTTATTGTGCTCCATTCTTTCTACTGAAGTTTCCCAATTATTGAGTAGCTGAAATACACAATGCTGGTGTATCGAGGTTTATTTTAGGTGGTTTTGCCATGTTTATAGCAAACCCCTACTTAATTCCCCTTAGGCAATAGCATTTGAAACGAATGAAAAGACTATTTTTTTCATAATAGTTGTAGCATAGTTTCAATTTTACCATAAATAATTATTGGGAAACTTCAGTTCTTTCTACTCTTCAATATACGATGACTATTAAACCTCTGCTGATCAGCGCATTTGAAGCCGCTCTGAATAAATATCTGAGTCTGGACGAAGATGTTTCCATGTTTCTTAAGCCTCTTACGGGTAAGATCATTGCCATTACGATTCAGCCGTTTAATGAAACCATTTACCTTTGCCCTAACAGCGAGAATATTCAGCTTATCGATTATTATGCAGGCACTGCAGATACGACACTAACAGGTTCATTACCCGCATTTGGCTTGATGGGGCTTAGCGCTACACCGGCACGGTCTTTTTTCTCTGGTGAAGTACAGATTACAGGTGACCTCGATGTGGGGCATCAATTTCAGAGGCTTTTTGCGCAACTGGATATAGACCTGGAAGAACAACTGTCTCATGTCACCGGCGATGTCATTGCTCACAAGGTCGGGCTGTTTTTGCGCAATGCCAATCTATGGCAACGGGAAAACTTCAACAGCCTGCAACTGAATATCAAAGAATTTTTACAAGATGAAACACAAGACCTACCCCCTGCCCCCGAGGTAAATATCCTGAATGAAGGCATTGATCAGCTGAGAGAAGACCTGGATCGGCTCGAGGCACGCATCAATCGTTTAGACAAGCAATTTGACGCACAGCAGGCATAGGAAGAAACGTGAAACACCCCAAACTGATACTAAGAATAATACATATAAACTGGGTTCTACTCTCTCATGGACTGGATGACCTGATTCTCAAAACCCACTTATTCCGCCCACTGCGATTTCTGGCTATTTTTTCGCCTAATTTCTGGCGTAAAAAAGACTTTGGTGAGCGTGGCGTACGTATACGTAGAACCCTGGAAGACCTGGGGCCGATCTATGTTAAATTTGGCCAGGCTCTTTCCACACGCAAAGATATTCTACCTGATGATATAGCCGATGAGCTGGTTAAGCTGCAAGATAAGGTCCCCCCGTTTTCCGACCAGCAGGCACGCGAAGTTATTGAGCAGCAATTAGGTATGCCAATTGAAACTGCCTTTGCTGAATTCTCTGCCAGCCCGTTAGCATCCGCCTCAGTTTCCCAGGTGCATACAGCCGTATTACACACTGGCGAGCAAGTTATTGTAAAGGTACTACGTCCGGATGTGGAAAAATGGATCCATTCCGATATTGGCTTATTATATGAACTGGCCTATTTTGCCGAAAAATTCTGGGATGATGCCAAGCGCCTACATGCCAAAGAGATAGTCGCGGAGTTTGAGAAGACCTTGCTGGATGAACTGGACTTAATCAGAGAAGCCGGTAATGCGGCAAAATTACGGCGCAATTTTAAAAATTCAGAGGCTATTTATATTCCCGAAATTCACTGGGAATTGACACGTAAAAAAATCCTGGTTATGGAACGAATTCATGGTATTCCAGTGGGTAATATCGATGAATTACGTGAAAATAATGCCGATTTTAAACTGCTTGCCGAGCGCGGGGTTGAGATATTTTTCACTCAAGTCTTTAGAGATAATTTTTTCCATGCCGATATGCACCCAGGTAATATCTTTGTTGAATTACCGGGTAAATATATCGCAGTTGACTTTGGTATTGTCGGCACTTTATCCACCTCGGATCAGCGCTATCTAGCAGAAAACTTTCTGGCATTTTTTAATCAGGATTATCGCCGCGTCGCCGAAATGCATATTGCTTCTGGCTGGGTACCTGCTCATACGCGTGTTGAAGAATTTGAATCCGCTATTCGTAGTGTCTGCGAGCCGATCTTTGACAAGCCATTAAAAGATATTTCATTTGGCTTATTATTACTACGTCTATTTCAGACAGCCCGGCGCTTTGATATGGAAGTGCAGCCACAGCTAGTGCTATTGCAAAAGACCTTATTGAATATCGAAGGTTTAGGTCGCCAACTTTACCCTGAGCTGGATTTATGGCAAACTGCCAAGCCCTTTTTAGAAGCCTGGTTTAAAGAGCGTTTGAGCCCGAAAACAAAAATTAAACAGGCGATGCAGAAGTTCCCTGAATTAGCAGAAAAATTCCCTGAAATACCATCCCTGCTGTTTCAGGTTCTAGACGATGCTGCACATACCAGTGAGCGGGCGGAACGACAATCACTGCAATTAGAAAAAATGCGCCACCAGATGCAGGATAACCAGCACGGCACAATTTATGCGCTACTCGCTAGCGCCACGATTATCAGTGTCGCAATATTCTTCCAGTAAATACGATGCTAATTAACTTTGTTCCCAAAGTAGAAATTTCGGCAAAAGAAAACCTGGAATGGCTATTTATTCTTAGAAATTTAATGATCGGTGGCGAGTCGCTATTATTATTAATTTCTATAGATATTCTAAGGATACAATTACACCAGGATGCCCTATGGCTCACTATAATAGCGATTGGATCAGTCAACCTGTATACCTGGATGCGCCTGCAGACAGATGTACCTGTGACAGAAATGGAAATATTCTCGCAATTGGCTATAGATGTCTTTGCCATTGCCGCGCTGTTATATTTAACCGGAGGGGCGACTAACCCGTTTACCTGGATTTTCCTGCTTCCGGTTATTCTTACTGCCATTATTCTGCCACATGCCTATACCTGGTATATGGTTATCCTGACCACGACTCTATATACCTTCATAATTCCCTTTCATGCAACCCTGACTACGGTTGAGCCGCATTTAATGCATATGGATATGGCCGTCATGAGCGAACAAATGCATACCTTGCAGGATGAAGAATTTTTTAATTTTCATATTTTTGGTATGTGGTTTGGCTTTGTCTGTAGTGCCGGACTCGTTGCATTCTTTGCTCTGGAGCTATCCAATACCATTAAAGCCGGTGAGCGTACGCTTGCCGAAGCACGCGAAAGATCTTTGCAGGATGAGCGCATTATTTCTTTAGGCACTCTGGCAGCCAGTGCTGCTCATGATATGGGCACACCTTTAGGAACCATGGCAATTATTGTGCATGAGCTAAAAGATGACTATAGTCCTGAAGTGCATAATGAACTACATGATAAGATTCATATCATGCAGGATCAGATAACCCGCTGTAAACAGGCTTTATCTGTTATGTCAGCTTCAGCAGGAGAGTTAAGAGCCGAGTCAGGACATATCACTGTATTGAGTGATTACCTGGATGAAGTCATTAATCAATGGCGCAGTCAGCAACCCGGAATTAAGCTAAATTTACAGATCAACCCGCTGGCACCATTAGAAAATGGCATTCTGGCTGAACTTACGCTAACGCATGCACTGATCAATATCCTCAATAATGCTGCTGAATATACCGCCCAGAATAAAGGTATAGATCTCATCGTTGAGCCTTGTGATGACCTAAACTGTGTTGCTATTCAAATACGCGACTATGGCCCCGGCATCGCTGAAGACTTAATAAATAAAATTGGTAAAATGCCTATCGATGATAGTAACCAGGGACTGGGTGTAGGCTTGTTTCTTACCTATTCTACAATAGCCCGCTTAGGTGGAAAAATTGAAATCAGTAATGCACCCACTGGCGGGGCAAATGTGTCAATTACCTTACCCCTGATAACCTCCACACAACCTTAATAACGACCATGTCAGAACATAATCAAGCACAATTATTACTGGTAGATGATGACCTGACTTATTGCTCAGTACTTAAATCTGCCTTAGAAAAAAGAGGTTTTTCTGTTTCCGTCGCCCATGATGTTAAAAATGGCTTAACCCTGGCTGAACAGATCGAACCCGAATTTGCCATTATTGATTTACGCATAGGCCATGAATCAGGGCTGGAATTAGTGCAAAAATTAATTTCTCTGGATGATAATACCCAGATCATTATGCTCACCGGATATGCAAGTATTGCAACCGCAGTCGAAGCGATTAAACTGGGCGCAAAACATTACCTGACTAAACCCGCTAATACTGATGAGATCATGCATGCCCTACATAAAAATTCCGGGGATAGCAGTGTCGCCATTAATGAAAACCCCTTGTCGGTCAAGCGACTAGAATGGGAACATTTACAAAAAGTGCTGATGGAACATGATGGCAATATATCCGCTGCCGCAAGAGCACTCAATATGCACCGCCGGACTTTACAGCGAAAGCTGGATAAACGCCCGGTTAAAGGGTAAGCAGATGCAGAGCAATAATATTGAGCACCCTTTTGTCGTATATATTCGTATTCTGGGCAAAGGCAAAAAAGGCTCCCGTCCCCTGACCCAGGATGAAGCCTACCATGCAATGCGCATGATACTGGCAGGTGAAGCAGAAGAGATACAATTGGGTGCGTTCCTGATGCTAATGCGAGTCAAAGAAGAAACGCCTGAAGAACTTGCTGGCTTTGTCACTGCCGTGCGTGAAACCTTACCTAAAAAAATCATTGTTACGGCTGATCTGGACTGGTCTGCTTATGCAGGAAAACGCCGCCACTTACCGTGGTTTATATTATCCGGCCTCTTGCTGGCAGAAAACGGTATAAAAGTGCTGATGCACGGCTGCGCTTCGCATTCTGATAGCCGCATTTTTGCCCAGGACATGCTAGCGTTATTTTCATTAAACAAAGCGGATTCATTTGCAGATGCTGAGCAACATTTACAAGCACAAAATTTTGCCTACCTTTCGCTAGAGCAGATTTGCCCTGCGTTAAATAGAATGATTCATCTGCGGAATTTAATGGGGCTGCGCTCTCCAGTACATACGCTGGTACGCCTGATTAATCCATTGAATGCAGCCTATAGTATTCAGGGTATTTTTCACCCGGGTTATCGCCCGGTACATCAGGAAGCTGCATTATTATTAAACCAGGCGCATATGACAGTTATCAAAGGGGAAGGCGGAGAAACCGAGCGGAACCCGGATATGCCGTGCCTGGCGCAGAACGTGCATAATGGGATATTAGACGAAGAAACCTGGCCCGCTTTATTTGCCAGACGCCATGTTAAGCCAGAAACACTAGAGCCTCGGCAACTTGTTCAGCTATGGCGAGGTGAAATTAGTGATGAATTTGCAATAGCCAGCGTGATCGGCACTACAGCGATTACATTAAAGTTAATGGCGAGAGCAGATTCACAAGAAACTGCGCAGCAATTAGCAACTGAGTATTGGCAGTGTCGCGATAAAAGCCGTTTTTAAAAATAAACTGTATCCTGTTACTTGAAGTCATAGTGATAAAAGCGCGGTATCCCGGTTATTTCTGATTTTTCCATATGTAGATATTCCATACCTATAACAGTGCTACCCGTTTCATCATACTCAAACCAGATCACACGGCTTTCACCATACAAGTGCAACTTATCAAATTTAAACTCAATAATCATATTCAGTTGCAGATCAACATGCTCGTCTATATAAATCATGATGCCATCAACAGAAACATTACGCGTCATAAACTCATAAAAACTCTCCGCAATCAGAGCCTGCCCTGGCGCAGTCATGCTTTTTCTATAGGCCTTTCTCTTATACAGTAAATTTTCTACATCATAGGAAATTTGCTTAAATTCCATACCGATCAGAATTTTCTCATCATCCATATCAACCCGGACTATCTCCGCTTCACCAGAAAGATTCAAATTTTCGATGTATATATCCACTATACTGGATTGCTGCAGCAGCAAAAAAACATCCCGCTCATTAAGCAAATTAGCCGAAGTATCTATAGCCGCTAGAATGCCAGAAATAGACAGGTTTAGTACCTGCATTTCATGCTCGACATTGCCGATAAACAGCAAGCCTGAGAGCGCAAAATTTTTCCGAAAATACTGTCTAGGATTAATCATATTGCTAATTTTTATTGGCTGCTGCAACTAATCATATTATTCTATTGATTTATTATCCCCTGAATTCGTATAATAAGTGCATAACCCTCTGCAAGTATTGGCTAGACTAACACCTGTTGAATTAAGACAAGACATAGGTGTAAAGTAAACAGCTACCAAACAATTTACAGAGGCTACAAATGAGCTATACACACCTATGTCCTGAAGAAAGATATTATATAGAAATTGAATTAAAAAAGGGAACTTCACAGAATAAAATAGCAGAAGCCTTAGAACAAAGCCAAAGCAATATTTCACGCGAGATTAAACGCAATACAGGTCAAAGAGGCGACAGGCATAAACAACAGGCGCGCCATGCTACCTCACGAAATTCCGGGACTCCTGTCGCCGTAATTCGTTCACCTACGCAGCGAATAGGAGATGCTCCAGCCGCCCTGCGTCCGCCACAGACTGAGCACAAAGCAGCTCAGTCATGGCTACCACAAATGGCTCTACGGCTATTCGGGATAAAATTTTAGCCTCCCTCGCGCGCTATCGCGCACTTCGGATTGGCAAATTTCCCTGCGCCTTCTGGAGACTATCAGCCCGTCCGGGGCTGACAGCGGCGGACAAAAAGGCAGGGGGTGAACTATACAAGCATCTTCGGCATCAGAACAAAACCTATCGCAAGCGGTATGGGTCAGCCCATAATAGGACAGGAATCCCTAATACTCGATGTTCAAGTTTTTTAACTGATTGATTTTATTGACAATTTTACTGACAAAGAAAGCATCAACATCATTGTAAATCAATCACTTATAAAACAAAGCCGGAAAAATTTACTTTTCTTAGCCCAGTTATAGCTGAAAACTTGAACATCGAGTAATAGAGTCGATATAGATGAGCGTCCTGAAGAGGTCAACAACCGTAAGCGTATAGGTGATTGGGAGGCAGATACAATCATTGGGAAAAATCACAAAGGGGCGATTGTAACGTTGGATGAGCGAGTCTCTAAATTACGGTTGGCCTTCCCTTTAGCGGGGAAAAAGGCTCAATATGTATTAGACGCAACTATTTTAATGCTTGATCCTATAAAAAGCTTTGTTAAAACAATTACTTTTGGTAACGGGAAAGAGTTTACCCTGCATGAAAAAATAGCAGAAGCACTAGGTTGTGATACGTATTTTGCGACTCCCTACAGCTCTTGGGAAAGAGGGCAAAATGAGAATCCTAATGGCTTATTAAGACAGTATTTCCCTAAAGTAATGGAGTTGATTGATGTTACGATAAAAGAGGTTTTTATAGCCGTTGATAAGCTAAATAGTCGCCCCAAAAAGTGTCTCAATTACAAAACACCTTATGAGGTATTTGAAGAGCTGACTGGGATAGATATGAAAAATTTATTGGGTTATGTACTTATGACTTGAATTCAGGTCCAATGAATTCCGTTGATAAAAAGATAAGCTATATTAAACTAAAAACAACACCGCTTGCCAATAACTTGTATTTTATTTTAGATACGCCCGATTCTCACCATGCCTGGTTTTAACATGATGTTCAAGCAAATAATATACAGCGGCCTGGCTTTAATTCTGTTGCACTTATTAACTGCCTGCACCGCCTCACAACCTAAAAATACACAAAACATCTGCGCCATATTCCGCGAAAAAGATGACTGGCTAGAATACACTCAGGACACTTATGAAAAGTGGGGGGTGCCTATTCATGTTCAAATGGCCATTATGCACCAGGAATCTCGTTTTGTCGCAGATGCACAACCCCCAAGACCCTATATTTTAGGTTTTATCCCCTGGTTTAGAAATAGCTCGGCATATGGCTATCCTCAAGCGCAAGATAGTACATGGGACTGGTATCTTGATGAAGCAGGAAGCTGGTCTGCCGATCGTGATGACTTTGCCGATGCCAGTGATTTTATTGGCTGGTACTGCACTGTTAGCCATAATAGCTTAGGCATCTCAAAGTGGGATACGGCTAAACAGTATCTGGCATACCATGAAGGCCACACCGGCTATAAGCGTAAATCCTACAAAAAAAAGCCCTGGTTACTTAAAGTTTCTAAAAAAGTAGCCCGAAAAGCGCAGACTTATAATCAACAATTAAAAGCATGTCGGGAAGAATTAGGAAGTTCCGGCTGGTTTTTTTGGTAAAATATCCGTTCATCATCTTTAAGGAGTTATCCATGGGTAAAACCCAGCTCATTATTCTCGTAATATTCATTATCTTATTTATAGGTTATTTTATGTTTACCAGACCAGACCCTGAACTTGCAGGCAATAATAAACAGGCAGGTGAAGCTTTTTTAGCTGAAAATGCCGACAAGGAAGGTGTTATTACTACCGCAAGTGGCTTGCAATATATCGTCTTAACTGCAGGTGAAGGTGAAAAACCTACTGCCAGTTCCAGCGTCACAGTGCATTATCATGGCACGACCCTGGATGGCAAAGTCTTTGATAGCTCTTATGAACGTAATGCCCCTGCCACCTTCCCATTAAACAGAGTTATAGTTGGCTGGACTGAAGGCGTACAACTTATGCCACTAGGTGCAAAATACCGTTTCTACATTCATCCGGATTTAGGCTATGGAGCAAAAGGTGCCGGTGCTGAAATTGGACCGAATGAAACACTAATCTTTGATGTCGAGTTACTCAGTATTCAATAGCAATACTTTCGTCAAGCTTAAAACATAATCACCATGAAGAACATGAAGTTCATGAAGTTTTATAAAATTAACTCTTCAAGTCCTTCATGCTCTTCATGGTAGAAATGCATTTCCACTAGTGCTGCACTAGTAACCACTTCCTCTCCTATTTCCACACACATGACTAATTTTAATTTTTTTGCCACCACACCCAAAGCCATGGAAGATATACTGGTTACTGAACTAAAACAGCTGGGTGCAAAAAATGTTAAAGCGGCTATGGCAGGCGCCTATTTTGAAGGCTCACTGGAAGTTGCCTATCGAGTCTGCCTGTGGTCACGCATTGCTAACCGGGTCTTATTAACCTTAAGTAGCTTTATCGTCACAAGCCAAGAAGATTTATATGCTGGAATTTATAAAATAAACTGGTTTGAACATATGACGCCAGACGATAGCTTTGCCGTTTCCTTTAACGCTAAAGGATCCAAAGCAATCAATAACACTCACTTTGGCGCAATCAAGGTTAAAGATGCCGTAGTTGATCAGATGCGTAAAAAATCCAATAAACGCCCCGATATTAATACCACACAGCCTAATATCCGTATTAATGTCTATTTACACAATGAGCAGGCTACACTCAGTTTAGACCTGTCTGGTGAAAGTTTGCACCGACGTGGTTATCGGGACTTAAGTATTACTGCACCGATTAAGGAAAACCTGGCCGCCGCCATTTTAAACCGTAGTCACTGGCTGGATATTGCGCAACAAGGTGGTAGCTTGATTGACCCCATGTGTGGCTCGGGTACTATGCTGATTGAAGCAGCAATGATAGCGGGCGATTATGCACCTGGACTACAGCAGAAGCAGTTTGGTTTTTCACACTGGAAACAACATGATGCCGCGCTATGGCAGTCATTGCTTGATGAGGCTAGCCAACGCAAACAGGCAGGACTGGAAAAAATACCGACGATCGTAGGCTTTGATCAAAGTAGACGCGCCATTAATGCCGCTTTATTACATATAGAAAATGCAGGATTACAAGAGCATATCCATGTAGAGCGTCGAGATATCAGCGCGGCTACAGCGGCTGAAAGCTGGCAACCGGGGCTAGTGGTGTGTAACCCTCCCTATGGCGAACGTCTGGGCAATAGCGAAGAAACTGCGCAACTTTATCGCACCTTTGGTGAAGTATTAAAACAGCAGTTTACCCACTGGCAGGCTGCCATGATTATCAGTGATCCTGAACTGGGCTTTCGCTTAGGAATACGTTCGCAAAAACCGATCACCCTGTTTAACGGGCCTTTAGAGTGTAAATTATTGCGCTTTGCTATCGAAGAGCAAAACTTCTTTATCCCGAAAGCAAAATCAGCGCAGGAGCGAATTGAGCAAATTAAGGACGACAATAGAACTGCCGATCCAAATGCAGACATGTTTGCCAATCGTTTGCAAAAAAATATTAAGAAAACCGCCAAATGGCTGAAGCGTAATAATATCCATTGCTACCGGATTTATGATGCAGATTTACCCGAATATGCCATTGCTATCGATGTATATCAGGGTGCTAAAACCTGGCTTAATGTACAGGAATATCAGGCACCCAAAAGTATTTCTCAGGAAAAGGCCATGCTGCGGCTGAGTAGTGCAGTGAATGAAATCGCGCGCATTTTTGCGCTGCCCAAAGAGCAAATTTATTTAAAAACCCGTAGTAAGCAAAAGGGCATGGATCAATATGAAAAGCTTGCCAGCCAGGGGACTTTTGAGACCATCGAAGAGCATGGTGCATTGCTGCATGTAAACTTTGAAGACTATCTGGATACCGGGCTCTTTCTGGATCACCGCCCTCTTCGCCTGAAAATCCAGCAACAGGCTAAAAACAAACATTTCCTAAATCTGTTTGCCTATACTGGCACCGCTTCAGTACATGCTGCCATAGGAGGCGCGATTACAACCACCACCGTGGATATGTCCAAAACCTATTTAGACTGGGCACAGCGCAATATGGCGTTAAATAATAGCCAGAGTGATAATCGTTTTATTCGGGCTGACTGTATGGAATGGCTCAAATCGGCCGCAAATAAATCACAGCCGGATCAGCTATATGATTTGATCTTTCTTGACCCACCCACATTTTCCAATTCCAAGCGCATGGAAAATAATCTCAGTATTCAGGAGGATCATGTCGCATTAATAAGCCATGCCACAAAATCATTAAGCACTGACGGCATTCTATATTTCTCTACCAATTTCCGTCGTTTCAAGCTGGATATGCCGTCATTAGCGCATCTGCATATTACAGACATCAGTGCGCAAACCATCCCCGAAGATTTTTCCCGCTCACACAGGATTCATTATTGCTGGGAAATAAAATGCCCTTAGAATACTATAAACTCACCGTAAAAGGCCGTGTGCAAGGTGTTTTTTTAGAGCCTCAACACAAAAATCCGCCCGAAAATTAAGCATTATTGGCACGGTAAGAAACACAGCGGCTGGTGATGTATAAATTATCGCCGCTGGAGAACCACAGGCAATACGCGACTTTATCCAGTGGTGTCATAAAGGTCCACTCCCGGCAAAAGTTCAGGCGCGCCATGCTACCTCACGAAATTCCGGGACTCCTGTCGCCATAATTCGTTCACCTACGCAGCGGATGGGAGATGCCCTGAACGCCCTGCGTCCGCAACGACTACGCACAAAAGACGCTTCGTCATTACTACCTCACTGGCTGGACGGCTATTCGGAATGCAATTCTTGCTCCTCTCGCGTGCTGCTAGCACACGTCGAATCAGCGAATTGCCCTGTCGCCTATCAGGGACTAAAAATCACCACTTCGCTAAGCTCCGTTTCCATGATTTTCAGCGACCGAAGTCATAGTTGAGCGAATAGTCGTCTCAGCAGAGCATAATGAGTTTTGCGTTATTAAGTAATACCAGGTTATGCGGCTATATCATTGCTAACAAAAGCATAGTCAGCTTTAAGGCAGTGGCCTAGCCACTTTTCTAAAAAGTAATTCAGTCGCCATTTATAATCCATAATATCGCTACTCAAACTAAGGTCAGCAATGGCCTTGCTCACTTCGATGCGCTTATAATCGCGTAACACTTCTGCCGTACAGACATCGAAATATAGACGAATTTTTACTGCGGGTTCTAATAGTGCTTTGCTATTATTCTCAAAATAATAACTTAACTGTATGGTTTTGGTATAGGGAGTTTGCTCCAGCGTCTGCATATACAGCATCGGCTTGTCATTAGAAAAGCCCTGGGCAGATTCTGCTATCTCCCTTAAATCAGGAATCAGGGAAAAGAGCTTGCGGTAATTTGTTTCAAAAATATTTTGCAAGCAAAATGACTTATTAAGGGGCGCAACTTTAGCCATAAAAGTTAATACTCCCTGATGCCTTTGATTTCGGTTGCCACTTCATATAGCTCACCTTCAACTTGCTTGCTGCGAATCACCTCTACATAAGCTCGCAACGGTACACACAGATCGTTTTTAGTGGCAACAGCCAGCTCTAATGCCATACCGCTTTCCAACATATGACGGCCTCTGAAGAAAACCCCTGACCCACTGATATTCAAGCACACACCCTCATAAACTTGTTCCGAGTCAGGAAACTTATAGCTAATAGCGCAAGATAACTCCATACGATCAAATTGCCTAGACTCTGCCAGCTTTAACATGTTCATTACAAAAATCACCCAACATAGTGTCTCAGTACCCAGTTCTTATAACCATCACTAGTGCATCGCCGTGTAGCTTTAATGGATAGAAATATCTGTATCTCATTGATATTAAATTTAAAATCATCATTTTTTATTCATCTATCCAAAATAGCTGCTGTACTAGCTTTCTTAGCGTCAAGAATAACGTAAAATAAGCATCAAGCAATAATGCAGTAATAAGTCTATTTTTTATCTGGGATATATTACGGCAAATCGATGACTATTACACATAAATACTTACCTACGAGAATAAATAAGCATGAATAAATCGACCATACTCACCGGCATCACGACCACAGGGACGCCCCATCTGGGAAACTATGTCGGTGCCATTCGCCCAGCTATCGCCGCAAGTAAAGATGCAAATGCCAAGCCATTCTATTTCCTGGCTGATTACCATGCCTTAATTAAATGTAGTGAACCTGAAAAAGTACGCCAGTCCAGCCTGGAAATTGCTGCAACCTGGCTGGCATTAGGGCTAGATACTAAAAACGCAACATTTTACCGTCAATCCGATGTTCCCGAGATTATGGAACTTACCTGGATGCTAACCTGTGTTACCGCTAAAGGCTTAATGAACCGTGCACATGCCTATAAAGGCGTAGTTGCAGAAAATGAAGCTAGCACAAATACAGACCCTGATAAGGGTATTACTATGGGACTATTCAGCTATCCTATTCTGATGGCTGCCGATATTCTTATTTTTAATGCGCATAAAGTCCCAGTGGGAAAAGATCAAATTCAGCATATCGAAATGGCGCGCGATATCGCCTCACGCTTTAACCATATTTATGGCGAACACTTTACTCTGCCAGAGGCGATTATTGACGAGAATGCGTCTATTCTATCCGGTCTGGATGGGCGTAAAATGAGTAAAAGTTATAACAACACCATTCCCCTGTTTGTCCCGGAAAAGAAACTCAAGAAACTGATTAATAAAATTAAAACCAACTCACTCGAACCGGGTGAGCCGAAAGATCCAACTGAGTGTACCCTATTCAGTACCTATCAGGCATTTGCTAACGAGCATGAAGTTGCCGATATACGCCAGCAATATGCAGACGGTATTGCCTGGGGTGAAATAAAAAAAATCTTGTTTGAAAAAATTAATGAGGAAATCATCCCGGCAAGAGAGCGCTATGAAGCTCTTATTCAGGAACCGGCACATATCGAACAACAACTTCAGGAAGGAGCTGAAAAAGCACGCGCTATTAGCGCGCCATTCTTACTGGAATTGCGTAAGGTAGTGGGCATCCAGAAAATTATATAAGGCGATTTATAGGTTTGTGTTGCATCACAACAGCATCCTTTCCAATGCGCTGTTTTCTACGACTGAGACTAATGTTTCGCGTTCTCTATCACAGCCCTCGATAATATGCTCCGCATTCTGGCGTAAAGATTGCTGAGCCTGGGCATTCGCTTTGATCACATCCAGCACGTCTAGATCCAGAGTTTGTAACGCGGTTATAAACCCTCGATTCAAGCCTTTTAATGCCGCTTTTTGTATCGAGGGCTGGAGTTTTTTCTGTAGAAAATAAGGAAACAACCAGGCGATGGCTATTAGCATGATGCTGTTGATGGCGAAGTCCGTGCCAATATAGTGTGGCACTTCTTCTGAGCTGCTTTCATAGAATTCAATAACTACCTGATAGCCTACCCAGCCCATCGCTGCAATTGGCAAGATAATTTCGGCAATTTGCGCTGTTTTTATAATCGCTCGCTGTACTACATTACCTGGTTTAATCAGTGCCTTGCGCACCGATAGCAAGGTTTTTTCCTCAACTACTTTCTCTGCATTGGCACGTACAGGCAATAAAAGCTGCCTGATAGGCAGCACCGGCATGGACAGTTGATCTGCCTGTAAAATCAAAGCATCCAACGCATCATCAAAACGTGTTTGCGCCCACTTGTCCCATAAGCGCTGATGCAAATAAGGCTCTGCTTGTTGCTGTGCCAGGTCGCCGCTATGTAGCGCATAATATTCAGCCATTTGCTGTTGCGGCAAAACAGTGTTTTCCGCTAATAGCCTTTGCAAGTCACGCGCCTGATTTTTCCAGAAGACAATTAATTCAGGTGTTGCATCTGCGGTGCCAAGTAGCGTGATAGAAGTTTGTAATACACTCTTTAATTCAGCTTTACGTACCTGCTGCCCTCTTAATTCCAGCTGTTTAATCGTGTTTTCTGTCGCCAGATCCTGCAAGCTGATTTGTAAGGCATCAAACTCATCAAGCTGTGCATCAGCCGTATCGCTGGTACAACTGGTTTGATAAACCAGCGGGTTGTTAAACCCCGCTTTGGATAACTGCTTAATAAAGTCCTGGTACTGCTCAGCCTGCCCCCGGTCAGCCTGATTTAACACAAAAACCCAGGCATGCCGGCCACCTTCAGCGAGTAAAATTTGCCATGCCTTACTATCACGATAGCGCTCAGGGCTCACTACATAGATGAGTACATCGATATGTGGCAACCACTCTAAAACTAACTGCTGATTGCTTTGCTCGGTACTATCAAAATCAGGCATATCAATCCAGATAATATGCTGATTCTTTGCTTCTGTGTGCTCGGCTATATTGATTTTATCTAGCGGAAAATGACTAGGTAAATGAGCTATATTAACGTTCTCATGGTGAAATAAAGTTACTTCTCTCGAAGTCGGTCTGACCACGCCTGTCTGGGCAATCTGCTTGCCCGCCAGACGATTTAGCAAGGTACTCTTACCTACCCCGGTACCGCCAAGAAAGGCAACAATTAATGGCCGGGACACGGTATCGTTAAATAAACTCTCGGGCGTGCGGGCATCATAATCTAGCAGTGTTTCCAGCGCAGCCTCAGATGCCCATGCTTTGCTTACAAGCTGTTGCGCCCAATCCTTAGCCTGTACGACTAAATCAGAGTATGCGTAATCCATGCCGTTTTTGTTCCAGTTGTGCCTCTGCTTCAGCAAGCTGACGTGTAGAGATATTAAAAAAAGTGTTATGCATCATTTTTGTTGATAGGCTGGATAGCTGCTGTAGTAAAATCTGATCAAATAACTGATGCTTTACGGTATTCAGTTGTTGCTGCTTTAATTCGGTTTCAGCGCGTTGCAGATAACTGCCTATGGCACTTTCTGCCAGATAGGAAGTCACTGAAAGCATCGCTGGTGCAATCAGTAAATCATGCAAGCCAATTCCGCCCGCTTGTACGGCCAGACCTAACATCGCAGCATCGGCTGTTACCCGTGTTGCACGCAGACCGTTTAACAAAGCCGGATGCTCTTCTAACTGGTGATATAAACCTTGCGCGGTCGTTTCTATTTGCTGCTTAAAATCCTGGTGATAAATATCAGTGCCGCGCTCAAAATGCTGCAAAACAACTGCTTTGTCCTGCCTTAGCTGACTATTAATTGCTTTCCACCATTTATTATTACCCTGAGTCTGGTCAATCTGGTCTAATACCTGATCACCCAGTTGCAAAAACACATGCTCGGCAATTTGCTGTAAAACAGCTGTTTCCTGAGTTTTTGGAAAGGCCTGTGTATATTTATTCTTGCCGATGGCAAACACTTTTCTTAACGGCCAGGCAAGTATTTTTCTACTTTGTGCAATGATATTTGCCAGCCCCGGCACTTCCAGCAAGGTAAGTAATTGTGCCAGTGCATTTTGAAAGGTATCGTAATGATGCGGGTGATCCAGGTAATCCCGTTGGTATTCAGTGATAGCTTGCTTTACAGCCTGATCAATTAGTATCTGCCAGGTTGTTTGCGTCTCCTGCTCTAATCTGACTGGTGCCAGCCAGGACTGCCAGTGCTGCTGCATAAAACTTATTGCCACAGCCGCATTTTTTTTGCGCTGCACCTTGTGCATATGATGTTGTAATAAGTTAATTAATTCTGTCTGACATTCCTGCGCAATATCTCCCTTAGTGAATAAAATGGGCATGATAGCAGGCGTCTTATCCTGCCGTATTTGCTGCCAGCGCTGCTTAAAAGAATCGGCCACCAACGACTGCGAGTCAGCGATCAACTTATTAATGACCGCCAGCACCGGCTGATTCAATGGCTCGATTAAAGCCAGTGCATCCCAGACTGACTGATCTGCATATTTCTCCTTACTGACCACCAGGACTAAAACATCTGCCAGAGCTAAGGACTTTAAAACGCCTTCCCGGTAACTCTGCGCATCAATCGAATCAAAATCAGGCGTATCCCAAAGTAAACATCTGGGTAAATTCTGCGTGCTTAGGTGACTTAGCGAGTAACATGCATAGCTTTCAGAATCCTGGGAAAACTGCTGCACCTCACGAAACCCGGAAAAATGTTGTGCGATATAGCTTAAATCCTCTATTTTTAAATCCACCGCAAAGCCTTGCGGATGCACAGTATATCCCGCTAATGGACTGACACCTGCGGCATCCTGAGCGAGTAATAAATTTACCACAGTGCTCTTGCCCGATTGCGTTGGGCCAATCACGGCGATATTTAGCGGCACATCTCCATGCTCAATTAGCTGGATTTTATGTAGAAAAGATTCAATTAATGTTAATTGTTCAATGCTAGCCTGAAAAGTAGTCCACTGCGTACTTTCTTCGGCTAGCCCTGATTGAATTATCTGGTAGCGCTGTTTTAAATTTGTAATAAATTCCAGCATTGATATTGGCTTATGTATATAATTACATAGTGATTTACTATGTTTAAGTCTACCGATTCCTGGTGAACTCAGACGAGCTATCTATTATAGACAAATATTTTCAGATAAAAATAAAAATACTTACCGAGGAGGCTTTATATGCCCATACTTTCTATTATCATTATTTCATTCAGCATTTTATTGACTACTGCCTGTAGTAGCGGCGGAGAAATAAATGGGCGTAATTTTAAAACTGCACTGAAATCGGTCAAAAGGATAAAAAGCCGTCTACCCCAAGAAAAAAGAATTGAGTATGAACTTTCTTTCTGGGCAATACGCACAGCGTATCGTAAAAATTCAGAATTCCTGGATATCGTCGGTGGGAAAATGCCTGATGAATTAATTGCAGTGGGCAAAGAGGTTTTTACCAAGCGCAAGGCAGAAGGTTTCGAAGAATACCAGCAATATGCAAACTGGGACGAAATGATTGCCAAATATACTAAAGAGCGCGAAGCTCAAAATACAAAAAAGAAACGCTCCCCTAGAGATGCAGAAAATAGCGTGTTGTACAAGCTTTAAGATTTAATTGTGGTCGCGCCGGTGTTAGGGAGCTGGAAATAAATAACTGCCCAATATTCAGCAGTATTTTTGTTCGTATTCAAGGCGTAGTAACAGGCGCATAGCAAGCTACGCAACTATTACTACAACGCAGAAGATGGACAAAAAGACCAGCAGTTTTTGGATGATGTGTGTTTCCATCTCCCTTAGTTCAGGCGCGCCATGCTACCTCACGAAATTCCGGGACTCCTGTCGCCATAATTCGTTCACCTACGCAGCGGATGGGAGATGCCCTGAACGCCCTGCGTCCGCAACGACCACGCACAAAAGCCGCTTCGTCATTACTACCTCACTGGCTGGACGGCTATTCGGAATGCAATTCTTGCTCCTCTCGCGTGCTGCTAGCACACGTCGAATCAGCGAACTGCCCTGTCGCCTATCAGGGACTAAAAATCACCACTTCGCTAAGCTCCGTTTCCATGATTTTCAGCGTAGGTGCTTGAGGCGGCTACCGATTTTTTCTTGCACTAAATGGCGAATCGAAATATTAGCCCATCTTCGTCACTATTGATGATGTAGTTGTTATAAATCAATTGGTTGAAATTTTAAAAAGTAGCCAGTTGGCACTACATATTTTGTGTTTTTGTATAAAACGTTGGATTTTTTAGAGTATTTTTGTCGCATGTAAATTACACTCAAATAATGATGATTTTTTTGACAAAAGTCAATGAATTTATCGACAAAAATAATATAAATGGCACTACAAAACTTTCAAAAAAAACACCATTGATTTTAAAGAGAATTTTTCGACAAAAAATCGCTTAAACCGATGAATCAATGGCTTAGAAAGATGAAAGTGACGAAGATGGGTTAGTATTAAGCTAAATTTAAGTAAAAGTCTATTAATATCATCTTGAATTAAGCCATCGCCATTTCTAACGCTGAAAATCAGGGAAACGTAGCCTAAGCGAAGTGATGATTTTTAGTCCGCGATAGCCGTAGGGCCGTTGTTTTGTCGGAGTCTGAGCGTTAGCGAAGGTGGAGACAAAATAAAAGGCCATCCGACACGGCGTCAAGTCATTTGGAGCCTATGTTCCGACCCCTTGTTGGGTCGGGACGAGGTGACGAGGACGAATCGGGGCCGCCGGAGGCATAAGTGGTCGCGTTAAGTTTTTGCTGCTTGCTTGGGCTGGGATGCCCAAAACAAGCTTTCGCAAAAATAGCGACTCCCCGCTTTTGTTATATCCCCCTGTTATTTTAAATCAAGCTGGCTTTATATCTCTTACAAAATTTACCAATGCAGCAACAACTAGGAAGCCATCATCCCAGGATTAATTTGTTCATATTCTGAACCATAAGCGGCGCCAGGCTTCCTGGTTTTTAGTAATTTTCAAATAGTCTAAAACAACACGGGGGGGGGGATAGTTACCTCATTTTCTTTGAAATACCTTTCTCAACTTTTTATTTTATTAATCTGATTGCAAAGCGTCTAAGACATGCTCTGCTCTCAGAGTTGTAACGCAGGATTTCATGCACAAATTTATTCACAAAACTATGCAGAAGAGGACACTCACCCAAGAGGTGATAAGTATTAGTGATCATTACATTTAATATTCAAGCTTAAACGCCCTGCTCAAACCACGATTAAACTTTAGGGCGCATATGGGGGAATAACAACACGTCTCGGATCGATGGCGAATCGGTAAATAGCATCACCAGGCGATCAATGCCGATACCTTCGCCGGCAGTAGGCGGCATACCATGCTCTAGAGCGGTAATATAATCTGCATCAAAGTGCATCGCTTCATCATCGCCAGCGTCTTTTTCCTGCACCTGCTGCATAAAACGTTCAGCCTGATCTTCCGAATCATTTAATTCAGTAAATCCATTGGCAATCTCACGTCCTCCAACAAAGAACTCAAACCGGTCAGTCACATGCGGATCATCATCATTTCTGCGCGCCAAAGGCGACACTTCCACTGGGTATGCGGTTATAAAGGTAGGATTCATTAAGCGGCTTTCTACCGTTTTCTCAAAAATTTCTATCTGTATTTTACCCAGCCCATAACTATCTTTAAGCGGAATACCCAGGTTTTCTGCAACCTTTACAGCAGCTTCACGACTCGCTAGATCAGCCGGCGTTAAGTCCGGGTTAAACTGCAGAATTGACTCAACCACTGTCATACGATCAAATGGCTTACCAAAATCATATTGCTCACCCTGGTAGCTGATCACTGGCTGGCCTATAACATCTTCCGCCAGACCTTTTAACATCGCTTCTGTCAGATCCATTAAGTCGCCATATTCAGCATAGGCCTGATAAAATTCCAGCATGGTGAACTCGGGATTGTGACGGGTAGACAAACCTTCATTTCGAAAATTTCGATTAATTTCAAATACTCGCTCAAAACCACCAACGACCAGGCGCTTTAAATACAATTCTGGCGCAATACGCAGGTACATACCTAAATCCAGCGCATTATGAAAGGTCTCGAACGGACGTGCAGTTGCCCCCCCCGGAATTGCCTGCATCATTGGCGTTTCAACTTCCAGAAATTGCCGCTCAATTAAAAACTGGCGTATATAGGCAACAATTTTTGAGCGAAGTAAAAAAGTATTGCGCGATGCTTCACTCATAATCAAATCAAGATAGCGCTGTCGGTATTTAATTTCCTGATCGGCGATGCCGTGAAATTTCTCTGGCAAAGGGCGTAAAGATTTAGTTAATAAGCGGATATCATCAACCTTGACACTAAGCTCACCTACCTTGGTTTTAAATAACACTCCTTCCGCTCCGACTATATCGCCGATATCCCACTTTTTAAATTGCTCATTATAAAAACCTTCTGGCAAAGTATCACGCGTCACATATAGCTGAATCTTTCCGGACATATCCTGAATATGCGCAAAGCTTGCTTTACCCATGATACGCCTAGTCATCAAACGACCTGCTAGTTTAACGCGCACCGGATCGGCTTCTAGCTCTTCCTTGTTCTTTGCATCATATTCAGCAAGCAGCTCGCCCGCGACAACATTACGGCGAAAATCTGTGGGAAAAGCAATGGCACCATTTTCTCGTAATGCATCTAATTTGCTACGGCGTTGTTTAATTTGCTCTTGTTCGTCGTGTTCTAATTCGGACATTTTTGTGTATTTATTTGATTTTTTCTTAGCGAGCAAAAACATGCTCTATAACTGAAATTTTTAATGGTAAAAGTTGCAGACTAAAGACTCACAAGCCACTCTTCAGACTGGCTTCGATAAATTGATCTAAATCACCATCCAATACTGCCTGGGTATTGCCGGTTTCAACATTGGTGCGTAAATCTTTAATACGCGACTGATCCAGCACATAAGAGCGGATCTGACTGCCCCAGCCTATATCAGATTTATTATCTTCTACCGTTTTCTGTGTTTCACTACGCTTGCGTAACTCCAGTTCATAAAGCCTAGATTTAAGTTGCTTCATTGCCGTATCTTTATTCTTATGCTGGGAACGGCCATTCTGACATTGGGAGACAATATTAGTTGGAAGATGGGTAATACGAACCGCTGATTCGGTTTTATTCACATGCTGACCGCCCGCCCCACTGGCACGGTAAACATCGATACGCAAATCAGCAGGGTTAATTTCTATTTCAATATTATCATCGATCTCAGGCGACACAAATACTGAGGCAAAGGAAGTGTGCCGACGATTGCCTGAATCAAAAGGTGACTTGCGTACCAGCCTATGCACCCCTGTTTCCGTGCGTAACCAGCCAAACGCATAATCACCTTCAAATTTAATCGTGGCACTCTTGATACCCGCGACCTCGCCTTGCGACTCTTCAATCAATTCGGTTTTAAAGCCCTTGCGCTCACCCCAGCGCAAATACATGCGCTCAATCATGGAAGCCCAATCTTGCGCCTCGGTACCACCTGAGCCCGACTGAATATCCAGAAATGCATTATTAGCATCCATTTCACCGGAAAACATACGACGAAACTCTAACCCTTCTACCTGCTTTTCAAACACAGCTAAATCTTCAACAACCGTATCGACTGTATCTTCATCCGCTTCAGCTACAGCCATTTCCAGTAATTCAGATGCATCGCTTAAACCTGCTTCTAGCTCAGAAATAGTATTGACGACCGTTTCTAATAGCCCACGTTCCTTACCTAAGGCCTGCGCCTGCTCAGGGTTATTCCATATTTCAGGGTTTTCCAGTTCACGTAAAACTTCGACTAAGCGCTCACTTTTAACATCGTAGTCAAAGATACCCCCTAAGGGTCCGGGTACGATGCTGAAAATCTTGTATTTTATTATTTATCGGGTTTATTTCTTGCATTGAATTTATCTTTACTCGGCTTTTCAAGCTAATAAAAAAGCCATTTATTATATACTATCCTGAATTCAGGCTTTAGCTTAAATACTCTAATCCCAGCGTGTATCTCTTACCTTGATACGACCATCTTCAACTTTCACGGCTAAACTGGCAATATCTTCGTAGGCAGGAGCAGATTTCACTTCACCCGTTCTAATGCAAAATCGCGCGCCATGTCGGGGACAGATGATTTCATCACCATCAAACTCACCGCTGGCAATTTCAGCACCATCATGTGTACATACATCTTCCAGAGCATAGAACCCATCTTCTAATTTAAAAATGGCGACATCTACACCATCAACATCCACCACGAGGTGCTCGCCCACTGCCAGTGCATTTTCCACTACTACATCAACCCATTCAGACATATTTTCCTCGTATTAGTTTTTTATATAGACATCATATCTAAGCAGCTTACTCTTAAAACTTTGTGCAGGCTTCCCCCCTATAGGCAAGGCATAGTCTGGGCTTTTAACCACAACTTTTTTTGCCGTAGCCTGCAATGCCGCCTCAAACAAGGCTTCTCTATCCATATCATCACCTAGTAAGTCGCGCAATATCAACATCGATTTTTTAGGTAACGCAGACTTTTTACGCTTCGCTGGGAACATCGGATCTATATAAATGCAATCAGGCGTATCAGGCAGTTGCGCTAAAACGTCTATGGCATTTCCAGGGATCAGTGTCGGAACAGGTAAGGCCAATCGAGTCACCCAGTCTACAGCTTGCAAGCGCTTAAATGCATCGCTCAGTAATTCCAGCATCACCGGCGATCGCTCAATACATTTTAAGTCGTAACCCATGCGAAAAATATGCAAGCTGTCTTGTGCCCAGCCGGTCGTAGCATCAATCACCGTTCGGGTTTTTCGCCCGATAGCCTCAGCCAAAGCGCCTTCTTTAGGTGCCGGCCAGGAGCGCTGCTCTCCTTGCCTTGGATCTATATCAACCATTAGACCACCCTTTTTTAGCAGGTCTTTATCCAGTAACTTTAAACAACCATCGCGCCAGCAAAGAAAAAAATCTTCCGGGGTTTTGTTATCTACTGAATGATAAAGGGGGACTGATAAGCGAGTAGCTAATGCCTGTGCAAAAGCTAGCTCATATTCCGCATTATGCAAAACAGCTAGCTTACCGATATAGTTGTACATTATTGTGAGATCAAACGTAGAGCGGACTTTAGTCCGCTGACTGAATCAATGGATGAGACTAGCGGACTAAAGTCCGCTCTACAATACTTTTATTCAGTTGAAATAGATTCTTGCTCATTTTTTAAGGCAGCATCCAGAGTATGCCAGGCTAAAGTCGCACATTTTACCCGCGCAGGGTATTCACGTACCCCGGCTAATACGGCTAATTTACCGATGGCTTCCAGATTCACCTCTTCTTCTTTGCCAGTAGTCATTTGATGAAACTTTTGAAATAGGTCTTCGGCTTCAGATTCTGTCTTGCCTTTAACGATTTCAGTCATCAATGAAACAGATGCTGTTGATATTGCACAACCTGAACCCTGAAAACTCGCATCGGTGATTTTGTCGCCGTCCAGCTTTAAAAATAAAGTCAGGCGGTCACCGCATAAAGGGTTAAACCCCTCAACTTTGCGATCTGCATCTTCCATCACATGGAAGTTGCGTGGGTTTCTATTATGGTCAAAAATAACCTCCTGATAGAGGTCGCGTAAATCATCAAACATTTTGTTCTCTAGTTGTGTGTTCTTCGGGTATTGCTGTTACACGGCAATTTATGACTTCTTTTAATGCACGATGAAGTTCATGTAGGTAATGAAGAAGAAAAAAATTGACCTTCAAGTCTTTCATGGTAAAAATACCTATTCATCAATGACCTGCCAAACATGCAAGAGTTAACCAAAAATCTTTATTAAATCTTCAATACCATTGATTAAAACATCAATCTCATCTTTAGTATTGTACATGGCAAACGAGGCTCTTGCAGTTGCGGGCACTTCAAAAAAATCCATTACCGGCATGGCACAGTGGTGTCCCGCCCTTATGGCTATGCCCAGACTGTCCAGCATGGTACCAATATCATGCGGATGAATTTTATCTAATACAAAAGAAAGAATCGCTCCTTTTTCCTGCGCCTCGCCTATTAGTCGCAGGCCTTTAATCTGCTTTGCTTTTTCCGTTGCATACGCTAACAACTCGGCTTCATACGCCGCAACATTATCCATACCTATTACATTCAGGTAATCAATTGCCGCGCCTAAACCTACTACATCTGCTATGCTTGGCGTTCCGGCTTCAAACTTATAAGGTAAAACATTATATTCTGTTTCTGCAAAGGTCACCTTGCGAATCATATCGCCGCCACCCTGATAGGGAGGCATGGCTTCCAGTAAAGCCTGTTTCCCATACATCACACCTATACCTGATGGCGCATACAGTTTATGCCCGGAAAACACATAAAAATCACAGCCCAGAGCCTGCACATCAACCGGCATATGCGGAATAGCTTGAGCCCCATCGAGTAACACAGCAATATTCCTTGCTTTTGCAGCGGCGATGATTTTCTTAACTGGATTGATCGTTCCTAATGCATTAGACATATGCACCACGGCAATCAGCTTAGTTTTGTCAGTGATTAATTTCTCAAGCTCTGCATAAACAAGTTCGCCTTGTAAATTAATCGGTGCAACTTTTAATATCGCCCCAGTTTCTTTACATAGCATCTGCCAGGGTACGATATTAGAGTGATGCTCCATCGCGGTAATAAGAATCTCATCACCCGCTTTGATATTGGTCTTACCAAAGGTCTGGGCAATTAAATTAATCGCCTCGGTTGCTCCACGTACAAACACGATTTCCTTAGTACTTTGTGCATTGATAAAGTCTTTCACTTTTTCTCGCGCACCTTCGTAACGATCAGTCGCTTTAACACTTAATGCATGCACACCACGGTGCACATTGGCATATTCATGGCTGTAAAGGTGTACTATGCTATCGATTACCTGCTGCGGCTTTTGACAGCTTGCAGCATTATCCAGATAGACTAAAGGTTTATTACGAATTTTCTCTTGTAAAATCGGAAAATCAGCACGAATTTTTTCGATGGGGAATGTGGTCATTTTATCTTCGGGGATTACTCTACTTGGGTAGAGCGGACTTCAGTCCGCATTTTATACAATCGTAGCGGACTAAAGTCCGCTCTACACTCTTATTATTAAAGCCAGTCTTGCTGAATACCTGCCTGAGGAAAGCGCTGTAATAATTGTGCTAGCACCCTATCATGCAACTCTGGTAGCTTGATCTTTCCCACCATTTCATTAGCAAAGGCAAAGGTCAGCATATTTCGTGCGGTTTGCTTATCCACGCAACGCGATTGCAAGTAAAAAACCGATTGCTCATCTAATTGCCCTACCGTTACACCATGTGCACACTTTACATCATCCGCATAAATTTCCAGTTGCGGCTTGGTGTCAGCTTCTGCATCATCTGAAAGTAACAGGTTACGATTGTTCATCATCGAGTCGGTTTTCTGCGCCTGCTCTGCAACCAGTACCCGCCCCTGAAAAACACCTTTTGCACGCTGATTTAAAACGCCTTTATACAGCTCATGACTTATTGCATGCGGCTGTAAATGATTAATACGCGTGTGATTATCGATATGCTGGCGTTTAACGCCTAAATACAGGCCATTTAAGTCACATGCTGAGGCATGACCCAGGTCAGTATGAGTATCATTGCGCGCTAATAGCCCACCAAAGGCAAAGTTATGGTGTGTAAAGCGACTATCCCTAGCCTGTTTAACATAGGTTCCGCCAAAATGGTAAGCTTTCTCACCTTCCATTTGCAGTTTATATAAAGTTAAATCAGCATTTTGTTCCAGCGCAATTTCCATAACTGCTGCTGAACAATAAGCATCATCACAGCCTACATAGGTTTCTATCACTTTTGCCTCGGCTGACTCCTCCAGAACAATAATATCGCGTGTATTCGCCATAAAGCCCGCTTGAGTCACGATATGCAGGATTTGAATCGGCTTAGCTAACACCTGCTTAGCAGGAACATGAATAAACAGCCCATCACTAAACCAGGCAGTGTTAAACGCTACAAAGCCATGTTCTTTAGAGTCAACTACCTGAGAAAAGTATTTTTCCAGTAAATCAGCACGCTGCTCTACAGCACTAGCCATATTCATGACCGTCACTGATTCCGGAATGCCATCCAGATTAGACAGGGACGCTGAATAATGTCCATCCACCAGAACGACAGACCAGGCATCCGCTATTAAATGCTGTTTGAGACTGTCCATGTCTACCGCACCGATTTCACTTGTAGCAACCGGCGAAAACAATTTCTTCTCGATGGCGGAAACATTAGTATAGCGCCACTCTTCCTCTCTTAATGAAGGAAAACCATGCGCTGAAAAGTGCTGTGCCGCATCCTGTCTTAGTAATCTTAACCAGCTAACTAATTGCCCAGGTAATGCATCAGAAAATTTCTCATATTCAGTTGGATATTGACTGATAGTTTTTACAGCACTCATTATGCCGCCTGCTCTTCTACCCAGTGGTAACCTTTTGCTTCCAGTTCCAGCGCAAGTTCAGGACCACCTGATTTGACAATTTTGCCATTCGCCAGAACATGCACGATATCAGGCTTAATATAATCCAGCATGCGTTGATAATGGGTAATCATTAAAAAAGCACGATCATCCGCACGAAGAGAATTCACGCCAGCAGCAACCACTTTCAAGGCATCAATATCCAGCCCGGAATCGGTTTCATCTAGAATACACAAGCTAGGCTCTAAAATAGCAGCTTGCAGGATCTCATTACGTTTTTTCTCACCACCTGAAAAACCTTCATTGACCGAACGATATAAGAACTTTTCATCCATTTCTAATAATTTGACTTTATCTTTAACTAAGGTTAAAAAATCCATCGCATCCACTTCAGGCAAACCTTTGTGCTTGCGAATTGCATTTAGAGCTGCTTTCATTAGATAAATATTGCTCACCCCAGGAACTTCTACTGGATACTGGAAAGCTAAAAATACACCTTCACGCGCTCTTTCATCAGGCTCCAGATCTAATAAGTCCTTTCCCTGATAAATCACTGTTCCTGCTGTCACGGTGTAACCTGACTTTCCTGACAAGACATGCGACAGCGTGCTTTTACCCGCGCCATTGGGTCCCATAATCGCATGCACTTCACCTGCATTAATCTGCAAATTAAGGCCTTTAAGAATAGGCTTATCACCTACACTGACATGAAGATTTTCTATACTGAGCATTTATTTTTACCTGAAATATTTTTTGGACTGTGCCTGACTCCCGACTTTGTGCGGGAATAGGAGAAATTTCTAACCCACCGAACCTTCAAGACTGATGCCTAATAAAGCCTGCGCTTCGACGGCAAATTCCATGGGTAATTCTTTGAATACACTTTTGCAAAAACCATTAACAATCATCGAAACAGCATCTTCCGCAGAGATGCCACGTTGCTGACAGAAAAACAATTGGTCTTCGCTAATTTTAGAGGTGGTCGCTTCATGCTCGACTTGTGCCGAAGGTTGTTTCACTTCCACATAAGGGAACGTATGTGCGCCGCATTTATCACCCACTAATAAGGAGTCACACTGCGTATAGTTACGTGCGTTTGTCGCATTTTTAGCAACCTTAACCAGCCCGCGATAGGTGTTTTGCGAACGCCCTGCAGATATGCCTTTGGAAATAATCGTACTGCGGGTATTTTTACCGATATGAATCATTTTAGTTCCGGTATCGGCTTGCTGATAATTATTAGTCACCGCAACCGAATAGAATTCACCCACCGAGTTATCGCCCAATAATACACAACTAGGATATTTCCAGGTAATCGCAGAACCCGTTTCTACCTGTGTCCAGGAAACCTTTGAGTTTGCTCCACGGCACTCTGCACGCTTGGTGACAAAGTTATATATGCCACCCACTCCATTTTCGTCGCCTGGGTACCAGTTCTGAACTGTCGAGTATTTAATCTCCGCGTTATCCATGACAACTAATTCCACTACTGCCGCATGCAATTGATTTTCATCACGCATCGGTGCGGTACAGCCTTCTAAATAGCTAACATGACTATCCTCATCAGCAATAATCAAAGTACGTTCAAATTGTCCTGTGTTGGCCGCATTAATTCTAAAATACGTAGACAATTCCATCGGACAACGGACACCTTTAGGAATGTAAACAAAAGAGCCATCGGTAAACACCGCTGCATTTAAAGCAGCAAAAAAATTATCACCGGAAGGAACAACCGTTCCTAAATACTGCTTTACTAGGTCGGGATATTCTTGCAAGGCCTCGGAAATAGGGCAGAAAATAACCCCCGCATCTTTTAATTTACCTTTAAATGTAGTCGCAACTGAAACACTATCAAATACAGCATCAACCGCAACACCTGCTAAGCGCTCCTGCTCATCCAGAGGGATACCCAGTTTTTTATAGGTTTCTAGCAATTCCGGGTCAATTTCATCCAGGCTTTGCGGCTTATCTGAGTCTTTTTTAGGCGCTGAATAATAACTAATTGACTGATAATCAATCGGTTCAATATTTAACTGCGCCCAATTTGGCTCAGTCATGGTTTGCCAGTGGCGAAAAGCTTTTAAGCGATATTCCAGCATAAACTCTGGCTCACCTTTAATCGCCGAAAGTTTGGCAATAACCTGCTCATCCAGACCCGGTGGAAAGGTATCCACTTCCACGTCGGTCACAAAGCCGTCTTTATACTTTTGACCTATATAACTATCAATTTCTTGTGCGCTGGTTGACATAAGTACTCTTTATCTATTTTAAACGATACAAACTGGCCACTGGCACAGTAATTTCTTGCGGAGGGTTAACAGGTAACAACATATCAGCTAAGGTCACTGACTCTAAAGCTTGCTGCACGGCTTGATTGATTAGTCGCCAGTTATTACCAATTTGACAACCTGAAACCTGATCACAACTATGATCAGAATGGCTACACTCAGTTAAAGATATTGGCCCTTCTAAAGCTGTAATCACCGATGCCACAGTAATTTTTTCAGGTGTTTGCACTAAGACATAACCACCCTTTGCTCCTCGAATAGAACTTAATACTTTTGCTTTAACTAATAGCTTCAAAATTTTACTAACAGTAGGCAGGGTAACCCCAGTGACTGTCGAAACTTCCAGCGCAGCATGCATTTGCTCTGGATTTTTTGCCATAAAACTCAGGATAACTGTTGCATAGTCAGTCATTTTACCTAGACGTAACATGTCCTCTCCTTCAATGTAGTACTATTTTAGTCCTATTTAATTCCATAGTAAATGCCTTGGTTATTATTTTTTACTTATTCCAGTAGTGACTATGCTTGTCTCTATAGCCTTCTAGCTTACTTTTATTTTTAGATATGGTAACGCTAATAGCTCCAGACTCGCCGCTAATAAAGTACTTTGCGGCTATTGCTTTGTAGCGATTAACAACTTCTGCATGAGGAAAGCCAAAGCGGTTTGGTGAGTCAGCGGGAACCAGAATAATCTCTGGATTAACCTTAGCCAAAAAAGCTGCAGAGGCGCGCCATGCTACCTCACGAAATTCCGGGACTCCTGTCGCCATAATTCGTTCACCTACGCAGCGGATGGGAGATGCCCTGAACGCCCTGCGTCCGCAACGACTACGCACAAAAGCCGCTTCGTCATTACTACCTCACTGGCTGGACGGCTATTCGGAATGCAATTCTTGCTCCTCTCGCGTGCTGCTAGCACACGTCGAATCAGCAAATTGCCCTGTCGCCTATCAGGGACTAAGAATCACCACTTCGCTAAGCTACGTTTCCATGATTTTCAGCGTTTGCAAAGGCACTGGCAAACACTATGCCTAAAAGAAAATAGGCGCTGCGACGATAATTATAATAGGCCATTAAAATGGCAATAATTAGCGCAGATAGCAAGATGAAATTATCAGGCAATTCTCTCCACTGCTGAACAAACAGCACGCCGGAGAAAAAGCACAGAACTGATAAAAACATAAACCGCACACCCTGAAAATACTTGCAATATTTGTATGCTAACACGCTTTTTTTCAGAACGACCGTGACGCTGATTTTTATGACCTGCAATACGGTTAAAACTATTAATTGCACAGCTTAAAATGTACACGAAAACCTGCTACACTTAGCCACTGTTTATATTTAGTGAATACCAGTCATCATGCCCAAAAAGCTTATCAAGAAATACATGCCTTCACCTGAGTCCATTAAAGAGCATAAGCATCTGACTTTTTTAGGCGATAAGCTGCATGACCCAAACCTCTGGCACTTAAACCGGCGCTCCGTTGCAGCAGCTCTTGCTGTTGGCCTTTTTGTCGCATGGATTCCAACACCAGGTCAAATGGTAATTGCAGCGGTATTCGCACTATATTTCCGCGCTAACCTGCCTATTTCTGTTGCGCTAGTCTGGGTCACTAACCCATTGACCATGCCACCGATGTTTTATTTTGCATATCGCATAGGTTTATGGACTCTGAACCAGCCTTCACCAGCTGCCGATTTTGAATTTTCTATAGAAAGCGTGACCACAGGACTAAGCGATATAGGCGGACCTTTTCTTATCGGGTGCCTGATACTCGGTATTGCATCATCAGTGATTGGTTATTTTGGCATGAGGTTGTTCTGGCGCTGGCATGTAGTTAAACAATGGCGCGCGCGTTCTGAAAGATAGGCCTAGGTTAACATCAATTGTAAAGGGCTAGCTATGCGTACATTAATCTACGCCCTTTGGCTTAGGGAATAACATCACCAAGCTCCTCCGCTGAAAATCATGGAAACGGAGCTTAGCGAAGTGGTGATTTTTAGTCCCTGATAGGCGACAGGGAAATTCGCTGATTCAACGTGTGCTAGCAGCACGCGAGAGGAGCAATAATTTCATTCCGAATAGCCGTCCAGCCAGTGAGGTAGTAATGACGAAGCGGCTTTTGTGCGTAGTCGTTGCGGACGCAGGGCGTTCAAGGCATCTCCCATCCGCTGCGTAGGTGAACGGATTATGGCGACAGGAGTCCCGGAATTTCGTGAGGTAGCATGGCGCGCCTGTTGCGCAGCATCAATCCACAGCTAAATTGCTTCTTGTATATTTGCAAGCGCAGCTTCATGGGAACCGCCATGCGCCACACACCCAAGAAGCTCTGGAACTTCTGTTAAGTACGCCTGGTCTTCTTCACTCCAATAAATTATTGTTTCATACTTAAACATTACTCGTCTCCAATAAGGCAGTTTATTGGGGAGTCGCTATTTTTGCGAAAGCTTGTTTTGGGCATCCCAGCCCAAGCAAGCAGCAAAAACTTAACGCGACCACTTATGCCTCCGGCGGCCCCGATTCGTCCTCGTCACCTCGTCCCGACCCAACAAGGGGTCGGAACATAGGCTCCAAATGACTTGACGCCGTGTCGGATGGCCTTTTATTTTGTCTCCACCTTCGCTAACGCTCAGACTCCGACAAAATAACGGCCCTACGGCTATCGCGGACTAAAAATCATCACTTCGCTTAGGCTCCGTTTCCCTGATTTTCAGCGACGGAATAAAGTTACCAAGATTACGAAGAATTTTTGATTCTGGCCAAACTATCTCAAGAGGAGCATAGTCATTCTACGTAACACAGACGCGCCATGCTACCTCACGAAATTCCGGGACTCCTGTCGCCGTAATTCGTTCACCTACGCAGCGAATAGGAGATGCTCCAGCCGCCCTGCGTCCGCCACAGACTGAGCACAAAGCAGCTCAGTCATGGCTACCACAAATGGCTCTACGGCTATTCGGGATAAAATTTTAGCCTCCCTCGCGCGCTATCGCGCACTTCGGATTGGCAAATTTCCCTGCGCCTTCTGGAGACTATCAGCCCGTCCGGGGCTGACAGCGGAGGGATCAAGCCGTGGCCTGATTCTGAGTCTTTTGTTTGACCATTGCCTTCTCCTTCACCCAGAGCAAATAGCCCGCATTGAAAGCAAACTACCTGCGTATACCGTAGGAAGCTTACAGCGCAAGTCTCAAATGGATGTGCGGGGAGTCGCTATTTTTGCGAAAGCTTGTTTTGGGCATCCCAGCCCAAGCAAGCAGCAAAAACTTAACGCGACCACTTATGCCTCCGGCGGCCCCGATTCGTCCTCGTCACCTCGTCCCGACCCAACAAGGGGTCGGAACATAGGCTCCAAATGACTTGACGCCGTGTCGGATGGCCTTTTATTTTGTCTCCACCTTCGCTAACGCTCAGACTCCGACAAAACAACGGCCCTACGGCTATCGCGGACTAAAAATCATCACTTCGCTTAGGCTACGTTTCCCTGATTTTCAGCGACTGCTTGAGTTCATCACGTCATTGCTAGAGTTTCCAGATCCTGGTGATAAGCTGAAAGAGTTAGGTGAATTAATAAAGGATGTGTTTCAACTGATGCCATCAGGAAAACATATGATTGGCAGAGATTTAGGGCGCTTAGGGCCAACAGCATCATTAAAGTATTGTTCTGCTGGGTGAAGGTAAGAGTTTGATGGCAATGGGATGGAAAAACTTGAACATCGAGTAATAATAAATTAAGCGAATATGAGCAACTCGCTATTTTAATGACCTGTAATGAGGACGAGTATGCCAATTTACCACCGAGTCAAATCGTCCCTATCCTGGCAGACAAAGGCATCTACATTGCCTCCGAATCATCATTTTATCGAGTGTTGCATAAAGCAGAACAAGTCACACGCGGGGAGTCGCTATTTTTGCGAAAGCTTGTTTTGGGCATCCCAGCCCAAGCAAGCGGCAAAAACTTAACGCGACCACTAATGCCTCCGGCGGCCCCGATTCGTCCTCGTCACCTCGTCCCGACCCAACAAGGGGTCGGAACATAGGCTCCAAATGACTTGACGCCGTGTCGGATGGCCTTTTATTTTGTCTCCACCTTCGCTAACGCTCAGACTCCGACAAAACAACGGCCCTACGGCTATCGCGGACTAAAAATCTTCACTTCGCTAAAGCTCCGTTTCCAGGATTTTCAGCGATAGAGGGCGGGCTAAAGAGCGCAAAAACACCTCCAAGCCAACGAGTTATATCGCAGAAAAAGCGAACCAGGTATGGACCAGGCGCGCCATGCTACCTCACGAAATTCTGGGACTCCTGTCGCCATAATTCGTTCACCTACGCAGCGGATGGGAGATGCCCTGAACGCCCTGCGTCCGCAACGACTACGCACAAAAGCCGCTTCGTCATTACTACCTCACTGGCTGGACGGCTATTCGGAATGCAATTCTTGCTCCTCTCGCGTGCTGCTAGCACACGTCGAATCAGCGAATTGCCCTGTCGCCTATCAGGGGCTAAAAATCACCACTTCGCTAAGCTCCGTTTCCATGATTTTCAGCGAAAGCAGCTCAGTCTGTGGCGGACGCAGGGCGGCTGGAGCATCTCCTATTCGCTGCGTAGGTGAACGAATTACGGCGACAGGAGTCCCGGAATTTCGTGAGGTAGCATGGCGCGCCTGTTGAGAGTGAGTTTTATAGGAAAGTGTCTTAAAAAGCGTCCGGTTTTTGTTGACCATTACAGGGTAAGAGGTACTTGCTTATAGGATCTCAGTACCAGGCCATCTAACCTCGCTTGTTTCCAGTACTTGTTCAATCATTACGCCTAGATTGATCCCAGAGCAGACAAATACAGGTCTCACTCTGGCTATAAAAATCAGCATTTATCCAGTAACTGGCAATTGCTGCAAGTTCTCCATTAATATAAATCAACGGAATAACATCACGCAACCAGGGAGCGATACCCGCTTCCTGGTAGAGCTTTTTTAAACTATGCCGACCCATTCTATTGGGCAAGGCAATTTTTTCACCACCTTGCCGATACTTTACCTGTATATCCCCCTGCTGCCATCTGTTTAACGCAATGCCCTGCTGCACCGGCTTGATTTTTAATATGCCATTATTTGCCAGAGCCAGGGATTTGTTGCTATCAGTCCAGGCAAATACTTGCCGTAAGTCTGGCAACTGCTTTACGGCAACTAAATACAAGCCTTCCCGGTAGCGTTGAATAGTATGGCCATCATGCTCAACAAGTGGATTTGCTTCGGGTCGGGCAAGTAACACATCTTGCATAATAGCGCTTAGCACTTTCTGCGTAGGCATACGTACGCCCAGCTGATGCAGCCATTCACGCAGTATCCACTGGTGGCTAGGCGGCTCATGTGCTAACAAACCCGGAATGGATAAGCTCTGCTGCTGTTCATTATATAACCCGTGCATTTGCTGCCGGGCATTTGCAGATAGCACTTGCTGGGCACCCGCACAATGCTCTGCAACACGCGCAACAGTTTTATCCAGACCAGGCCAGCGCTGCTCTAACAGGGGAATAATATTATGCCGCAGAAAGTTTCGATCAAACTGAATATCTTGATTACTGGGATCGTCAATCCACTGTAAATCATGCTGCTGGACATAGTGTTTAATTTCTTGCTGGTTGATTTCCAGCAAGGGACGAAGTAGTGTGCCATGCGCAAATTGAATGGCGGTAGGCATTCCAGAGAGACCTTTTAGCCCTGCACCACGAAATAATTGCAATAAGACGGTTTCTAGTTGATCATCGCGATGCTGGGCAAATAGCAATACGTCATTTTTACCCAAGAGTTGTTTGAATGCCTGATAGCGTGCAATACGTGCAGCCTCTTCGGGACTCTGTCCTGGCTTGGCCTGGGCATTGACTTTAAGTCTTTTAAAAGCAACGCCTAAATCCCTGGAAATCTGTTGACAGTGTTGCGCCCAGTCACCAGCACAAGCCTGTAATCCATGATGCACATACACAGCCGTCAGCTTATGTTTTAGTGCTGGAATATTAGCCAGTAAATGCAGTAAAACGTGGGAATCAACACCGCCACTGTAGCCAATAAAAAGCTTACTGGCCGTCTGATAAGGTGCGAGGTGCTGGGCTATAAATTGCGCAGTAAGTTTCACATCTACTGTTTTCTGAGCGCCAGGACTAGCGCTCGTGCTTGAGTTAAATGCTGGTTACTTTTGATCTTCGGTATAAACACCAAATGCCATAATGCGCTGGTAGCGCTTTTCTAATAAGCTATCTATGTTCTCATGGCGTAAATCTTTAATATGGCGAATCAGCGTTTCTTTTAGATTCTCAGCTGTGGTTTTAAAATCTCTATGTGCGCCACCTATAGGCTCCCTGACGACTTCATCTAATAGTCCCTGCTCGCGCACCCGGTCTGAGGTAATCCCCATTGCTTCTGCCGCAAGCTTTGCCTTATCAGCACTCTTCCAGAGAATTGATGCACAGCCTTCAGGAGAGATAACAGAATAAGTACTGAATTCCATCATAATCAAGCGATCACCCACGCCAATCGCCAGCGCACCACCGGAACCACCTTCGCCGATAACAGTACAGATTATGGGCGTTTCCAATTTAGCCATTTCAAATAGGTTACGTGCAATTGCTTCACTCTGACCGCGCTCTTCCGCTCCAATACCCGGATACGCTCCCGGGGTGTCTATCAGGCAGATAATAGGTAGATGAAACCGCTCGGCCAGTTTCATAACGCGCAGGGCTTTACGATAGCCTTCAGGGCGAGGCATACCAAAGTTGCGAATAATTTTTTCTTTGGTATCGCGGCCTTTTTGGTGACCAATAATAACAACTGCCTGACCCTCTAATTTTGCCAGACCACAAATAATCGCCTTGTCATCAGCATAGCTGCGATCACCATGCAGTTCATGAAAATCAGTAAACATAAGATCGATATAATCCAGCGTATAAGGTCTACCCGGATGTCTGGATAACTGCGAGATCTGCCAGTCACTGAGCTCTTTAAAAATTTCTTCTGTCAAGGTCTGGTTCTTAGCTTCCAGATCATCTAGTGCAGATGAAATATCTAGGTCATTATCTGCTTCTACACGGCGTAGCTCCGCAATTTTTGCTTCTAATTCAGCTATAGGTTGTTCGAAATCTAGAAAATTTAAATCCATGACTTTAGTTTATAGTTTTTTGTAGAGGGCTAACATGCGAGCAGTTCAATACGCCCTGCTTAGGCAGTTAATTATTATTGAATGCTATTTTATCTAATTCTCGCAAATATTTTAATTTTTCTGCTATTTTTATTTCCAGTCCACGCGAAACTGGGTGATAAAACTGCGCTTCCTGCAAGCCTTCAGGAAAATAATGCTCTCCTGCCGCATAAGCTTCAGGCTCATTATGCGCATATCGATACTCTTTACCATAACCCAGATCTTTCATTAATTTAGTGGGCGCATTGCGCAGGTGATTGGGAACCGTCAAACTTCCACTTTCCTTAGCCGCACGCATCGCTGAATTATAAGCCATATACACCGCATTACTTTTAGGTGCGCAGGCCATATAAACTAGTGCTTGAGCCAATGCCAACTCGCCTTCTGGGCTACCTAATCGCTGTTGAGTTTCCCAGGCATTAATGCACAGCTGCAATGCTCTGGGATCTGCATTACCAATATCTTCAGAAGCGATACGCACTATGCGCCGCGCTAAATATAATGGATCGCAGCCACCATCCAGCATACGACAAAACCAGTATAAAGCTGCATCGGGCGAGCTACCGCGTACCGATTTATGCAATGCTGAAATCTGGTTATAGAATTCTTCGCCTTGATTATCAAAGCGGCGTACCCCACCGACAAGCACCTCTTTGGCGACTGCCTCGGTGATTTCATTAAGCTGACTCGCTTGAGCTAATTCAACTGCAATTTCCAGTAAATTCAGTAAGCGCCGCGCATCCCCATCTGCGGCAATGGCGAATTGCTGTTTTAATTTATCAGACATACTGATACCCAGACGTGCATAGCCCTTATCTTTATCGCTGAGTACCTTATCAATTACACTACGTAAATCATCATCAGTCAGCGCATTTAAGACATACACTCGCGCTCTGGATAACAAGGCATTATTTAATGCAAAAGACGGGTTTTCAGTGGTTGCGCCTAAAAAAAATACCGTACCATCTTCTACATGCGGTAGAAATGCATCTTGCTGTGCCTTGTTAAAACGGTGTACTTCATCGACAAACAAGATTGTTTGCCGCTGCTCTTGTTGCTGTATTTGCTTTGCTGCGGCGACTGCTGCTCGTATATCTTTAACACCTGCCAGGACAGCAGAAATAGGTATAAACTCGGCGTTAGAATGCTGGGCTATCATTCGCGCTAGAGTGGTTTTCCCGGTTCCCGGCGGACCCCAGAAAATCATTGAATGCAAGCGACCAGAATTTATCGCTTCATACAATGGCTTGCCAGGCATCAACAGGTGCTTTTGTCCTGCATAATCAGCCAGTGATTCGGGCCGCATCAGATCCGCTAGAGGTTTGCTTAAATCACTACACATACTTAATAATAGAAGTAATCATATTTACTTAAGCCCTCTGGAAGGGTGCTGGAAAAACAAGTGCAGCACCGAGTTGGTTTGGTGGGTAGTGTGAATGAGGTATATCATATAATGCCCAAATCAATGCCTTTAGCCATCCGAGTGAGTTGCTTGTTATTAACGTTCTTCTTTATGATGCTACACCCTTAAAATATCTATTTTCTTCATCAGTGCTCCCCTATCAATTGAGGCCGTGAAACTAACCTCGCCACAAGAGAGCTCATAAAGCACTGTAAAGACATTCCTGTTATTATTGCGTTTTGAACTGCCCGAATGGTATACGAGCTGATACGAGATATTCTTGCCTGGAAAAATAATGGATTCACAAAACGATCTCGTTTTTGAGCCTGTTGCTGCCTAATCTCCAGAGCCTCGCTATATTTTTTATCCGATGGATGAATCAATTCTGGCTGTTGTGTTTTTGAAATCTCTTCAAACACGCGCATTAAATTATAGCTCATTGCAGTCAGGCGCATTTGATTTTCAAGTGAGCGGGTATTGGAAGACCAAGCTTTAGTTTCCTTGAAATTACTTTTAGTGTTATTGAATGTCTTTTCAATCGTCCATCGCTTGAAATACAGCATGGCAATGGTTCCAGGGTTAATAGTCATTGGCAAGGTTGTCACAAACCGGTGAAGTTTTCCGGTTTGTGGATCACGGTAATCCACCACGTTAAATTTGATGCCCTTGTTTTCGTACACACTGTATGCTTCAACCCCTGTATTGATCTCATGGCGGGAGTCAAAAGGGATAGACTCAACCAGAGTCGCAATTGAATTTTCTTTTAGCATTGAAATCATGTAATTAGCATGTCGTTTCTGCCGATCCCACCAGACAAAGTCGGTGACGGCTTTATCGTAGACATAGAGATGTTTCTGAGAGCTGTTATTTCCCTTGTTTTGCTTTTCAATATGATCTCGTAACACAGGTATTTCTTGATGTCTCTGAGTTCCGTTTGTCAACAGACAAAGAAACAGGCGCGCCATGCTACCTCACGAAATTCCGGTACTCCTGTCGCCATAATTCGTTCACCTACGCAGCGGATGGGAGCTGCCCTGAACGCCCTGCGTCCGCAACGACTACGCACAAAAGTAGCTTCGTCATCACTACCTCACTGGCTGGACGGCTATTCGGAATGCAATTCTTGCTCCTCTCGCGTGCTGCTAGCACACGTCGAATCAGCGAATTGCCCTGTCGCCTATCACTCGATGTTCAAGTTTTTCCATCCCATTGCCATCAAACTCTTACCTTCACCCAGCAGAACAATACTTTAATGATGGTGTTGGCTCTAACCCATCTTCGTCACTTTCATCTTTCTAAGCCATTGATTCATCGGTTTAAGCGATTTTTTGTCGAAAAATTCTCTTTAAAATCAATGGTGTTTTTTTTGAAAGTTTTGTAGTGCCATTTATATTATTTTTGTCGATAAATTCATTGACTTTTGTCAAAAAAATCATCATTATTTGAGTGTAATTTACATGCGACAAAAATACTCTAAAAAATCCAACGTTTTATACAAAAACACAAAATCTGTAGTGCCAACTGGCTACTCTTTAAAATTTCAACCAATTGATTTATAACAACTACATCATCATCAATAGTGACGAAGATGGGCTAAGCGCCCTAAATCTCTGCCAATCATATGTTTTCCTGATGGCATCAGTTGAAACACATCCTTTATTAATTCACCTAACTCTTTCAGCTGAAGTTTCCCAATAATTATTTATGGTAAAATTGAAACTATGCTACAACTATATGAAAAAAATAATCTTTTCATTCGTTTCAAATGCTATTGCCTAAGGGGAATTAAGTAGGGGTTTGCTATAAACATGACAAAACCACCTAAAATAAACCTCGATACACCAGCATTGTGTATTTCAGCTACTCAATAATTGGGAAACTTCAGTTTCAGCTTATCACCAGGATCTGGAAACTCTAGCAATGACGTGATGAACTCAAGCAGTACATCCATTTGAGACTTGCGCTGTAAGCTTCCTACGGTATACGCAGGTAGTTTGCTTTCAATGCGGGCTATTTGCTCTGGGTGAAGGAGAAGGCAATGGTCAAACAAAAGACTCAGAATCAGGCCACGGCTTGATCCCTCTTCATCTAATTGTTTGGCCTCACGCCCCCATCCTTCATAAAGCTTCCAGTCCTCAAAGAAAACCTCAATCAGCCATCTCAACGTATAGGCTTGAATAATATCTTGTGTGCGCCAAGTCAGGTCTGTCGCCACTAAATAGCGATAGTCGTTTTCACCGTCATATTTTAAGGCAATGACAAAGCGTTTTTTACTGTGAGAACTCACCTTCAATCGTGCACTGCTGACAGTCACTTTAATCTCTTTGCCGCCACGTACACGTATTATCTGATCAATGCCTTTGTTAATCGAATTAAAGTAGCTCTCGACTGACCTTATTCTACCTCTATATTCAATATTTTGGTTTTTACGTAATTGGCTAATCACCTGCGAGCCTCCAGATTCTTTAGCGGCTTCGTCCATAAAGGCTTTTTCACCATACAGCGCATCAGACAGTACGCCTTTAATTTTAATCAGGCTATGCGCAACTTTAAACTCTTTTAATAAGCCTAATGCAATCTCTGTTTTGGTCGGGTAGGCACTGTCACGTTCAGGCTTAATAGGCCGATCTTTTTTTGCTATACCGCTCTTTTTCAACCGTTTATCTTCTTTATCCCACTGCTTTAAGGCTGGATCCGGCATATAAAAGAAAAAACCGACAGGCACTGTAATGGATGAGGTAACTATAGTTTCTCAGATAAATAATTTCCAAATTTGGAGCGCTTAAACTTAGGCGGTAACAACGAAATCTTCCCGCAATTTTTGCATAACACAAATCACTTTACTGGCATCATGCATATAAGTGTTAAAAGTTTGCACAACTGAATCATGAAGATCTTCAAAAGTTTTAAAATACTTCATATGAGTCGAATCGCGTTTCGTATTTTTCCATAATTTCTCAATCGGATTAAAATCCGGCGAGAACGCAGGGAGACGTTCTACTGTCAAACGATCTACATTAGCTAACTTAAATTCCTTAATAACACCGCTTCCATGATACGGGGCACCATCTTCAATTAGAATAATCTTGCCTTTATAATAAGCCAGCAATTGTGTTAAAAACTCAACATAGCTTTCACCATTAAAACGCCCAGATGTTTCAGCGTGTTGTAATATCATTGGCTTATAACTCTCGATTAAGACGTTGTCGGCAATAGAATATATCGCTTCCATAAAAAGCTTCTGTGTTGGATATTTCTCATTTTTTAAGCTTTTAAGAATAGCTAAAAATTCTTGAGGCAGCCCAGCTTCTTTTAAAAGTCTAAGTGACTTTGGTTTTATCTCATAAGCCAATGATTCTCGGTATTGAAAACTCCCTCCTTCGAGTTCGATCGTACCAAACATTTTCAACCCTTTCGAATCCCTGATGTTTTCACTGTGGGTTGCTCTCCTATTGGAGCCCAGGTTCGTGCCAATGAACCCCACATAGCAAATGACACCTCATCACCGAATAAAACGACACTCTTTTCTTCTACCGCCTTTTCCATAATGGCAGGCAATGTTTCTTCCAGCCACGTTTTTCTTTCAAGCTCGTACTTTTCTTCTTCTTGGCGATCAGTCACAAAACGAGCTTTTTGATAACTGAAGCCCAGTTTTTTCATTAGGCTTGATAAATAGTTCAAGTTATAACGAACTTCAAATTTTAACCAAATAAGCTCGGCAATCATCGCAGTATTCCATATTCCACAATGAAATCCATTGTCTTCTGGGCCTTTCTTTATCAACTCAACCAATTTATTTTTCTGGTCTTTAGTTAACTTTGACTTCCGACCACGTCCTTGATAGTGTTGCCCTATTAACCAACCGACACCTTTATGCATGAATGTTTTCAGCCAATTTATAATGGTTTTTTCACAGACTCCCATTAGGCGTGCTATTTCTTTGATTCCCATGCATTCACTGAACCAGAGTAGAGCTTGAGTTAATCGATATAAACAAATATTACTTAGCTTGAGAGCTGTCGCCATATTTTTTTTAGTCGGTCTACAATTGACTTTGAAAAAGTGAGGGATACCATTTTTGACTGTTTCCGTTAGTGTTGGGACGAAAATTATAAGCCAGTTTCCCCTCTGTCGTTTTTGTTTGTTCGGAAATTAATCTTCTGAAAGTCTATAACCCTCAAAAACATCCGTCCCTTCAGGCGCTATAAACTCAAATATATCAGGCGCCAATGACTTTGGCATAGTGATATTGGAAAAAATAATTTGCGTCAATTGACCAAAATTATCACTTAACTCCATGCCATATAGCATGTCACCTTTTAAACCGACTAAGATATATTTAAAGCTACTCTCGCTATTTTTTGGACTTAGCTTTAACCATACAATATCGCCTGCTTCACTTTGCGTAGAAATGCTATATTTTTCATTTAAATCCACACTGCCACTGAGTAATAAAGCCGGCGTATCACCGATCGACTGGTCTATTTTTTTGATAATTAGCTGCTCTAGATCTGCATCATAAAACCAGACCTTGCCATCTTTAGAAACAATTTGCTGTGCATAAGGCTGATTATAATTCCAGCGAAATTTACCGGGTTGCTGCAAATAGAAATCACCATGACTAGTTTGTATCACCTTTCCTGCTTCGTCTAGCGAGGTCTGGGTAAATTCAGCCTGCAGGTTTTTTGCCCGGGCGATAAATGCCTCTAGTTTCTCTACCGGGGTAGAATCAGCATGCGCCATGGCGGACATCAGCAGCATAGATAACGCTATAATTTTACTCATTAAAAATTTTCCTCTTTAAAATCGTTAAACCAGGTTTTTACTTTATTCAATGTGGTTTCTACACATTCGGCATTTGCACTCGGCTCTGAGCCACGTACAAAAGGATACGCGATAATATCAGGACATAATTCGTTAACTTTCAACCCCGATGCCCTATCAATCCAGACAGAAATAACTGAATCTGGCATGGACAGAATCACAGGTTGCTTTGCCACTTGCCGCATTAACTCGGTCCAGAGTTTCAACGCACCACTCGCACCGGTGACTCCGGTGGACTTATTATCATCACGCCCGACCCAGAATACCGCCAGATAATCACCGCTATAGCCTGCAAACCAGCTATCTTTTAAATCATTTGTCGTGCCAGTTTTACCTGCAAGCGCCAGGCTTTTAGGCAATACCTTATAGGCGGATTTACCCGTTCCTTCGCGCATTACTTCTTGCAGGATGGTGTTGGTCAAATAGGTTGCTGCAGGGTCGAGTTCCTGCCTTAGCGCATAAGGGTAGCGCTGTAGCACGGCTCCATCATGTGACAGCACCGCACTTATCGAGCGTAGCGGCATGGCAAAACCGTCACCCGCTAAGGTCTGATACATCTGTGTGACTTCAAACGGGGTTAATGTTAAAGCTCCCAGCAACATAGATGGAAATAAATTGATTGGCCTTTTTACCCCCGTTTCACGTAGTGTTTTAGCAATGCGCCCCAGGCCTATATCCATGCCGATATGCACGGTTGCTAAATTATAGGAATGTGCGAGTGCAGTATGCAGTGCGACATTCCCATGTTCTTTACGGCCATAATTTTTAGGCTCCCAAAACTTGCCCTTTTCCGCCTTTACTTTAATTTTTGTATCACTGACAGCTGTGATTAAAGTATATTTTTCCGGATACTCCAGCGCTGTTAAATACACCAGCGGCTTAATTAAAGACCCTATAGGGCGCACTGCATTGAGCGCCCGGTTAAAGCCCACACCCTGACTATCTCTGCCTCCTGCAAGAGCAACAATTTCGCCGCTATCCCGGCGGGTAACTATGGCCGCAGTCTCCAGCTTTTTAGATCGCTTGCGCTTTTCAATCTCGGCTAATTTACGCTTAATACTGGCATCCAGTGCATCTTGTACCTGGGTATCCAGTGTCGTAAAAATACTCAGCCCTTCCGAGGTTAAGTCCTGGTCATTGTATTCCTGAGTTAACTGGCGCTTAACCAAATCGATAAAGGCAGGATAGCGATTCGCAGGTCGGTGTGCGTAGGCAACTACTTTAATCGGCTCGTGCTTGGCATGCTGCGCCTGTTTTTCGCTAATATCACCATGCGCCAGCATTTCGTCCAGCACCAGATTACGCCGCTTTAATGCACGTTTAGGTTGTTTACGCAGGTCATAATAACTGGGTCCACGCACCAGGGCGATCAAAGCAGTTACCTGATCCAGCGGAAGTTTGCTTAAGGGTCTGGAAAAGTAAAATTCACTGGCAAGTCCGAAGCCATGTATGGCGTGTGCTCCATCCTGACCTAAATAGACTTCATTTAGATAGGCCTCTAATATTTCATCTTTGCTAAAGCGGAATTCTAAAATTAATGCCATTAAGGCTTCATTAATTTTACGTATCAGACTGCGTTCCGGCGTTAGATAAAAATTTTTCACCAATTGCTGGGTAATGGTACTACCGCCCTGCACCATTTTTCCGGCACGCAGGTTTATCCACATCGCACGAGCAATCCCTTTAAGGGAAATACCCATATGCTGGTAAAAATCCCGGTCTTCAGTTGCCAGTAGGCCTTGTATCAAAGTTTTAGGCACTTCATCCAGTTTGACCAGCACTCTATCTTCTTTATGTGCCGGATAAAAACTACCGATCTGTACTGGATCAAGGCGCACGATAGCGAGTTCTCTGCCCGAGTCTATATCTCTAATAGCCCGGACTTCGGTAGACGAAAATGCGATACGGATATGTTGAACTTGCTGCGTTGTATCCGGGAACACGAACTGCCGGGTTTTTAAACTCACGATGTGCCCACTTTTTTTATACGTTGCCTGTGAAGAAAGCCTGCTATCGGCGCGATAGTGCAGCTTTTTTAACAGCGCTATTAACTGCTTTGCATTCAGCTTCGAGCCAGCATAAACTTCAACCGGGCTAGCATACACGTGTGCGGGTATTGCCCAGCGCTTGCCTTCAAATTGCTTACTAACCGTATAATCCAGATATCCCAGATAGCAGATAAACACAAAAAACAACAGTGCGCAAAATTTAAGCAGAGGAATTTTTATCGCCAGCCAGCTTCTTTTTAGCGCAGACGGTTTTTGCTTTGCCCGGGATTTTCTCTTTGCCGTTTTGCCAGCCTGTCTCGGCTTTCTAGTTTTTCGTGGCTTAACAGGTTTTCTGGATTCAGCCATCGTCTACTCAACACTCATTATTTGATCGACACGCTGAAAACCTCTAGGCAGTCCATGACCACGTTTCGCTCTTACACCCAGGTAATTTACAAGATCGGCTGGTTTTAATGTCAGCGTACGTTTGCCTGAAATCAATTTCAAACTGGTATTTTCAGCAATAACTGTAATAGCAACGACTTTATCACTGCCTGCTGCAAAATCAGCCGTATTAACCTGAATTAGTTTATTGCCTTTACCTTTAGCTAGCGCAGGCAGTGCTGCTGCCGGAAATACTAATAACCGGCCATGCAAGGTCACTACAGCAATTAAATCACTCCTATCTGGGATTTTAACCGGCGCGAGTATGGCCGCTCCTTTAGGCAGCGTAACAATAGCTTTACCCGCCTTGTTTTTTGAGACCAAGTCTTTTAATTGCACACGAAAGCCATAGCCTGCATCACTGGACATAAGTAGCCAGTCATCTTCGTGCCCAGTCCAGAGATGCGTAAACAAGGAACCCACTGGTGGTTTTAAGCGCCCTGTGAGTGGTTCTCCTTGACTACGTGCCGAAGGTAAGTCATGCGTGCTCGTGGTATAGACACGACCAGAGGTATCCAATATAAATACGGGTTGTGTGGTGCGTCCTAGCGCGGCATCCAGATAGCCATCTCCAGAGCGGTAGTTTAATGCGTGAACATCGACATCATGCCCTTTAGCAGCACGTATCCAGCCCTTTTGTGATAACACAATGGTGACCGGTTCATTGGCAATTAATGCGGTTGCATTCAGTGCCTGCGCAACCCCGCGTTCGACGATAAACGAGCGGCGATCATCGCCATATTTATCTGCATCTAGCAAAATTTCCTTTCTGATTAAACGGTTTAATAAACATGTCGATCCCAGCGTTTTTTGCAAAGAGTCGCGTTCCTTTTCCAGTTCAGCCTGCTCACCAAGAATCGCCATTTCTTCCAGCTTGGCTAAATGACGTAATTTTAATTCCAGAACCGCTTCTGCCTGAATATCGGTAATAGTAAACCGATCCATTAAAACAGGTTTGGGCTTATCTTCACTACGGATAATGGCGATCACTTCATCAATATTTAGAAACGCAATCAATAAACCATCTAAAATATGTAAACGCGCTAAAACTTTATCCAGGCGATGTTGCAAGCGGCGACGTACTGTTTCGGTGCGAAAGCTTAACCACTCGGTTAAAATTTCATGTAAGCCTTTTACTTGTGGCTTGCCATTTAAGCCAATCATATTCAGGTTGACTCGGTAAGTCCTTTCCAGATCAGTGGTGGCAAATAAGTGCGACATGATGCTTTCTACATCTGCGCGCCTGGATTTGGGCATCAACACTAAGCGCGTGGGATTTTCATGATCTGATTCATCTCTTAAATCTTCGATCATAGGCAGCTTTTTTGCCTGCATTTGTGCAGCAACCTGCTCCAGCAATTTTGCGCCTGACACTTGGTTCGGCAAAGCAGTAATTATAATATTATGCTCTTCTAGCTCATACTTGGCACGCATACGGATCGAGCCATTACCCTTGATATACATTTTCTGAATATCTTCCCGGCTGCTGACTATTTCAGCATCGGTAGGATAATCAGGGCCCTGAATAAATTTGAATAAATCGTCCAGAGTCGCCTTGGGCTCATCCAGCAGATGCACACAGGCGTTGGCAACTTCCCGCAGATTATGTGGCGGTATGTCAGTGGACATGCCGACCGCAATCCCCATCGTGCCATTAAGTAGAATATTGGGTAATCTATCGGGTAATACCCTCGGCTCTTGTAAGGAACCATCAAAATTATCCTGCCAGTCCACAGTTCCCTGCCCCAGTTCACTCAGCAAGGTTTGCGCATAGGCGGTTAAGCGTGATTCGGTATAACGCATCGCTGCAAAAGACTTGGGATCATCAGGTGAGCCCCAATTACCCTGCCCATCAACTAACGGATAACGATACGAAAACGGCTGCGCCATTAACACCATTGCTTCATAACAGGCTGAGTCGCCATGTGGGTGATACTTACCCAGCACATCCCCGACAGTACGCGCTGATTTTTTATGTTTGGATACAGCGCTTAGCCCCAGTTCCGACATCGCATACACAATACGCCGCTGCACCGGCTTTAGACCATCTCCAATATGCGGCAGTGCGCGGTCTAAAATTACGTACATGGAGTAATCCAGGTACGCTTTTTCGGTAAAATCTTTTAGCGGTATTTGCTCAAAATTATCCTGCATACCCATATAGTGTGAGGCTATTGATATTGTTTATTTAAGAAAGTGACCGCTATATTAGCTTATTGTGCAACGCTTAGTAAGTTGAATTTTTAAACTTCTGCATTTGCTTAGGCTAAAACCAGGGAATGTAAATAAACTGAAGTTTCCCAATTATTGAGTAGCTGAAATACACAATGCTGGTGTATCGAGGTTTATTTTAGGTGGTTTGGGGAGTCGCTATTTTTGCGAAAGCTTGTTTTGGGCATCCCAGCCCAAGCAAGCAGCAAAAACTTAACGCGACCACTTATGCCTCCGGCGGCCCCGATTCGTCCTCGTCACCTCGTCCCGACCCAACAAGGGGTCGGAACATAGGCTCCAAATGACTTGACGCCGTGTCGGATGGCCTTTTATTTTGTCTCCACCTTCGCTAACGCTCAGACTCCGACAAAACAACGGCCCTACGGCTATCGCGGACTAAAAATCTTCACTTCGCTAAAGCTCCGTTTCCAGGATTTTCAGCGTTTGCCATGTTTATAGCAAACCCCTACTTAATTCCCCTTAGGCAATAGCATTTGAAACGAATGAAAAGACTGTTTTTTTTCATATAGTTGTAGCATAGTTTCAATTTTACCATAAATAATTATTGGGAAACTTCAGTAAATAAATGCTTCCAGCGTTTTCAATCCAGACGACCAAAAACTCATTGCGAAGCTATCTTGCCGCACCTCTTTGGTGCGACAATACGGTTTAATCTGCTCTTAAATACAACACTACTAACATAACACCATTTAAAACAGCAGCTTACTTGTATTGGCATGTTATATGCTATTATTACGGTTATATTTAGAATTAGTTCACTGAAAGAGGAATACATGAGTAATCAACAAAACCTGCTTGTAATCGGTAACGGCATGGTGGGGCAAAACTTTCTTGTCAGCTTAATGGCAAGTGACATTAAGGAGCATTGCGATGTCATCACTTTTTGCGAAGAGCCAATACCTGCTTATGATCGGGTGCATCTTAGCGAATATTTTTCCAGCAAATCAGCGAATGAATTATCCTTAGTTAGCCCTGACTTTTTTAACGAAAATGACATCACTATCCATATCGGTGATAAAGCGATTGCCATTGATCGAAATAATAAAACAGTGACCTCGGCAAACGGTGCAGTAATTGCCTATGACAAGCTTATTCTAGCAACCGGCTCAAGAGCTTTTGTACCACCTATTTCCGGGCATGACCGGGAAGGCTGTATTGCTTACCGTACTATTGCTGACCTCGACAACATGATCGCTGCAGCTAAAGATTCAAAAGTAGGCGCTGTTGTCGGTGGTGGTTTATTAGGGCTAGAAGCAGCCAAAGCACTACAAAATCTGGGGCTGGAAACCAATGTTGTGCAGTTTGGCCCGCGTTTGATGTCGGCACAATTAGATGATGGTGGGGCTGGCTTACTAAAATCAAAAATTGAAGACCTGGGCGTGACTGTTTTAACCAACAAAAATACCATTAAAATTATCGATGGTGATAGCTGCCGGCATAAAATGATTTTCGCCGATGGCACAGAACTAGAAACAGATATGATCATCTATTCGGCAGGCATCCGGCCTCGAGATGAAATAGCTGCTTCCTGTGGGTTAGATATTGCGGGGCGTGGCGGTATTGTTATTGATAATCAGTGTCTAACATCGGATAAAGATATTTATGCCATAGGTGAATGCGCATCCTGGAATGATAAGATTTTTGGCCTGGTCGCACCGGGCTACGCAATGGCTCGTACCGTTGTCGATCATCTAGCCGGTGGTGCGGAAGAATTTACCGGTGCTGATATGAGTACTAAACTTAAACTTAACGGAGTTGATGTTGCCAGTATTGGCGACCCACATGCAAGTACACCCGGCTCCTTAGTTTATTCCTATCAAAATGGCGTAGATGGCGTGTACAAATGTCTCGTCGTTAGTCAGGATAATAAGCAGTTATTGGGTGCGGTACTGGTAGGTGATGCTTCAGGTTATCCCACCTTGACTCAGTATTACTTAAATGGGATTGAGTTACCCCAGCATCCTGATTCCTTAATATTACCCTCCCGCTCAGATGAATCCGTCGGTTTAGGCTCGGATGCATTACCTGCATCAGCGCAAATATGTTCATGTTATGACGTATCAAAAGGTGATGTGTGTAGTGCTGTTGAAATGGGTTGCACCACCATAGGCGCACTAAAAGATGAAACTAAAGCAGCAACTGGCTGTGGTGGCTGTGCTGCTTTATTAAAATCAGTACTGGATTGTGAACTGGAAAAAGCCGGTATCGAAGTGAATACTGATATTTGCGAACATTTTCCATACACTCGCCAGGATCTTTATAACCTGATCATGGTCGAAGAAATCAAAACCTTCCATGATTTAATTAGTAAACATGGCGCAGGTAAAGGCTGTGAAATTTGCAAGCAAGTTGTGGGGTCAATCCTGGCATCATACTGGAATGAATATGTCCTAGAGAGTGAACATGTAGGCCTGCAAGATACTAATGATACCTTTTTGGCAAATATGCAGAAAGATGGCACCTACTCCGTGGTACCTCGAATGACCGGTGGAGAAGTCACACCTGAAGGCTTGATTTCCATTGGTCAAATTGCCAAAAAATATGGTCTTTATACTAAAGTGACTGGAGGACAGCGTGTCGATTTATTTGGTGCTCGCGTAGATCAATTACCACTTATCTGGCAAGAATTAATCGCAGCAGGTTTTGAGAGTGGCCATGCCTACGGTAAGTCATTACGTACGGTTAAATCTTGTGTAGGTAGTACCTGGTGCCGATTTGGTGTAGATGATAGCGTGGGTTTGGCAGTTGAACTTGAGAACCGATTTAAAGGCTTACGTGCTCCACATAAGATAAAATTTGCAGTTTCAGGCTGTACCCGCGAATGTGCCGAAGCGCAAAGCAAAGATATTGGCGTGATTGCCGTTGAAGGCGGCTGGAATCTTTATGTTTGTGGTAATGGCGGCATGAAACCACGTCATGGAGATTTATTTGCTACCAATCTGGATAAACAAACGCTGATCAAATATATAGATCGTATACTTATTTTCTATGTACGTACTGCGGATCGGTTACAACGCACCTCGGTATGGATGGAAAATATGGAAGGCGGTCTTGATTATCTAAAATCCGTCGTAATAGACGATAAACTAGGCGTGTGCGATCAGCTAGAAGCACAAATACAACATGTTGTTAATAGCTATCAATGCGAATGGAAAACCACCATCGGTGATGAAACCAAGCTGAAACGTTTCCGCCATTTTGTGAATAGCGATAAACACGATGAAAACATTATTTTTGTTGAAGAACGTGGCCAGATCCGCCCGGCAAACCTTGAAGAACGCGAACTTTTAGCTGCGGAGAATGCATAATGAACCAGTGGATAGATGCGTGTAGTATCGATGACTTACAAGCTAATTCAGGTGTCTGTGCATTAGTTGAAAATCAACAGGTCGCTATTTTTTATATGCCGGATGATAACGCAGTGTATGCAATTAACAATTATGATCCTTTTAGTCATATCAATGCGCTCTCACGAGGGTTAATCGGTGATATTAAAGGGGAACCGATGGTGGCATCACCTATTTATAAACAACATTTCAGCCTTAAAACTGGGCGTTGTTTAGAGGATGAAAATATCAGAGTAGAAACTTATGCTATTCGTATTAACAATGCACGAGTCGAAATCAATACCAATATTACTATAGAGGAAGCAGCATAATGACACTTAATTATTACATTGCTGATGTTTTTACCCAGCAACTCTTTGCAGGTGCACAAGTTGCTGTTTTTCCTGATGCGGATGATTTAAGTGATCAGCAAATGGCGCTAATTGCCAACGAATTAAAATTACCTGAAACCATATTTGTATCCAAGCCTGGCGATGATGACACAACATGGAAAATGCGTATATTTTCTCCCTTAGGTGAGCTTGATTTTGCCGGGCACCCTATTATTGCTACCGCATTTGTCTTAGCTTCGTGTGGTAATATTAAGCTAGATGAAGGTATTACCGCACTGACCTTTATTCAGAACAGTGGCGAAGTAGAAGTAAATGTTTCTGTGAGTAATGGCGTGCCAAGCCTTGTGCAATTTACGCGTAAGGTATCGTCCATTATTGACCGCTTTACACCTTCCGATATTGAATTAGCTGAGCTGTTATCAATTAAACCCTCTGAAATAGATCATAAGAAATATACCACACGATTAGTCTCATGTGGTTTCCCCTACCTGGTTGTGCCGGTATGGAATTATGAATCCGTCAGAAACGCAAAATTTAACTTTACTGCCTGGAGCCAATCCGCTGCTCCGCAAACTGCTGCACAGGAAATTCTATTATTCTCGCCTAAAACTCCTTTTAAAGATGCCAATTTTAATGCTCGCCTATTAGGCTCAAATATTGGCGTTCATGAAGACCCGGCGGTCGGTAGTGCCATGCCCGCTTTTGCTGCCTATTTATGTTCATTCGACTTTACGCAGGAAGGTACACATACTTTTGCTGTTGATCGTGGTAACGCTAACACACGCCGTAGTGTCATCAATATCGAAATGGATCATAAAGCCGGAGCCCCGCTTAACCTAAGAATTGGTGGTGAAGCCGTGATGGTTGCCGAAGGTAAAATGTTCCTCCCTGAATAATATTACACCATTCCATTTAACGCATAGCTAAGAGGCAAGATCTAAAGGTGTTGCCTTCTAACAGGTTATTCAATCCTCATATAAATATGTGAGGGTAACGAGAGAGTATGAAAGAAAAATTAGTGCTTATTGGCAATGGTATGGCTGGTATGCGAACAGTGGATGAGCTGTTAAAACTGTCACCAGAAAAATTTGATATCACGGTATTTGGTGCGGAACCGCACGGTAATTACAACCGTATCATGCTATCCTCGGTGCTAGCGGGTGACAAAAAGATTGATGACATTATTATCAATGACTTGCAGTGGTATCAAGACAATAATATTAGCTTACATATTGGCAAAACGGTCACTAAAGTTGATCGCGTTAACCAGCAAGTCGTTACCGATGATGGCATCAAGGCTAATTATGATCGCTTGATTATGGCAACGGGATCCCTGCCTGTGATCCTTGATATACCAGGAAAAGACCTTGATGGCGTGATCAGCTTTCGTGATATTAACGATGTTAATGTCATGCTCGAAACTGCAAAAACACATAAAAAAGCCATCGTGATTGGTGGTGGCTTACTCGGACTTGAAGCAGCAAATGGCTTGATGATACAAGGTATGGATGTATCTGTCGTACACAGAAGTAATACCTTAATGAGTCAGCAACTTGATCAAAACGCAGCAGAATTGATGCGCAGCGAGCTGGAACAAAAAGGCATGCATTTTCTGATGAATCATCATACAAAAGCATTACTGGGTGATCAGCGAGTGGAAAAAATAAGTTTTAAAGATGGCTCAGAAATTGATGCCGATCTTGTGGTCATGGCGATAGGTATTCGCCCTAATACAAAGCTTGCAGAGATTTCAGGTATTCAATGTGATCGTGGCATTTTAGTGGATGACACATTACAAACCCATACGCCAAACATCTACGCGGCGGGTGAATGTGTCGAACATCGTAAAAAGACCTTTGGTCTGGTTTCCCCCTTATTTGAACAAGCAAAAGTCTGTGCCAATCACCTTGCAGATATGAGCATATCTAGCTACATCAGCAGCGTTACTTCAACCAAGTTAAAAGTCACTGGAATCGACCTTTTTTCAGCGGGTGATTATATCGGGGGACAGAGTACAGAGGCTCTGGTATTTAATGACCCTGCACAGCATATTTATAAAAAGCTGGTACTTAAAGACAACATTATTGTCGGTATCGTACTATATGGCGACACCCGTGATGGCAACTGGTTTTTCTCATTACTGACCGAAAGCAAAGACATTTCTAGTATGCGTGAAAATATTTTGTTTGGACAATACCAGGTAGAAGATGCGCTGGAGATTATGTCATGACTAAGCCTGTCAAAATCACCAAAACAACCTGCCCTTATTGTGGAGTTGGCTGTGGCGTCCAGGTCAACCAAAGCGAAGATGGCTCAATCTCAGTTGACGGTGACTCATTACATCCAGCTAACTTTGGCCGATTATGCTCCAAAGGCTCGGCTCTTGCCGATACGATCGGGTTAGAAGACCGCCTGCTCCATCCACAAATCAATGGCGAACAAGTATCATGGGACAGCGCTTTAGATGCTGTAGCCCAGGGTTTTAAACAGGTTATAGATGAACACGGGGCTGATGCCGTTGCGTTTTATGTCTCCGGTCAATTGCTGACTGAAGATTACTATGTCGCCAATAAATTAATGAAGGGCTTTATAGGCTCGGGCAATATTGATACAAATTCACGATTATGCATGTCATCTGCAGTGTCAGGTTACAAGCGAGCCTTTGGCAGTGATTCAGTTCCGTGTAGTTATGAAGACCTGGATCAAGCTGATTTGATTGTTATTGAAGGCTCCAATACCGCCTGGTGCCACCCTATTATTTTTCAGCGAATTACGCAGGCAAAACAACAGCGACCTGAGCTGAAAATTGTGGTCATCGACCCGCGCAAGACTGCAACCTGTGATATTGCTGACCTACATTTACCTATTAAGCCCGGTACAGATGCGGTGTTATTTAATGGCTTGCTGCAGTACCTAAGCCAACAAAATGCAATAGACCATGATTTTGTTCAACAACACACCGAAGGCTTTGCAGAAGCACTGGCTTCAGCCCTGGCTTCATCGCTTGATATTGCTCAAGTCGCGCGCAGTTGTGAATTGGTTGAACAAGATGCGGCTCGGTTCTTCCAGCTTTTTACTGATACAGAAAAAGTAGTGACGCTGTATTCGCAAGGGATTAACCAATCATCTTCCGGTACCGATAAATCGAACAGTATCATCAATTGTCATCTGGCAACAGGACGCATTGGCAAGCCGGCTATGGGCCCTTTTTCAATTACTGGCCAACCAAATGCAATGGGTGGGCGTGAAGTGGGTGCGTTAAGCAATCAACTTGCAGCGCATATGGAGCTGGATAATTCCGAGCATCATGACCTGGTTTCCCGTTTCTGGAGAACTGATAGTCTGACTGCTACCGCAGGGGCAAAAGCGGTAGAGCTGTTTGATGAGGTTGCTAGCGGTAAAATAAAAGCAATATGGATTATGGCAACCAACCCGGTTGTGACCCTGCCAAATGCAGATAAAGTACGCAAGGCTATTGAAGACTGTGAGTTAGTCGTTGTCTCTGAAACAAATCTTAATACCGGTACTGCAAACCGGGCTGATATTTTGTTACCCGCTGTTGCCTGGGGGGAAAAATGTGGTACCGTTACAAATTCTGAGCGACGCATTTCACATCAGCGCAATTTTTTACCTCATCCAGGCGAGGCTGAAGAAGACTGGTGGATAATATCTCAAGTAGCCAAGCGTATGGGCTTTGCACATGCTTTTAACTATCAATCAGCAGCCGATATTTTTAGAGAGCATGCGGCATTATCTGGCTTTGAAAATAATGGCAAACGTGACTTTGATATTAGTGGTCTGGCAGCTATAAGCGATAAACAATATGACGAACTTGAGCCTATTCAGTGGCCTGTAACGCTAGATAGTCGAAAGGGAACACAGCGCTTATTTGAAAATAAGCATTTCTTTACCACTACCGCTAAAGCTCAACTGATTGCAGTTAAACCCCGCGCTCCAGTGAATATCACCAGTGAAGAATATCCTCTGGTACTAAATACCGGGAGAATACGCGACCAATGGCATACCATGACGCGTACTGCATGTTCAGTACGGCTAAATGCCCATATCTCTGAGCCTATAGTACAGATTCATCCCGCTGATGCAGCACGCTGGCAATTAGAAAATGGTGCCCTGGCTCGACTTGATAGCCAGTATGGAAATATGTTGGCCCGCATCGTCGAGACAGAAGAGCAACGCATGGGTAGCGTATTTTTACCGATGCACTGGAGTGATTTTTTTGCTTCAAGAGGCCGTGTTAATGCCCTGGTTAACCCCGTTGTTGACCCTATCTCCGGGCAGCCAGAATCTAAGCACACGCCAGTAAAAATAACACCCTATAAACCTGCCTGGTATGGCTTTATTATGTCCAGGAAGGCAGTCAGGATCGATGCTGCACAATATTGGGTAAAAATTAAAGGTGAGCAGTTTTTCCGCTATGAAATAGCCGGTGAAACAGCCTTTAATGACCCTGCTGCCTGGGCAAAAGAACAATTAGGTGATGATGGCGAATGGCTGGAATTCACGGATCAAGGCATGCAATGCTATCGAGCAGCGAAACTGCAAAACAAGCAACTTGAAAGTATCGTATTTATCGCTCCAACTCATGATTTGCCCGCACGCTCATGGCTCAGCCAGTTGTTTGCGGAACAAACCATTAGTAATGAAATCAGACTCTGTTTATTGGCAGGAAAATCCGGCGCTGGTTTACCTGATACAGGTCCCATGATCTGCGCTTGTTTTGGTGTGGGAGAAAATACCATTAAAGAAGCGATCTCACATGGCAAAGCCAGCACAACCGATGAACTTGGCTCATTGCTTAAAGCAGGTACAAATTGTGGCTCATGTATCCCTGAATTAAAGGCACTTCTCCAGGCCGAAAACACTGCCTAAGCAAGGCAATACGAGTTAAAAGATCTAGCGCACCTAATTGGTGCAATCATTTAACGCATTGAAACAACAGTGTCTACCCGAAGCGGCAGTAGCAAGCAAAACCAATAACTATCAGTATCTTAACTTTTGGCATCATTCCTGCTTGTTACCGTGTATCAGTAATTATTTATTTAAAGAGATTGATTTATGTCTGCACAAAAATTGAAGTTATTATCGTTTAGTGGTAATACTCGCATCCTGCATCTAAGCTGGATGGCATTTTTTATTAGCTTTTTAGTCTGGTTTAACCATGCGCCATTACTTATTTCAATTCAAAACACACTGGGTCTTACTGACCAGCAAATTAAAACACTGTTGATCCTCAATGTGGCTTTGACCATCCCTGCTCGAATACTTGTCGGCATGCTGGTTGATAAATATGGACCCAGAATTACCTTTCCTTTGTTATTAACTGTTTCAAGTTTTATCTGTTTCTTTTTTGCCATGGCAGATAGCTTTGAGCAATTAGCCGTCGCACGATTTATGCTAGGTTTTGTCGGCGCAGGATTTGTTATTGGCGTGCGTATGATTTCAGAGTGGTATCCTGCAAAACAGGTAGGATTGGCAACCGGTATTTATGGCGGCCTAGGTAATTTTGGTGCTGCCGGTGCATCTATCAGCTTGCCCGCAATTGCATTATTATTTGGCGGTGAAGATGGCTGGCGATATGCAGTCGCCCTAACGGGGGTAATTGCCTTTGTATATGCCTTTATTTATTATTTTAGTGTATCTGATACACCTAAAGGTTCTACCTATTTTAAGCCTAAAAAATCAGGTGGACTGGAAGTCACAAGTATCGGTGATCTTATTTTCTATTTAATAATGAATATCCCTATGTTTGCAGCCCTGGCTGTATTGACATGGAAGTTATCCCCCAGTGGTGTTAACCTGCTTACTGAAACGACTGTGCTAATTATTTATGTCGGCTTGATCCTATTATATTTTTATCAGGCTTATCATATATACCAGGTAAACAAAGATATTTTTATTAAACCGGTGCCAGAAATTCATCGTTATAAATTCAAGCAGGTTGCGGTACTCGACTTAGCCTATATGGTCGCTTTTGGATCTGAACTGGCCGTGGTCTCTATGTTGCCATTATTCTTTAGCAATACCTTTGGTATTAGTGCTGTCGAGGCAGGTCTACTGGCATCCAGTTTTGCCTTTATGAACCTGGTATCGCGTCCAGCCGGCGGACTATTAAGCGATCGTTTAGGCCGCAAAATGGCACTTAGTTTTTGTATTGTCGGCTTATCTGTAGGCTATTTTGTGATGAGTCAAATTACCTCTGAATGGCCCATTGCTTTTGCTGTACTAACATCCATGGGCTGTGCCTTTTTTGTAAATGCAGGTTGCGGCGCAGTCTTCGCTGTCGTACCCTTGATTCAACGACGCTTAACCGGACAAATTGCCGGTATGGCTGGAGCCTACGGTAATATAGGAGCATTGATCTTTTTGACTATATTATCCCTAGTCACCACCCAAACATTCTTTTTAGTCATTGCTTCAACTGCGGTGGTGATTTTAATTAGCGTACAGTTTATGGATGAACCTAAAGGTCAAATGGCTGAAATTCTGCCAGATGGCACAGTGCAAATGATTGATGTAAACTAAATCTATATTCATCAAATTTAGCTTCTTATACCGAGCTTGTTGAACTATGGAAATTAATACCTCTCTTTTTAACAGGCACGGCTACAGCCTAATTTTTATATCAATTCCTGTGGTTTCAGCTAAAAACAGGACAATAACAGGGCAATTACTGAGTTCAGTTATATTTTCTGGGGATGGACAATGACTGCTAAATTAAAAATTAATGTTGGTTATTGTTCAGGTAAAGGCATTAAAGATGAAAATCAGGATTACCTGGGCCACTTTATTCCTAAGAATATTGCTCTGTTAACAGGAAAAGGCGCAGCATTCGCGTTAGCTGATGGTGTTAGTAGCAGCAGTGAGGCGAAACAGGCAAGTCAATGTTGTATCAAGGGGTTTTTAGATGATTATTTCAGTACACCTGATTCATGGTCAGTCAAAAAATCTGGCGGCAAAGTACTAACCGCGCTTAATAACTGGTTATATAGTCAAAGTAATCAGTATCATGATATTTCCCGCGGGCTAGCAACTACCTTCTGCGGCCTGGTGATAAAATCTACGACAGCTCATTTATTTCATGTCGGCGATTCCCGTATTTATCTGTTTCGAGATAATGGGCTGGAACAGTTAACCACCGACCATCGGATTCATATGCCTGGTCAGCAGGAATATCTCGGTCGAGCGATGGGCATTGATTATCGTCTGGATATTGATTACAAGTCCTTAGCGGTCGAACTAGGCGATGTGTTTTTTATTGCAACAGATGGGATTCATGATTACCTGTCAGATAAGCATATTAGCAATACCATCAAATCCGGACAACAAGACCTCACTACTTTATGTGAGAAATTAGTGGCTCAGGCACTTGAAAATGGCAGTATTGATAATCTCAGCTGTCTAGCTGTAGAAATAATAGAATTACCCGCTCAAGATATTGAAGAGGTTTATTCGCAACTTACCGAACTGCCATTTCCTCCCGAATTATACGAGGGCGTTATCATAGATGGCTATCGTATCACTAGAGAATTACACGCAAGTTCTACCAGCCAGCTTTATCTAGCCATAGATACAGATACCCAGGAAAAAGTCGTACTCAAAACACCTTCGGTCAATTTTGAAGATGATCCGGCTTATTTAGAGCGCTTTCAAATGGAAGAATGGATTGGACGACGCATTAACAGCCCTCATGTTATTCGTACCATTGAGCAAACACGGCCACGGCGATTTCTTTATTATGTAATGGAATATATAGAAGGCAAAACACTGGATCAATGGATCACAGATCAAGACAAACCTGATCTTACGCTTATTAGAAATATTGTTTCACAAGCAGTATCTGGCATTAGGGCTTTTCATCGCTTAGATATGCTGCATCAGGATCTCAAGCCCGGTAATATTATGATTACCGCAGAAGGTCTGGTAAAAATAGTTGATTTTGGCTCAACTAAAATTGCAGGAATGGCCGATGTAGCAACGCCGATTGAACGTAAAGCATTATTGGGCACAAAGCATTACACCGCACCTGAATATCTTATTAATGGATCAGGCACAACACAATCTGACCTGTTTTCTCTGGGGTGCATAACTTATGAAATGATAACCGGACATTTACCCTATGGAGATAGACTTGCCCATGCGTCAGATAAAGCGTCACTGCGCCGCTTGAAATACATTCCTATCCATCGTTATGTCAGTAATATTCCATACTGGATTGATACAGCAATTAAAAAAGCAGTGCATATCGACCCTGCAAGTCGATATGCAAAAATGTCAGAACTGGAAAACGCTTTAAGAAAACCCAATCCTGAGTTTCTTAAAGAAGATCAATTACCATTGATAGAGCGCTATCCAACCGGGTTCTGGAAAGCAATGTCGGCCCTGTTATTGCTAACAAATATCATATCGCTATATTATTTTACTCACTAGTCCTGCTTCATGTATCCTTAATACTCGATGTTCAAGTTTTTCCATCCCATTGCCATCAAACTCTTACCTTCACCCAGCAGAACAATACTTTAATGATGCTGTTGGCCCTAACCCATCTTCGTCACTTTCATCTTTCTAAGCCATTGATTCATCGGTTTAAGCGATTTTTTGTCGAAAAATTCTCTTTAAAATCAATGGTGTTTTTTTTGAAAGTTTTGTAGTGCCATTTATATTATTTTTGTCGATAAATTCATTGACTTTTGTCAAAAAAATCATCATTATTTGAGTGTAATTTACATGCGACAAAAATACTCTAAAAAATCCAACGTTTTATACAAAAACCATCAGTGTTCCCCTATCAATTGATGCCGTGAGACTAACCTCGCCACAAGAGAGCTCATAAAGCACTGTAAAGACATTCCTGTTATTATTGCGTTTTGAACTGCCCGAATGGTATACGAGCTGATACGAGATATTCTTGCCTGGAAAAATAATGGATTCACAAAACGATCTCGTTTTTGAGCCTGTTGCTGCCTTATCTCCAGAGCCTCGCTATATTTTTTATCCGATGGATGAATCAATTCTGGCTGTTGTGTTTTTGAACTCTCTTCAAACACGCGCATTAAATTATAGCTCATTGCAGTCAGGCGCATTTGATTTTCAAGTGAGCGGGTATTGGAAGACCAAGCTTTAGTTTCCTTGAAATTACTTTTAGTGTTATTGAATGTCTTTTCAATCGTCCATCGCTTGAAATACAGCATGGCAATGGTTCCAGGGTTAATAGTCATTGGCAAGGTTGTCACAAACCGGTGAAGTTTTCCGGTTTCTGGATCACGGTAATCCACCACGTTAAATTTGATGCCCTTGTTTTCGTACACACTGTATGCTTCAACCCCTGTATTGATCTCATGGCGGGAGTCAAAAGGGATAGACTCAACCAGAGTCGCAATTGAATTTTCTTTTAGCATTGAAATCATGTAATTAGCATGTCGTTTCTGCCGATCCCACCAGACAAAGTCGGTGACGGCTTTATCGTAGACATAGAGATGTTTCTGAGAGCTGTTATTTCCCTTGTTTTGCTTTTCAATATGATCTCGTAACACAGGTATTTCTTGATGCCTCTGAGTTCCGTTTGTCACCAGACAAAGAAATCTGAGCAACCCACTTCTGAGATTCAACGCGTAAATCCCCCCAGCCGCATAAACTTTCCCCTTGCTGTTTTTTTCAGTATGGCAGGCATGATCAATAAAATGTCCATCCGCTGCTTCTATGGTGTATTCGTCAAGTTCCGGGAATGCTTTAAGATAATCAATGCCTTGCGACAGCAGTGTTTCAGCGTGAAGATGATAGCTCTGCTGTTCAAATGCCTCAAGCATACTTGTTCGTCTATGCGACTTCAGTGATTTAAAATACGTTGAGTGGGGAAGCAGCTGGCCATAAATCTGTTCATTGGTTTGGAGGAAATGGCGACCACTATCGACTACACTGATACAGCGTAATAACCCAAGGCGAATAAAGTCGATATCCTTCAACTCTGGGCATGAACGAGCCCACAAAGGATGACGCTCTGCTAACAGGGAACGTTCCATACTTTCATTGCAGTGTTGGTGAATATGTTCAGAGAGTGGTAGGTCTTTAAGCATGGGTGATATCCGTTTATGAGGTGATTAAAACGGAAATTTTTAGAAAAATTTTTTCGGCAATTGCAAGCTTTATTTGCTATTTAGTCTCAGGTAAAACGTTTACCACTACCGTCACTTTCATCTTTCTAAGCCATTGATTCATCGGTTTAAGCGATTTTTTGTCGAAAAATTCTCTTTAAAATCAATGGTGTTTTTTTTGAAAGTTTTGTAGTGCCATTTATATTATTTTTGTCGATAAATTCATTGACTTTTGTCAAAAAAATCATCATTATTTGAGTGTAATTTACATGCGACAAAAATACTCTAAAAAATCCAACGTTTTATACAAAAACCATCAGTGTTCCCCTATCAATTGATGCCGTGAGACTAACCTCGCCACAAGAGAGCTCATAAAGCACTGTAAAGACATTCCTGTTATTATTGCGTTTTGAACTGCCCGAATGGTATACGAGCTGATACGAGATATTCTTGCCTGGAAAAATAATGGATTCACAAAACGATCTCGTTTTTGAGCTGTTGCTGCATATCTCAAAAGAGTCGCACATTTTTTATCCGATGGATGAATCAATTCTGGCTGTTGTGTTTTGAAACATCTCTTCAAAATACGCGCATAAATGTATAGCTGCATTATAATCCCCCAGCAAATCCAGACAAGAAATCAAAGCAATCTTATTCCAAATTAGTTACTATTTGTAAAAAATTGGAGTATTAAAATGAGCAGAAAAAGAACGGTCTACAGTGCTGAATTTAAAAGCAAGTTGGTATTAGAAGTTTTAAAGAATGAAAAAACACTGCAAGAAATTGCCAGTGCAAATAACATCACACCTAAGAACCTACAAAACTGGAAAAAAATATTCTTAGACAATGCAGAAATAGCAATGGAGCCCTCCAAAGCCGTTAAAGATTACAAAGAGGATCTATTAGCAGCTCAAGAACAAAATGAGATGCTCACAAAAATCGTAGGAAAAATGACGGTTGAAAAGGAGTGGCTCGAAAAAAAGCTAAAAAGCTTGGACTCATCTGATAGAAAACAGTTGATTGAGCCCAAGCTTAACACTCTACCTCTAACACAGCAGTGTGCATTATTAGGATTAAATAGAAGCAATCTCTATTACAAAAAAAGAGAGAATAAAAAGAAAGAAGAGATCAAAACTCAGATTAATCACATTTTTAAAGACATCCCTATTTATGGTGCGGCTAAAGTACACCAGCAGTTGCTTGAAGGTGGTTTTAAAGTCAGTTTAAACACGGTGGCGAGTTATCGGCAGCAGATGGGCTTGAAAGCCGTATTAGCGGTAAAACAAGTCAATACAACGATCCCCATAAAAGAACATAAAAAATATACTTATAAGCTTAGAGATCTTGATATATCACACGCTAACCAAGTTTGGAGTACAGATATAACCTATATTAAAACCAAAGAAGGGATGGTTTATTTAGCGGCGATTATTGATTGGCACTCAAAAGCAGTGCTCGCCCATAAAATATCAAACACAATGGATTCTTTTTTAGTTATGGATGTATTAGATGAAGCGCTTTCTCTCTACGGAACACCTGAAATTTTTAATACGGATCAAGGCAGTCAATACACCAGTGAAATTCATACCCAACGACTAAAAAACAAAGGCATTACTATTTCTATGGATGGAAAAGGACGAGCAACGGATAATATTTGTATTGAACGGTTTTGGCGAAGTGCAAAATGTGAGCGTATTTATTTAAATGAATATGGTTCAATTAGAGCGTTAATAGAAGATGTTGATGACTATATTGAGTTTTATAATCATCAACGGTTTCATGAAACCCTGGACTATAAAAAACCAATGAATGTATATAGAGAAAGTATTTTAGCTAATGAACAGCAGAATGAAGCGGCTTAGGAATATGGAATAAGGATTGTTGAAAAATCTGTCTTGACTCTTTGGGGTGCTATAATATTCTTGCCTGGAAAAATAATGGATTCACAAAACGATCTCGTTTTTGAGCCTGTTGCTGCCTTATCTCCAGAGCCTCGCTATATTTTTTATCCGATGGATGAATCAATTCTGGCTGTTGTGTTTTTGAACTCTCTTCAAACACGCGCATTAAATTATAGCTCATTGCAGTCAGGCGCATTTGATTTTCAAGTGAGCGGGTATTGGAAGACCAAGCTTTAGTTTCCTTGAAATTACTTTTAGTGTTATTGAATGTCTTTTCAATCGTCCATCGCTTGAAATACAGCATGGCAATGGTTCCAGGGTTAATAGTCATTGGCAAGGTTGTCACAAACCGGTGAAGTTTTCCGGTTTCTGGATCACGGTAATCCACCACGTTAAATTTGATGCCCTTGTTTTCGTACACACTGTATGCTTCAACCCCTGTATTGATCTCATGGCGGGAGTCAAAAGGGATAGACTCAACCAGAGTCGCAATTGAATTTTCTTTTAGCATTGAAATCATGTAATTAGCATGTCGTTTCTGCCGATCCCACCAGACAAAGTCGGTGACGGCTTTATCGTAGACATAGAGATGTTTCTGAGAGCTGTTATTTCCCTTGTTTTGCTTTTCAATATGATCTCGTAACACAGGTATTTCTTGATGCCTCTGAGTTCCGTTTGTCACCAGACAAAGAAATCTGAGCAACCCACTTCTGAGATTCAACGCGTAAATCCCCCCAGCCGCATAAACTTTCCCCTTGCTGTTTTTTTCAGTATGGCAGGCATGATCAATAAAATGTCCATCCGCTGCTTCTATGGTGTATTCGTCAAGTTCCGGGAATGCTTTAAGATAATCAATGCCTTGCGACAGCAGTGTTTCAGCGTGAAGATGATAGCTCTGCTGTTCAAATGCCTCAAGCATACTTGTTCGTCTATGCGACTTCAGTGATTTAAAATACGTTGAGTGGGGAAGCAGCTGGCCATAAATCTGTTCATTGGTTTGGAGGAAATGGCGACCACTATCGACTACACTGATACAGCGTAATAACCCAAGGCGAATAAAGTCGATATCCTTCAACTCTGGGCATGAACGAGCCCACAAAGGATGACGCTCTGCTAACAGGGAACGTTCCATACTTTCATTGCAGTGTTGGTGAATATGTTCAGAGAGTGGTAGGTCTTTAAGCATGGGTGATATCCGTTTATGAGGTGATTAAAACGGAAATTTTTAGAAAAATTTTTTCGGCAATTGCAAGCTTTATTTGAAATTATTTGTTGTTTTTTTACGGTGCCTACAGAGTGTCTATTTTCTGTTATAAGTGATTAAAATCAAAAAGATGGAAATATTCGAGTGGTGCTACCTTCAGGTAGGTTATAGGCTGCTTTGTTTAGGTACTTCTTCTTTCAATGGGAACACTGATGACAAAAACACAAAATCTGTAGTGCCAACTGGCTACTTTTTAAAATTTCAACCAATTGATTTATAACAACTACATCATCAATAGTGACGAAGATGGGCTAAGCGCCCTAAATCTCTGCCAATCATATGTTTTCCTGATGGCATCAGTTGAAACACATCCTTTATTAATTCACCTAACTCTTTCAGCTTATCACCAGGATCTGGAAACTCTAGCAATGACGTGATGAACTCAAGCAGTACATCCATTTGAGACTTGCGCTGTAAGCTTCCTACGGTATACGCAGGTAGTTTTCTTTCAATGCGGGCTATTTGCTCTGGGTGAAGGAGAAGGCAATGGTCAAACAAAAGACTCAGAATCAGGCCACGGCTTGATCCCTCTTCATCTAATTGTTTGGCCTCACGTCCCCATCCTTCATAAAGCTTCCAGTCCTCAAAGAAAACCTCAATCAGCCATCTCAACGTATAGGCTTGAATAATATCTTGTGTGCGCCAAGTCAGGTCTGTCGCCACTAAATAGCGATAGTCGTTTTCACCGTCATATTTTAAGGCAATGACAAAGCGTTTTTTACTGTGAGAACTCACCTTTAATCGTGCACTGCTGACAGTCACTTTAATCTCTTTGCCGCCACGTACACGTATTATCTGATCAATGCCTTTGTTAATCGAATTAAAGTAGCTCTCGACTGACCTTATTCTACCTCTATATTCAATTTTTTGGTTTTTACGTAATTGGCTAATCACCTGCGAGCCTCCAGATTCTTTAGCGGCTTCGTCCATAAAGGCTTTTTCACCATACAGCGCATCAGCCAGTACGCCTTTAATTTTAATCAGGCTATGCGCAACTTTAAACTCTTTTAATAAGCCTAATGCAATCTCTGTTTTGGTCGGGTAGGCACTGTCACGTTCAGGCTTAATAGGCCGATCTTTTTTTGCTATACCGCTCTTTTTCAACCGTTTATCTTCTTTATCCCACTGCTTTAAGGCTGGATCCGGCATATAAAAGAAAAAACCGACAGGCACTGTAATGGATGAGGTAACTAGCAGCAATAATACTATCGTTTGTCCATTAACATACCCGCCGGAGCCTTTGTGTTTCTGCTTGTAAACCTTATAAATACGTTTTCAGGCGCGCCATGCTACCTCACGAAATTCCGGGACTCCTGTCGCCATAATTCGTTCACCTACGCAGCGGATGGGAGATGCCCTGAACGCCCTGCGTCCGCAACGACTACGCACAAAAGACGCTTCGTCATTACTACCTCACTGGCTGGACGGCTATTCGGAATGCAATTCTTGCTCCTCTCGCGTGCTACTAGCACACGTCGAATCAGCGAATTGCCCTGTCGCCTATCAGGGACTAAAAATCACCACTTCGCTAAGCTCCGTTTCCATGATTTTCAGCGATAGTCTTTTCATTCGTTTCAAATGCTATTGCCTAAGGGGAATTAAGTAGGGGTTTGCTATAAACATGACAAAACCACCTAAAATAAACCTCGATACACCAGCATTGTGTATTTCAGCTACTCAATAATTGGGAAACTTCAGTTTCTAAATTAAGGCGCTTTTTTTCTTAACGACATTGCCTTTAGACTTAACTCTTTGAGGCTTATATCTTCATCAATTTTTTGATGCCATTTTGTGTAATCAAATGGTTCTCTTTGAATAAGAGCAATAAACCGCTCCATTTCAACATCGCCTAAATATGTTGCCAGAATTTGAACTCCTTTAGACTTTATTTCTGTGTCAGTAATTATATTATGACCTCTTTAATGAAACCAATTGGATCTACGATTTTGATATTTTGAATAGCCATTGCATGCTTGATTATTCCATCATCAGTTGTTAAAAAATAATCTGCATTAGCCCAGGTAGCACAAGCTAAATGCAATGAATCTATTTTTTTAATACTATGTTTCATATTCGTTGCCGCAATATTAAGAATTTCATCATTTTCTACAATATCTTCGCCAGCATATTCTCGCCACTTTATAATTTGCTCGCGTCTTTCTCGAAATGGATTTTGGCTATTTTCATAATCTAGTATGTACGACCAAACCAACTCAAATATACCCAGTCGAATATTTTCCTGTATATTTAGTTTCGCCTCTGACTCTAATACTGCTTACTTAAGCATTAATATATTAACAAACAATAGCTTGCATATGTAGGCTGGGTTAGCTTATCAAGCAAAACGCGATAACGTAACCCAGCGTTTCCCTATAAATCAACGTATTGCTGGGTTACGTTTTTTCGCTACGCTAAAAAAACCTAATCCAGCCTACAGTCTACCTCATTGAAATTTAAGAAATAGTCTCTTAAGTATGCACTATTAGCCTCTGACTCTAATAAAACCCTACGTTGTGACTGATCATCAAATGGCCTATTAAAGCAACAGTTATCTAAATAAATTCTCATTCTAAAATTTCAATGACTTTGACCTATTGATTTTATATTTACGGAATATATCTCAACTACCCCGCCACAACGAACGCATCAGTATAAATATCCCCCATTGACACTCCTTTCATAAATGCTTCCATTTTCATCGAACTGACCATCTCCGGGTGGCCACACAGGAATACACGCCAGCCCTGCCATTCATCCATCTGCGTTAGTGCCACTTGATCTGCGCGTCCGGAAATATATCCTTCGAGTACCGGTTCACTAGAGACACAGGGGAAATATGAAAAATTCTCATATTGCTGGGAAAATTCACGTAGCTCGTCTATGCGATATAAATCTTCAACCGTTCTGGATCCGTGAAATAACATGACTGGGCCAGTATGTCCCTGCTTTAATGCATCTTCTAGAATTCCTGCCAGCGGAGCAAGACCTGTGCCTGTGCCTATTAATAATAAACCCTGATCGGCACGCTCAGGAACATAAAAACAGTGCCCCTGTGGCTCTGACACTGCAATATGATCCCCAACTTTGATTTCATCATGTAGCCACTCGCTAAACTGACCATCGGGTAAGCGGCGTATATGGAATTCTAAAATACCGTCTTGCTGCGGAACATTAGCGATGGAATAACTGCGAATCAAGCCATCATCGCGCTGTAAATTAACAAACTGTCCAGCATAATATTCCTGCATATCCTGACATTGCACTTTCAATAACAAGGTATTGTGGTTTAACATTTCATTCACTACCACTTTACCCTGGCTAAAAATTTCCGATTGTTCCGGTAATTTAATTTGCATATCCAGTTTGGGATAGCACAGACAGGCAAGAAAATAGTTTTGTCGTTTCTGGGTATCTTTCAAGCCCTTTTGTGCTGTTTCGGGGGGCGCACTATCGATGCTACGCGAAAGACAACTATGGCAGGTGCCTTTTTTGCATGCATAGGCAATATCAACGCCTTCTCTTATCAGCGCATCTAATACCGACTCATCCGGATCACAGATATAGCTGTCTTCTCCCAGCGTTAGTTTGGTCATTTTAGTATCCATTTATCTATTTGTTGCTTTGCTCTAGCTTATTTGCGCGGTCGCCTATTTTTGTCAAAGCGCGGTTTTTTAACTGAGCTATTTCGCTCAGCAGGTCGTCTGTCCGAACGGGCTCCAGGTTTAGCAAATGTTTTGGATTTTGCTTTAGCTTGTGTCTGCGATCTTGATTTAGTGCCATGCTCAAATCTTTCACGCGGCAAATCCACAAATGTTAATAAATCATCCAGTTCTTTCGTCGTTAATTCATGCGTTTGTCTGGCACTTAAGCCATCCGGCAAAAATATCGGGCCATAGCGCACTCGCATCAAGCGGCTAACCTGAAATTCCAGTGCTTCCCATAAGCGGCGCACCAGACGGTTTCGCCCTTCCTTGACGGTCACGTGATACCAACGGTTAGCACCTTCACCACCATTAAACTGAATATCATCGAATTTCGCCACCCCATCTTCTAGTTGCACACCTTTTTTTAATTGCGCAAGATTATCGTCACTTACTTCACCTAAAATGCGTACAGCATATTCACGGTCAATTTCCGATGAGGGGTGCATTAAACGGTTCGCCAGTTCACCATTATTGGTAAGTAATAATAAGCCCTGGGTATTGATATCCAGGCGCCCCACTGCAATCCATCGCCCAGTCTGTAGTTTAGGCAGTTTTTTAAAGACTACCGGGCGGTCTTCCGTGGCATTGCGAGTCACTACTTCGCCGGTAGGCTTATGATAAATCAGCACGCGGGTCGGTTGTACTCTAAATTTTTCCCACTTTAGTGGACGCCCCTTTAAAATTAAATTATCACCCGCTTTAAGGCGATCGCCTAGGCTAACCGGCTGCCCATTCAGTGTTAACAAACCTTCTGTTATCCAGCGTTCAACTTCCCTGCGTGAACCGACTCCGCCACGAGCCAGTACTTTCTGAATGCGCTCACCCGCAAGTTTATTATCACTCGTTTGAGTCGATACTGTTTGCGTCGAGGTATCTGCAGATTCCTTATCTTTCGCATAAGGTTTGATATTAATAACCGGGGCTTGTGTTTTCACGTGATTTTCTGTTTAAAGGGCAATTGTATGATTTTAGATAGTTTTCAAGTAAAAAGACACACTATCCAGGAATTTAATTTAGATATTTCGCTAGGAACAGCCCCTGCCTAATACACGGTCGCCTGAACTGTTAACACAGGAATATACTAGGTATTGCTGACTACTGCGGGGGTATCTTTTCACCTTTATCATGCGCACATTAGGCTCTGCCGAGCTCTCTGCACTTAGAACCGGATGTATGGTGTCGCTGGTAAATAGCAATTGCCCATCAACAGTAATTTTAGCTCTTATATTATAACGGTGACCTGGCTTGAGAGCTTCGGTGTCATAAGCAATTATATAGGCAAATGGTGGCGAGCCCGCGGGGTCAAGACTAACACTACCTAGGACCACCGACGCAACATCCATCAAGGAAACATCTTCCAGCGTTGCAGTAAACACTGCATTTGGCGGTAGTGCAATACGTTCACAATAATAAGCTGTGCCCGTAAGTGTTGCCGGCTCTGCAAGCAAGTTGTTAGACATTATGCTAATTAGTATGACCGTCAGCACGGTAGATAATTTGTACATAATATTTTCTTTATCCTAAACTAATCCTGTATAAAACTGCATTTACTTTCCCGCCACATCGCCCCAGAGGAATTTATGCAACTGCACCTGAAAGCGTACCGGTAATTGATCTGCTAAAATCCATTCTGCAAGTTCTGTTGGATCTTGCTGTCCCATAGAGGGTGAAAATAAAACTTCACATTTTTGCGCTAACTGATATTCTGCCATTTTCGCTTTAGACCATGCGTAATCATCTGCATCACATAATACAAATTTTATCTGATCCTGAGTATTCAGGTATTGCAAATTAGTGTATAGATTACGATGCTCTTCATCCGATGCGGGTGTTTTCAGGTCCATTACTTTAACGATACGCGCATCGACTGTTGATACATCTATTGCACCACTGGTTTCCAGCGAAACCTGATAGCCTTTATCGGCTAACTGCCCAAGCAATTCCATGCAGCCTGGCTGTGCCAATGGCTCACCTCCGGTTACTGTAATATATCGGGTTTTGTATTGTGCAACTTGCTCAATAATACTGGCAATACTTTGCATAACCCCACCCGAAAAAGCATAGCTAGTATCACAATACTGGCAACGCAAAGGACAACCGGTTAAGCGTATAAAAACAGTGGGCAGTCCAACAGTTCTGGACTCTCCCTGTAGTGAATAAAAAATTTCACTAATGCGTAAATCACTATTTTTCACTTATACTTCACCCTGTTGCTTTGATGGATAGAGCTACTCTTATGTTTTTGATTTAACATTGATATTTTTCTTTCCTGAATTCAAGTCATAAGTACATAACCCAATAAATTTTTCATATCTATCCCAGTCAGCTCTTCAAATACCTCATAAGGTGTTTTGTAATTGAGACACTTTTTAGGGCGACTATTTAGCTTATCAACGGCTATAAAAACCTCTTTTATCGTAACATCAATCAACTCCATTACTTTAGGGAAATACTGTCTTAATAAGCCATTAGCGTTCTCATTTTGCCCTCTTTCCCAAGAGCTGTAGGGAGTCGCAAAATACGTATCACAGCCTAGTGCTTCTGCTATTTTTTCATGCAGGGTAAACTCTTTCCCGTTATCAAAAGTAATTGTTTTAACAAAGCTTTTTATAGGATCAAGCATTAAAATAGTTGCGTCTAATACATATTGAGCCTTTTTCCCCGCTAAAGGGAAGGCCAACCGTAATTTAGAGACTCGCTCATCCAACGTTACAATCGCCCCTTTGTGATTTTTCCCAATGATTGTATCTGCCTCCCAACCACCTATACGCTTACGGTTGTTGACCTCTTCAGGACGCTCATCTATATCGACTCTATTAGGGATTCCTGTCCTATTATGGGCTGACCCATACCGCTTGCGATAGGTTTTGTTCTGATGCCGAAGGTGCTTGTATAGTTCACCCCCTGCCTTTTTGTCCGCCAGAATATGCTGGTAGATTGTTTCATGATGAAGACTAATTATACCTTCTTGTTTTAACCGCCCTGCAATCTGCTCAGGACTCCAGTCATCCTCAATGCGAACATTAACAATGCCTTTTATTTCATCCGTTAATTTAACCTCTTTAGGCTTGTTTTTGTGTCGTTCTTGGGCAAAATCTTCTGCTTGTTTATGCCTGTAGCCTCTTTGACCTGTATTGCGTTTAATCTCGCGTGAAATATTGCTTTGGCTTCGTTCTAAGGCTTCTGCTATTTTATTCTGTGAAGTTCCCTTTTTTAATTCAATTTCTATATAATATCTTTCTTCAGGACATAGGTGTGTATAGCTCATTTGTAGCCTCTGTAAGTTGTTTGGTAGCTGTTTACTTTACACCTATGTCTTGTCTTAATTCAACAGGTGTTAGTCTAGCCAATACTTGCAGAGGGTTATGCACTTATTATACGAATTCAGGTTTATTCATTTTTCCAACTCAGTACTGTACTACACTTACTGGCCTATATTCTATAATCTGAAGTTTCCCAATAATTATTTATGGTAAAATTGAAACTATGCTACAACTATATGAAAAAATAGTCTTTTCATTCGTTTCAAATGCTATTGCCTAAGGGGAATTAAGTAGGGGTTTGCTATAAACATGGCAAAACCACCTAAAATAAACCTCGATACACCAGCATTGTGTATTTCAGCTACTCAATAATTGGGAAACTTCAGCTATAATTCCTTAGCTGCCATATGCGCTGCGGTGCTATCTGGGTACTGAGTACTAATTTTCTGATACAATTTCCGCGCTTTAGCCGCATCTTTTTCTTCACTGTAAATATCCGCTAACTTTAGCATCGCCATCGCCGCCTTTTCGCTTTTGTGAAACTGCGTATAAACAGCTTGAAAGTTTTTCTTCGCTGCAGGGAGATCGTTCACTACTTTATAAACCGAGCCTAGCCAGAAATGGGCATTATCACTATATACACCATCAGGGTAGTCCTGCAAAAACTGCTCAAGCTGCTTAATGGCCTGCTGATAGTGGCTATTTTTCACACTGGCAAACGCCGTATCAAATTCTTCTTTTTCTTCTGCCCTGGATTTGGGCTTTACTTTTTTTACCCGCTTAGGCTTAGCCTGGGCCGGCTGAGCTGCTGCTAATACCGGAGCCCCTGTATAAGCCGGTTGTACTGGCGCACTTACTGGCTTTGGCACGACAACAGCCGTACTCGCAGAAATCCCAGCTGCACTCTCTAACTTTTGTAGACGCGCATGCATATCTGCATATATATTTTGCTCGCGCTGCTTTAAGCGATTTATCTCATGACTCTGTTCTTCGAGCATCCCGCGTAACTGCTGTATATCAGATTGCAATGACTCTACCCGGCCCAGCATTTCCAGCATCGGCTGATTAGCAGAAGTCCTGGTCGAGTATGCAGAGCCATTGGCATAAGTAGAGTTGTTAATGATGGGCGGCAATTCTCTGGACTCTGCATAAGTCCCACTGCAAACAGCTAAAGCAAGAAATAGACTTAACTTATTCATTATTTATATACCACTTCTACCCGGCGATTAAGCGCGAAATCATCATTATGCCCCATCGCAACCGGCTTTTCTTCACCGTAGCTTACAATATCAATCTGGTTGCTCATTACACCGATTAATTGCAGCATTTTAAATACTGATTTTGCACGCTGCTCGGCAAGTGCGATATTGTACTCACGAGTGCCTCGTTCATCTGAGTGCCCCTCTAGCGTAATACGTTGATTCGGATGATTCATAAGATACTGCCCGTGCGCTTCTATCACCGGGATAAACTCATTCAATACCTGGCTGCTATCATATCCAAAATAAATTGTCCGCCTGGATAACGGACTGGATGGATCAGAAAACTCGGGGCTCAACATCAGTGCTTCAGCAGCACTCAAATTTTTATCCAGATTGAGTTCTGTTACCTTGCTACCATCTGCATTATAAGCATAACTCTCGCTGACAGCGCTACCATCTTCCAGACCTGAGCCATCTTTTACAGCATCTTTACTACAGCCTGATAATAAAAGTGACATGATAAAAATGCTGATTATCGATATATAAATTTTCATTTGCTAACCCTTTGTGAATACTGATTAATGTACTGAATGATGTAATAACGTTTGTTAGAAATCTTATGTGCTACACAGCTAAATTATAAAAGCTAAGCAACAATTTAAGTGGCTATTTAGCTGGCGCCCATGCCGGTTCACGGACTTTGCCAGTCGCGTGTTGCAAATCAAGCTTAGTCTGTCCATCAAGACTCACAGTTGATAAAACTTCATTATCACCCTTTCGGCGCGCATATATTATAGCCTGACCATTAGGCGCAAAACTTGGAGATTCATCCAGCGGGCCATCTGTCAACACGGTATTTGCACCGCTCACTAGATCTAAAACTGCTATTCGGTAATTACCCTGTGTACCCTGTACCATAACAATTGACTTGCCATCAGCTGAAAATGCCCCACGCGCATTATAGTTGCCATCGAAGGTTAGCCGTTTTGCTCTGCCTTGTCCATTACTGGGCATCATATATATTTGCGGCCGCCTTCCACGATCCGAGGTAAAGAGTATTTGCCTACCGTCAGGAGACCAGTCTGCTTCCGTATCTATCGCCCGGGAGTGAGTTAATTTGCTTAATGACAAGTCTGCCAGAGTTAGGATATAAATATCTGAATTCCCGTCTTTAGATAAAGTAACGGCTAATCGCTTGCCATCTGGCGACCAGGCGGGGGAACCATTAATCCCTTTATATTTAGCGACACTTTTGCTCTCACCCGTATTCAGGGTCTGCACAAAAATTTCAGAGACTTTATTTTCAAAAGAAACATAGGCGATTTTTTGCCCATCAGGTGACCATGCAGGTGACATGATCGGCTCTTTTGACTGGGCAATAGAGGTCGGGTTTGCACCATCATAATCTGCTACCTGTAATTTATACAACGGCTTGTTGTTAGCATCGAACAGACTGGTCACATACGCAATACGCGTGGTAAAAACTCCTGGAATTCCAGTGATTCTCTGAGAAATTGCATCACTTAAATGATGCGCTGCCATCACTAAAGAGGCCGCATCAACAGTAATGCGTAAGCCTTTTAGCTGCTCTTTTTTATACACATCAAACAGACTCATCTGTAGATGGTAGAGATTATTATCCTTTGTGACAGAACCTATCACCAGATAGTCCTGCCCTATCGCTGCCCAGTTACGAAATTTAACTTGCGCTGGCTGCGTAGGGTGCGTCAGCATTGCTGTTCTTGCCAGTACATTAAAATAGCCACAGCTGGCTAAATCCTGCGCAATTATTTCTGCAACATCGCTTGCTAATTGCTCTCCCTGTGGAGCAGCAAAGGGCACAACTGCAATTTCATAAGCACTTTGTACACCCTCGGTAATTTCTATAGTTAATTCAGCTTGCACAACATGACTGTAGATCAGGCTCGTTATGGATATTAATAACACCGCTATTTTTTTGCTTAATTTAATCACGTTTCCTCAATATGTAATGTAAATACCTGAAGTGCCGATATCAACTAGGATCACTATTTATCTGGAGAAAATTCCAGATTAAAGCTGCGAAACCTGTTAAAGACATTCGAGTCTTTCGGCACAGGTAATGGTGATGCCTTGCGAACTGCACGTACAGCAGAATCATCAAATAATGGATTACCACTACTGTCGACGATAACTACTGACATCACATCGCCACTGGCAATCAGCCCTATCCTGATCTTGCATTTCAGATTTTTGGGTACGGAACCTGGTCGATTCCAGCTTTGGGTTATTTTACGCTTTATCAGCGCCGTTGCATCTGCCGATGCTTTTGCTGCAATTCGGGCATTTTCTGCACGTATTTTATTTTGCTCTACCTGCCTGGCAGCTTCCAGACGTAATTTCTCTGCCAGCGCTTTTTGTCTTTTTTCAGTAGCGATTTTCTTCTGCTTTTCCGCTTCCCTACGTGCCGCGTCCTGCTTTGCCTTTGCCTGTTTGCGTTTTACTTCAGCAATACGAGCGGCTTCGGCCTTACGTTTTTTTTCTTCGGCACGTTTTTTTTCCTCTGCCTGACGCTGTTTTTTAATTTGCTGTTGTTTTTTCTTTTCTAAAGCCAGTTTTTGCTTAAGTGCCTGCAATTTTTTCTGCTCTTCCTGTGCCTGTTTTTTTGCTGCCTTTTCTACTTGCAGACGCTGCTGTTTTAATTGCTGCAATTGCCGCTGTTCTTGCGCTAATTTTTGCTTATATTCCTGTTGCTGCTTTTGTTGCTGACGCTTTTTGCGTTCTTGCTGCTGTTTTAATTGTTGTGCTTTCGCGGTGACCACACTCTCATCTAAAATAGTGGCCTCGATAATGACCGGCTGCTTTTTTTGCTTGATAGCAACCGGATCATCCGTAGGAATACTCAACACAAACAAAGCAATAATACTTAAATGCAGTGTTAATGCCAGTAGAAATGCAAGAAAATATTTACTGATCACTGTTTTTTTAAACTATTGTTTAGAAATTTTCAGTCATTAAGCCGACATTCGGCACGCCCGCGTTTTTCAAGGCTGCCATTACTGTCACAACTTTGCCATATTGCACCTCTTTATCGCCACGAATATAGAATTGCGTTGTCGGCTTATTTTTACGTACCGCCCGGGTTAATATCAATACTTCTTCAGCGCTGACAGGCTCAGGCTCATCATCTTCACCATTACCCAGATCTATAAAAAACTGTCCGATTTTTGTAATAGTAATAATCACCGGGCTAGGCAAATCTTCCAGACTAATATCTTTCGCATCTGCCTGCGGTAAGTCTACGTCTACCCCTGACTGGATCAACGGCGCAGTAATCATAAAAATAATTAATAGCACTAGCGTCACGTCAATATACGGCACGACATTAATTTCAGCCATCGGTTTTCTTCGTTTATGCTTTGCCATTACCCTAGAAGCTGTAGTTGAGCACAGAGTTTGTAGAAAATCTGTGCATGAAAGTCAAATAACAGCTCGCAGGCAATGGCCGTAGCCCTTGGCAAGAGCTGTAACGCCGTTCTTCGTGCGCAGATTTATTCACAAAGCTGTGAAGCGGGGGATACTCACTCAATAAGTGACAAGTTTTTACGATCATTATAAAATTGCCTACAATATTTTATAGCGGTCAATTGCGGTTTCCAGGATTATGCATGCGCCTGCCGTTGTAACAAGACAACAAACTCATCTAAAAATAATTCATAACGTCCCGATAGCCGCTCAATACGCGTGGAAAAACTATTATAGGCAATTACCGCTGGAATCGCTGCAAATAAGCCTATTGCCGTTGCTACCAGTGCTTCAGCAATACCTGGAGCAACTTGTGCCAGAGTCGCCTGCTTGGCAGTCGATAGTGAGCGAAACGAATTCATAATGCCCCAGACCGTACCAAATAACCCGACATAAGGACTAGTTGATCCGACTGTCGCTAAAAATGGTAAACTTTCATCCAGTTTATCCAGTTCTCGTACAAGTTCAATACGCATGGCTCGCTGAGCATTATCTACTTTTTCAGTAGCCGATGCGCTCGTAATTTTATGCATACGCGAAAATTCCTTATAGCCGGCAACAAATATTTTCTCCAACCCTTCTGCCTGAACACCCTGTGCAGTCAATTGTGCATATAAGTGGCTTAAATCTCCACCCGACCAGAATTGAGTTTCAAACTCTGTAGTCACTGCTAGCGCACGTTTTAGCTCTTTACGCTTAGCGATAATAAAAGTCCAGGACATCACCGAAGCACATAATAAAATAAGCATCACCAGTTGCACGACGACACTGGCCTGGGTAATTAAGTAAAAAATAGATAAATCGTTACTCATAACTTAGTGCCTGCTTAAGTGCGTCAGGAATTAACTTGGGGCGCAAATTATCTGAATCCAGGCAAGCTATACGAATAGTCGCGGTATTTAATAATTCATCATTACGGATAATTGTCTGCTCAAAGCTTAAGCTGGCACTTTTGACCCGACTTAAACTGGCAGTCACATTGAGCATTTCATTAAACCGGGCAGGCTTTAAATAATCCAGCTGTACTGAACGCACGACAAATATCACCGCCTGATCGTTAATTAACTTATCTTTCTCAAATCCCATGGCACGTAACATTTCGGTCCGGGCACGTTCGTAAAACTTCAGATAATTGGCATAGAAAACCACGCCACCTGCATCCGTATCTTCATAATAGACACGTACAGGCCAGTGAAAAATATTGCTCATATTAGGTATTTTAAACTCGTAGGCTACACTCTAGCCAGTAACAACGTCCCGATTAAGGCCCTGAAAAATCAGCAGTAAATGAATCTGCTCTATAAATCAGACTTAGCTCAGGCACACATTTTAATTCTACTTGAAGCATACCCAGGCAGATATTGATCTTGCTATACTTCGCGCGGTCACGGATGCGGAATTTATAGTGCACTGATTTTTGTCGAGGGCAAGGCGCTAAAACAGGCGCATAGCCGACTACGCAACTGCTTTAGAAACGCCACTATCGGCAAAAACTCAATCGTTAAAAATCCGCAGTCGTGACCGCGCGAAGTATAATTACTCGCTATAACAATGCTATTATAATGATAAAACATGTGACTAATGAAGCAAGGAATAAATTTCCACCCTGCATAATTTATATCATGTACAAAATAAACGCATAAAGTCACTGTAACTAGCTATGCCATATCTTAAATCACATGCACAAAACGATCCATAAGCCATTACACCTTGAAACCGCAGTTGAGCACAGACTTTGTGGAAAATCTGTGCATGAAGGCGCAGCTCGCAAGCAATAGCCTTAGCCTTAGCCCTTAGCAAGAGCTGTAACGCAGGGTTTGGTGCGCAGATTTATTCACAAAACTGTTCAGCGGAAGACACTCACCCAACAGGTGACACGTTTTTACGATCATTATTTTTAATATTCAGCGGCTTACACTGCTATATAGCACTCAACTGCGGTTTCTAGGTTAAACGATAGAATATTTTCGCATCTTTCCCGCACACACTGAAATACCATGAAACAGCAACTACCTCCCAATGTTATTGATATCGAAGCCTCTGGGTTTGGCGTGACAAGTTACCCCATAGAAATTGGTATCGTCTTAAGTTCAGGTAAAAAGTATTGCAGTCTGATACAGCAAGCTCCTGGCTGGACGTACTGGAGTGTAGAAGCCGGTGTTTTTCAAGATAGTTTTCGCCTAAATTATTTAAGCCGCTTCATCAGTCCTGTCAGGATTTAATGAAACTGGCCCTGTAGCATCCCAGTTTCTGGTTGAGCCAGACCATCTGGAAGGTTTTTCTTTTTTCTTCTGGAGATATAATTTATCTCGCATTTCAAGAATATTTTTGTCTTTTCCTTCATGTCGTTCCGCAGGTGTGACGAATTCTATTTTGCTGTGCCGGTGCTCGTTGTTATACCATTCGACAAAGTTACCTACCCATTCCCGGGCTTCATCAAGACTATCAAAGCCACTGCCAGGCCAGTCAGGACAATACTTTACCGTTCTAAACAAAGCTTCAGAATAAGGCTTGTCATTACTCACTCGTGGGCGGCTGTATGAGCTGGTTAAGTTTAAATCATACATTTTGCTGCGCAAGGTGAGTGATTTCATTGGTGCGCCATTATCAGAATGGAGCACCAATGGGTTATACATCATTCGCTGTCAGCCCCGGACGGGCTGATAGTCTCCAGAAGGCGCAGGGAAATTTGCCAATCCGAAGTGCGCGATAGCGCGCGAGGGAGGCTAAAATTTTATCCCGAATAGCCGTAGAGCCATTTGTGGTAGCCATGACTGAGCTGCTTTGTGCTCAGTCTGTGGCGGACGCAGGGCGGCTGGAGCATCTCCTATTCGCTGCGTAGGTGAACGAATTACGGCGACAGGAGTCCCGGAATTTCGTGAGGTAGCATGGCGCGCCTGTTTTCCTTTAATAGGCTACGCTCAAGTAGTGTAGCGGCATCTTCGCCACTTTCTTGTTCATACACTTCAGCCCCGACTATCGCCGAAAATCAGGGAAACGGAGCTTTAGCGAAGTGAAGATTTTTAGTCCGCGATAGCCGTAGGGCCGTTGTTTTGTCGGAGTCTGAGCGTTAGCGAAGGTGGAGACAAAATAAAAGGCCATCCGACACGGCGTCAAGTCATTTGGAGCCTATGTTCCGACCCCTTGTTGGGTCGGGACGAGGTGACGAGGACGAATCGGGGCCGCCGGAGGCATAAGTGGTCGCGTTAAGTTTTTGCTGCTTGCTTGGGCTGGGATGCCCAAAACAAGCTTTCGCAAAAATAGCGACTCCCCGATTTTCGGCTATAAATGTCCTCTATCATATATAAATAGTAGAACTGACCCACGATGGGTGTTGGCATGTAGCTGATATCCCACGTCCATACCTGGTTCGCTTTTTCTGCGATATAACTCGTTGGCTTGGAGGTGTTTTTGCGCTCTTTAGCCCGCCCTCTATGTGTGACTTGTTCTGCTTTATGCAACACTCGATAAAATGATGATTCGGAGGCAATGTAAATGCCTTTGTCTGCCAGGATAGGGACGATTTGACTCGGTGGTAAATTGGCATACTCGTCCTCATTACAGGTCATTAAAATAGCAAGTTGCTCATATTCGCTTAATTTATTATTACTCGATGTTCAAGTTTTTCCATCCCATTGCCATCAAACTCTTACCTTCACCCAGCAGAACAATACTTTAATGATGGTGTTGGCCCTAAGCGCCCTAAATCTCTGCCAATCATATGTTTTCCTGATGGCATCAGTTGAAACACATCCTTTATTAATTCACCTAACTCTTTCAGCTTATCACCAGGATCTGGAAACTCTAGCAATGACGTGATGAACTCAAGCAGTACATCCATTTGAGACTTGCGCTGTAAGCTTCCTATGGTATACGCAGGTAGTTTGCTTTCAATGCGGGCTATTTGCTCTGGGTGAAGGAGAAGACAATGGTCAAACAAAAGACTCAGAATCAGGCCACGGTTTGATCCCTCTTCATCTAATTGTTTGGCCTCACGCCCCCATCCTTCATTAAAGCTTCCAGTCCTCAAAGAAAACCTCAATCAGCCATCTCAACGTATAGGCTTGAATAATATCTTGTGTGCGCCAAGTCAGGTCTGTCGCCACTAAATAGCGATAGTCGTTTTCACCGTCATATTTTAAGGCAATGACAAAGCGTTTTTTACTGTGAGAACTCACCTTCAATCGTGCACTGCTGACAGTCACTTTAATCTCTTTGCCGCCACGTACACGTATTATCTGATCAATGCCTTTGTTAATCGAATTAAAGTAGCTCTCGACTGACCTTATTCTACCTCTATATTCAATATTTTGGTTTTTACGTAATTGGCTAATCACCTGCGAGCCTCCAGATTCTTTAGCGGCTTCGTCCATAAAGGCTTTTCACCATACAGCGCATCAGCCAGTACGCCTTTAATTTTAATCAGGCTATGCGCAACTTTAAACTCTTTTAATAAGCCTAATGCAATCTCTGTTTTGGTCGGGTAGGCACTGTCACGTTCAGGCTTAATAGGCCGATCTTTTTTTGCTATACCGCTCTTTTTCAACCGTTTATCTTCTTTATCCCACTGCTTTAAGGCTGGATCCGGCATATAAAAGAAAAAACCGACAGGCACTGTAATGGATGAGGTAACTAGCAGCAATCATACTATCGTTTGTCCATTAACATACCCGCCGGAGCCTTTGTGTTTCTGCTTGTAAACCTTATAAATACGTTTTGTAGACTTAGATCGTGCTCGGTCTGATTCATCAAAGGCCAACACACCTTCAGTAATGCATAACGTTTTAAAATTAAGACCACACTCACCCGTAGCAACCAGTCCCAGGGTATACTTGCTTTACGAAACACCCAGGATAATGCGGCTACCTTGCAATCTCCAAGGCTTGCTCGCTCAAACTTAGCCCAGCAAACAGAGTTCATTAGCAGTATGCCCGTTAAACAAGTGCCCAATCAAGCGGCTTGAATCCGTGTCAAAGCGGCTCCGGGTTTTAGCTGATTGAGCGAATCATTTAAATCGTCAATATAGCTTTGGATAAAGGTGGCTGGGGCATTCATTAACATGGGCTTACACCGATAAAATTACAACAACCTCAGAATACCTGATTTTACCTTCTCAATATCAAAAACTTGAACATCGAGTGATACCAACAATATCACAGGCTTTGCCCTTTCTGGCACCTTGTCCAATGGCTTCATTGATCCATGTGACATAATTTACGCGCTCTGAGTGAGGAATTAAGCGTCCTCGTTTTCCTCCCAGAGCGCATCCAGCTTTTTTCTAAGCACCAATAAGGCCACTGTTTCTGCAAGTGCTTTCTCTTTGCGATTAAGCTCTTTCTTTAATTTTTTGTTTTCACTACGTAATTGTTTTAATACGTTTCTATCTGTTTTTTCTTGCGTCACGTTTTGCTCTGATCCTTTAATAAAATCATCAGTGTTCCCATTGAAAGAAGAAGTACCTAAACAAAGCAGCCTATAACCTACCTGAAGGTAGCACCACTCGAATATTTCCATATTTTTGATTTTAATCACTTATAACAGCAAATAGACACTCTGTAGGCACCGTAAAAAAACAACAAATAATTTCAAATAAAGCTTGCAATTGCCGAAAAAATTTTCTAAAAATTTCCGTTTTAATCACCTCATAAACGGATATCACCCATGCTTAAAGACCTACCACTCTCTGAACATATTCACCAACCAGGCGCGCCATGCTACCTCACGAAATTCCGGGACTCCTGTCGCCGTAATTCGTTCACCTACGCAGCGAATAGGAGATGCTCCAGCCGCCCTGCGTCCGCCACAGACTGAGCACAAAGCAGCTCAGTCATGGCTACCACAAATGGCTCTACGGCTATTCGGGATAAAATTTTAGCCTCCCTCGCGCGCTATCGCGCACTTCGGATTGGCAAATTTCCCTGCGCCTTCTGGAGACTATCAGCCCGTCCGGGGCTGACAGCGCTGGCTGGACGGCTATTCGGAATGCAATTCTTGCTCCTCTCGCGTGCTGCTAGCACACGTCGAATCAGCGAATTGCCCTGTCGCCTATCAGGGGCTAAAAATCACCACTTCGCTAAGCTCCGTTTCCATGATTTTCAGCGTAGGCTACGTTTCCCTGATTTTCAGCGTCAGTGTAGTCGATAGTGGTCGCCATTTCCTCCAAACCAATGAACAGATTTATGGCCAGCTGCTTCCCCACTCAACGTATTTTAAATCACTGAAGTCGCATAGACGAACAAGTATGCTTGAGGCATTTGAACAGCAGAGCTATCATCTTCACGCTGAAACACTGCTATCGCAAGGCATTGATTATCTTAAAGCATTCCCGGAACTTGACGAATACACCATAGAAGCAGCGGATGGACATTTTATTGATCATGCCTGCCATACTGAAAAAAACAGCAAGGGGAAAGTTTATGCGGCCGGGGGGATTTACGCGTTGAATCTCAGAAGTGGGTTGCTCAGATTTCTTTGTCTGGTGACAAACGGAACTCAGAGACATCATGAAATACCTGTGTTACGAGATCATATTGAAAAGCAAAACAATGGGGAGTCGCTATTTTTGCGAAAGCTTGTTTTGGGCATCCCAGCCCAAGCAAGCAGCAAAAACTTAACGCGACCACTTATGCCTCCGGCGGCCCCGATTCGTCCTCGTCACCTCGTCCCGACCCAACAAGGGGTCGGAACATAGGCTCCAAATGACTTGACGCCGTGTCGGATGGCCTTTTATTTTGTCTCCACCTTCGCTAACGCTCAGACTCCGACAAAACAACGGCCCTACGGCTATCGCGGACTAAAAATCATCACTTCGCTTAGGCTCCGTTTCCCTGATTTTCAGCGAGGGAAATAACAGCTCTCAGAAACATCTCTATGTCTACGATAAAGCCGTCACCGACTTTGTCTGGTGGGATCGGCAGAAACGACATGCTAATTACATGATTTCAATGCTAAAACTCGATGTTCAAGTTTTTTAACTGATTGATTTTATTGATAATTTTACTGACAAAGAAAGCATCAACATCATTGTAAATCAATCACTTATAAAACAAAGCCGGAAAAATTTACTTTTCTTAGCCCAGTTATAGCTGAAAACTTGAACATCGAGTAAAAGAAAATTCAATTGCGACTCTGGTTGAGTCTATCCCTTTTGACTCCCGCCATGAGATCAATACAGGGGTTGAAGCATACAGTGTGTACGAAAACAAGGGCATCAAATTTAACGTGGTGGATTACCGTGATCCAGAAACCGGAAAACTTCACCGGTTTGTGACAACCTTGCCAATGACTATTAACCCTGGAACCATTGCCATGCTGTATTTCAAGCGATGGACGATTGAAAAGACATTCAATAACACTAACCCATCTTCGTCACTTTCATCTTTCTAAGCCATTGATTCATCGGTTTAAGCGGTTTTTTGTCGAAAAATTCTCTTTAAAATCAATGGTGTTTTTTTTGAAAGTTTTGTAGTGCCGTTTATATTATTTTTGTCGATAAATTCATTGACTTTTGTCAAAAAAATCATCATTATTTGAGTGTAATTTACATGCGACAAAAATACTCTAAAAAATCCAACGTTTTATACAAAAACACAAAATCTGTAGTGCCAACTGGCTACTTTTTAAAATTTCAACCAATTGATTTATAACAACTACATCATCAATAGTGACGAAGATGGGCTAAAAGTAATTCCAAGGAAACTAAAGCTTGGTCTTCCAATACCCGCTCACTTGAAAATCAAATGCGCCTGACTGCAATGAGCTATAATTTAACAGGCGCGCCATGCTACCTCACGAAATTCCGGGACTCCTGTCGCCGTAATTCGTTCACCTACGCAGCGAATAGGAGATGCTCCAGCCGCCCTGCGTCCGCCACAGACTGAGCACAAGGCAGCTCAGTCATGGCTATCACAAATGGCTCTACGGCTATTCGGGATAAAATTTTAGCCTCCCTCGCGCGCTATCGCGCACTTCGGATTGGCAAATTTCCCTGCGCCTTCTGGAGACTATCAGCCCGTCCGGGGCTGACAGCGTGCGCGTGTTTGAAGAGATTTCAAAAACACAACAGCCAGAATTGATTCATCCATCGGATAAAAAATATAGCGAGGCTCTGGAGATTAGGTAGCAACAGGCTCAAAAACGAGATCGTTTTGTGAATCCATTATTTTTCCAGGCAAGAATATCTCGTATCAGCTCGTATACCATTCGGGCAGTTCAAAACGCAATAATAACAGGAATGTCTTTACAGTGCTTTATGAGCTCTCTTGTGGCGAGGTTAGTTTCACGGCCTCAATTGATAGGGGAACACTGATGAATAAAATGGGTCTTCCAGGACTCAAGTTCAGCTTTATAAAGCCCATGTGTACGACAATATTCATTACACTCTTGCTCGCTCAGGGTACTTGTTTCTATAATGGCTGATAATTTTTTCTCGGCTGTCCACTGTATAGGAGAATGGCTTGTGTTTTTAGTGTTTTTGCACTTCTTATCAACATAAGTTTGCTTCCACGTATACAGCGTTCCGTAAGGAATATTTTCGGCCTTAGCTAATTCAGGTACGCTCATACTTAAGGGCGGAAGCATTTTGTTAATGATGGCATCTTTTCTTTCTTTTGGGTATTGAGTTGTCATGGTTTTATTTTTCCGCCCCTTGTTTGAGTTATTATTTTTCAAATAAGGCGAAAACTATCCTGACACGGGGGGAAGCTGAGCAGGTTCATCATATTAACAGAGATATATTACAAACAAGAGGCAAGCCGGCACGACAGGTTGCAACCGAGGTCAATGAATTCTTGCAGGGCGAAATAGTTTATAGCGATGGCTGGGTCGTGGATAAACCGTGGTTAATTGAATTATATACAGCTGCCGGAATCGGCCATTCTTTTCCTATCAGCGCGCTGGAATATATTCTTACTGAGCCGCAAATGGCACTCTGGCATGAGACTAAAAACCGTGTTATTAAACTGAAGTTTCCCAATAATTATTTATGGTAAAATTGAAACTATGCTACAACTATATGAAAAAAATAGTCTTTTCATTCGTTTCAAATGCTATTGCCTAAGGGGAATTACGTAGGGGTTTGCTATAAACATGGCAAAACCACCTAAAATAAACCTCGATACACCAGCATTGTGTATTTCAGCTACTCAATAATTGGGAAACTTCAGTTATTAAAGACCTTGGCCTGACACGACATAGAGCCAGTTCTGATGCGTTTATTATCCAGGAAACTTATAGAAGAACACGAGCGGGGAGTCGCTATTTTTGCGAAAGCTTGTTTTGGGCATCCCAGCCCAAGCAAGCGGCAAAAACTTAACGCGACCACTTATGCCTCCGGCGGCCCCGATTCGTCCTCGTCACCTCGTCCCGACCCAACAAGGGGTCGGAACATAGGCTCCAAATGACTTGACGCCGTGTCGGATGGCCTTTTATTTTGTCTCCACCTTCGCTAACGCTCAGACTCCGACAAAACAACGGCCCTACGGCTATCGCGGACTAAAAATCTTCACTTCGCTTAGGCTACGTTTCCCTGATTTTCAGCGATTGCCAGCGAAGAATAATCCTCTCAGCGTTACTTACTTCCCGTTAAATATCAGTTGACCTCGCTGTTGTGTAAAATCTGGGTGTGAAAGACAAAAAATAGCTCGAAGAGAATGACCTTAGCCCTTATCGATGGCTATTCTGCAGGATTTCGTATCCAGATTTCTTCACAAAACTGTGAACTGGGTTCGACCCACTAAATGGCTGAGCAAGAAAAAGTTGAGTAGATAGAAACATTCAATAACTTATGAAATTAGTCAGCGTTTATCTGATGTTTCTAGAATTAAAGGGCATCATGGAGGATCTAGGGAAAGTGAAAGATTTAAAAAATCAATAACTCTGACCCTAATACCGCAGGATAAGATTGTGATTCGCGTTGCCCTCACAATCTATCCTCATTCGTTATGCTTTTAATTATCTTTAGTGTATATCTGAAAAAACTTCAGGATGTTGTTCTGCAACCCTTAATAAAGACTTTGCAGGACCCTTTGGAGACCTTCGTCCTTGTTCCCAATCTTGGATTGTACGAACACTAACGCCCATTAGGCTAGCAAAAGAAGCTTGTGAAATTTTTAGATTTTTTCGGATAATTTGAGCAGGTGAAGGGTCTGATAGAGTTGTTGTTTTCAACTGAACTTTACCGTTTTTATATTTTTTAATTTCTTTTATCCCTTCTAAAATTTCCATGCCCATATTATGCTCAGCCATTTTCAATCTCCTGTGCTATTTGTTTGAGAATATGGGCAGGAATTGAGTCTTTTTTACTTTTGGCATCAAGTGTAAGCAGCCAAATTTCACAGACATTTTCTTTCCAAAAGTAAATAATCCTTATTCCTCCGCTCTTTCCTCATTACAGGCGCGCCATGCTACCTCACGAAATTCCGGAACTCCTGTCGCCATAATTCGTTCACCTACGCAGCGGATGGGAGATGCCCTGATCACCCTGCGTCCACAACGACTACGCACAAAAGCCGCTTCGTCATTACTACCTCACTGGCTGGACGGCTATTCGGAATGCAATTCTTGCTCCTCTCGCGTGCTGCTAGCACACGTCGAATCAGCGAATTGCCCTGTCGCCTATCAGCGACTAAAAATCACCACTTCGCTAAGCTCCGTTTCCATGATTTTCAGAGTTGGCTGCATCTTGTTTGAATTCAAGGTCATATACAGGTCTTTTTGGTTTATTTTGCTTACTCATATTCACCTCTAATGATATTATAAATCTGTCTTTAGAAGTGTCCTGTTTTATTAAACCATTTCATACCCCCTGATCATAGGAACAGGGTCAAGAGAAATTTAAATAATTTTTCGGAATGGTCAGGACTGAGAGTCTGCCTGATTAGAAAGCGCTTCTATAAGTGAGCAACGTTGCGTGGATTGATCGTGTTGACAACCTTTAAGCAGATCATCAAGGGCATTACGTAGTGCATTTAGATCATTTAATTGATTATCAATTTGCCGAAGCTTTTGTTCAGCCAATGTTTGTACATCCTGGCAGTGCTCGTTATCTAGTGCCAATAATTCTAGAATTTCTTTTAGAGTAAAACCTGCTTGCTGAGCACGTTTTATAAAGCGAAGCCGGGAAATGGCTGCGGATGGATAATGCCGATAACCTGTTGCTGGCTTATCGGGCTCCACTAATAAACCTTTGCGTTGATAATAACGAATGGTTTCTATCGTTACATTGGCTTGTTTGGCTAATTTACCTATGGTTAACGACATTTTTAATACATAATCTGTGTTTATTGTACTGTGATTATATCAAAGTCTCTAAGCTGGACGTGTGGAATACAAAACATGCTTTTACATTCCATTCTGTCATTAGCCATATTGTTGTGTTGTAAGGCAGCTGGCAATAAATAAGCTGAAGTTTCCCAAAAATTATTTATGGTAAAATTAAAACTATGCTACAACTATATGAAAAAAACAGTCTTTTCATTCGTTTCAAATGCTATTGCCTAACAGGCGCGCCATGCTACCTCACGAAATTCCGGGACTCCTGTCGCCGTAATTCGTTCACCTACGCAGCGAATAGGAGATGCTCCAGCCGCCCTGCGTCCGCCACAGACTGAGCACAAAGCAGCTCAGTCATGGCTACCACAAATGGCTCTACGGCTATTCGGGATAAAATTTTAGCCTCCCTCGCGCGCTATCGCGCACTTCGGATTGGCAAATTTCCCTGCGCCTTCTGGAGACTATCAGCCCGTCCGGGGCTGACAGCGGGGGAATTAAGTAGGGGTTTGCTATAAACATGGCAAAACCACCTAAAATAAACCTCGATACACCAGCATTGTGTATTTCAGCTACTCAATAATTGGGAAACTTCAGTAAATAAGGAACGCGCACGAAATAAGTCAGCCACACCGCTACGCTGATGCAGGATTTATTATCGTATTCAAGGCGTAGAAATAGGCGCATAGCCAGCTACGTAAAGTTACTACAACGCAGAAGACGGACAAAAAGACTAGCAGTTTTGGATGATGTGTGTTTCCATCTCCCTAACTATTTAACGATATTTTTGTTTAGCGACCTCATACCCTACCCTTAATGAATTGCCATTAAAGTCTTTACCATTAAGCCCGGCAATCGCTGCACGTGCTTCATGCCCTTCCATACTGATAAAACCAAAGCCTTTGCACTGGCCAGTAAAGATATCAGTGACTAATTTAAGTGAACGCACAGTGCCAAACTGAGAAAATAAGTCTTGCAGCTCTTTTTCGGTTGTGCTTTCTGATAAATTACCAATAAATAGTTTTTTTAGATTTTTCAATTTAGCTCTCTTTTTAAAATAAAAGGTTGTCATAATGTACCAGCATTTTTTATGGCACAATATTGTAGGAGTATTGCTTTTACTCGATGTTCAAGTTTTTTAACTGATTGACTTTATTGATAATTTTACTGACAAAGAAAGCATCAACATCATTGTAAATCAATCACTTATAAAACAAAGCCGGAAAAATCTACTTTTCTTAGCCCAGTTATAGCTGAAAACTTGAACATCGAGTTTTACAATCTACTGTTGTCAATTGGCAATATTAAAATAAGTCTTGGGGAGTCGCTATTTTTGCGAAAGCTTGTTTTGGGCATCCCAGCCCAAGCAAGCAGCAAAAACTTAACGCGACCACTTATGCCTCCGGCGGCCCCGATTCGTCCTCGTCACCTCGTCCCGACCCAACAAGGGGTCGGAACATAGGCTCCAAATGACTTGACGCCGTGTCGGATGGCCTTTTATTTTGTCTCCACCTTCGCTAACGCTCAGACTCCGACAAAATAACGGCCCTACGGCTATCGCGGACTAAAAATCATCACTTCGCTTAGGCTCCGTTTCCCTGATTTTCAGCGCTTGCTTAACCCATCTTCGTCACTATTGATGATGTAGTTGTTATAAATCAATTGGTTGAAATTTTAAAAAGTAGCTAGTTGGCACTACAGATTTTGTGTTTTTGTATAAAACGTTGGATTTTTTAGAGTATTTTTGTCGCATGTAAATTACACTCAAATAATGATGATTTTTTTGACAAAAGTCAATGAATTTATCAACAAAAATAATATAAATGGCACTACAAAACTTTCAAAAAAAACACCATTGATTTTAAAGAGAATTTTTCGACAAAAAATCGCTTAAACCGATGAATCAATGGCTTAGAAAGATGAAAGTGACGAAGATGGGTTAAGGCTGAGGATTAAATAAAACCTGAAATGGGTAGGATGTGCTGAGGCACGAAGCGCATCACACACAATGGTGCGCTTCGTGCCTCAGCACACCCTACAGAAGATGGTTTCGGATATTATTAATTTCTCGCTCCTTAGTTTCAAACTAAGGAAATTGAAGCAAAACTTGACGGGTTTCCGCATGAAAACCATGTATTCTCTGTTCTATTTTTGGCGCAATCATTTCACTAGGGGCACATGCATTTGGGCACGGTAGGCTGGGTGTTGTCCCAAATAGTCGACAAATTAAGGGGCGCTCTGCATATACCTCACAGCCTTTATCCCCTAGATAAGGACAGCTCAATTCAGCCAGGGCTTCATCGTGTTCCATATCACTTTTTACTGGCCATCTAGCCACTTCATTAGAAGAGGCCGTAACAGGACCACAACAATCATGACATCCTGGTTTACATGCAAATGCTGGAATATTCTCACGGAAAAAATGTATTTTCCGGCTATTTTTGGTCATCTATAGATTCTCAGGTAAATAATTTCTATATGTCTTATTTATAGGCGTAGGATGTGCTGAGGCACGAAGCGCATCCTACATGGGTTTATAATGATTCAAAATAAACATTTAATTTCTGAAAAGTCTATACCCCTCTTTGTTTTTGATTTATGGATTAAGTTAATACGCTTGTTAGACAAATTAATTTTTTCAAAGATATTCTACAAAGACCTGCGATGATTCACGCTTTTTTAACAAATTCTGATTTGAGTTTCATTGCACCAATGCCCGGTATTTTGCAATCAATATCATGATCACCGTCTACTAGACGAATATTTTTCACTTTGGTTCCTACTTTAACAACAGAGGATGAGCCTTTTATTTTTAGATCCTTTATAACAACAACTGTATCACCATCCGTTAAGATTGCACCATTGGAATCTTTGAAACTCGCTCCTTCTGTTTCTTGTTCGTTTTCTTCATCATTAAGTGCCCATTCATGAGCACATTCTGGACATACCAGAAGGTTCCCATCTTCGTAGGTATATTGTGAATTGCATTTTGGACAAGCTGGTAAAGTAGTCATATTTATTGTTTCTCTTTTTTTATTTAATGCCAAATATTATGTTTATTTTGCAAGTATTAGTATTCTTGAGTCTTTTATCAACGATGTAGTTTCCATCATTTTTTTGTACACTGATCTTTTAACCTAGCTTTCGAAAATAGTAACCGACGATTCACACATTACATAACTTGTGAAAAACAAAATGGCGCTTAATTAAATGCTGCACCTGGTAAACAGGCACTGCCATTTTAATACCCAGCTCTTTAACTTCCTGACTACGGGCAACGATGCAGCCATCATTATTACTCAGGACTACAACTGGCTTATGGTGCAGATCAGGACGAAACACCCGCTCACAGCTAACATAGAAATTATTACAATCTACCAAAGCAATCAGCTTTGGACTAATCAATGGCTTCACAGTGAGTGGATCACATTAGTCACTACGCCCCAAATCACCAGCTCAACATATTCCTGCACGATAATATCCGCATAAGCTGGGCTTTCCGCTGCTAGCACAATTTCCTTGCCGATGCTTTTTAGCCGCTTAACCGTAAGCTCACCATTTAAGGCGCAGATAACAATTTTTCCCACTACTGACTCAAGAGAACGGTCTACCACTAAAATATCATTGGGATGAATCCCGGCACCGAGCATGGATTCACCCTCGGCGCGAACAAAAAAAGTAGCTGCCGGCTTCTGAACCAGCAGCTCATTCAAGTCTAGCGTCTTTTCTATATAATCATCCGCAGGGGAAGGAAACCCAGCCGATACTTTGCCATTAAACAGCGGGATATCAAGTTGACTAAGTATTTCAGCAGGCAAGGCAAGCGCCGAATGATCCACCGCATTACCCTGCCGCTTTGCAGGTGATTGTTTACGTAACGCAAGCACCGCCTTGAGTTCAGGCAACATGCTTTCCGGCACACGAATTGCCCGGGTACTCTCGCCATAAGCAGAAGAGCCTTTTTTTCGCCCGGCACCAGCACGAGCACCACCGCGTTTATCAGCCATGTGCACACCCTAAAAGTTATTTTAGAATAAGTGTACAGTATTCTTAGTTGAATAATCAAGCGCTACTGATATGTAGCCTCTTATCTACCTGCTTATTTAAAAATCTTTTTTATCCCGCCTGCTTAATAGCCCATGCCACGTCTGCAGACTGTCGATTTTCTTTTACATCATGCACACGGAACATTTGCACGCCTTGCTGTACCCCGAGAGCAGTTGTTGCAGCAGTCGCGCTGACTAATTTTGCAGGTTCTGTTACTGCACATAAACTCCCCATAAACCGCTTACGGCTAGTGCCTAGTAAAACCGGATAGCCTGTAACGACAAAACGATCTAAATTGGCAAGTAAATCCAGATTATCCTGCCTGCGTTTACCAAATCCAATACCAGGGTCGATAACAATCTGCTGCTTTGCCACCCCTGCACTTAACGCAGCATCAACACGCTCTTGTAGTGCACTCAAAACTTCACTAACTACATCTTGATAAAAGGGAGCATCCTGCATATTATCTGGCTGGCCTTTGATATGCATTAAAATAATTGGCACCTCTCGTTCAGCCGCCAAAGACAATATCTCTGCATCCTGTACCCCTGCAGAGATATCATTGATAATACTTGCCCCTGCATCCAGCGCAGCCTTAGCCACTGCACTTAAGGTCGTATCAATGCTGATGAGCAAGCTTGTTGATAGCTCTTTGCGAATTGCATTAATTACCGGAATAACCCGGGCTATTTGCTTCTCTGTTGTTACCGATGCAGCACCGGGGCGTGTGGACTCGCCCCCTATATCAATAATATCCACCCCTTCAGCGATCATGCGCCGCGCTTGTGCCAGCGCACTGTCTGTAGCGGTAAATTTTCCGCCATCGGAAAAGCTATCCGGCGTAACATTCAGTATGCCCATAATCAGAGGGCGCGTTAACGATTTAAACATGAGCAGTTCACTCCAGAACAAGTACTTTTAGCAAGAAATATGCCAGATAGTATGGCAACGTATATAATAACTGAAGTTTCCCAATAATTATTTATGGTAAAATTGAAACCATGCTACAACTATATGAAAAAAACAGTCTTTTCATTCGTTTCAAATGCTATTGCCTAAGGGGAATTAAGTAGGGGTTTGCTATAAACATGGCAAAACCACCTAAAATAAACCTCGATACACCAGCATTGTGTATTTCAGCTACTCAATAATTGGGAAACTTCAGTATAATAAGTCAGATAATTTATTCTTTAACACCCGCGAAATAACCTTAAATATATATGACATCACCCCGTATTGCATGGGCTGTTACCGGCTCGGGACATTATATTGAAGAGTGCATAGACTATATGCTTACCCTGGAAAATGTCGATTTATATCTGAGCCAGGCGGGGGAAGAGGTACTAAAAATGTACCACATTGATATTAATGATTTACGCGATAAAGTACGCATTTACCGCGATAAAGCCGCATCTGCGCCGCCAGTGGGTTTATTTTATAAAGGCTATTATCATACCTTGATTGTCGCACCGACTACATCAAATACTGTTGCAAAATTCGTACTGGGTATTGCCGATTCACTAGTGACTAATCTTTATTCTCAGGCAGGCAAATGCCGTATACCGAATATAGTCTATCCCTGTGATATTGCGCCGGAAATGAAAACTACCGCTCCGGGCGGTGAAGTAATGGTCTATCCGCGCAAGATAGACCTGGAAGCCACGGAAAAATTACGCAGCTTTGAATATACCACCGTGGTAGAAAGTGCTGATGAACTCAGCCTAGCCATGCAACACCGTCTTGCTACTTTATCATGAGTGAGCATATCCTGTTTTTAACCGGCAAATTGGCGGAAAAACAATTGCATCAGATTCTCGAAAAGATGCAGCCTGAATTTACTTATACGGTACATCAGATTGGCGTTAAAGTTGCAGCATTGATGACTGCAGATATGATTGCCCGGCGCTTAAAAGATACGTTTAATGCCGACCGGATTATTCTGCCTGGCCGTTGCCGTGGCGATATCGTCGCACTGGCGAAAACCTTATCGGTTACCGTTGAGCGTGGTCCTGATGAATTAAAAGATCTGCCGCTTTATTTTGGCAAGCAAGCCTTGCATATAGATCTTAGTCGCTATGCTGTGAAAATATTTGCTGAAATTGTCGATGCTCCTAACCTGCCTGTCGATGAGGTCGTACAACGCGCTTATTATTATCAAGACAATGGCGCGAATGTCATTGATATAGGCTGCTTACCGGATACGCCTTTTGCGCAGATGGAAGACATTATCCAGGCTTTAAAGCAAGAGGGATTCCTGGTGAGTATTGACTCCTTAGAGACTGATGATCTTTTACGCGGCGCAAAAGCCGGCGCTGATTATATGCTCAGCTTGCATGAAAGCACCTTATGGGTGGCCGATGAAGTTGATGCTATTCCTATTATTATTCCGGAAAAACACACCGATATTAGTTCGCTGGATAAGGCTATTGCCGTATTACAGGCTAAAAATAAAGCCTTTATCGTAGATCCGATTCTTGACCCGATTCACTTTGGTTTTACCGAATCGGTAGTGCGTTATCATGCTGTACGGCAAAAACACTCGGATATAGAAATGATGCTGGGAGTGGGTAATATTACCGAGCTCACGCATGCTGATACGGCGGGTATGAATGCGCTTTTATTAGGCATGTGTTCAGAACTTAATATTAAGCAGATCCTTGCCACTGAAGTCAGCCAACATGCCAGTCGCGCCATTAAAGAGGCAGATATGGCGCGGCGAATTATGTACGCTGCCAAAGAGAATAACACCCTGCCCAAGCATATTAACGCTGATTTAATGGCTTTGCATGAGACTTCACCTTTTCCTTATCAGCTGTCCGAAATAGAGGAATTTGCAGCACAGGTAAGAGACCCCAGCTTTCGTATTCAGATTAGTAGCGAGGGAGTTCATATTTATAATCGCGACGGCATTAACACAGCAATAGATCCATTTGATTTATATCCTAAGTTAAACGTTGAAGAGGACGCAGGGCATGCATTTTATCTCGGCGTGGAACTCGCTCGCGCAGAAACCGCCTGGCAACTTGGCAAGCGGTTTGATCAGGATCAGGCCTTAAACTGGGGCTGTGCTGCAAAAACCAGTGAGCAACAAGTCGATTTACATACATTCAAGCCTCAGGGAACAACATTTAAAAAGTAATGATTCAAGAAACCATCGTAACCACGCAAGATATCGCAGGGAAAACACATATTGCGCCTATGGGCATACATGTCGCAGGAGATGAATTTATTATCCTCCCCTTTCGACCATCAACCACACTGGACAATATCCTGGCAACTAAAATCGCGGTGATTAATTACACGGATGATGTCAGAGTTTTTGCAGGCTGTGTCACAGGGCGAACTGACTGGCCTCTGGAAAAAGCCAAAAAAATTGATGGCCGTTTTTTAACTGATTCATTATCTCATTGTGAAGTCAAATTAACCCACGTTGATGATGATCCGGTGCGCCCAAAATTATTTTGCCATGCAGTACATCGAGTAAATCATGCTCCGTTTAAAGGCTTTAACCGCGCCCAATTTGCTGTACTGGAAGCCGCTATTTTATTCAGCCGGATCAATCGCCTGCCTGCAAAGAAAATTCATACTGAGCTGGAATATCTACATATAGGCTTTAATAAAACGGCTGGCCCTAAAGAAAGACAAGCCTGGAGCTGGGTCACTCAAGCAATTGAACAAAAACTAAGAGGATTATAGAAGCAATGAGTCGTATGCTGGCAAGCGTCAACAACCTGGAAGAAGCGTTGATTGCATTACAACTAGATGTGGATATTATCGACCTAAAACAACCTGAACTGGGGGCATTAGGGGCATTACAAACACCACAGGTACAAATTATAGTCGAGCAGATTCAGAGGGCAAAACCTGTTAGTGCAACCATAGGTGACTTACCTATGCAGGCAGAGCTAATTTTTAATGCGGTTAGCAACATGGCCGATACCGGCGTAGATTATATTAAAATTGGCTTTTTTCCAGGGCAGGACTGGACTAAAGTCATAACAAAGCTGGCAACATTAACACAGACCCGCATAAAATTAATCGCTGTGTTATTTGCCGATCAACAACCCGATTTAAACAACATTGAGCAGTTTTCACAGGCGGGTTTTAGTGGCATTATGCTGGACACCATGAATAAAGCCTCTGGCTCGCTTACTCAAGTTATGCCCCTGGCTACCCTACAACATTTTGTACACACAGCCCACCAACAACAATTACTCTGTGGACTTGCAGGCTCTCTACGCGCGAGTGACATCCAGATTTTACTGCCGCTGCAGGCCGATTACCTGGGTTTTAGAGGGGCTTTATGCGAGCAGCATCAGCGTACAGCTAAACTTGATCCTGCTGCGATACTTAAAATTAAAGCCTCTATCGCAGCCGTATAAGCTAATACAGCATAGTAGCCGGGTGTCCACTTTAAATCCCAGGAAGGAGTAAAAAAGCTTTAGCTTTTTTTAGTGATAGTGACAGCAATAGCTAAAGCAATTGTACTCCTGCAGGTTACAATGAATCACACGTGGAATTAGCTTGGCCCAACCATTTTCAATCTAACGGCATGACTTAAAAATGAGCAAAAAAATATCATTGACCACTAAAATCTTAATCGCGATGAGCCTGGGACTGATATTAGGCAGCCTAATCAATATCTTTGCTCCGGATCAAGCGATTATTCAAAACTATTTTGTGCATGGTCTATTCCACGTTATTGGCTCAGCTTTTATTAATGCCCTCAAAATGCTGGTCGTGCCACTGGTTACCTTCTCCTTAATATGTGGCGTCTGTGGTATAGGCGATATCAGTGCACTGGGACGGATAGGCTTAAAATCCATGCTGCTTTATATACTGACCACAGGCATTGCAATAACTCTGGCGTTAGCCGTCGCGATTACCGTGGCACCCGGTAAAGATTTTACTCAGCAGCAACAAACTACCGAGTTTGTTGCCAAGGCTTCACCACCGATTACGGATGTGTTTATTAATATCATTCCCGGCAACCCTGTTGAAGCATTTGCCCAGGGCAATATGTTACAAATTATCTTTTTTGTTATCCTGTTTGCGATTGCCATGCTGATGACAGGTGATATAGGCAGGCAACTGGCCGACACTGCCGAAAAATTAAACGAAGTGATGATGCAGGTCGTAACCCTGGTCATGGACTTTGCTCCGATCGGTGTCTTTTGCCTAATGACCAAGACATTTTCCGAGCAGGGCTTTGCCTTGATTGTGCCGATGATAGGTTATTTTTCCGTTGTCATTTTATGCTTGTTATTGCATGCGCTGGGCACATTCCCCTTATTTCTGAGTTTTTTTGCCAAGCTTAATCCATTGATTTTTTTCAGAAAAATGCGCCCCGCGCACATTTTTGCTTTTAGTACCGCAAGTTCCAATGCCACCATTCCAGTGACCCTGCAAGCGCTGGAAAAGCGTATTGGGGTTAATAACACCACTGCAGCTTTTACCGTACCTTTAGGCGCAACTATTAATATGGATGGCACCGCTATTATGCAGGGTGTTGCCACTGTATTTATTGCCAATGTCTACCAGATTGATCTGGGACTCACTCAATATATTACAATTATCGGCATGTCCATTCTGGCTTCTATTGGTACCGCCGGCGTGCCAGGCGTAGGCCTTATTATGCTCGCGATGGTGTTTAACCAGGTAGGGCTACCTGTAGAAGGTATCGGTTTGATACTCGGTGTAGATCGCTTGTTAGATATGTTACGCACGGTAGTTAATATAACCGGTGATGCAACTGTGACCTGTATCGTAGCACGCGGTGAAAATACGCTTGATGATGCAATTTTTAACGACCCTGAGGCAGGCATGATTGCTGAATTACATTTACCGCATAGAGCAAGGTAAGGCAACTCACAATAAATATTTTTAGTGCGTTGCTTTCTTGTGCAAAGCTATAAAAAGTTAGCTCTGTTATAGCTACGATTTTACGCCTAATCCCCGAAAAATATAGGCTCTCTCAGTGCCCCGCAAAGTAAAAAAAATACTGCTTACTGAAAAATCAGATCTCTTTATTATCAATGAGATATATTGAATTATTGCCTGGTAAATTCCTTAGCCAAATAATTGTTTTGACACGACACAATTAATTATGATAAAAATACACCGTCGATTTAGAGTAAATTGCTCCGACATACACGAGGCGCATAAGAAACGATGCGTCTTAAATGTGCAAAGCACAATATTTTTATAAAAATAATAACGAGGAAATTCGAATGGCTGAAGAAAAAGATAATTCAAAACTGTATATCGGTGGCATCATTTTAATCGCTGTCGTAGGTGTTTTAATCCTAAAAGGTAGAGAAACTGAGCATCTAGGTATGCAATCAGCTCCTACTGAAAGCACTCAGGCTGCATTCGAAGCTGCGAATGCAAAAAGATTAGCTACTCAAAACATCTTTGTTGAATAAGCTCTTTTCGAGTCTAATTCAATAACTGGTTTATTTCATATTCCAGTTTAAGGATAGCGGCTACCTTAATGCTTGCATTAAGGTAGTTTTCCTATCTGAAAAAACGCTACACCCCCCCCCCTGCTATCATTCCTTTCGATACTTTACATCTCTTATTTCGATAGCTAATTCTTGTTTAATTTTCAATAGCACATACAATTGCTGCACGCTTAATTGAATTATTTTCTGCTCTGATCCATAACGTAATGCAAATAATTTACTCTGCTTGCCCGCAGGTAAAGCTGATTTAATTTCTGCTATTTTTTGCTCGATATTCTCTCTGGCCTGACTTATCTGCTGTGCTTTTTTACCGCTAAAAGGCTTAGCTGATTGCAGTGTCTTTTCCAGCTCCACTTGCTGAGACTTGCGCATAGCCGCTAAGCGCTTACTCTTTCCCAGACTAACCAGCGAATCAGTGATCCGCGCTACAGTTCTTTGCTTATCGTGCATAACTTCAGATTTTAAAATTATTTGCCTGCCACTTTTGCAGTGCATTAATATATAGCTCAGCTTCTACAGAGCGTACCCTAGCTCCTAGAGTAGCAATGGTATCATCTTCCAGAACAGGTACTGTCTTTTGCAACAGTACGGGACCTGCATCGTACACCTCGTTAATAACCTGCACCGATGCCCCGCTCTCCTTATCCCCTGCCGATAAGACTGCAGCATGCACAAAATCACCGTACATTTTATGTCCGCCATGCCTGGGCAATAATGAAGGATGGATATTTAAAATTTTATTATTAAACGCAGCCAGCGTTGCACAGCCAATTTTTTTCATATACCCTGATAACACGACTATATCTGTGCCTACAGCAAGCAAAGCCTGTTTGATCGCCCGGTCTTCATTATCAGGATGCGTCTCTCCGCTAATATGTACAACTTCGATGCCATGCTCCAGACACCATGGATAAATAGCCGTGTTCTTATTGTTAGTGATTAAAAGACCAATCTCAAAGCCAGTTAATTTTTGCGTTTGAATTGCAGCAATAATTTGCCTGGCAGAACTGCCACCATGTGAAGCTAGAAAACTTATTTTCATCTGATACTCATTCGTCTTTATTAATTATCGTATTGCATATAATTGTTACCCGTCCACCTTTACAGTTTCACAGTGCGCTGGCGGACTGAAGTCCGCTCTACATAATGGCTTCAGTACTGACCAAGCAGCCAATTTATCTTGATAAGGCATAGCCGCATAGGCAGGACTGGTAGAGGGTAATTTTGTGTAGTTAAGCGCCTTATACATAGCAGGAAAATCAGGATAAACATGTTTTTTATACAATGCTTGCGCCGTAGCACCATTAAAAAACACCTGTTTAATGTTGCCAAACGAATTAAACAAACTGGTAAAATCATTTATTTCTATACTGCTTTCCTCGATTGCAGAATCCAGGCTGCCTTGTCTGGCACAGGATTTTAACACATCCCAGATCATCAGTGTTCCCATTGAAAGAAGAAGTACCTAACCCATCTTCGTCACTATTGATGATGTAGTTGTTATAAATCAATTGGTTGAAATTTTAAAAAGTAGCTAGTTGGCACTACAGATTTTGTGTTTTTGTATAAAACGTTGGATTTTTTAGAGTATTTTTGTCGCATGTAAATTACACTCAAATAATGATGATTTTTTTGACAAAAGTCAATGAATTTATCAACAAAAATAATATAAATGGCACTACAAAACTTTCAAAAAAAACACCATTGATTTTAAAGAGAATTTTTCGACAAAAAATCGCTTAAACCGATGAATCAATGGCTTAGAAAGATGAAAGTGACGAAGATGGGCTAAACAAAGCAGCCTATATCCTACCTGAAGGTAGCACCACTCGAATATTTCCATCTTTTTGATTTTAATCACTTATAACAGCAAATAGATACTCTGTAGGCACCGTAAAAAAACAACAAATAATTTCAAATAAAGCTTGCATTTCCCGAAAAGATTCTTCTAAAAATTTCCGTCTTAATCACCTCATAAACGGATATCACCCATGCTTAAAGACCTACCACTCTCTGAACATATTCACCAACACTGCAATGAAAGTATGGAACGTGCCCTGTTAGCAGAGCGCCATCCTTTGTGGGCTCGTTCATGCCCAGAGCTGAAGGATATCGACTTTATTCGCCTTGGGTTATTATGCTGTATCAGTGTAGTCGCAGGCGCGCCATGCTACCTCACGAAATTCCGGGACTCCTGTCGCCATAATTCATTCACCTACGCAGCGGATGGGAGATGCCCTGAACGCCCTGCGTCCGCAACGACTACGCACAAAAGCCGCTTCGTCATTACTACCTCACTGGCTGGACGGCTATTCGGAATGCAATTCTTGCTCCTCTCGCGTGCAGCTAGCACACGTCGAATCAGCGAATTTCCCTGTCGCCTATCAGGGACTAAAAATCACCACTTCGCTAAGCTCCGTTTCCATGATTTTCAGCGGGGGAAAGTTTATGCGGCCGGGGGGATTTACGCGTTGAATCTCAGAAGTGGGTTGCTCAGATTTCTTTGTCTGGTGACAAACGGAACTCAGAGACATCAAGAAATACCTGTGTTACGAGATCATACTGATTCATCCATCGGATAAAAAATATAGCGAGGCTCTGGAGATAAGGCAGCAACAGGCTCAAAAACGAGATCGTTTTGTGAATCCATTATTTTTCCAGGCAAGAATATCTCGTATCAGCTCGTATACCATTCGAGCAGTTCAAAACGCAATAATAACAGGAATGTCTTTACAGTGCTTTATGAGCTCTCTTGTGGCGAGGTTAGTTTCACGGCCTCAATTGATAGGGGAACACTGATGTCACAGATAGCAATACCCTGAGCCTCCAGAATCTTATTAGCCTGGCGGGTAAGCACAGGCGCGCCATGCTACCTCACGAAATTCCGGGACTCCTGTCGCCGTAATTCGTTCACCTACGCAGCGAATAGGAGATGCTCCAGCCGCCCTGCGTCCGCCACAGACTGAGCACAAAGCAGCTCAGTCATGGCTACCACAAATGGCTCTACGGCTATTCGGGATAAAATTTTAGCCTCCCTCGCGCGCTATCGCGCACTTCGGATTGGCAAATTTCCCTGCGCCTTCTGGAGACTATCAGCCCGTCCGGGGCTGACAGCGATAGGCTGATTATCATTAAACAGTGCAGCCATAATTCGCCAGAATGCATTACGCGGATGAGCATAGTATTGCTGCTTCGCTATAGAGACAACACTGGGCATGCTACCCAGAATTAAAATCTGCGTCTTATTATTGCCTAAGAGATTAAATCCAGTTTGCTCTGTCATTAAATAACTAATCTGTGTTTAAATAAAATAGAGTCACGATAACATATTAATGATCGATAATTCCTGCGATTTTTGCGATAATGCCCAGCCTACTCCAAAGTAGTAGGTATAAGGGCTTTACTCACCCTGAAAAAACATCTGAACAAGATATCCAGCAAGCATTAATCGAACAATACCCTTAACCAATCATCTTATTAAATTTAAAAAATCTAAACATGTGGTTTAAAAATATCGCTATTTACCGTTTAACAGAAGCCTTTACTCAAACACCTGCAGAACTAGAGGAAAAACTGCAAAACTTTCGCTTCAAACCTTGTTCACCCACTGAAGTATTCAGTTATGGCTGGACTGCCCCGTTAGGTCGTGGTTCAGACCAACTTATACACCAGGCAAATGGCTTTATCATGTTATGCGCGACAAAAGAAGAAAAGGTGCTTCCAAGCAGCGTGATTAACGAAATGACTGCAGAAAAAATCACTGAAAAAGAAGACCAGGAAGCGCGTAAGCTATCCAAAAAAGAGCGCACCGAACTAAAAGATCAAATTATTTTCGAGCTCTTGCCACGTGCTTTTTCATTTTCCAAAAAAACCTTTGCCTACATAGACCCAAAAGGAGGCTGGTTAATCGTTGATGCCGCATCGGCAAAAAAAGCCGAGGAGCTGATCAGCTTTTTACGCAAAAACCTGGGTTCATTACCACTAGTGCCAATAAGTACTAAAGAAAAACCGGTCAGTACTATGACGCAATGGTTAATACAAAATAACTCACCAGCCGATGTACTGATTGAAGATGAATGTGAATTACGTGCACCCGAAGAATCAGGCGGCATCATACGCTGCAAGCGTCAAGATCTTGCTGCGTCTGAAATAAAAAATCACCTGGATACCGGCAAACAGGTTATTAAGCTGGCTATTAGCTGGTCTGATCGTTTATCATTCATTGTTGATGAAAATCTATCCATGAAACGCCTGAAATTTTTAGATCTGATACAGGATCAAGTAGCAGATACAGAAACTGGCTCTGCCGAAGAGCAGTTTGATGTGGACTTTACGATTATGTCACAAGAATTGAGTAGCTTCCTGCCACGCTTGCTGGAGATTTTTGGCGGCGAAAATGATAGTAAATAACTAATTCAACTGCGCTACAATTGCTTTGCTAGTGCAGCACCTATTTTATATATGGATAAATGAATGCACAGTAATGTTAATTCAGCAACTTAAAAACATCTTTATCCCGCAACGTAAATTAGCTGCGGTACTAGCCAGTATCATCATTCTGAGCAGTCAAAATGCGCAGGCAATATCCTTTCTTTTACCCAAAAGTCCACAGGATAGCCTGATTCGGGAATTTTCCGAGGGCGCTAATAAACAGACTATTGCCAGTAAGGACGAGGATTTACTCGATATTGCCCGCCGCTTTGACCTGGGTCAGAATGAAATTATTCGCTTAAACCCTGATGTTGACCGCTGGTTGCCAGGAGCTGGTACAAAAATTCAGCTGCAAAGTGAGCGCCTGCTGCCTGATGCGCCGCGTACTGGTCTGGTGCTCAATTTACCTGAGTTCAGGCTGTATTACTTTCCCAAGCCTGAAAAAGACAAGCCCCCCACTGTTATCACTCATCCCATTAGCATCGGTCGGCAAGACTGGGAAACACCTTTAGGTCAGACCCAAATAGTACAGAAAAAGGAAAATCCAACCTGGACACCGCCGGAGTCGATAAAAAAAGAACATGCAGCGAAAGGCGACCCCTTGCCAGATGTTGTACCTGCTGGCCCAAATAACCCATTAGGTTTATTTGCCATGCGCCTGGGTATTCCCGGCTATCTTATCCACAGCACCAATAAACCCTATGGTGTCGGCCTGCGTGTAAGCCATGGTTGCATCCGCATGTACCCTGAAGATATTAGTAGACTATTCCCCAGCATCAAGGTCGGTGACCCAGTCACAATCGTTAACCAGGCGGTTAAAGTTGGCTGGTCTGGTGATGACTTATATATTGAAGCCCACCCTCCTCTGGAAAATCATCAGACAGATAACTTACTAGATATTGCCCTGGACTTAATTGAGCGTGCCAATAATGACGTATTGCCTATTCTAGACGGTAGCGCACTAAGTAGTGCTTTGGCAGATCGACAAGGGCTTCCGGTGAAGATATTTACCCGGGAGCCATCCAATCTGCAAACCACGGATGCTATCGACGATGAATAAACGCCCTTGCAATAATTAAGGCAAAAAAAGCCAGCTAACTTTAAAAGCTAGCTGGCTTTTTCGTATAAGCGTAATCGCTTATAACAAAGCAATTATTTCATCATTGCTTTGTTCAGCATGCGATCTAATTTATGATTTGTTTCAGCTGCTGAATCTGCCGCACGGTTAGCTGCTGCTGTTGCTGCTAAAGCATTATCTGCTGCTGCTTTAGCATCACTCGCTGCGCTATCAGCTTTAGCTGAAATAGCAGCAGTTTGAGCTTTCAGGCTATCAACATCCGCTTGTAATTTTTCAAGGTCACCCGTGCTTGCACAACCTATAGCTAAACTTGTACCTAATATTACTGCAGAAACTTTTAATAATTTAATCATTTGCGCTATTCCTTATAAAATAAAACCAAAACCTAACTGTTAAGAACATAAACTAAAAAGTACACTCAAAGCTTAGGTAGACAAAATACAATGCTGTCAACATGTATAGGAATGATTTTATCTTGTTTTAAAATGTTTGCCAAATTATTTTATTTGCACCCGCATCCCTTTATAAACCCACTTTGCCAGTTGATCAATTTGCCGATTAGACAAAGCAACACAGCCCTGAGTCCAGTCAAAAACACTATGTAGACTTTGATTTCCCCGACCTATTCCATGTATCCCGATATATCCCCCTAAGGCAGTATTTTGCGGTGGCAAGCGATTATCAGCATGCGCCTGCTTAATTTCCTGAAATTGCGGGACAGAAATCCGCTTATCCAGAATGGCTAATTCAGCATCGTATACTGACGGGTAGTCCAGGCCAAAAAACGTCCTGAATTGACTCTGATCGTTAATATAGGCAATTTTATAATTCCCCAGCGGGGTAATATCATCCCCTGACTTTTGCTTATACATTGCGCCTTTCCGGCCTATAGAAATTCCATCAAAACTTGCCACAGTCAGCTCTCCCCGTTTAACCAGAATAACTTTTTTCTGCGTATCGACTAGTAACCAGACGGCTTCATCCGCAATACTGAGAGAGGCAAAAAAAAGCAGGAATAAAAAAATGAAATATCGCATAGATGACTATAATGTTAAAATCCCAAGCTGAAATCCATCGTACAGGTTTATTTATTATGCAAATACAAACAGTTCAAACTCAAGCTTATTCTGATCAAAAACCAGGCACATCCGGTTTAAGAAAAAAGGTTAAAGTATTTCAGAAGCCTCATTACCTGGCAAACTTTGTCCAGGCAATTTTCTCATCACTGGAAGAAAGTGACAACAAAACCCTGGTTATCGGTGGCGACGGACGTTATTTTAATCGCGAAGCAACGCAGATTATCATAAAAATTGCGGCTGCAAATGGCTTTACAGATTTCATCATCGGCCAGGGTGGACTGTTATCAACACCTGCTGCTTCACATCTGATCAGAAAGTATCGGGCTCTAGGCGGATTAATTCTATCTGCCAGCCATAACCCCGGCGGACCTGATGAAGATTTCGGCATCAAGTATAATATCAGCAATGGCGGGCCAGCACCCGAAAACTATACCAATGCTTTTTATGAGTTCAGCAAAAATATCACAACCTTTCAAATCGCCTATATTCCTGATGTCAACCTTGATACCGTAGGCGAGCAAACTATAGATCAACTAACAATCCGTATTTTTGACCCGGTTGATGATTACGCCGAGTTAATGGCTTCACTGTTTGATTTTAATTTTCTTAGACGAGTCATCAGTTCAGGGAAATTAAGCCTGCGTTTCGATGCAATGCATGCCATAACCGGCCCCTATGCCACGCGCATATTAGAAGATATTCTAGGCGCTCCCGCCGGCTCAGTAATCAATGCAACGCCACTGGAAGATTTTGGTGGTCATCACCCTGACCCAAATCTGGCGCATGCAAAAGAACTGGCTGAATTGATGTTTAGCGCTGCTGCACCTGACTTTGCTGCAGCCTCTGATGGTGATGGCGACAGAAACATGATTCTAGGTAACAATATCTTTGTTACGCCTAGTGACAGTCTGGCTATTCTGGCTGCCAACGCACAGCTTGCCCCAGGTTACGCCGATGGCATTAGTGGTGTAGCCCGTTCCATGCCGACTAGTCAGGCTGTAGACCGGGTTGCCAAGGCCATGAACCTACCCTGCTTTGAAACCCCTACTGGCTGGAAGTTTTTCGGTAATTTATTGGATGCCGGTAAAATCACACTTTGCGGCGAAGAAAGCTTTGGTACAGGCTCCAGTCATGTACGTGAAAAAGATGGCTTATGGGCCGTGTTATTCTGGTTGAATATTCTGGCTAAAAAAGCACAGCCCGTTAGCCAAATTGTGACCGAGCACTGGAAAACCTACGGCCGCGATATCTATTGTCGCCATGATTATGAAGCGGTAGATACAGCTATTGCTAACGGCATTATGGATCATTTACGCGAACAAATAGAAACCCTGGCAGGACAAACGTTTGGCTCTTATACCGTAGAATATGCCGATGAATTCAGTTATACCGACCCAGTTGATAATAGCATTAGTAATCAGCAAGGCATACGCATAGGCTTTGCTGATGACTCACGTATTATTTTCCGCCTATCCGGTACTGGAACAGTGGGAGCAACTCTGCGTATTTATTTAGAAAAACACGAAGCCGATGCCAGCAAGCATGCGCAGGATCCACAAGATGCACTAGCGGAATTAATTACTCTAGCCGAGCAGTTTTGTGAAGTTAAAAAACGTGCTGGGCGTACTGAGCCTACAGTGATCACTTAAATATAACGACTAAGCACACGGGCTTAGCAATTCTAGCGGGGCTTTTTCGGTAGCAAAAGACCTGACAGGTTTGCCAGGCGCGCCATGCTACCTCACGAAATTCCGGGACTCCTGTCGCCATAATTCGTTCACCTACGCAGCGGATGGGAGATGCCCTGAACGCCCTGCGTCCGCAACGACTACGCACAAAAGCCGCTTCGTCATTACTACCTCACTGGCTGGACGGCTATTCGCGTGCTGCTAGCACACGTCGAATCAGCGAATTGCCCTGTCGCCTATCAGGGACTAAAAATCACCACTTCGCTAAGCTCCGTTTCCATGATTTTCAGCGTAAGTTTTCTTCCACGTATATAGCGTTCCGTAAGGAATATTTTCGGTCTTAGCTAATTCAGCTACGCTGATATTTAATGAAGTCGGGGAGTCGCTATTTTTGCGAAAGCTTGTTTTGGGCATCCCAGCCCAAGCAAGCAGCAAAAACTTAACGCGACCACTTATGCCTCCGGCGGCCCCGATTCGTCCTCGTCACCTCGTCCCGACCCAACAAGGGGTCGGAACATAGGCTCCAAATGACTTGACGCCGTGTCGGATGGCCTTTTATTTTGTCGCCACCTTCGCTAACGCTCAGACTCCGACAAAATAACGGCCCTACGGCTATCGCGGACTAAAAATCATCACTTCGCTTAGGCTCCGTTTCCCTGATTTTCAGCGATTGGAAATCTAAAAATAAGCACGCCCAGCGACCTTTGACCTGTTTCAGCAACCCTACCGACACAATATTTTGTGCCCATGGATATTTGCTTTGATTCGATTTGGCCGCGTGGTCAAAAATGGCTTCACAGCCGAAGATATTTTTGCCTACTTTAGTGATAATGGAGTCATCCAGTGCAACCAATATGCGCCCATCTGTTTCAGGAGACGGAATCAGCTCCCAGATAGTTTTCCACAGCCCAGCCCACGGCAAAGTTGAAGAAGCCATGAAAGCCCCCCCGCGGTGTTTTTCAAGATAGTTTTCGCCTAAATTATTTAAGCCGCCTCATCAGTCCTGTCAGGATTTAATGGAACTGGCCCTGTAGCATCCCAGTTTCTGGTTGAGCCAGACCATCTGGAAGGTTTTTCTTTTTTCTTTTTTCTTTTTTCTTTTTTCTTCTGGAGATATAATTTATCTCGCATTTCAAGAATATTTTTGTCTTTTCCTTCATGTCGTTCCGCAGGTGTGACGAATTTTATTTTGCTGTGCCGGTGCTCGTTGTTATACCATTCGACAAAGTTACCTACCCATTCCCGGGCTTCATCAAGACTATCAAAGCCACTGCCAGGCCAGTCAGGACAATACTTTACCGTTCTAAACAAAGCTTCAGAATAAGAGTTGTCATTACTCACTCGTGGGCGGCTGTATGAGCTGGTTAAGTTTAAATCATACATTTTGCTGCGCAAGGTGAGTGATTTCATTGGTGCGCCATTATCAGAATGGAGCACCAATGGGTTATACATCATTTTTTCCTTTAATAGGCTACGCTCAAGTAGTGTAGCGGCATCTTCGCCACTTTCTTGTTCATACACTTCAGCCCCGACTATTTTTCGGCTATAAATGTCCTCTATCATATATAAATAGTAGAACTGACCCACGATCGCTTAACCCATCTTCGTCACTATTGATGATGTAGTTGTTATAAATCAATTGGTTGAAATTTTAAAAAGTAGCCAGTTGGCACTACATATTTTGTGTTTTTGTATAAAACGTTGGATTTTTTAGAGTATTTTTGTCGCATGTAAATTACACTCAAATAATGATGATTTTTTTGACAAAAGTCAATGAATTTATCGACAAAAATAATATAAATGGCACTACAAAACTTTCAAAAAAAACACCATTGATTTTAAAGAGAATTTCTCGACAAAAAATCGCTTAAACCGATGAATCAATGGCTTAGAAAGATGAAAGTGACGAAGATGGGTTAAAATCAGGGAAACGGAGCCTAAGCGGAGTGATGATTTTTAGTCCCTGGTAGGCGACAGGGCAATTCGCTGATCCGAAGTGCGCTAGTAGCGCGCGAGGGAGGCAAGAATTGCATTCCGAATAGCCGTCCAGCCATTTGAGGTAGTCTTAACTGAGCAGGGTTTTGTGCGTAGTTGAGACGGACGCAGGGCGACCAGGGCATCTCCCATTCGCTGCGTAGGCGAATGAATGTTGGTGACAGGAGTCCCAGAATGTTGTGAGGTAGCATGGCGCGCCTGGGGTGTTGGCATGTAGCTGATATCCCACGTCCATACCTGGTTCGCTTTTTCTGCGATATATAGTTTCTCAGATAAATAATTTCCAAATTTGGAGCGCTTAAACTTAGGCGGTAACAACGAAATCTTCCCGCAATTTTTGCATAACACAAATCACTTTACTGGCATCATGCATATAAGTGTTAAAAGTTTGCACAACTGAATCATGAAGATCTTCAAAAGTTTTAAAATACTTCATATGAGTCGAATCGCGTTTCGTATTTTTCCATAATTTCTCAATCGGATTAAAATCCGGCGAGAACGCAGGGAGACGTTCTACTGTCAAACGATCTACATTAGCTAACTTAAATTCCTTAATAACACCGCTTCCATGATACGGGGCACCATCTTCAATTAGAATAATCTTGCCTTTATAATAAGCCAGCAATTGTGTTAAAAACTCAACATAGCTTTCACCATTAAAACGCCCAGATGTTTCAGCGTGTTGTAATATCATTGGCTTATAACTCTCGATTAAGACGTTGTCGGCAATAGAATATATCGCTTCCATAAAAAGCTTCTGTGTTGGATATTTCTCATTTTTTAAGCTTTTAAGAATAGCTAAAAATTCTTGAGGCAGCCCAGCTTCTTTTAAAAGTCTAAGTGACTTTGGTTTTATCTCATAAGCCAATGATTCTCGGTATTGAAAACTCCCTCCTTCGAGTTCGATCGTACCAAACATTTTCAACCCTTTTCGAATCCCTGATGTTTTCACTGTGGGTTGCTCTCCTATTGGAGCCCAGGTTCGTGCCAATGAACCCCACATAGCAAATGACACCTCATCACCGAATAAAACGACACTCTTTTCTTCTACCGCCTTTTCCATAATGGCAGGCAATGTTTCTTCCAGCCACGTTTTTCTTTCAAGCTCGTACTTTTCTTCTTCTTGGCGATCAGTCACAAAACGAGCTTTTTGATAACTGAAGCCCAGTTTTTTCATTAGGCTTGATAAATAGTTCAAGTTATAACGAACTTCAAATTTTAACCAAATAAGCTCGGCAATCATCGCAGTATTCCATATTCCACAATGAAATCCATTGTCTTCTGGGCCTTTCTTTATCAACTCAACCAATTTATTTTTCTGGTCTTTAGTTAACTTTGACTTCCGACCACGTCCTTGATAGTGTTGCCCTATTAACCAACCGACACCTTTATGCATGAATGTTTTCAGCCAATTTATAATGGTTTTTTCACAGACTCACATTAGGCGTGCTATTTCTTTGATTCCCATGCATTCACTGAACCAGAGTAGAGCTTGAGTTAATCGATATAAACAAATATTACTTAGCTTGAGAGCTGTCGCCATATTTTTTTTTAGTCGGTCTACAATTGACTTTGAAAAAGTGAGGGATACCATTTTTGACTGTTTCCGTTAGTGTTGGGACGAAAATTATAAGCCAGTTTCCCCTCTGTCGTTTTTGTTTGTTCGGAAATTAATTTTCTGAAAGTCTATAACTCGCTGGTTTGGAGGTGTTTTTGCGCTCTTTAGCCCGCCCTCTATGTGTGACTTGTTCTGCTTTATGCAACACTCGATAAAATGATGATTCGGAGGCAATGTAGATGCCTTTGTCTGCCAGGATAGGGACGATTTGACTCGGTGGTAAATTGGCATACTCGTCCTCATTACAGGTCATTAAAATAGCAAGTTGCTCATATTCGCTTAATTTATTATTAGGAGATGGGCGTATGGCATCCGACCTTCTATCGGCCTCTACTCCTCCGTTAACTTGCCAGTTTTGTAAGGTACGAATGCTGATACCAACAATATCACAGGCTTTGCCCTTTCTGGCACCTTGTCCAATGGCTTCATTGATCCATGTGACATAATTTACGCGCTCTGAGTGAGGAATTAAGCGTCCTCGTTTTCCTCCCAGAGCGCATCCATCTTTTTTCTAAGCACCAATAAGGCTGCTGTTTCTGCAAGTGCTTTCTCTTTGCGATTAAGCTCTTTCTTTAATTTTTTGTTTTCACTACGTAATTGTTTTAATACGTTTCTATCTGTTTTTTCTTGCGTCACGTTTTGCTCTGATCCTTTAATAAAATGGGTCTTCCAGGACTCAAGTTCAGCTTTATAAAGCCCATGTGTACGACAATATTCATTACACTCTTGCTCGCTCAGGGTACTTGTTTCTATAATGGCTGATAATTTTTTCTCGGCTGTCCACTGTATAGGAGAATGGCTTGTGTTTTTAGTGTTTTTACACTTCTTATCAACATAAGTTTGCTTCCACGTATACAGCGTTCCGTAAGGAATATTTTCGGCCTTAGCTAATTCAGGTACGCTCATACTTAAGGGCGGAAGCATTTTGTTAATGATGGCATCTTTTCTTTCTTTTGGGTATTGAGTTGTCATGGTTTTATTTTTCCGCCCCTTGTTTGAGTTATTATTTTTCAAATAAGGCGAAAACTATCCTGACACGGGGGGCTATCAGCACGTCCGGGGCTGACAGCGAAGGAACGATAATGGACAGGATCGTGTAAACGAACAGAGAGGCTCGTTCGCGGCCTAAAGTGGTTTCTGAAAAATGATCTTGAAGCGGGAGTAAAATATCGCGTAAAATGAACATGAATGAGGTCGTTTTATTTGTATAATCAATGTGTTATAAACTTTCATTATACACTAAAACTAGGCCTCATTCACGATTAACCTGTTGTTTTTAAAAAGAATTCAAGGCTTTTAGTCAACGGAATGTCATTAACATTAGTAATATCTAATATCTCAGAAAAATAAGCATTAGCTGATATTCTTATGCTTTAAAAACTAGGAAACTTCAGTTTAGTTAATGATGGCATCTTTTCTTTCTTTTGGATATTGAGTTGTCATAGTTTTTTCCGCCCCTTGTTTGAAGTTATGATATTTCAAATAAGGCGAAAACTATTCTGACACAGGGGGGGCCGGGTATGGGTGAGGTGTAATCGTTTTGTATGAGCTCCAGTTCTTTGTCTTTGTCGCTGAATATTTTTAGAAACAGCCCTGTTGCAAAATTCACAGTTCATCACTGCCTGTTCCGGTGTCCTGGCTCATGATTTTTCTGGCTGATTTTACGATGCCGGAGATGTTACTCATTGTTCAAGCCTTCCTTCTATCCAGGCAGTCAGCATAAAATTAAATTCTAAAGTAGGAAAAAAGTATATCTCTATTATGGACTACAATGATTCGTAACCTAATGTTCATAATAAGAAATTTAAATTAAAATATCAACTTACTTTAAACGCTAGCGTTACTTTTCGTACCGTTGCGCTTCAAGCCCCTAGTTGCACCTAAACTCTATATAATCTACAAAAGTTATCTGCACACTTAATCATACTCACACTACTCGATCCTAATCAGGCAGACCAGGATTTTCCACCCGTAGAACTTGCCCTCGATGAACCCGATGGCTTGCTTGCCGTGGGGGGGGTGCTTATCAACTCAGCGCATTATTAACGCCTATAATCAGGGGATTTTTCCTTGGTACAGTCATGATGAGCCAATTTTATGGTGGTCGCCTAATCCACGCTTAGTGCTTTTTCCCGAAAACTTGCATATTTCCAAAAGTCTGCAGAAAACGCTACGCAAACAGCTCTTCCAGGTCAGCTTTGATACTGCGTTTGCCAAAGTCATTAAAGCCTGTGCATCTCCCAGATCGGAAGAAACGGGTACCTGGCTAACCTCAGCCATGCAGACTGCTTATATCCGCCTGCATTATGAAGGCTACGCACATTCAGTCGAAGCATGGCAAGATAATCAACTAGTCGGCGGTCTATACGGTATCGCGGTTGGTCAGCTATTTTTTGGCGAGTCGATGTTTCATACTGAAACCGATGCCTAAAAAGTGACTTTTGTCAGTTTGGTGCAACAACTTAGCAACTGGGGATACAAATTAATAGACTGTCAGGTACATACCGAACATCTAGTCAAACTGGGCGCTGAAGAGATAAGCCGGACTCGTTTTTCTTCATTATTGCGCCAATACCATCAGCGCAAACCTATGTCCACCGCCTGGCAAATATGATTTCTATTCCCTTATACCTGGATAAGCCACATGATTGCAGCTATCTAGATAAGCGCAACGCGCAATTTGCCTATATTCATCCAGATTTTTCAATTAATAGTGCACATTATTCCCAGCTGATTAGCCAGGGCTTCAGGCGCAGTGGTAATCACGTTTATCAACCTTACTGTTCCCATTGTTCGCAATGCATCCCAACACGTTTAGCTGTACATGACTTTTGTCCATCGCGGCAACAACGTAGAACATTAAAGAAAAATTGTGACCTGGCAGTCAAGATTAAACCCGCCAGCTTTGAACAAGCACATTTTGAACTCTACCAACGCTATCAACAAAGCCGTCATGCGGATGGCGAAATGGCCAATACCAGTAAGGAAAACTATATTAATTTTTTAAGTTCTGACTGGTGTAACAGCCTGTTTGTCGAGTTTCATTGCGGCAATGAATTAGCAGGTGTTGCTGTCGTCGATCTACTCGAAAATGCTCTATCTGCTGTGTACACTTTTTTTGATGCTAAATACTCTACCCGCAGCCTGGGTGTCTTTGCCGTGCTATGGCAAATAGAGCACGCTAAATCACTCGGATTAGACTGGCTTTATCTGGGCTACTGGGTTGCAGACTGCCAGAAAATGTCCTATAAAACCAATTACCAGCCCTTGCAAGGCCTGGTGGATAATCACTGGCGACCTATACCCTAACCAGGTGATTGAGTAAGGGAGATGGAAACACACATCAACCAAAACTGCTGGTCTTTTTGTCCGTCTTCTGTGTTGTAGCGACTTTACGTAGCCTGCTATGCGCCGGTTACTACGCCTTGAATACGAACAAAAATCCTGCCCAATATTGGACAATTATTTATTTCCAGCTCCCTAATGAATCGTCCAACTCAAAATCAATACGTTCAGGTTTTTTCAACGCCTGTACTCGTACTCCCCAAGATCTTACTATCTGAAGTTTCCCAATAGTTATTTATGGTAAAATTGAAACTATGCTACAACTATATGAAAAAAATAGTCTTTTCATTCGTTTCAAATGCTATTGCCTAAGGGGAATTAACAGGCGCGCCATGCTACCTCACGAAATTCCGTGACTCCTGTCGCCATAATTCGTTCACCTACGCAGCGGATGGGAGATGCCCTGAACGCCCTGCGTCCGCAACGACTACGCACAAAAGCCGCTTCGTCATTACTACCTCACTGGCTGGACGGCTATTCGGAATGCAATTCTTGCTCCTCTCGCGTGCTGCTAGCACACGTCGAATCAGCAAATTGCCCTGTCGCCTATCAGGGACTAAAAATCACCACTTCGCTAAGCTACGTTTCCATGATTTTCAGCGGTAGGGGTTTATAATACTCCCCATTGTCCAGACCAATTTATTAAATAGTTAAGATAGCCCTTCCCTTTTTATATTAATAATTTGTTATTATTGCGCCGCAGGCGTTTTGATACTACTCTTTGTCCACCAGGCGCGCCATGCTACCTCACAACATTCTGGGACTCCTGTCACCAACATTCATTCGCCTACGCAGCGAATGGGAGATGCCCTGGTCGCCCTGCGTCCGTCTCAACTACGCACAAAACCCTGCTCCGTTAAGACTACCTCAAATGGCTGGACGGCTATTCGGAATGCAATTCTTGCCTCCCTCGAGCGCTACTAGCGCACTTCGGATCAGCGAATTGCCCTGTCGCCTACCAAGGACTAAAAATCATCACTCCGCTTAGGCTCCGTTTCCCTGATTTTAAGCGATGGAGTCCGCCTGCAGGGACTCTCACGTATAGACCGTTTTTTTTATAATAAACCTCCGCTGGCGTTCGATAGTCCAAGGACTGATGAATTCGCCTGTGATTGTAAAATTCAAAATAGTCTTTCAGCCCTAAATATGCTTCATTCACTGTCTGAAAGTCATTCAGATAGACCTTTTCATACTTGACTGATCGCCACAATCGTTCAACAAAAATATTATCCAGTGCGCGGCCTCTGCCATCCATGCTAACACGGATTCCTTTCTCCAATAAGGGCCCTGTAAATCGATTCGTTGTGAATTGACTTCCCTGGTCCGTATTAAAGATTTCACACTGTGATGAACTTAGTGTTTCATTAAGGGCTGCTATGCAAAAGTCTGCGTCCATTGTCGTACTTAACGCCCAATTAAGTACATATCGGCTATGCCAGTCAATAATGGCCATCAGATAGACAAAACCATGCTTCATGCGGATGTAGGTAATATCCGTACTCCAGACCTGATTGCATCGCTCGATCTGCAGGTTTCTCAGTAAATAAGGATAGATCTTATGCTCTGAGTTGCCCTGACTTAGTCTTGGCTTTGGATATACCGCTTCCAGCCCCATCTGCCTTAGTAACCGCCTCACTCGCTTCGGATTGACCTGGTGCCCTTGAGATCTCAAATGCTCCGTCATTTTCAAGACACCGTAAAAGGGTGTTTCGGTATATTGTTTATCCAATTCATGCATCAGTATCAGGGTATAGTCATCTATGCCAACGGGTCGGTAATATAAACTTGACCTGTTGATGCTCAACAAGCAACACTGCTTTCTGATACTTAACTCTGAATGACCTGGCTCTATCCACATTTTTCGAGTCGCAAGTGGAAGAGTCATAGATTTTTTGTAACTACTCAGCGTAATTTAAACTCATAACAGATTGATTTAAAATAATAATTAATGTATCTCTCTGAATTTTAGTCCAATTTTCACCCCTTTTTAAAGGTGAAGCGGGGAGTCGCTATTTTTGCGAAAGCTTGTTTTGGGCATCCCAGCCCAAGCAAGCGGCAAAAACTTAACGCGACCACTAATGCCTTCGGCGCCCCAGACGTCCTGCGTACGTGCCACTTCGCCATTACCATCGTAAACTCGGTGCTGGCTTCGTAACACTCCCTCAAATGACTGGACGGCGTTTCGGAATGCCTTTTATTTTGTCTACACCTACGCTAGCGCTACGATTCCGACAAAACAACGGCCCTACGCCTTCTGGGGACTACCAGCCCTCGCTTTCGCTCTCCATGGCTGGCAGCGAATGACTAAAGTCAGGTTAAATTAAAATATATCCATTTGATTTTAAAGTTAAAAAACACGCTGAGTAGTTACGATTTTTTTTTAGAAAATCATTCTCTACTTTCAGTTGCCCTATCTGCTTGTACAGATCGTCAACTAAAGCCTGCTGGTCATTATCCTGTTGTTTCCTTTTAGTCGAGAATGCTTCAGGAATAACCTCTAATACAGCTTTTTTCCAATTGTTGATTTGTGTTGCATGAATACCATATTTCGCGGTAATTTCAGCTCTTGTCTTTTCCCCTTTTAGTACGTCTAATACCACTTTTACTTTGGTTTGCGTACTATGCTTCTTCCGATTTATGGTCATTTCTTAATCCTCAGTTTTGAGGGCAAGATTCTATCTTAAATGCTGGTCTAGTTTTTGGGGATCATTATAGTTTTCTATAAACATGGCAAAACCACCTAAAATAAACCTCGATACACCAGCATTGTGTATTTCAGCTACTCAATAATTGGGAAACTTCAGTTACTATCTATTAAGCCTAAATATGGAATAGCTTAATAAAAAGGTAACTACTCAGCGTGTTTTTTAACTTTAAAATCAAATGGATATATTTTGATTTAACCTGACTTTAGTCATTTTCACCTTTAAAAAGGGGTGAAAATTGGACTAAAATTCAGAGAGATACATTAATTATTATTTTAAATCAATCTGTTATGAGTTTAAATTACGCTGAGTAGTTACATAAAAAGTATAGTTATATTTAGCGGAACTGCACTCACTAAACGTCCATTGCCGCCCTGACACAGCGTAGAAGCCCGTAGTCATAGGCCTCATCAAGAGACTCATACACGGGTTTTAAGGCATTATTCTGCTCTATTGGTAAACTTAAAATTTCATCTTGAATCGTGTTTATTTCCTGCTCACTCAACTCAATTACATCCATTAACTCTACTACTCCTGACGCGATACCCTCGGCAAGATGGCCATAGATAGTTGTGTCTTTTAGCTTACGCTGCTGAGCTATTTTTTCCACAGAAAACCCAACTTTAAATAAAGCTACTGTTTCATCGACTGTTTCAGACAGTTCTGAGTTCTGTTCCTGTATCTCATGAATCCTGCTAATAACCCCTAGAAACTCATCTGCATATAATTCCAGTTTTTTCTTCCCTACTCCTGAGATTCGGGCAAACTGCTGATGATTTGTCGGTAATTTCTCCACCATTTCAGTCAGGCTGGCATCACTGAAAATAACATAGGGCGGCACATCTTGCTGATTAGCTAATTCAGTCCGCTTGGCACGTAAAGCATCCCATAAAACATTATCTCTATGTCTTGCAAAATCTCCCCGAGTCACTTTTGCTTTTTTACTCTTCGCTTTAGCCAGGTCTTTGCGCAGCCTGATTTGCGCCTCACCACGCAATAATGGCCGACAACTACTATTAAGTTTTAATGCACCATAGCCTTCAAAATCTACATCCACCAGACCTTTAACCACCAATTGTCTAAATACTGAGCGCCATTGGCTTTCATTCAGCTCTTTGCCGATACCAAAGGTGCTTTGTTTATCATGGCCAAAACTTCTGATACGTTCAATATCTTTACCTAATAAGACATCCAGCAGATAATTCACACCAAAGCGTTGCTCAGTGCGGTAAATACAGGACAGGGCTTGCTGAGCTGCAACCGTACCGTCCCAAGTTTCTACCGGTTCAAGACAGGTATCACAATTGCCACAAGGCTGAGTATCCACTTCACCGAAATAGCTTAAAAGCACTGCGCGCCGACACGATACCTGTTCACATAAACCCAGCATGGCATCCAGTTTATGTAGCTCGACCCGTTTATGCATTTCATCGGCATCCGAACCTTGCAACATTTGCCTTAGGGTAATAACATCCTGCAAACCGTAAGTCATCCACGCATTAGCAGGTTTGCCATCACGCCCTGCTCTTCCGGTTTCCTGATAATATCCTTCGATACTCTTGGGTAAGTCCAGGTGTGCGACAAAACGCACATTAGGCTTATCGATACCCATGCCAAAAGCAACAGTGGCAACAATGACCACGCCTTCGGACATTAAAAACTGGTGTTGATGCTTATTGCGCAGTTGATGCGATAGCCCAGCATGATAGGGATAGGCATCTACGCCTTTAGTCTGCAACCAGCTTGCAGTAGACTCCACTTTTTTGCGTGACAGGCAGTACACAATCCCGGCATCGCCATTATGTTCAGCCTGAATAAAACTGAGTAATTGCTGACGTGCATTATCTTTTTGCACGATACGGTAGCGAATATTAGGCCGGTCAAAGCCACTAATAAACAGCTTTGCGTGGCTTAATGTCAGGCGGCTGATAATTTCCTCGCGGGTACGCTGGTCTGCCGTTGCCGTTAGAGCGATACGAGGAATAGCTGGAAAGCGCTCAGCCAATAAACAGAGCTGTAAGTAATCACTACGAAAATCATGTCCCCACTGAGATACGCAATGCGCCTCATCGATGGCAAACAAGGCTATGTTTAAGCGACTAAATAATTGCAGGGTGCGCTCGGAGGTTAATCGCTCCGGTGCTACATACAGTAGATCCAGCTCGCCACGTAATAATTGCTGCTCTATAGCTTGCACCTGCTCATAAGCCAGGGTGGAATTTAAAAAGGCTGCATTAACGCCCAATTGATGCAAGGCATTCACCTGATCAGCCATTAAAGCGATCAAGGGGGAAATAATGATTCCAACTCCCTCACGTACTATTGCAGGGATCTGATAGCACAAGGATTTACCCCCTCCGGTAGGCATTAACACTACAGCACTGTTTCCGGCAATAAGCTCTGCAACAATTTCGGCCTGATCACCACGAAAATCCTGATAACCAAATACAGTCTGCAAAACTTCTATCGCCTGACTAGCTTTATCAGATTGCGTCACACTTTTTATCCTTTTTCTTGAAACAGTTTATAATACACATATTATGCTAGAAACCGCAGTTGACCGCTATTAAACACTAATAAGTATCTATATATTAGATAAAATGATCGTAAATATTTGCCACCTGCTGGGTAAGTATTCCCCCGCCTCACGGTTTTGTGAATAAATCTGAGCACGAAATACGGTGTTACAACTCTTGCCAAGGGTTACGGCCATTTCCTGCGAGCTGTGCATTGTCTTTCACACTCAGATTTTCCACATACTCCGTGCTCAACTGCGGTTTCCAGAATTATAAATTAAGCCTTCCCACCTTTATCAGGATTTTTGCATTAGAGCATGAGTAGTACAAATCGATTACAACTTTTACTAAAACATAAGCAACAGTCGCTGTTAAAAAATGGTCTCAAAGGCATAGAAAAAGAAAGCCTACGCTTATCTGAACAAGGTTTTATTTCTCAGACAGAACACCCACCACAACTCGGCTCCGCATTAACACATCCACATATTACAACTGATTATTCAGAAGCTTTATTAGAGTTTATTACTCCGCCCTTTGCAGGTATTGATAAAACCCTGGATTTTATGCGCAATATTCACCAGTATGTGTATGACCAGCTCGATAATGAATATTTATTAGCCACCAGCATGCCCTGCGGTATTAATGGCGACCTGAGTATTCCCATTGCCCAATATGGCAAGTCCAATATAGGTCAAATGAAACATGTCTATCGTAAAGGCTTATGGCATCGTTATGGCCGCACCATGCAAGCAATTGCAGGGATACACTTTAACTACTCGGTTCCGGAAGCACTCTGGCCAGTGTTACACCAGCTTGAAGGCGCACAAAATTCGCTCGATGACTTTAAGTCTGCGGCCTATTTTGATTTAATTCGCAACTTTCAGCGCCAGGGCTGGATTATCCTGTATTTATTTGGCGCATCGCCTGCCATCTGCAAGAGTTTCTTTAAAAGTCGCCCCGAACTGATGGCACAATTTAAGGAATTTGACCATGGCACGCTGTACTTTCCATATGCCACATCATTACGCATGAGTGATATCGGTTATAAAAGCAATAACCAGGCAGATTTAAATATTGATTACAACTCCCTCAGTGGCTATGTAGACAGCCTGACGCATGCGATTAATACACCGTATCCTGACTACCAGCCTATCGGGGTAAAAGTGCATGGCGAATATCAGCAACTGAATACTAATATTCTGCAAATTGAAAATGAATATTACAGTACCGTGCGACCTAAGCAGATTATTCAGCCCTGCGAAAAACCGACCCTGGCACTCAAGCGCCGAGGTGTACATTATGTAGAAATTCGCTCGCTGGATCTGGATCTATTTAATCCTATAGGCATTGATGCAAACCGGGCACGTTTTATCGAAGCACTGTTACTGAGCTGTCTGGTACATGAAAGCCCGGAAATTAACGCTGATGAATTTAGCATACATAATACCAACCAACTGACCGTTGCTCTTGAAGGTCGCAAGCCTGATGTTACACTGATTAAAGACCAGCAGGCTGTGCGCTTACAGGACTGGGCAAACGAAATACTGGATAATATGCAGCCTATTTGCGACATCCTGGATGCAAACGAGTCAGACAACTATTTTAATCAAACCCTGCAGGGACAGCGTAAACTGATTGCAAATCCGGAGCTAACACCCTCGGCACGTATTTTAGATGAAATGCAGACTAGCAATCAGCCATTTTCCTGCTTTGCAAATAATATATCACGCACTCATGCCGAGAATTTTACCGCTCAGACACTGAATGCGACTGATACTGAAAAATTTGAGCGAATGACTCGCGAGTCACTGCTCAAGCAAGCAGAAATTGAAACTAATGATAGCCTAGACTTTGACGCGTTTTTAGAAAAATATTTTAGTCAGCAATAACATTACCCTTATTAAATATCATGCATTCCATGTAGGCTGTGGTTGAGGCACGAAACCCAGCAAAGAAAAAGCCAAAATCTCGAATACTACCTAATATGATTAATATCGAACAAAACCAAACCGAATTGCAAGGTAAAAACCCGCGCAAGGTGCTACGCCATGCACTGAAAAATTATGACCAAGTTGCAATTTCCTTTAGCGGTGCAGAAGATGTGGTACTGATTGATATGGCGTTAAAGATTCGCCAGGATATTCAGGTGTTTTCTCTGGACACAGGGCGTTTACACCCTGAAACCTATCAGTTTATTGAAAAAGTTAGAAAGCACTACAAAATTGATATAGAACTGCTGACACCGGATTATAAACTGCTGCAAGCCCTGGTTAAACAAAAAGGCTTGTTTAGTTTTTATGAAGATGGACATGAAGAATGTTGTGGCATACGCAAAGTTGAGCCCTTAAAGCGCAAGCTGGCACAGGTGGATGCATGGATTACCGGACAACGTAAAGACCAAAGCGTGGATACCCGGCAAAATATCCCCGAAATACAAGTCGATCCGGCATTTACGACAGACAGCCACCCGCTAATTAAATTTAATCCGCTGGTCAATCAGAGTTCAGCACAGATCTGGGATTATATAGAAGCCTATCAAGTGCCGTTTAATACGCTGCATGAACAAGGTTATATCAGCATCGGCTGTGAGCCTTGTACCCGCCCTGTCTTACCTAATCAGCACGAACGCGCAGGTCGCTGGTGGTGGGAAGAAGCAACTAAAAAGGAATGTGGTCTGCATATCCCTAAATAAGCTAGAGTGCAATAGATCTTTCTATTGCACTCCCTTATTTTTACCATGAAGCTCATGAAGAAAAGATAAAAAACCTCGTTTGCATGGAGACTAAGCTCTGCTTACCCAGGCATCATACAGCAGAGCTGTTCACCCACGTATTCCCAAGCGGAGCCTGGGAACAAGCCATCTGATGATTTTAGGACAATTACTTGACCTCCTTCCAGCCTTTTCCGCACTCACTTAATATTAAGAATTCAACACATGAAAATCCAATGGTTCCCGGGACATATGCACAAGGCAGGCAAGGAAATAAAGGAAGTCCTGCCCGATATCGACTTGCTGATTGAAATACTCGATGCCCGCCTGCCGTTTAGCAGTGCCAACCCGATGTTATCGGAACTACGCGGCGATAAGCCTTGTATTAAAATACTCAATAAAGCGGATCTGGCTGATCCTGTGCGCACCCAGCAGTGGCAAAAATTTCTGGAACAGGAAGAAGGTGTAAAAACACTGGCTCTGACTGCCGTGCAAACAGATAAAGTTGATACCGTCATCGAACTATGCCGCAAATTAATCCCGCATAAAGCCACAGATAGCAAAGTCATTCATGTGCTGATTATGGGTATTCCCAATGTCGGTAAATCCACCCTGATCAATGCCCTGGCTGGTCGCACTATCGCCAAAACCGGTAATGAACCTGCGGTCACTAAACGTCAGCAACGCATAGATTTACGCAATGGTATTATCCTCTGTGATACTCCCGGTATGCTCTGGCCAAACCTGGAAAATCATAATACCGGTTATCGTCTTGCAACCACGGGAGCTATTAAAGATACGGCACTCAAGCACGACGATGTTGCATCCTTTGCCGGTGAGTTTTTTCTGCAGCACTATCCGGAAGCTTTAAAGCAACGCTATCAGTTAGCAACTCTACCCGAGACCGACTACGAATTATTACAGGTCATCGGTAAGAAACGTGGCTGCTTACGCTCAGGTGGGCATATTGATATTGATAAAGTCGCTAAAATCCTGCTCGCTGAAATCCGTGATGGCACATTAGGACGAATCACTCTGGAAACGCCTGAAATGATGCAAAAGGAACTGGCAGAGCTGACGATTATCCGCGAGAAAACAGCGACTAAAAAAGCAAAGCGTAAGCAGAACTGGAAAGGTGCGCGGTAATTTATACCTGCAATATGCTACGCACTATTCCAGCAAATACCCTCTGGCATTCTCTTGATAAAGCCTGACTTGCTGCTCTTCCCAGTTCTGGTCAAAGCCCAGCTCTTGCGCCATCAATCTAGCTACAGCAGGATCCATTTCCATGCTTGCCTGCGCATTTAAAAACAAGGCACGAGTTCTGCGCGCGAGAAAGTCTTCCACGCATAGCGCCATTTCTTCCCTGACCGCCCAAATCACTTCGGCTTTAATATAATCCAGGTCGGGGTGCAAGCATTGGGCGAGAGCCGGGTGTTGCTGAATAATCTCAGTAATACCCGCTGCATCTGTGCCATAAACTGTGAGGCTAGAATCGCTGATACTCGATGTTCAAGTTTTTTAACTGATTGATTTTATTGATAATTTTCAGGCGCGCCATGCTACCTCACGAAATTCCGGGACTCCTGTCGCCGTAATTCGTTCACCTACGCAGCGAATAGGAGATGCTCCAGCCGCCCTGCGTCCGCCACAGACTGAGCACAAAGCAGCTCAGTCATGGCTACCACAAATGGCTCTACGGCTATTCGGGATAAAATTTTAGCCTCCCTCGCGCGCTATCGCGCACTTCGGATTGGCAAATTTCCCTGCGCCTTCTGGAGACTATCAGCCCGTCCGGGGCTGACAGCGACTGACAAAGAAAGTATCAACATCATTGTAAATCAATCACTTATAAAACAAAGCCGGAAAAATTTACTTTTCTTAGCCCAGTTATAGCTGAAAACTTGAACATCGAGTGATAGAAGTCTCTATAGCTCCATGAATTGGCATATACTCAGTGACACACGGCTTTGCCTGTAAGCCGCCCAATAAATTGGGGAGTCGCTATTTTTGCGAAAGCTTGTTTTGGGCATCCCAGCCCAAGCAAGCAGCAAAAACTTAACGCGACCACTTATGCCTCCGGCGGCCCCGATTCGTCCTCGTCACCTCGTCCCGACCCAACAAGGGGTCGGAACATAGGCTCCGAATGACTTGACGCCGTGTCGGATGGCCTTTTATTTTGTCTCCACCTTCGCTAACGCTCAGACTCCGACAAAATAACGGCCCTACGGCTATCGCGGACTAAAAATCATCACTTCGCTTAGGCTCCGTTTCCCTGATTTTCAGCGATCGCCTTATCAACAATTTCTTCACCCATGCGACGATAAGTCGTCCACTTGCCACCGATAATAGAAATCAGGCCCGAGTGTGAAATTGTGAGCTTATGCCCCCGGGAAATTTCCTTAGTCTCTTCGCCCTGCTGCTCCGGTGCTGCCAGAGGTCTTAGGCCAGCAAAAATAGATAGTACATCGCTACGTTTAGGCGCCTTGCGTAGAAAAACTGCTGCAGTATCAAGAATAAAATCTATTTCTTCTTCCTGAGCCCTGGGTTCGATAGACACGTCAACACCTGGCGTATCAGTGGTACCGACAATCACCTGCTTATGCCAGGGAACAGCGAATAACACTCTACCATCTTCAGTTTTCGGGATCATGATTGCAGACTTACCCGGCAAAAAAGACTTATCAAGTACGATATGTACCCCCTGACTTGGCAGCACAGTTTTTGGCATTCCCGGCTGGTCCATCGCATGAATATGATCCACAAAAATTCCGGTTGCATTCACAACCACATGGGCATTAACCGTAACGATACGATCACTTTCTGCATCATGATAGCTAACGTCTGAGATCATACCCTCGGCATCTTTTAGCAAAGCAGTAACAGCACAATAATTGGCGACATAGCCCCCTTTATCACAAATTGTTTGTGCCAGATTGACCGCAAGCCTGGAATCATCAAACTAGCCGTCATGATAAATAACCCCGCCCTTAAGAGCTTCTTCAATCAGATTTGGGATAGCCTGCATGGCTTCCTCTTTAGAGATATGTACAGATGGGCCAAAGCCTAACTTGCCAGCCATCAAGTCATATACTTTTAAACCAGCGGTATAAAATGGGCCTGCCCACCAGTCATAATTTGGAATAATAAATTCAAGGTTTTTGACTAGATGCGGTGCATTCTGCCTGAGTAAACCTCGTTCATGCAATGCTTCCAGTACCAATGGAATATCTCCCTGTACCAGATACCGAACACCACCGTGTACCAGTTTTGTACTGCGTGAGGACATCCCCTTGGCAAAATCGTATTGTTCCAGCACCAGCGTCTGATACCCTCGTGATGCAGCATCCACACCTGCACCTAGGCCGGTAGCACCACCGCCGATGATAATAATATCCCAGATCTTTTCTGGATTATGTTGTATCGCTTCAATCGTATGCTTACGCTGCATGACATCTCCCTAGTTGTGCTTAAGCCCTGTCTGAAAACTGGCTGGGCAGCAATCTTATTCTACCCAGTGCATGGATCTTTTAACGGCTTTCAGCCATTGCTGTTTAAGCATTGAAATCTTATCAGGCAGCAATGTACCATTAAATTCATGGTCAATTTTACCTTTCAAGGTAATGTCTTCCAGGCTCCAAAACCCCGTTGCGATACCTGCTAGATAAGCAGCTCCTAGCGCAGTGGATTCAAGATTGGCAGTACGAATGATTTTAATCGCCGATATATCTGCCTGGAATTGCATAAGCTGGTTATTTGCCGTGGCACCACCATCAATACGTAGTTCTGCAATTGGCTCGCCGGTATCCGCACTCATGGTCGATAACAGCGCATCCGCGTCCAGGCGCGCCATGCTACCTCACGAAATTCCGGGACTCCTGTCGCCTATCAGGGACTAAAAATCACCACTTCGCTAAGCTACGTTTCCATGATTTTCAGCGCCAGTGTGGAGCAGCCAGGCCTTCCAGCGCATACACAACATTATCACCAATTTTCCAGGCTATCGTGGTTAACAGCTTATTGCTGGACACCACTTTTCTACAGCCAGTGTTCATGATCAAGAAAGATCCGGTTCCGTAGGTACACTTTGCCATTCCCTGCTTAAAACACTGCTGTCCAAACAAAGCCGCCTGCTGATCACCGGCTATTGCAGCAATAAGAATCCCGACTCCGATATCAGTATCTCGGGTAATACCGTAACATTCACTAGAAGACTTAACCTCTGGCAAAAGCGCAAGCGGAATATCAAATAGTTGCAGAAGTTCATCATCCCACTGTAATTGATTTATATTAACAGGCGCGCCATGCTAAAAGAAAATTCAATTGCGACTCTGGTTGAGTCTATCCCTTTTGACTCCCGCCATGAGATCAATACAGGGGTTGAAGCATACAGTGTGTACGAAAACAAGGGCATCAAATTTAACGTGGTGGATTACCGTGATCCAGAAACCGGAAAACTTTACCGGTTTGTGACAACCTTGCCAATGACTATTAACCCTGGAGCCATTGCCATGCTATATTTCAAACGATGGACGATTGAAAAGACATTCAATAACACTAAAAGTAATTTCAAGCTGAAGTTTCCCAATAATTATTTATGGTAAAATTGAAACTATGCTACAACTATATGAAAAAAATAGTCTTTTCATTCGTTTCAAATGCTATTGCCTAAGGGGAATTAAGTAGGGGTTTGCTATAAACATGGCAAACCCACCTAAAATAAACCTCGATACACCAGCATTGTGTATTTCAGCTACTCAATAATTGGGAAACTTCAGCCAGTGTAATTCACGTAAGGTTAATGATAACGGATGTTCGTTTAACTCGAAACTTCCCCTTATCCAGGCGCCGATAATAAAGCCAGAACCCATTACACTCCCAATAGAGTATTTTCAGTTTATCGCGAGAGCGGTTACAAAAGACAAAAATACTTCCGGCAAAGGGATCATGGCCAAACTATTCCGAAACAATCAGTGACAGACCATTGATAGATTTACGCATATCAGTAACGCCGGTCACCAAAAACACTTGATTAACAACAAGCCCGTTTATCATGAGATAGACCTAACCAGTTTCAGAAGCGGCTTTAATGATGCAAGTTCTGTACTGGCACAAATTTCCAGACTGAAGCCATTAGAATGAGTCACTTTGATAACTGATGAATCAGCAGGTACGCCTGATCCGTTCAACATGTCCTCTGCAACCAGTGTTACCGGAACCAATTGCTTGGCTTGTAACACTGGTGGAGCGAGCGAACTGAATTGCTTTTTGTAATAACTGAAGATATGCGGCTTGATATCATGGGCTTTGCAATACCCGACCTGAGTTAAACGACTGGCTTGCCATTGCGGTATATGATTTTGCATAGCCGCTTTATTTTGAGATGGACTCATAAATTCCTCCTGAGTTAATTGGAGGTATTAGTCTGCCATTTTTTATATTGGTTTAGAATGTGTACTTTAATTGACGCTTACGGTTATGCTGCTCACTAGCAGAAGCAGTGGCCAGGAAAATGACCTCCCGTAATAGATATGAACCCCCGGGTGGAAGTGAAACATTTGTCTTAACAGAGACAATAAATAAATCACTTATTGTTGCAGTAAAGTTAGATAAAAATGAGCTAGAAATTATCCGAATATATGCTTAGATATTAAAGCTTAAATAGATAAGATTGCATTAAACCTATATACATCAGTTAATGTATGAATTTTATGGAAAATCTGGGCGTGAAAGTCAAAGAACCGATCGAAGAGAATGGTTATTCCCTTGTCGAGAGCGGTTCTGCAGGATTTCGCGTCCAGATTTTTTCACAAAGCCGTCACCTCCCTACGTATGCCTAACTTATTCATCCTCGGGCGCAGGGTATTGGGATGCATTTCTAAAATTGCAGCACTGCCATTTTCGCCGGAAATTTGCCATTGCACACTTTCCAGCACTTTAATAATATGCGCTTTTTCTATTGCTGCCAGGGGCAATAGTACTTGACCAGAGACTTTATCACTTAGTCCTGAATTATACAAAGGGGCTACCTGCAGAGTTTGATCAGGTGAAAGTATGACTGCGCGTTCAATCACGTTTTCCAGTTCCCGCACATTTCCTGGCCAGCTGTAGCTAATTAAATTCTCCATCACGCTCTCTGGAATATGCTTAATCTGCTTGCTCATTTTCTGTGCATATTTACCGACAAAGCTTTGCGCTAATATTGCAATATCATTTTTGCGCTTGCGTAAGGCGGGAATGGTTAACGGGAATACACTAAGCCGATAATATAGATCTTCGAGAAACTCACCCTCGGCGACCATTTGCTTTAAATCCCTATGGGTAGCAGCAACCACTCGAACATTTATCTTAATGGTTTTTGAGTCGCCCAGGCGTTCGATTTCACCTTCCTGTAGTACGCGCAATAATTTTGCCTGTAGCTCCAACGGGATCTCACCTATTTCATCCAGAAAAATCGTACCTTCAATCGCTGAAAATCATGGAAACGGAGCTTAGCGAAGTGGTGATTTTTAGTCCCTGATAGGCGACAGGGCAATTCGCTGATTCGACGTGTGCTAGCAGCACGCGAGAGGAGCAAGAATTGCATTCCGAATAGCCGTCCAGCCAGTGAGGTAGTAATGACGAAGCGGCTTTTGTGCGTAGTCGTTGCGGACGCAGGGCGTTCAGGGCATCTCCCATCCGCTGCGTAGGTGAACGAATTATGGCGACAGGAGTCCCGGAATTTCGTGAGGTAGCATGGCGCGCCTGACCCTTGAGATGATTATTATCCATAATCCGGGTACTAACAAAATCTACCGAAAAGAAAGTCCCATCACTACGCCAGAAAACTTTGTCACAGGCTTTAAACCGCTGTTTACCGCGCATTATATTTTGCACTGGACAGTATTTATCTGCATCCGGCTCATCACGCCCAAAAATATCATGAATGGTTTTCCCGGCTACCCCGTCCTCTGGCCAGACTAGCATAATGGCAGCAGCAGGGTTAATAAAAGTGACCCTGCCCTCACGGCCAAAGCCACAGATGCCTTCCCCTGCAGAGGCTAAAATCAATTCATTTTTGCGTTGTAACAGGGTAACCTTCGCTTCTGCTTGCTTGAGTTTACTCACACCCTGGAACACCACCACTGCACCTATGATGGCATTATTTTCCCAAATTGGGGTACTGGTGTAATGCACTGGAAAACACGAGCCATCTTTACGCCAGAACACCTCATGCGTGACATGATGTACTTCACCATCTTTTAAGGCGGCATAAATCGGGCACTCATGACGCGGATAATGCTCACCATTTTCTTTGCTATGATGGTGCTGCATATGCCCCAGTTCACCAAGTGTTTCTTGCTCAACCCCCAGCCGTTCATTTTCAGCGCAGCGGGGTTAACAAAGGTTATCCTGCCGTCTATATCCAGGCCATAAATACCATCGACAGCGGAACTCAGAATCAACTCGTATCGATGTAAAATTTGTGCGGAATCTGTCATGGTAAAATTTTTGTTCTAAATTCCGTTCTGAATAATTTTCCATTTCTGATAAGGCGTATTTTAACCGTTTTATTAACCGGAATTTTCTCTACAATATCCATCAGTGTTCCCCTATCAATTGAGGCCGTGAAACTAACCTCGCCACAAGAGAGCTCATAAAGCACTGTAAAGACATTCCTGTTATTATTGCGTTTTGAACTGCCCGAATGGTATACGAGCTGATACGAGATATTCTTGCCTGGAAAAATAATGGATTCACAAAACGATCTCGTTTTTGAGCCTGTTGCTGCCTTATCTCCAGAGCCTCGCTATATTTTTTATCCGATGGATGAATCAATTCTGGCTGTTGTATTTTTGAAATCTCTTCAAACACGCGCATTAAATTATAGCTCATTGCAGTCAGGCGCATTTGATTTTCAAGTGAGCGGGTATTGGAAGATCAAGCTTTAGTTTCCTTGAAATTACTTTTACTCGATGTTCAAGTTTTTGATATTGAGAAGGTAAAATCAGGTATTCTGAGGTTGTTGTAATTTTATCGGTGTAAGCCCATGTTAATGAATGCCCCAGCCACCTTTATCCAAAGCTATATTGACGATTTAAATGATGCGCTCAATCAGCTAAAACCCGGAGCCGCTTGGTTGGGCACTTGTTTAACGGGCATACTGCTAATGAACTCTGTTTGCTGGGCTAAGTTTGAGCGAGCAAGCCTTGGAGATTGCAAAGTAGCCGTATTATCCTGGGTGTTTCGTAAAGCAAGTATACCCTGGGACTGGTTGCTACGGGTGAGTGTGGTCTTAATTTTAAAACGTTATGGCATTACTGAAGGTGTGTTGGCCTTTGATGAATCAGACCGAGCACGATCTAAGTCTACAAAACGTATTTATAAGGTTTACAAGCAGAAACACAAAGGCTCCGGCGGGTATGTTAATGGACAAACGATAGTATTATTGCTGCTAGTTACCTCATCCATTACAGTGCCTGTCGGTTTTTTCTTTTATATGCCGGATCCAGCCTTAAAGCAGTGGGATAAAGAAGATAAACGGTTGAAAAAGAGCGGTATAGCAAAAAAAGATCGGCCTATTAAGCCTGAACGTGACAGTGCCTACCCGACCAAAACAGAGATTGCATTAGGCTTATTAAAAGAGTTTAAAGTTGCGCATAGCCTGATTAAAATTAAAGGCGTACTGGCTGATGCGCTGTATGGTGAAAAGCCTTTATGGACGAAGCCGCTAAAGAATCTGGAGGCTCGCAGGTGATTAGCCAATTACGTAAAAACCAAAATATTGAATATAGAGGTAGAATAAGGTCAGTCGAGAGCTACTTTAATTCGATTAACAAAGGCATTGATCAGATAATACGTGTACGTGGCGGCAAAGAGATTAAAGTGACTGTCAGCAGTGCACGATTGAAGGTGAGTTCTCACAGTAAAAAACGCTTTGTCATTGCCTTAAAATATGACGGTGAAAACTACTATCGCTATTTAGTGGCGACAGACCTGACTTGGCGCACACAAGATATTATTCAAGCCTATACGTTGAGATGGCTGATTGAGGTTTTCTTTGAGGACTGGAAGCTTTATGAAGGATGGGGGCGTGAGGCCAAACAATTAGATGAAGAGGGATCAAGCCGTGGCCTGATTCTGAGTCTTTTGTTTGACCATTGCCTTCTCCTTCACCCAGAGCAAATAGCCCGCATTGAAAGCAAACTACCTGCGTATACCGTAGGAAGCTTACAGCGCAAGTCTCAAATGGATGTACTGCTTGAGTTCATCACGTCATTGCTAGAGTTTCCAGATCCTGGTGATAAGCTGAAAGAGTTAGGTGAATTAATAAAGGATGTGTTTCAACTGATGCCATCAGGAAAACATATGATTGGCAGAGATTTAGGGCGCTTAGAGCCAACAGCATCATTAAAGTATTGTTCTGCTGGGTGAAGGTAAGAGTTTGATGGCAATGGGATGGAAAAACTTGAACATCGAGTTATAAGGAATTTTTTACCGCTGATAACGCTCAAAAGTTGTCACTAATTCTGGCGGCAGAGGATCATATTCTAGGCTTGGAAGATGGCAAAAAACGCCAGGCGCGCCATGCTACCTCACGAAATTCCGGGACTCCTGTCGCCATAATTCGTTCACCTACGCAGCGGATGGGAGATGCCCTGAACGCCCTGCGTCCGCAACGACTACGCACAAAAGCCGCTTCGTCATTAACTACCTCAGGCTATTCGGAATGCAATTCTTGCTCCTCTCGCGTGCTGCTAGCACACGTCGAATCAGCGAATTGCCCTGTCGCCTATCAGGGACTAAAAATCACCACTTCGCTAAGCTCCGTTTCCATGATTTTCAGCGGGCGAGATACCCATCATGCTGGTGAAGGTTGCATAAATCGCTATCCCGAACAGGTAAAATATAGCAACGCTCACACCAATGAAAAAGCCACCAAAAATTGAGATCTCTTTAAACAGGACAATCGCGCTATCAAGCCTAGAGAGTGTTGTTTCTTTAGCTTCTTCACTTTGCATTTGACTATTCCTGGCTATTCACGAATAAGTAATCACTGAATGATTGCAGTTGTTGTAATTGCGGACTGCTGGGAAGTAATAATCGTAACTGGTAAAGTCTTTGCCTGGCTTGCAGCAATTGCTTTTGCGCCAGTAATTCAAGAATATCCCGACATTGCCGCTCAATGATAAACTCGCGAAACACCAAGGCTAGGCGGGTCTTATGCTGGCTTAAGGAAATAGCTAACGCTGTTATGCTCTGCTCAATATTACCTGCTACATATGCCTCGACTGCTTTAGTTAGCCATTGCTGTGCAGATCGTTCAGCGTTAATCAATACTGTCAGATCAGCCTTGCATCGGGCGCATATTACCCGACCTTTGAGTCGTGCATTACAACTGGGGCAACGCTGCATCAGGACTCCAGATAATAAATAATATCCTGTAATTCCCGGGTTAGGTCATCCAGTCCCTGAATATCTTTGGCATCGATACAGTTTTTTAGCGTTTCAATTAAGTCGCTCATGTCTTCCTTATCTTCATTAGACACCTTCCCGAACAAACATTCGGCTTTAGAAATCAACTCACCAGCTGCAACTATTTCCGGTGCTATAATTCCAGTTTTTTCTTCAGGTGGCTGATCTTCTATAACCCGAGGGTCCATTTGTCCTAGTAAAGAATTAATACGCTGCTTTGCGGTATCCAGCGCATCACCCTCAAATTCAGATAAGGCATTTTTAATGATGATGCACTTTTCCAGCCCAGTGTCTTTTTCCTGCGCTGAAACCTGTAACATTCCATTTAGATCCAGTGCCAGCGTCAGAGTAATCACATTTCCAGAGGCAACATCTAACAGACCCTCAACCCGAAACTCACCAATTTTGACATTATTCAACGCATCGGGATCTTCTCCCTGATATAGCGTAATCTCCACCGCTTCCTGGCCATCATAACTAGTCGCAAACGCATCGGACTTACGACTCGGCAACACGGTGTTTTTATGAATTATCGGCACATACATAAACGGATACGGCGAGCCATCCAGACTACCTATCGCACTTGTTCCATAGGTATATGGCGTGACATCAACCAATACAGTATCCACTTCCTGCCCAGCTATCATCGCAGCCTGAATAGCTGCCCCTATAGTGACACATAAGTTCGGATTGACTTCACTATGCGGCTCAAAGCCAAATTCATTCAGCAGGCGTTCGCGTATACAAGGCGTGCGCGTAGAACCTCCCACCAATATGATTTCATCAATATCAGCAGTAGTGAACCTTGCACCTTTTAGCGCGATATGTACTGCATCCAGTGTGGCATTAATATAATCATCAATCATCTCTTCATAAGCCATACGGGATAGTTCATGCGATAAATGAATGGCAACGCCTTCATGCTCCAGCAAGTATTCTTCTTCAATCTGCGCATAGGGCTGGTCGGAAAGTAAAAACTTTGCCTCTTCTGCAGCGCGGGTAATGCGCGCCATCGCCTTACTATGCGCACGCACATTGACCTGGTAAGTGTCCTGAATTTGCGCTAGCAAATAGTCAACAATCTGCTGATCAAAATCATCACCCCCCAGTTGATTATCTCCATGACTCGACAATACTTCAACCACGCCCGACTCGATATTCACCACCGAGACATCAAAGGTTCCCCCTCCCAGATCATAGACAAGCACATGTTTAGACTCGGATTGATTAGCATCATAGGCTAACGCGGCAGCAGTCGGCTCGTTGATCATGCGCACTACTTCCAGACCTGCAATCTCTCCAGCCTCGCGAGTTGCCTGGCGTTGTGCATCAGAAAAATAAGCAGGAACGGTAATCACTGCCTTGCTAACTGTTTGTCCTAAGTCATTTTCTGCAATAGACTTCAGGCGCTTAAGAATAATCGCTGAAATCTCCTGCGGAGTGTAACTCTGCTCGGCTAATACGACATGCGTATCCTGCCCCATCTGGCGTTTGATCGATTTAATAGTGCGTTCCGGATAGACTAGATATTGGTTGCGAGCCGTTTCACCGACGATAACCTGCCCGTTATCATCTATTCCGACAAATGACGGTAGCATTTTACTATCGCCATCAGCAATTACTCTCACCTTACCGTTTTCGACGATAGAAACTTCTGCGTTAGTGGTTCCTAAATCTATACCAATAATAATATCGTTCATGTATTATCTAATCCTGATTTTATTTACTTTAACTTCTGCCAGACGTAGTACCTGGCCCTGATATAAAAAGCCAGTGCGCAATTCTTCTAGTACTATGCCATTGCCAAGTTTTTGATTCTCACCGGTTTCAACTGCTATCATGGTCAAAGGATCTAGCTTGTGCCCTACGCAGTCCACTGCTTTTACCTGGTAGTTTTGTAATAATTGCTCAAAGCGCCTGAGCGTCATTTGCTGTCCTTGTTTAAAGCGCTCGATAAAACGCACGTCATGTTTTTTAGAGTGCCTGAACAGGGAACTAAGCGGTTGATAATTTTTTAACACAGTAACTCCGGCACTTATGCGGTCATATAGATCGACCATTTCCAGCAACAGAGTGCGCATCATTTCAGCTTGTTGTTGATCAAAGCGCTCGGCACTTGCCGCAAGCTCGGCTGATAGCACTTTATTATCTTGCTGCACGGTATCCAGAGCTGAACTCAAAGTATCCAGGGTATTTTTATATTGCCTGGCTTCTGCTTTGACCTCTGTTTTTAAGCCAGTTATTTCTCCCAGCAAGGTATGCAGATCTGGTTGTTCTGAAGAGCTCAGTGATCCAGCATGGCTGTACTCAAGATACTTCTGAAAGTCTTCCAGTAATTCAGTTTTTTGTATTTCTGTACTCATGTGTTATCAGCATCTGCAAAGGCATTTAAAAGGCTTGTATCATCCATGCTTATACTTAGTAGTTTATTAAACGATTCAGCGCTCACTGTAGTGCCTACTTGCTTAGTATGTAGCGCTTTATCGAGTATCGTATTGAAATCAGCAGCCTGTAGGGTAAATAAATTATGAGCAACCCTACTTTTATGATCTTTAATTGAGGTATACGTATCATGAATTAACTGAAACCGCTGCTGATTTCGGTCCGGCGGATTATTCTTAACCTGTTGCAAATATGCCTGTTTAATTGCTTTATCATTGGCATCAACTGCAACGTCAAGTATTTGATAAGGTGTTTGCATTATTTTTATCGTTGCTTAAAAAGGAAATGGAAATGCGCTTTTGTTTTCAGTAATACCAAAAACTCCTATTACATCATCAATATTAGTATCAATATCTATCAACAATTCATCTGCTGCCTTAAGCAACATTAACGCAGAGAATATGTCCGGGTTTGCCATCATTGCCATAAGTAAAGATTGATCACCATCTACCTGTTGCGCTAAGCCCTGAATTAAATTCTCCGGAGTGGTTTTTTTCAATAATGCTTCAGCCTTGCTATTAAGATCAATCATTACTCGATCAGGCAGGTGACCGAATAATTCTTCTAATGGATCACCCTGCCCATCTTCATCACCAGCACCACCAAATAGCCCTTCCAGAAAGCCCATATTTTGCTCTGGATGCGCTTCATAATAGCTATCCAGAAACTTATCTATCAAGATACTGCTCGGGTAGTCCTTAGCTTCTCTAGCCTGTTTATTTGCATTTTCCAGGCGCTGAATTTCCCAATAAGAGCAGTCTTCAGCCTTGCCATTTTTATCTGCATAAACCCGATAATACATCCAGATAGGTTTTTTGCATTGTAACTGAGCAACTCGCGCACAATGGCGTAATAATTCAAAATGTTCGAAGCTATCCAGTACTTTGCATAGATTTAGCAGTAACTCCTCAGGGTAGTTTTGATCGGAAAGTGATTTTTTTAATGGCGCTTTAATTTTATCCAGCGCCTTATATAAATAACCCAGGTTATCACTATCAATAGCGTACAGCTCGAACTGCTGAATAAGGTCTGACATTTCCTGTGTACTAAGCAAATACTCCTTCGCCTGGGGTAATTCACGTAAAATAGTCGCCACTGGTAAGCCATTTAACAAAGCTTGCATACTTGCGTGAAACATACGATTCACAGGATCAGTATGCAGATCAGCAAGTGCGGTACTGATTTTTTGTATGCCCTGTTGCTTGTCCTCACTGGCAAAGTACAATAGTGCATGCATTAATTCCAGCTGCTTAGAATATGCTTTGCCACTTTTTAGCTGCTCGGCTTCGCTAATTTCTTTTGCTACCAGACGGTAATTTTTTTCACGCATCAATCGCTGGGCATGTGCCAGATAACTGGCAAACAATGTTTGTTTGGCAAAGGTATTAAGCGGATCTATGCTTAATATTTTAGCGGCATACTGACTGGCTTTTTTAAATGTTTTATTACGCGTTGCGGCTTTAACCGCCTGAGTTAATACGTCTACGTCTTGCGGAAATTGTTCCAGAGTTTTACTTAACCAGAGTTTATGCTCCTTTGCAGTTTCCTGCTGCTGACTAAAGTAATGCATGATTTGCAGATAGGTATTGCGATTATCAGGCTCATACGCCACACTATCAATCAGCAATTCAGTGCGTTTGTCTCCCTCGGGTTCTCTCGCTGCCATACGCTGCAATATCAGGGCAATCTGCAAACCATTCTCAGCAGCATTAGCATCCAGAATACTGATACATTCCCTCCAGTAATAGTCAGCATCGTAGAGGTTATTATCTTGCTCACAGCGCAATGCCTTAACCCGGTATTCTTCAAACTCGTCAGGCTCACCAAAGTGCTTGTAATAATCCTTTTTTCCAGCATGATAGCTAGCCAGTAGTGCCTGGCAAAACTGTTGCACAGTGTCAGTATCGAGCAAATCTAGATATTGAATGGCCAGATTAAATTGCACCTTGTCAGATAAATGTTCATGCTCACGACTGTAGTGCTGCACAAAATCCAGCTGCTTTTTATTCAGGCCTATTATATCGCCGACAAAACTGCGCTGCTGGTGATTGAATTCAACCAGATCTTCAACAAGTTCTGCACCATCTCTGGCACAGGCAAGCAATAACTTCGCTGCTGGCGCATAAGCTGACACAGCAGGAATTTTAGTCAGTAGTATCTGCGCCTGTACTGGCGAATCAGCCATAGCCACTATGGCGCTTAATAGAGTACGTAAATCTCTATACGCGGAGCGGTAAGGTATCTGCTTTAAAGCCGCCTGGAGCTTATCATTATTTCCATCCTGATAAGCTTGTATTGCCGTTTGTGCAATCTTAAAATGTGTAAGGAATAGCGACTCATGCGGCAGCATCTGCTCAAATTCCGGGTGCTTAGTCAAGAGCAGGTATCCCAGAGCAGTGGCTAATACCGGGTATTGCTTATCTAGTTGCTGCGCCGTTAATTGCTCTAAACCCGCCTGAATACTTGGCTGATTATTGACCAGGATCAACCAGATGATATATTGATCATAGGCGATAAAAGGCGGCTGAGTATACTCGGTATGGCTCTCCCATAATACCAGCGCTTCCTGAAGCATGCCTTTTTCAGCAAAGGCTTTTGCACGCTGCACATAGCAGAATGCAATCTGTTGCTGCCACTGTTCATTATCATCAATCTGCAATAATTTTTTATACAGTTTTATCGCTTCTTTGTTCTTAGCTGATTTTTGCAATGATAGCGCTTGAGCTTCCAGATCATGATCTAGCAAGCCCGAGATGGATGATTGTTTTTGCATTGAAACTAACACATTGAGTAAAAAGGCACACGCAATTATAAAGTATTTAGCTTTATAATAATGACTAAGTTACACTGTCAGATTATGATAATCATACTTCCGTATACTTCATGAGCAGGGAATAAAATTTGATCTTAGCAGGGATAGATCTAGCCTGGCAAAGCAAAAAAAATCCATCAGCAATTGCCAGCGGAGAACTTATTAACAATACTGAAGTTTCCCAATAATTATTTATGGTAAAATTGAAACTATGCTACAACTATATGAAAAAAATAGTCTTTTCATTCGTCTCAAATGCTATTGCCTAAGGGGAATTAAGTAGGGGTTTGCTATAAACATGGCAAAACCACCTAAAATAAACCTCGATACACCAGCATTGTGTATTTCAGCTACTCAATAATTGGGAAACTTCAGTTAACAATATTCTAACAGTGAAAATGATTGAGCCTGCTGTGTATGGAATTGATAAGCTTACTGGTATCGTAATTGACGCGTCTCTTATTATCAATAATAATCAGGGCATGCGCCAGTGTGAAAGAGAAATTGGCCGCCACTATGGTGCCCAAGGAGCAACCTGTCATGCATCAAACACTACGCTCTATCCCAATGCAGATAGCGTATATTTATCGACCCAATTACTAAACAGTGGCTTTAACTCGATGTTCAAGTTTTTCCATCCCATTGCCATCAAACTCTTACCTTCACCCAGCAGAACAATACTTTAATGATGCTGTTGGCTCTAAGCGCCCTAAATCTCTGCCAATCATATGTTTTCCTGATGGCATCAGTTGAAACACATCCTTTATTAATTCACCTAACTCTTTCAGCTTATCACCAGGATCTGGAAACTCTAGCAATGACGTGATGAACTCAAGCAGTACATCCATTTGAGACTTGCGCTGTAAGCTTCCTACGGTATACGCAGGTAGTTTGCTTTCAATGCGGGCTATTTGCTCTGGGTGAAGGAGAAGGCAATGGTCAAACAAAAGACTCAGAATCAGGCCACGGCTTGATCCCTCTTCATCTAATTGTTTGGCCTCACGCCCCCATCCTTCATAAAGCTTCCAGTCCTCAAAGAAAACCTCAATCAGCCATCTCAACGTATGGGCTTGAATAATATCTTGTGTGCGCCAAGTCAGGTCTGTCGACACTAAATAGCGATAGTCGTTTTCGCTGTCATATTTTAACGCAATGACAAAGCGTTTTTTACTGTGAGAACTCACCTTTAATCGTGCACTGCTGACAGTCACTTTAATCTCTTTGCCGCCACGCACACGTATTGTCTGCTCAATGCCTTTGTTAATCGAATTAAAGTAGCTCTCGACTGATCTTATTCTACCTCTATATTCAATATTTTGGTTTTTACATAATTGGCTAATCACCTGCGAGCCTCCAGATTCTTTAGCGGCTTCGTCCATAAAGGCTTTTTCACCATACAGCGCATCAGCCAGTACGCCTTTAATCTTAATCAGGCTATGCGCAACTTTAAACTCTTTTAATAAGCCTAATGCAATCTCTGTTTTGGTCGGGTAGGCACTGTCAGGTTCAGGGTTAATAGGCCGATCTTTTTTTGCTATACCGCTCTTTTTCAACCGTTTATCTTCTTTATCCCACTGCTTTAAGGCTGGATCCGGCATATAAAAGAAAAAACCGACAGGCACTGTAATGGATGAGGTAACTAGCAGCAATAATACTATCGTTTGTCCATTAACATACCCGCCGGAGCCTTTGTGTTTCTGCTTGTAAACCTTATAAATACGTTTTGTAGACTTAGATCGTGCTCGGTCTGATTCATCAAAGGCCAACACACCTTCTAGTACTGAAGTTTCCCAATTATTGAGTAGCTGAAATACACAATGCTGGTGTATCGAGGTTTATTTTAGGTGGTTTTGCCATGTTTATCATCAGTGTTCCCCTATCAATTGAGGCCGTAAAACTAACCTCGCCACAAGAGAGCTCATAAAGCACTGTAAAGACATTCCTGTTATTTCGGGGAGTCGCTATTTTTGCGAAAGCTTGTTTTGGGCATCCCAGCCCAAGCAAGCAGCAAAAACTTAACGCGACCACTTATGCCTCCGGCGGCCCCGATTCGTCCTCGTCACCTCGTCCCGACCCAACAAGGGGTCGGAACATAGGCTCCAAATGACTTGACGCCGTGTCGGATGGCCTTTTATTTTGTCGCCACCTTCGCTAACGCTCAGACTCCGACAAAATAACGGCCCTACGGCTATCGCGGACTAAAAATCATCACTTCGCTTAGGCTCCGTTTCCCTGATTTTCAGCGATTGCGTTTTGAACTGCCCGAATGGTATACGAGCTGATACGAGATATTCTTGCCTGGAAAAATAATGGATTCACAAAACGATCTCGTTTTTGAGCCTGTTGCTGCCTAATCTCCAGAGCCTCGCTATATTTTTTATCCGATGGATGAATCAATTCTGGCTGTTGTGTTTTTGAAATCTCTTCAAACACGCGCATTAAATTATAGCTCATTGCAGTCAGGCGCATTTGATTTTCAAGTGAGCGGGTATTGGAAGACCAAGCTTTAGTTTCCTTGAAATTACTTTTAGTGTTATTGAATGTCTTTTCAATCGTCCATCGCTTGAAATACAGCATGGCAATGGTTCCAGGGTTAATAGTCATTGGCTCGGGGAGTCGCTATTTTTGCGAAAGCTTGTTTTGGGCATCCCAGCCCAAGCAAGCAGCAAAAACTTAACGCGACCACTTATGCCTCCGGCGGCCCCGATTCGTCCTCGTCACCTCGTCCCGACCCAACAAGGGGTCGGAACATAGGCTCCAAATGACTTGACGCCGTGTCGGATGGCCTTTTATTTTGTCTCCACCTTCGCTAACGCTCAGACTCCGACAAAACAACGGCCCTACGGCTATCGCGGACTAAAAATCTTCACTTCGCTAAAGCTCCGTTTCCAGGATTTTCAGCGAAGGTTGTCACGAACCGGTGAAGTTTTCCGGTTTCTGGATCACGGTAATCCACCACCGCTGTCAGCCCCGGACGGGCTGATAGTCTCCAGAAGGCGCAGGGAAATTTGCCAATCCGAAGTGCGCGATAGCGCGCGAGGGAGGCTAAAATTTTATCCCGAATAGCCGTAGAGCCATTTGTGGTAGCCATGACTGAGCTGCTTTGTGCTCAGTCTGTGGCGGACGCAGGGCGGCTGGAGCATCTCCTATTCGCTGCGTAGGTGAACGAATTACGGCGACAGGAGTCCCGGAATTTCGTGAGGTAGCATGGCGCGCCTGTGCTTCTATGGTGTATTCGTCAAGTTCCGGGAATGCTTTAAGATAATCAATGCCTTGCGATAGCAGTGTTTCGGCGTGAAGATGATAGCTCTGCTGTTCAAATGCCTCAAGCATACTTGTTCGTCTATGCGACTTCAGTGATTTAAAATACGTTGAGTGGGGAAGCAGCTGGCCATAAATCTGTTCATTGGTTTGGAGGAAATGACGACCACTATCGACTACACTGCACCTCCTTACACACAAGTCCTAAAATACGCCTTTTAGCTTTCTGGCCATTTGAATACCATATACGCAGTCCTGAATCCTCTGAAAACCGATCCAAATACTTTTCGCACCAGGGTCACCATCTGATTTACGCCCTAAAAAACCACCCAATGTCGCTAAATTTCTTAACACGGCATTCAGTGTAGGCACTTTTTTGGGTATCTTTTTGTCCAATAAACCATAAGATGATTTCCATTCTAAAGGATCAAAGATTAATTCAGCAGGCAAGTCAGGACAGATGCGACCTAAGCGCATAAGATACATCACCCGCCAAGCAATAACCATGGCCATGACTAAGGCTTTTTCAATGCGCTCTTTACTGGATAATTGAAGCTTTTCAACCTTGCAGCCCACTTTCAAAATATCAAAAAACATTTCTATTTCCCAGCGACAGCGATACCAGTCAATCAACTCACAGGCTTGATCTTCACTTTCTACCCTTCGATTGCTTAATAAGCGCCATATGAGCGGTGACTTCCCTTTAGGCGGGTTGATTTCTTTTGCCTGAACCAAAGTTACTTCAATACCTTCTTTCCCTTTTACGGGGAAAGTGCAGCGTAACACTTTAATTTCTTGCTGAACTTGTCGCGATTTTTCGCCTTTTTTTCGTGGCTTAATAAAACTAACGCGACTCATAACCTCTTGCTTATCGACGCTATCCCACAGTGTTTCATCCGCTGATAATTTACGGTTATGCCTGGCTCTTACTAGCCAGTCAGCAGGCGTATTTAACGCCTTACTTCTCTGCATAAGACTTAAAATATCACCTTCTCTATCGGCCACATAAACGAGCCGACTTTTAGGGCAACGTTCGGCCATTTCAGCGACACGTTCATAACCTTCTATCCAGCGATCACTTTCTTTTATCGTGGGATTATTTTGATCTTCTGCTTTGCTTTTTCCTCTTGCCCACATCCACGCATCACTAACCCCTAAAGGGAGCCGGTCTGGTGTAATGCAGAGTGTCGGATGCAAGTACATGCCTCTTTGGGCATCGTAAGATAAGCGACCTAAATCCTCAGTTTCTTGTCCATTAAAATCTAATTCTGTCGTATCTTGTAAGCATAAAATAACGGGCTCTTCACTGACTATAATGCGCTGTTCAACTTGATCTGTATGGGCGACTAACAACTTTTCCCATGTCACATTTTCATTTGCATAAAATCGATAAGTCGCTTGTGTTTCAGCCCAGCCTTGGCAAGCCTGAGGAATGCTTAGTTTAGGCGCTTTTACAAAAGTTTCTATCAATTTAACTGCTCTTTTATTAAGCCGTGAATCACCTAAATCTAAATTACAAAATTCCATTTCTGCCCAAGTCTCAGTCATCGTTACTAAAATAATGAGATTTTACACTCTTATATCAGACTTGTGTGTAAGGAGATGACTACACTGATACAGCGTAATAACCCAAGGCGAATAAAGTCGATATCCTTCAACTCTGGGCATGAACGAGCCCACAAAGGATGACGCTCTGCTAACAGGGCACGTTCCATACTTTCATTGCAGTGTTGGTGAATATGTTCAGAGAGTGGTAGGTCTTTAAGCATGGGTGATATCCGTTTATGAGGTGATTAAAACGGAAATTTTTTCGGCAATTGCAAGCTTTATTTGAAATTATTTGTTGTTTTTTTACGGTGCCTACAGAGTGTCTATTTGCTGTTATAAGTGATTAAAATCAAAAAGATGGAAATATTCGAGTGGTGCTGCCTTCAGGTAGGTTATAGGCTGCTTTGTTTAGGTACTTCTTCTTTCAATGGGAACACTGATGATGTTTATAGCAAACCCCTACTTAATTCCCCTTAGGCAATAGCATTTGAAACGAATGAAAAGACTATTTTTCTCATATAGTTGTAGCATAGTTTCAATTTTACCATAAATAATTATTGGGAAACTTCAGCTTCAGTAATGCCATAACGTTTTAAAATTAAGACCACACTCACCCGTAGCAAACAGTCCCAGGGTATACTTGCTTTACGAAACACCCAGGATAATGCGGCTACTTTGCAATCTCCAAGGCTTGCTCGCTCAAACTTAGCCCAGCAAACAGAGTTCATTAGCAGTATGCACGTTAAACAAGTGCCCAACCAAGCGGCTTGAATCCGTGTCAAAGCGGCTCCGGGTTTTAGCTGATTGAGCGCATCATTTAAATCGTCAATATAGCTTTGGATAAAGGTGGCTGGGGCATTCATTAACATGGGCTTACACCGATAAAATTACAACAACCTCAGAATACCTGATTTTACCTTCTCAATATCAAAAACTTGAACATCGAGTTTAAGCATCTAAAGGGCGATCGGTGGCAGATTGAATGTTATCCGCACCCTGCCCTGATTGAAATCTTTGCTTTAAGCAAACGACTTAAATATAAAAAAGGCAAGGTGGCAGAAAAAAAAGCGGGGCAAATTCGGGGAGTCGCTATTTTTGCGAAAGCTTGTTTTGGGCATCCCAGCCCAAGCAAGCGGCAAAAACTTAACGCGACCACTAATGCCTCCGGCGGCCCCGATTCGTCCTCGTCACCTCGTCCCGACCCAACAAGGGGTCGGAACATAGGCTCCAAATGACTTGACGCCGTGTCGGATGGCCTTTTATTTTGTCTCCACCTTCGCTAACGCTCAGACTCCGACAAAACAACGGCCCTACGGCTATCGCGGACTAAAAATCTTCACTTCGCTTAGGCTCCGTTTCCCTGATTTTCAGCGATAGCCGTGGAAGACTCAACTTCTACGACACCATAACTAGTCATCAGCCAGACCAAAGTACCAATAAAAGCAGCCGCCAGAATTAAGCATAACGCTCCCAATGACTGTAACGTTGACCTGATTAAGATAGTCCAGCCTATTAGCATAACCACGCCGGAAAATGCATGCTCAGCTCCGAACCCTGTCCCCTGAAGTGCTAGCGAATCTTGAACCCAGTGAAAATAGGAATATCCGGTTGGGTTATAAGTCAATAAGACCAAGGTCATAGTACCTAGTAGTCGCAGTGTAAAACTTACAAAGTTAAATTTATTCATGATAGTATTCAATGTATAAAAGTATATTTTCAAATAGGAATTGGGGCGTTTCGAGACTGTAAAAGTATTTTTTGTAGTTTGGTAGAGGTATGAGTCTCAACAATCAAGGCCACGAAAGCTAATGATTGCCGAGGTTTTCAAACCCATACCAGGCTACCCAGCCTGATTGTTCAGGCGTACTATTAAATACTTTTACAGTCTCCTTATCCCCACCTGAATCATGCAGGGCTAAAGACCCTACATCCGGGTTTAGTTCCATATAATCGCAAACAAAACAGCAGGCGTTAATAATGATTTTAGCAGGTGATATAGGTGGTACAAAAACTGTTTTAGGCCTATATACAAAAAACCCTCAGGGCACTTTACAATGTGTTCGCGAGCAAACATTTGCCAGCAATGCTTACCCACAATTTGATGATATCCTGGCAATCTTTCTAAAATCCGATAGCAAAATTGATACTGCCTGTTTCGGTATTGCAGGCCCTATTGTAGACCAGCGATGCCAAACTACCAACCTACCCTGGATCATTGATGCAAGAGAGCTTGCAACAAAACTAGGTACCCCAAAAGTTATGCTGTTAAATGATTTAGAGGCAATGGCACTTGGTATACTAAACAGCGCAGCTAGCGATTTGGTCGAACTAAACCCGAATGCACAAACCAAAAACGGTAATATTGCAGTTATCGCTGCAGGAACCGGATTAGGCCAGGCGATTCTTCACTGGGATGGTAAGCGCCATCAGCCGATAGCAACCGAAGGTGGTCACACTGATTTTGCCTCACAAACCCCACAACAGGATCAGTTACTATGCTACTTGCGTAAACAGTTTACCGATCATGTTAGCTGGGAGCGTGTACTCTGCGGAGATGGATTTGGGCACCTTTATGATTTTCTGCTGGCTTCTGGCTTCGGACCAGCCAATCAGACAATTCCTACAGCCGATACTAACAGTGCTACTGTCAGTGATCGCAATGCAACTATTTCCCGCTTAGGTCTGAATAATGAAGATCCAGTATGCATAGAAGTTGTACGTCTATTTACCGAACTGTATGCAGCAGAGGCAGGAAACCTGGCGCTTAAATGCTTATCTACAGGCGGCGTATTTATTGGTGGCGGAATAGGCCCAAAAATCCGCCCTGCAATGGAAAGTGAGCACTTTTTGCGTGCATTTACTGCCAAGGGACGCTTTAAAAACCTACTCAGCCAGATGTCCATCAAACTATCGCTTAACCCGAGTGCCCCCTTAATCGGAGCGGCCAATTATTTTTCTGAGTAACACCCCAGCAAAAAAATCAGTATATATCCTCTCGACTAGCTGGAATTCAAATCGGCTGACAGATTCATTTGTTAAAAGTACTAAGGTAACTCGCAAGAAATAACCCACCCACCTTGCTTGTCTTTTTGTCCGTCTTCTGCGTTGTAGTGACTTTAGTCGAGTCGCCCAAGGATCTTCCCCCTCAGGCTCTCACAGATCCGTACTTGAAACTCTCGCTTCATACGGCTCTTCATGCCCCTTGCAATTACCAAGTTTGAATAAACCTTTAGTTCAGCCCTTTTCTGGTTGACTAAAGGTTGCTCATAGACATGTCAGCCCCTTCGCTCCATTTCCATTACAGAAACTTCATCACTACTACGAGCTGATCCGCCCCTGTGTTCTGCATCGGTACTCAGACCCTTGCGGGGCTTCCGCTTGGGTTTCTCCCTTAACATCAGTACGACAGTTTCCACGTTCCGTAAAAAAGCCTAAAATAAGTTCATGCCACTTTTATGCCAGACACCATTTAAGCTGAAGTTTCCCAATTATTGAGTAGCTGAAATACACAATGCTGGTGTATCGAGGTTTATTTTAGGTGGTTTTGCCATGTTTATCATCAGTGTTCCCATTGAAAGAAGAAGTACCTAAACAAAGCAGCCTATAACCTACCTGAAGGTAGCACCACTCGAATATTTCCATCTTTTTGATTTTAATCACTTATAACAGCAAATAGACACTCTGTAGGCACCGTAAAAAAACAACAAATAATTTCAAATAAAGCTTGCAATTGCCGAAAAAATTTTCTAAAAATTTCCGTTTTAATCACCTCATAAACGGATATCACCCATGCTTAAAGACCTACCACTCTCTGAACATATTCACCAACACTGCCAGGCGCGCCATGCTACCTCACAACATTCTGGGACTCCTGTCACCAACACTTATTTAAATCGTCAATATAGCTTTGGATAAAGGTGGCTGGGGCATTCATTAACATGGGCTTACACCGATAAAATTACAACAACCTCAGAATACCTGATTTTACCTTCTCAATATCAAAAACTTGAACATCGAGTTATAAATACGTTTTGTAGACTTAGATCGTGCTCGGTCTGATTCATCAAAGGCCAACACACCTTCAGTAATGCCATAACGTTTTAAAATTAAGACCACACTCACCCGTAGCAACCAGTCCCAGGGTATACTTGCTTTACGAAACACCCTGGATAATACGGCTACTTTGCAATCTCCAAGGCTTGCTCGCTCAAACTTAGCCCATCTTCGTCACTATTGATGATGTAGTTGTTATAAATCAATTGGTTGAAATTTTAAAAAGTAGCCAGTTGGCACTACAGGTTTTGTGTTTTTGTATAAAACGTTGGATTTTTTAGAGTATTTTTGTCGCATGTAAATTACACTCAAATAATGATGATTTTTTTGACAAAAGTCAATGAATTTATCGACAAAAATAATATAAATGGCACTACAAAACTTTCAAAAAAAACACCATTGATTTTAAAGAGAATTTTTCGACAAAAAATCGCTTAAACCGATGAATCAATGGCTTAGAAAGATGAAAGTGACGAAGATGGGTTAGCCCAGCAAACAGAGTTCATTAGCAGTATGCCCGTTAAACAAGTGCCCAACCAAGCGGCTCCGGGTTTTAGCTGATTGAGCGCATCATTTAAATCGTCAATATAGCTTTGGATAAAGGTGGCTGGGGCATTCATTAACATGGGCTTACACCGATAAAATTACAACAACCTCAGAATACCTGATTTTACCTTCTCAATATCAAAAACTTGAACATCGAGTATTAACCCTGGAACCATTGCCATGCTGTATTTCAAGCGATGGACGATTGAAAAGACATTCAATAACACTAAAAGTAATTTCAAGGAAACTAAAGCTTGGTCTTCCAATACCCGCTCACTTGAAAATCAAATGCGCCTGACTGCAATGAGCTATAATTTAATGCGCGTGTTTGAAGAGATTTCAAAAACACAACAGCCAGAATTGATTCATCCATCGGATAAAAAATATAGCGAGGCTCTGGAGATTAGGCAGCAACAGACCCAAAAACGAGATCGTTTTGTGAATCCATTATTTTTCCAGGCAAGAATATCTCGTATCAGCTCGTATACCATTCGGGCAGTTCAAAACGCAATAATAACAGGAATGTCTTTACAGTGCTTTATGAGCTCTCTTGTGGCGAGGTTAGTTTCACGGCCTCAATTGATAGGGAAACACTGATGATGTTTATAGCAAACCACTACTTAATTCCCCTTAGGCAATAGCATTTGAAACGAATGAAAAGACTATTTTTTTCATATAGTTGTAGCATAGTTTCAATTTTACCATAAATAATTATTGGGAAACTTCAGCATTTAAGCAGTAACCAGTTTACCCTTAAACTCGATGTTCAAGTTTTTGATATTGAGAAGGTAAAATCAGGTATTCTGAGGTTGTTGTAATTTTATCGGTGTAAGCCCATGTTAATGAATGCCCCAGCCACCTTTATCCAAAGCTATATTGACGATTTAAATGATTCGCTCAATCAGCTAAAACCCGGAGCCGCTTTGACAAGGATTCAAGCCGTTTGGTTGGGCACTTGTTTAACGGGCATACTGCTAATGAACTCTGTTTGCTGGGCTAAGTTTGAGCGAGCAAGCCTTGGAGATTGCAAAGTAGCCGCATTATCCTGGGTGTTTCGTAAAGCAAGTATACCCTGGGACTGGTTGCTACGGGTGAGTGTGGTCTTAATTTTAAAACGTTATGGCATTACTGAAGGTGTGTTGGCCTTTGATGAATCAGACCGAGCACGATCTAAGTCTACAACAGGCGCGCCATGCTACCTCACGAAATTCCGGGACTCCTGTCGCCGTAATTCGTTCACCTACGCAGCGAATAGGAGATGCTCCAGCCGCCCTGCGTCCGCCACAGACTGAGCACAAAGCAGCTCAGTCATGGCTACCACAAATGGCTCTACGGCTATTCGGGATAAAATTTTAGCCTCCCTCGCGCGCTATCGCGCACTTCGGATTGGCAAATTTCCCTGCGCCTTCTGGAGACTATCAGCCCGTCCGGGGCTGACAGCGAACGTATTTATAAGGTTTACAAGCAGAAACACAAAGGCTCCGGCGGGTATGTTAATGGACAAACGATAGTATTATTGCTGCTAGTTACCTCATCCATTACAGTGCCTGTCGGTTTTTTCTTTTATATGCCGGATCCAGCCTTAAAGCAGTGGGATAAAGAAGATAAACGGTTGAAAAAGAGCGGTATAGCAAAAAAAGATCGGCCTATTAAGCCTGAACGTGACAGTGCCTACCCGACCAAAACAGAGATTGCATTAGGCTTATTAAAAGAGTTTAAAGTTGCGCATAGCCTGATTAAAATTAAAGGCGTACTGGCTGATGCGCTGTATGGTGAAAAAGCCTTTATGGACGAAGCCGCTAAAGAATCTGGAGGCTCGCAGGTGATTAGCCAATTACGTAAAAACCAAAATATTGAATATAGAGGTAGAATAAGGTCAGTCGAGAGCTACTTTAATTCGATTAACAAAGGCATTGATCAGATAATACGTGTACGTGGCGGCAAAGAGATTAAAGTGACTGTCAGCAGTGCACGATTGAAGGTGAGTTCTCACAGTAAAAAACGCTTTGTCATTGCCTTAAAATATGACGGTGAAAACGACTATCGCTATTTAGTGGCGACAGACCTGACTTGGCGCACACAAGATATTATTCAAGCCTATACGTTGAGATGGCTGATTGAGGTTTTCTTTGAGGACTGGAAGCTTTATGAAGGATGGGGGCGTGAGGCCAAACAATTAGATGAAGAGGGATCAAGCCGTGGCCTGATTCTGAGTCTTTTGTTTGACCATTGCCTTCTCCTTCACCCAGAGCAAATAGCCCGCATTGAAAGCAAACTACCTGCGTATACCGTAGGAAGCTTACAGCGCAAGTCTCAAATGGATGTACTGCTTGAGTTCATCACGTCATTGCTAGAGTTTCCAGATCCTGGTGATAAGCTGAAAGAGTTAGGTGAATTAATAAAGGATGTGTTTCAACTGATGCCATCAGGAAAACATATGATTGGCAGAGATTTAGGGCGCTTCAGGCGCGCCATGCTACCTCACGAAATTCCGGGACTCCTGTCGCCGTAATTCGTTCACCTACGCAGCGAATAGGAGATGCTCCAGCCGCCCTGCGTCCGCCACAGACTGAGCACAAAGCAGCTCAGTCATGGCTACCACAAATGGCTCTACGGCTATTCGGGATAAAATTTTAGCCTCCCTCGCGCGCTATCGCGCACTTCGGATTGGCAAATTTCCCTGCGCCTTCTGGAGACTATCAGCCCGTCCGGGGCTGACAGCGAGGGCCAACAGCATCATTAAAGTATTGTTCTGCTGGGTGAAGGTAAGAGTTTGATGGCAATGGGATGGAAAAACTTGAACATCGAGTAATAATGATGTCTCGTCTCTCGATAGTATTTAGACTACAGGCGCGCCATGCTACCTCACGAAATTCCGTGACTCCTGTCGCCATAATTCGTTCACCTACGCAGCGGATGGGAGATGCCCTGAACGCCCTGCGTCCGCAACGACTACGCACAAAAGACGCTTCGTCATTACTACCTCACTGGCTGGACGGCTATTCGGAATGCAATTCTTGCTCCTCTCGCGTGCTGCTAGCACACGTCGAATCAGCGAATTGCCCTGTCGCCTATCAGGGACTAAAAATCACCACTTCGCTAAGCTACGTTTCCATGATTTTCAGCGACAGTATTCCACCAAGAAAAATATTCATTGTCTGATTTAAATACACCCCGCTTTAAGGTGATATTACTGAATTTCTGCATACCCGGCATCTTCAATTTACTGAACTCAGGGCTTGCACCATCACGGTATTCAATTACTTCAGTTTCGACATCGAGACCGGAAACTTCGGTAAATGAAATTGACACTGACGCCCATTCAACCTGAAAATGGAATTTTGGTAGAGGATATTTATCTGCCATAACACTAAGCCCCTCTGGACTGATTATTAGTTAATTTACATCACCTGCTTGTTTTCACAAATCAGGATTCCTGCATCTTGTGCATAAATTTCAAAACAATAAATTCAGCGGGTCGTACCACAGCCATACCAATTTCTACAATCATATAGCCATTCAGTATATCTTCTGCTGTCATGGTTTGATTAATGCCGACATTAACATAAAATGCATGCTCTGGCTTAGCACCTGCCAATGCACCATCACGCCACTGTAAAATTAGGAAGTTTTCAATCATACTGCGCACTTTTACCCAGGTATTCGCATCATTCGGTTCAAATACAAAGGCTGCTGTTGCTTTCTTCACTGATTCTTCAACAAAATTAAAAAACCGTCGTACAGATATATAACGCCACTCATTATCATTACCTGCCAGCGTTCTAGCCCCCCCAGACTAATGTGCCCTTCCCTCTAAATTTTCGGATCGCATTAACCGATTTACCACTGCCAGGATCTATATTTACTAGATCGCCATCTACTGGGGCATTTGAGGTGCCATCCGCATTGATCGTTTCTACGGTATGCGCAGCAATGGTAATATTGGCATCAATTGATGGCTGTTTTCAGGTAAGGGTAATAAATAGCGCCATATTTGGTGAAATCCAAATCAGACAGACTACCATCACGAAATACGGTATTCACATCTGCATTATTTACTGTACCTCCCGGAATTGCATTATGGATATCCATAATTGTAAAACGATCCTGCAGTTTCTCACAGCTTTGCAATGCATGATCGCCAACAGATATGGCATTTCCACTAGTACCTAGGTTAATACCTGGAAACACATACAACGTAGGCTCATCAAATTTTTCCAGCTCATCAATCGCACCGGTAAAATCATCTACCAATGTTCCCGGCATTGCTCCATTATCATCATAAGTTCCAATGGAGACGATATAGCATGGTCCACCACCATTAGCAAAAAACAGCTGCATTGAATAATATAGGTAATAGGCGGGAGTTACAGACGGTGGATCAGGGAAGCTAACTGATGTACTGAGTACCGTACCTGTATCAACCAATAATTGCTGGCTAATATTAACATTACTGAAGTTTCCCAATAATTATTTATGGTAAAATTGAAACTATGCTACAACTATATGAAAAAAATAGTCTTTTCATTCGTTTCAAATGCTATTGCCTAAGGGGAATTAAGTAGGGGTTTGCTATAAACATGGCAAAACCACCTAAAATAAACCTCGATACACCAGCATGGTGTATTTCAGCTACTCAATAATTGGGAAACTTCAGTTTAATAATTAAGCCCGATATACAACTATTTATTTGACCGCCATATCATTTGTATGGCTTAATTCGACAATTATCTCTAATACGTATTCAGGAATTTGTTTATGCCTAAACCTTTACGTTTTATTATTGGTCTATTGCTACTTATCACCACAGTTAGTCTAGCAACATGCCAATCGCTTATAAAAATAAGTCCTCTAGCTACCTTTATGAATTCTGACTCAAAATAACATAGAGTCATCACGTTATATAATAGTGCCATGAATAGTACCGAACAATTGAGCAGGCCAAGGCCTTATCAAAAAAAAACCCCTAGCGGTTTGAGCCACAGTAGTCGCGGGCTGTTACTCTACCTCTTACCCCTGCCACTTATTCCTGCGTCTATCCTGGCATTTATCTATGGCGATTTATTACGCATAACAGTTAATGTCAGCGCTTGTATCATGTTCTTTCTGGCTGCAAGCCTATTACGCAAAGGGATTTCAGCTAAAGCGGAATATCAGGCTAAAAAAATAACTCGGGCGCCAAAGTGGCCACTAAAAACCTTTGCAGCGATTATTACCGCAATAACGACTGGAGCTGTCGCTTATCTGAGTGCTGATAACTCCTTTATGGTTGCTATTGCGTTTGGCCTTGGAGCACTGGCAGGCATGTATTTGTTATATGGTTTTGACCCACGCGAGGAGAAAATACTTGCTGGTTCGCATGGTTATACCGCTGACGAAATATCTGCAACGATAGATGAGGCTGAAGCGCAAATTGCCGGGATTGAACAAGCAAATAAACAAATTCACAACCGCGACTTTAACCAGCGTATCCGGCTTATTTGTCACCAAGCCAGAGAAATTGTTAGCATGCTGGAAGACGACCCTGGCGATATCAGACGTGCAAGAAAATTCCTTAACATCTATCTAGACGGTGCATTAAAAGTGACTACGGGCTATGCAGATATGCAAAAAAAACACCAATCTGTGCAATTAAGCAAAAACTTTGAAAATGTGCTGCTCACTATCGAGTCTGTATTTATTGCACAGAAGCAGAAATTATTAGAAGATGATGTACTCGACCTTGATGTACAAATTGAAGTCTTGACTGCCCAACTTAAACACGAAGGGGTTATTTAAGGTAACGCGCCTCTCATCGCAAACAGCAAAAGGAGATACCATGAACGAACAAACAACTACAATGAAAACAGATGAGCTAGCTATTCCAGGCAGTGCAGTTTTTGATGAGAGAGTCCCGGGCGTAGCAAAGGATATTTTATCTTATGATCAATCTGATACGGACAACAAGGCGCTTATCGAAAGTAAACTGGCTGAAATTGATATTAATGATAGTAAGTCTATTATTTATTTTGGCAGCAAGGCCCAGGAAGAGTTAACGACTATCTCGGACAAAATGCTGGAAGGTGTTAAAAATAAGGATATGGGCTCGGCAGGCGGCGATTTAAATGGAATGGTCGCTACGTTACGTGGCTTTGATGTTGATGCTCTAGACCCAAACAAGAAACCAGGCTTTTTTGCCAGACTATTGGGTAAGGCCAAGCCCGTGGCAAAGTTTTTGCAGAAATATGAAGATGTGCGCAAACAGATTGATGCCATTACCGATAAGCTGGACACGCATAAAACCACACTGTTAACCGACATTACCATGCTCGACAGATTATACGATGCTAACCTGGAATACTTTCATAATCTTGATCTTTATATTTCTGCGGGTGATGAAAAATTAAAACAACTGGATGACGAAACCATCCCTGCAAAAGCACTTGCGGTAGAAAATTCGGAAGCCATTATAGAAGCTCAGGAATTAAGAGACTTACGTGCCTCAAGGGATGATCTTGAGCGCCGCGTGCATGATTTACGTCTAACGCGCCAGGTTGCCATGCAAAGCCTACCCGGCATACGCCTAGTACAAGATAATGACAAAGGCCTGGTTAATAAAATTAACTCTACGATTGTTAATACCATTCCCCTCTGGCGTCAGCAACTAGCCACTGCAGTGGCTATTTATCGCTCATCCGATGCTGCAGGAACTCTGCAGGCAGCAACCGATCTAACCAATGATTTACTGGAAGCGAATGCACAAAACCTGAAGCAGGCCAATGCTGAGGCACGTAAAGAAATTGAGCGTGGCGTATTTGATATTGAGTCTGTTAAAAAAGCCAATAATACGCTAATTGAAACTATCAATGAAAGCTTGCAAATAGCTGATGAAGGTAAAAAAATGCGCGCTGATGCTGTTATACAATTACAAGAATGTGAAGCCGAATTACGCAAGACACTCTCTTCTGCAACTGCCAGGGTAAGCAAAACCGACGCAAGCAATCCGTCTAACTGACACACTCGGAGAGTAAAATGGGACTTTTTGATAAACTGTTTGGCGAATTTGTTGATGTTATTGAATGGCTGGAAAAGTCGAGCAATACCATGGTCTACCGCTTTGAACGCTATGGTAATGAAATAAAGTACGGTGCTAAATTAACGGTACGCGAATCACAAGTTGCCCTTTTAGTTAACGAAGGCAAAGCTGCTGATTTTTTTGAGCCGGGCTTGTATGAGCTTAAAACCAGCAATATGCCGATTATGACTACGCTGGAAAACTGGCCACATGGATTTGAGAGCCCTTTTAAAGCAGAAGTCTATTTTTTCAATATGCGCCGCTTTGTTGATTTAAAGTGGGGCACTAAAAACCCGATTATGCTGCGCGATAAGGAATTTGGTGCAGTCAGGCTGCGTGCATTTGGTAGCTATTGTGTGCGAATCAGTGACCCACTAACCTTCCTCAAGGAAATTACCGGCACGAGTGGGCATTTTTCCACACAGGATATTAGCGATCAATTACGCAACCTGATCCTCTCCCGCTTTGCCAGTATTCTGGGTGAATCCAGTATCCCTGTACTTGACCTTGCTGGTAATTATGATGATTTAAGCGACTATGTCACTGCTCGCATCGCTCCTGAGTTTGTCGCATTCGGGGAGTCGCTATTTTTGCGAAAGCTTGTTTTGGGCATCCCAGCCCAAGCAAGCAGCAAAAACTTAACGCGACCACTTATGCCTCCGGCGGCCCCGATTCGTCCTCGTCACCTCGTCCCGACCCAACAAGGGGTCGGAACATAGGCTCCAAATGACTTGACGCCGTGTCGGATGGCCTTTTATTTTGTCTCCACCTTCGCTAACGCTCAGACTCCGACAAAACAACGGCCCTACGGCTATCGCGGACTAAAAATCTTCACTTCGCTAAAGCTCCGTTTCCAGGATTTTCAGCGACGGACTGGAAATCACCAAACTATTAGTAGAAAATATTTCTCTACCTCCTGCTGTAGAAGATGCACTAGACAAGCGTACCAGCATGGGTGTTATTGGCAATTTAAAAGATTACAGTGAATTTCAGGCCGCCGAAAATACTTCGGGCGGCGCTTCAGAAGGCATAGGTATGGGTATTGGCTTTGCCATGACCAATAAAATGGGCCAGTCCTATACTCCACCACAAGCTAGCAACTCAACCGTTTCACCTCCCCCTATTCCGCAACATGCCCAATATTTTATTGCCATTAACGGCCAGCAGTCTGGCCCTTTCGATCTAAATGTACTGCAAAATAAAATCAAAGCAGCTGAAATTAGCAAAGAAACTCTAGTCTGGAGTCAAAAGCTGGTGGAATGGACCAAAGCAGGAAAAGTTGCCGAACTAGCTGCTTTTTTCCCCATGCCCCCCCTTTGCCCACTAGAAATACGCAATAAATTAAGACAACCCTAGCTTCAATTCGCATCAAAGTAATGCTAGCTTTAAGCAACTCGTGAAAACCAATAAAAAAACCCAAGCGCACCCCATATACAAACAGTTTCCCTGCTCGCAATGTGGTGCAATGCTTAAATATCAGCCTGGAACGACACATCAGATATGTGGATATTGTGGACAAGAAAATGATATTGTCGATAATCAGGTGGATATCCAGGAGTACGACTTACATACCGCACTAAAGGAACTTGCTAACACAAAATCGACCAGTATCACTAAACAAGCACACTGTAATGCCTGTGGTGCAAGCTTTAAGTTTGCAGCCAACCTGAATGCCGGACAATGTCCTTTTTGTGGCACTGATATCGTTATCAGCCCGCAAAAAAATCAGCGTATTACGCCTAAATCACTATTACCCTTTATTATCAATCAGAGCGAGGCGAATAATAAATTTCGCCACTGGTTACAAAGTCTGTGGTTTGCGCCCAATAAACTCAAAAAATATGCCCGAAGCAATCTCAAACTAATCGGCATATACCTTCCTTACTGGACGTATGACAGCAATACAACAAGCACATACACCGGTGCTAGAGGTGATACTTATTATGTTAACCCATCTTCGTCACTATTGATGATGTAGTTGTTATAAATCAATTGGTTGAAATTTTAAAAAGTAGCCAGTTGGCACTACAGATTTTGTGTTTTTGTATAAAACGTTGGATTTTTTAGAGTATTTTTGTCGCATGTAAATTACACTCAAATAATGATGATTTTTTTGACAAAAGTCAATGAATTTATCGACAAAAATAATATAAATGGCACTACAAAACTTTCAAAAAAAACACCATTGATTTTAAAGAGAATTTTTCGACAAAAAATCGCTTAAACCGATGAATCAATGGCTTAGAAAGATGAAAGTGACGAAGATGGGTTAACCAGCGGGTTACCTATGTGCAAAATGGACGCCAGGTTTCCAGGGTCAGGCGCGTACCCAAGATACGCTGGACTAATACTCAAGGGCAGGTTTCCCGGATTTTTGATGATGTGTTAATTGGTGCAAGTCTATCCTTACCTCGGAAAATCATTGACCAGCTACAACCTTGGGATCTTGAAAACCTAGTACCCTACGAAGAGCAGTATATTAGCGGCTTTCAGTCGGAAGTATATCAAGTCGAACTGGATGAAGGATTTGATCGAGCGAAACAGGTAATGGACGGTATTATTCACCAGGATATCGCCTACGACATAGGCGGTGATCATCAGCGTATATATCAGGTGAATACCCGGCATAGTGATATTACCTATAAACATTGCCTGCTGCCCATCTGGTCTGCAGCTTTTTTATATGCTAACAAATCCTATCGCTTTGTCGTTAATGGCAGAACTGGGCAGGTACAGGGTGAACGTCCCTATAGTTACTGGAAAATTGCATTTGCCGTCATTACCGGGTTAATAGTTATTACGGGAGGAATAAGCTTGCTGCAACAGTCTGGTGCATTGGAACATATTGAATACAATAATTATTATGCTTATTGAATTTCAATATAGAAATGAGTGCAAGACCTTTCCAGCCTCAACTACGAGGGTGGAAAGGTTTTTTTCAAGTACCTATTACAGCATTCCTATGCCTAAACAACCTTAATTTCAGGCCCGCCATGCTACCTCACGAAATTCCGGGACTCCTGTCGCCATAATTCGTTCACCTACGCAGCGGATGGGAGATGCCCTGAATGCCCTGCGTCCGCAACGACTACGCACAAAAGACGCTTCGTCATTACTACCTCACTGGCTGGACGGCTATTCGGAATGCAATTCTTGCTCCTCTCGCGTGCTGCTAGAACACGTCGAATCAGCAAATTGCCCTGTCGCCTATCAGGGACTAAAAATCACCACTTCGCTAAGCTCCGTTTCCATGATTTTCAGCGGAAGATATTTTTGCCTACTTTAGTGATAATGGAGTCATCCTTGGCAGGCGCGCCATGCTACCTCACGAAATTCCGGGACTCCTGTCGCCGTAATTCGTTCACCTACGCAGCGAATAGGAGATGCTCCAGCCGCCCTGCGTCCGCCACAGACTGAGCACAAAGCAGCTCAGTCATGGCTACCTCAAATGGCTCTACGGCTATTCGGGATAAAATTTTAGCCTCCCTCGCGCGCTATCGCGCACTTCGGATTGGCAAATTTCCCTGCGCCTTCTGGAGACTATCAGCCCGTCCGGGGCTGACAGCGGGAGTCGCTATTTTTGCGAAAGCTTGTTTTGGGCATCCCAGCCCAAGCAAGCAGCAAAAACTTAACGCGACCACTTATGCCTCCGGCGGCCCCGATTCGTCCTCGTCACCTCGTCCCGACCCAACAAGGGGTCGGAACATAGGCTCCAAATGACTTGACGCCGTGTCGGATGGCCTTTTATTTTGTCTCCACCTTCGCTAACGCTCAGACTCCGACAAAACAACGGCCCTACGGCTATCGCGGACTAAAAATCTTCACTTCGCTAAAGCTCCGTTTCCCTGATTTTCAGCGTTAGAGGTCATTGATGACGTAAAAGGAACGATAATGGACAGGATCGTGTAAACGAACAGAGAGGCTCGTTCGCGGCCTAAAGTGGTTTCGGAAAAATGATCTTGAAGCGGGAGTAAAATATCGCGTAAAATGAACATGAATGAGGTCGTTTTATTTGTATAATCATGTGTTATAAACTTTCATTATACAGTAAAACTAGGCCTCATTCACGATTAACCTGTTGTTTTTAAAAAGAATTAAAGGCTTTTAGTCAACGGAATGCCATTAACACAGGCGCGCCATGCTACCTCACGAAATTCCGTGACTCCTGTCGCCATAATTCGTTCACCTACGCAGCGGATGGGAGATGCCCTGAACGCCCTGCGTCCGCAACGACTACGCACAAAAGCCGCTTCGTCATTACTACCTCACTGGCTGGACGGCTATTCGGAATGCAATTCTTGCTCCTCTCGCGTGCTGCTAGCACACGTCGAATCAGCAAATTGCCCTGTCGCCTATCAGGGACTAAAAATCACCACTTCGCTAAGCTCCGTTTCCATGATTTTCAGCGTTAGTAATATCTAATATTTCAGAAAAATAAGCATTAGCTGATATTCTTATGCTTTAAAAACTAGGAAACTTCAGTTATTCCTGTTTTTGGGTTGCAAAAGTGATGTTGGAAAAACCTATTTTTGATGCAACATCTAACACTGAAATAGCTGATTGCACTGGAGCCGCAGCATCTGCATTGATAATTAACGGGATATTTCTGTCTTTCCTGCTCGCACTAAGTTCCCGGGCTAATGTGCCCAGGCTTTTATCGCTCAAGGGTTTATCATCAATAAAATACAGCCCAGCTTTATCAATTGTCAGTATTACCGCTTGTTGCTGCTGTTCAGTTTGCTGCCCATCTGCTTGCGGCAGAACCACTTTAATTGTCGACTGCCTGCTAAACGTGGTCGTGACCATAAAAAATATGAGCAACAAAAACACCACATCGATCATCGGTGTTAGGGAAATTTCCAGCGGCTTATGTTTTTTATTGCGAAAGTTCATTCGAGTTCGTCGTGCGTGCCATGAATCACTTCAATTAGTTTTAAGGATTCTTCTTCCATATTTAGCACATAGGCATCAACTAGACCGTCAAAATATCGATGAAAAATGACACAGGGTATTGCTACGGATAGACCTGCTGCAGTGGTAATCAGTGCCTCAGAAATACCACCCGCTAACACTGCCGGATCGCCGACACCATGACTAACTATCGCAGCGAACACCTTTATCATCCCGACGACTGTGCCAAGCAAGCCCAGTAATGGCGTGATTGTCGCAATCGTACCCAGAGTATTTAAAAACCGCTCCAGTCTATGCGCCACCTGTCGCCCGGATTCAGCAATTGCCTCTTTCATGACCTCGCGCCCCAAGCTGCGACTCTTTAAGCCAGTCGCTAAAATAGCGCCCAATGGCGAACTATCTTTTAAGTGCTTTAAGGTAATCGCGTCAAGCTTTTTTGCCTTGGCCAGCCGCCAGACTTGCGAGACTAATTCAGGGGGGATGATTTTCTTTTTACGCAAGGTCCAGAAGCGCTCACAGACTATTCCCATAGCCAGCACTGAACAAAAAAGAATAGGGATCATTAACACCCCCCCACTTTGAATTAACTCAAACACTGATTTTTCCTTTACTGATGATTATTGATGACAAAAAGCCTTGCCTTTACCGACCCAGATCACTGCAATAATATACGCTAAAGCACTTAATATTGCTGCAAAACTATACACCCAATGCCCGCCGAAGGCATCCCAGGCATAACCACTATACAGGCCGCCCAGCATACCGCCTAAACCAAAACTAAAACTACTATAAAGCGCCTGGCCTTTACCCTGATGATGCTGACCAAAATAATTTTGCACAAGATGAATAGCGGTTACATGTGCCGTACCAAAAGTAGCCGCATGCAATACTTGCGCTCCGAGTAGCATCCAGAGATGATCCGCATACCAGGCGATGATTAACCACCTTAAAACCGAGAGTAAAGCGCTGACCAGCAAGATACGCCGCAATGAAACAAATTTTAACAACTGACGCATTAAGATAAACACAATAATCTCAGCCCCAGCTCCGAGCGACCAAAGCAAGCCAATCATACTGGATGAATAACCCAGCTGTTTTAAGTATATCGAGAAAAAAACATAATACGGGCCATGGGCAGCCTGCAACAACATATATACCAGCAAGAAAGCAATTATTTCGGGTTGCTTAACTATTTGCCAAACTCTCAAAGCCGCTTGACTGGCTTTTGCAGTTGACACCTCGGGAGTAAGCAAGGATATTAGCCAGATACAAGCCAGCAGGATAACGATTAAATAGGGCAATAACTGAATTGTATATAAATCCAGTAAATATCCGACACTTAAAACCGTGATGATAAACCCGATAGAGCCCCATAAGCGTATATGACTATAGCGGTGTGGCTCTGCTTTCAAGTGATGCAGTGTCGCCGCCTCAAATTGCGGCAATGCTGCATTCCAGAAAAAACTAAAGCTGACCATCACAAAGGCAAACCATTGAAAAGATTGCTGATATAAAAAACCTGCAAAAAAAACCATGGCAAAAAAAGAGGCAATACGAATAATGCGTAGACTTCTTCCAGTATGATCAGCAATCCAGCCCCAAAGGTTGGGAGCAAGGACTTTGGTTCCCACCATAAAAGCAGTTAACTCACCAATTTCTGCAGCACTAAAACTACACTCTTTAAGGTACAGGCTCCAGTAAGGTAAAAAGCCCCCTAAGGTCGCAAAGTAAAAGAAATAAAAACCGGACAAGCGCCAGTAAGGGGTTTTAGTTTTCACTCAGAAAGTTCAAATGGGCTAACAATCTGTATGCTATTTTCTATTATTTGCCCATGCTGCATATCTTCCGAGTAAAGTATGCCGCAAGAAGCCTCTATAGCTGATGCAATAATCAAACTATCGTAGAAACTACCGCTCATTTGCAGCATCTCTATCAAACTTATAGCCACTCAAATTGGCTTTATAGGGCTTTAGGAATTGATCCAACGCTGAAAATCATGGAAACGGAGCTTAGCGAAGTGGTGATTTTTAGTCCCTGATAGGCGACAGGGAAATTCGCTGATTCGACGTGTGCTAGCAGCACGCGAGAGGAGCAAGAATTGCATTCCGAATAGCCGTCCAGCCAGTGAGGTAGTAATGACGAAGCGGCTTTTGTGCGTAGTCGTTGCGGACGCAGGGCGTTCAGGGCATCTCCCATCCGCTGCGTAGGTGAACGAATTATGGCGACAGGAGTCCCGGAATTTCGTGAGGTAGCATGGCGCGCCTGGTCAGCACGTTTAGCCTGCTGCAATAAATAATTTTTAATAACTTCCAGAAAAATATCATCTTTTGATTTCTGGGTATGTATCGCTATCTCAGATAAAATTCCCTCTGCCTGCCGGTCTAGCTCAATGATATGCTGCATTACGCCTTCAACCTTACTGAATAAAACGAATTCACTTTTATGTTTTAACACAACACTGGCAAAGTCGACTGCACATCAAAATTTTGTGCTCTATGGCGCAGCATATGATCCATTAATACGATTGCCATCATCGCCTCGGCTATCGGCGTAGCACGAATACCCACGCAAGGATCATGACGTCCCTGAGTGACTACCTCAATGGCCTCACCTTTCCGGTTGATACTACGTCCTGGCAAATGCAGACTGGAAGTGGGTTTTAAGGCAATACTGGCAACGATATTCTGGCCACTGGAAATACCGCCTAAGATACCGCCCGCATGGTTACTTAAAAAACCACCCGGGGTCATTTCATCTCTAAAGTCAGTTCCCTTGCTATTAATACAAGCAAAGCCATCGCCAATTTCCACACCTTTAACCGCATTAATGCTCATTAAAGCATGCGCCAAATCAGCATCCAGGCGATCAAAGATGGGTTCGCCTAAGCCCGGCGGAACATGACTTGCCATCACATTGACTTTAGCACCTATCGAATTACCCTCTTTACGCAGGGCATCCATATAAGCGACTAATTCAGCTTCTTTACTACTATCTGGACAAAAGAAGTCGCTATTATCCATTATCGCCCAGTCGATTTTTTCGATTTTAATCGGCCCAAGTTGAGCCAGATATCCGCGAATGTCTATACCATATTGCCGCTTTAAATATTTCTTGGCAATCCCACCTGCCGCCACACGCATCGCAGTTTCTCTAGCAGAAGAACGCCCACCACCGCGATAATCGCGAAATCCATATTTATGGTCGTAAACATAATCAGCATGCCCTGGACGAAAAGTTTCGGCGATATTCGTATAGTCTTTAGAACGCTGATCGGTATTTTTAATCAATAAACCGATCGGTGTGCCGGTTGTCCTTCCCTCAAACACACCGGATAAAATTTCCACCTGATCCGCTTCACGGCGCTGAGTTGTATGCCTGGAAGTTCCAGGCTTGCGCCGATCCAGATCAGCCTGTAAATCAGCCTCTGTCAAAGGCAGCCCTGGCGGACAGCCATCAACAGTTGCGCCTAATGCAATACCATGACTCTCACCAAACGTCGTAACTGTAAATAATTTTCCTATGCTATTACCTGACATACCTAATTTAATGCCTCTTTAAATAATTGATAAAATGCAAACACCTGTTCTGCGTTAAGTAAAAACACGCCATCACCGCCCTGCTCAAAATCTAGCCAGTAAAATGGCACTTCTGGAAACTGTGTTTGCAAGGTTTCCGCACTGCTGCCGACTTCTACGACCAGAACCCCTTGTTCACTGAGAAAATCAGCCGCATCCACTAAAATTTTAATCACCAGATCCAGCCCTGTTTCACCGCCGGTAAAGCCCATTTCAGGCTCAGCATGAAATTCGTCTGGAAGTTCCTGCCACTCGCTGATAGCGACATACGGCGGATTAGAAACAATTAAATCGTATTTTCGCGTGGGTAATGCAGTAAACAGGTCCGAATGATACAAGCTTAATTGCTCTGCCACTTCATGTTTAGCGACATTGATTTTCGCCACTTCCAGGGCATCTGCAGACAAATCCACTGCATCCACATGCGCACCGGGAAATGCATAAGCACAGGCAATCGCAATGCAGGCGCTGCCGGTACATAAATCCAATATATACTGCACCTGATCAGCCGTGACCCAGGGCGTAAACTGCTCCCGAACAAGTTCAGCAATAGGTGACCTAGGCACTAGAACGCGCTCATCAACATAAAAAGCTAAACCAGCAAAAATAGCTTCATGCATTAGATACGCCGATGGAATACGGGTCTGAATGCGCCGATTAACAAGATCAACAATTTTATACCGTTCCTCTTCTCTCAACCTGGCACTAAAATAGCTCTCGGATAGATTATATGGCAGATGCAGCGTATGTAAAACAAGAGCCGCCGCATCATCCAATGCTGTTGCAGTTCCATGTCCATGAAACAACTTTGCTTCAGCGAACTGGCTTGCAGCCCAGCGTATATAGTCCCTTACTGTTACCAGCGTCTGAATCGTTTCTAACGATGTTTGTGACATAAAATGAATATTGTTAAGGTGTAAAACTGGTAATTTTAAACTAATTCAGAGTGTTTCGGCATAGCTTTACAGAAAAAATAAAGCATACTTGACGTTATTCCAGCTTCATGATTTTTAATGCCACAAACAGCTTTCTGTATTCCTCGGCAGACACAGCATCCCGACAAACCAGTAAACTTCGCTGCCTGCTATCAATCTTGACTTGCAGAATGATAATAAAAGAGGTGAGTACAGTAGACCTTAAAACATGCAGACAGGAGTGGTGATCATTCACTACTAGCTCCCAGGAAAGTTCCTCTGAATATCTTAAGCTAAAGCTATAAAAACCTTGTTGATAGCGCTGCAGGTAAAAGTAAAAACTACCCACTGACAACAAACACAGCGCGACTTTTAATATAGCAGCAACAGGCATCAACCAACTACTAAGCAGTGCAAGTACATGCACGATAATGATAAAGGCTAGTAAATTGCGTGATTGTTTTACATCAACCCATAAAGGAGCTGCGGATCTTTTTGACAAGCTGTTTTAACTCTTGGTGTTCAGGCAAGCTATCGGCAAGAAAATAGGCGATTAATAGATCATCTTCCAGTGCCAGTAATTCGCTAAATAAACGCTGGTCTGTCACCCCTGATGCTGCATACTGATTATCCAAATAAGCACATAATAGAGCATCCAGCTCCTTCACTCCGCGCCGACATTGCCAGCGCAGACGCCTCAAATCCTGCAATTAACCTTCTTCCCTGACCAGCAGCATTTTTTTGATTTCAGCGATTGCTTTTGCCGGATTTAAGCCTTTTGGGCAGGTGTCGGTACAATTCATAATAGTATGACAACGATACAACTTAAACGGGTCTTGCAAATCATCCAGGCGCTCACCGGTGTGCTCATCACGACTATCACTTAACCAGCGATGCGCCTGTAATAATACTGCAGGCCCCAGGTATTTATCACTATTCCACCAATAACTAGGGCAACTGGTTGAGCAACAGGCACATAAGACACATTCATACAGGCCATCTAACTGTTTACGCTCTGCTACACTTTGCAAGCGCTCTTGATCAGCCGGAGGTGGTGTCTGGGTTTCTATCCACGGTTTAATCGAGGCATATTGCGCATAAAAATGGGTCATATCAGCAACCAGATCTTTCACCACATCCATATGCGGCAATGGATAGATTTTGATCCTGCCTTTATAATCGGCAATGGCCTTAATACATGCCAGGGTATTTTTACCATTGATATTCATTGAGCACGATCCACACACTCCCTCACGGCATGAGCGTCTGAATGTCAGGCTACTATCGATATCGTCTTTAATTTTCAGAATTAAATCCAGCACCATTTCACCACATTGATCCAAGTCTATATCGTAGCAATCTATGCGTGGATTTTCATCGGTGTCCGGATCCCAGCGATAGACTTCTACCCGCTTTACTCGGGTCGCGCCTTTGGGTGCGGAATAAAACTTGCCTTTTTGCACCACTGAGTTTTTTGGCAGTGTAAATTCAACCATTAGTAAACCCTCTTTTTCGGTGGAATCACTTCAACTTCATCGGTTAATGTGTACATATGCACAGGTCGATAATCGATCTTGACTTTATTATCTGCTAGCCATAATAAAGAGTGTTTTAACCAGTTTTCATCATCTCTGTCTGGAAAGTCATCGCGCGCATGACCGCCCCGGGTTTCAGTACGATTAGCTGCGGCAGACATCGTAACCATGGATAAATCCAGAAGATTTTCCAGTTCCAGCGTTTCCACTAAATCGGTATTCCAGATTAATGAATGATCACTGACCTGCACATCTGCAAAGGAAGCACGAATTTCAGCAATTTTCTGCTCGCCTTCAGCCAGCATATCTCCCGATCTAAAAACAGCGGCGTGGGTTTGCATGGTTTTTTGCATATCCAGGCGAATCTCGGCTGTTTTTAGACTTCCCTCTGCAAAACGTAAGCGATCAAATCGTTCCAGCGCTTTATCATAGGCATCTTCAGCCAAAGGTTTATGAGGGGTTCTAGGTTTGATCAATTCTGCGCAACGTATCGCTGCCGCACGACCAAAAACCACCAGATCCAGTAAAGAATTAGAACCCAGTCGATTAGCACCATGCACCGATACACACGCGGCCTCACCAATCGCCATCAGGCCTGGAATAACCGCATCAGGGTCACCCTCTTTTAAGGTCACCACTTCCGCTTTATAATTGGTGGGAATACCGCCCATATTGTAATGCACGGTAGGAATCACCGGAATAGGCTCCTTAGTCACATCCACTCCGGCAAAAATCCGTGCCAATTCAGAAATCCCTGGTAACCGCTCATTAATAACATCTGGATCCAGGTGTTCAACATGTAAATAAGCATGATCTTTATGCTCACCTATGCCACGCCCGGCATTCACTTCCATGGTAATTGCACGACTAACCACATCTCGCGAAGCCAGGTCTTTCGCATGTGGTGCATATTCTTCCATAAAGCGAGTACCTTCTGAATTGGTTAAATAACCACCTTCACCACGCACCCCTTCGGAAATCAAACAGCCTGCACCATAAATCCCGGTCGGGTGAAATTGAATAAATTCCATATCCTGTAAAGCCAGCCCTGCACGTAACACCATGGCACTACCATCACCCGTCACTGTATGTGCTGATGTACAGGAAAAGAAGCAGCGTCCATAACCACCCGTGGCGATGACCACTGTATGCGCCTTAAACACATGCATCGAGCCATCATCCAGACACCAGGCCAGAACGCCACGGCACGCTCCATCTTCCATGATTAAGTCAATTACGATATATTCAACAAAAAATTCAGCTTCATGCTTTAAGGATTGCTGATAAAGCGTGTGTAAAATAGCATGACCAGTCACATCAGCTGCAGCACAAGTTCTTTGTGCTTTGCCTTCACCAAAATGCGTGGTCATGCCACCAAAGGCGCGCTGATAAATTTTGCCATCCTCATTCCGCGAGAATGGCACACCGTAATGTTCCAGTTCCAACACTGCCGGAATAGCTTCACGGCACATATATTCAATGGCATCCTGGTCGCCTAACCAGTCAGATCCTTTAACCGTGTCGTACATATGCCAGCGCCAGTCATCTTCACCATTATTACCCAGCGCGGCACTAATTCCACCTTGCGCAGCAACGGTATGACTACGAGTTGGAAATACCTTGCTAATACAGGCTGTTTTCAAGCCTTTTTCAGCCATACCAAAAGTAGCACGTAAACCAGCGCCACCGGCACCCACGACCACTACATCGTATTCATGCTCAATAATCTTATACTTATCTTTCATGTTTAATTATCCTGCAGAAATAGCAATACGTATGGCAAATACCAGCGATGCAATTGCCATCCCGGTAAACGTTAATTTAATTACCCAGACCATGACAATTTTTAGCCAGTTGGGATTAACATAATCTTCAATAACAACTTGTAGCCCTAGTGCCGCATGATAAAAACCGGTAAATGCCCAGGCGAGCAATAAGGTAAAATTAAGCGGGCTCATTAGCCACTGCCTGATTTCATCATAAGAGGCATAAAAAAGCTGTTGAATAAATAAAATCAACCAGAAAGATAAAGGAATTAAAGCAACAGCAGTCACTCTTTGCATCCACCAATGCGTAGTACCCGTTTTTGCAGAACCCAGGCCTCGTGCTCGTGCCAAAGGAGTTTGATAACTCATATTTAACTCCCTAACTGAACAAATAAGTAACTGATCCCGGTTAGAATAACCGAGGCAAAAAGCTCCAATATAATATAGTAATTCATTAGGGGTTTTTCATAGCCCTCACCTGCATCCCAGAATAAATGGCGAACGCCATGACACATATGAAAGAACAAGGCATAGACCATCATCCAGATTGCTACGCTGACTAAAGGCTGCAATATAACAGACTGCATAGATTCAAAGCTACTGGCACCACATTGAAGCACGGCCAGACTCACTACAAATAACATCAACCCGGCTGCTAACAATACCCCAGTCATTCTATGCGTCATCGACACCACTGCAGTCAGGGGTAATCTATACACTTGCAAATGAGGTGAAAGCGGTCTTCTTCTCTGTTCCATAGCACAAACACTCGACTTAGAATTAAGTGCTTAATAATACAGGCTCGGTGGTGATTATTCCATTATCAATTTAAATTTTGTATTGCACCTGATTACTTTAGTTACACTGCTTAACCGTCTGAAGTTTCCTAGTTTTTAAAGCATAAGAATATCAGCTAATGCTTATTTTTCTGAAATATTAGATATTGCTAATATCGATGGAATTCCGTTGACTAAAAGCCTTGAATTCTTTTTAAAAACAACAGATTAATCGTTAATGAGGCCTGGTTTCACTGTATAATGAAAGTTTCTAACACATTGATTATACAAACAAACCGGCCTCATTCATGTTCATTTTACGCGATACTTTACTTCCGTTTCAAGATCATTTTTCCAAAACCACTTTAGGCCGCGAACGAGCCTCTCTGTTTGTTTACACGATCCCGTCTATTATCGTTCCCTTTACGTCGTCGATGACATCTAATCTTTGGCGTTGCCTTGATACGCTGTTTGGGTTTGAGATCAAGAATAAGCGCGTTTACACTTTCATGGCTTCTTCAACTTTGCCGTGGGCTGGGCTGTGGAAAACTATCTGGGAGCTGATTCCGTCTCCTGAAACAGATGGGCGCATATTGGTTGCACTGGATGACTCCATTATCACTAAAGTAGGCAAAAATATCTTCGGCTGTGAAGCCATTTTTGACCACGCGGCCAAATCGAATCAAAGCAAATATCCATGGGCACAAAATATTGTGTCGGTAGGGTTGCTGAAACAGGTCAAAGTCGGGGAGTCGCTATTTTTGCGAAAGCTTGTTTTGGGCATCCCAGCCCAAGCAAGCAGCAAAAACTTAACGCGACCACTTATGCCTCCGGCGGCCCCGATTCGTCCTCGTCACCTCGTCCCGACCCAACAAGGGGTCGGAACATAGGCTCCAAATGACTTGACGCCGTGTCGGATGGCCTTTTATTTTGTCTCCACCTTCGCTTAGGCTCCGTTTCCCTGATTTTCAGCGGTCGCTGGGCGTGCTTATTTTTAGATTTCCGATTTTATCTGCCCTTAAAAACAATTCAGGCAAAAAAAGAAACCGCCACGATAAGAGGGGAAGTCGTTCCTTTCCAGACCAAGATGACTCAGGCGGCTCAAATGCTGATTGCAATTGCAGAACATTTTTCCACCGCTCCGATATTGACAGTCACTGATAGCTGGTTTGGCAACAATGGCCTATGGAAGCCTGTTTACAAAGCTATCGGAAGCCGGTTTAATATTCTCTCTAGGTTAAGGTGCAATAATGTACTGTACGATCGTCCAGAAAAAAGAAAACCCAAGCAGAGGGGGCGGAATAAAAAGTACGGGCAGCGTCTGAGGTCAGCCACAGACATGGCAAAAAAAGTACAACAAAAGGCCCGATCGTATACCGTGAATCTCTATGGAAAACAGCGTGAAGTCAGGGCTTATAGTCGCGTTGTCATGCTGAAAACATTGAAACGACCCGTTCAGGTTGTCTGGGTGTTTCGTCGCACACAGTGGATTGCTTTGTTTACGACCGATCTAAGTTTATCCGTCACACAGATTATTGAGTATTATGGTGCGCGATGGAAAATAGAATCCGGGTTCAAAGAGCTCAAGCAAGACATAGGGAGTCAGAAAAGTCAGTGTCGAAATGCGCAGGCAGTGACCAACCATTTGAACTTCTGTATGATGGCAACAACGCTGACGTGGATTTACGCGGATCGTTTAAAAACCGATCCGGAACGTCGGCACAAAGTGAAGGGGCGAGCCAGTTTCGCATTTTCAGATATCCGCCGCATCATTGCCGAAGCGGCTTTGGATCCGGATTTTGAAAGGGTTTGCCCCAAATACAGCAGCTCCCCTGTAAATTCGGTGGTAGCCGTTTTATTGCGAATGGTTCCTTGATGAATTTCTAAGAAACTTCAGCTTAACCGTTACTTCGACATGCTAAGCACCGACAGAAAAAATCGCCCAGCAATTATCGCTGCTTGAGATTCAGCATTAACGCGCCATTAGCATCGACTACGCGTAGTTGATTTGCACGAATTTCGTAGCGCGTCACTTTTGTTAGCTCCTGTAATAACTGCTGCTCCTGAACCATTAGGTCATTATCTGTACAAAATTTCCGTGTGCTGATAACCGGGCCAATCGTTATTGCAGTGCCATTTAGCTGGTAACTGGCAGTCAGGGAATTACAGCAGCTATTGCCCTGCAATTTGCCATCAATAAATTGCAGGCTGGCCTTGCCGGTTTGCGCGCTACTGAGCACGCCGCCCTTGCCATTATTAATGCCTATCATCTGCCACGTTGTTTGCTCTAATGTGAGTACCGGCAGGTTTTTAAATATCAGCAGCATCTGTCTTTCTGCGTCTAGCAATTGCAAGATATCATCTTGAAACTGGTAGAATTTAATATCCGCTAGATTTTATTGCTGTTCTTGCACTGCAATAGGCTCCGAACAGGCCATCATGGTCATGCCTGGCTGAGATATATTCAAGCTGTCATAGCCTGTGAACTGAAAAGCCCCAAAATAACGGTTACACCCGGTACTACCCGATATTTTATTTTCTGCAAACTCAATACTCACCACAGTGTCTGCTAAAACAGCTTTCATCCCCTGCTCTGCGAAGTAACTGATTAGCTGCCACTGGTCGCCATATAATGAATTTTGCATGCTTCGCCTTTGCTGATTGCCGCTGTTTAAGTTTGCACTGATAGGCCGAATATCAGGCGGCTCTATTAATTGCTCTGCCGCAGTCATGTTATCCGAAGTATGACTGCAGCCCTGTAGCAATATCATGCTTAATAAGATTTTTTTTTGCATTAGCGTCATTGTTTTAAGTTAAATAATTGAATTTCTGAATAAGCCATTATCGCAAATCACATCAGACCGGTATTAAGGCAACTCGCAATAAATAACCCACCCACCATGCAGGTTTTTTTGTCCGTCTTCTGCGTTGTAGAAATAGTTTCGTAGCTAGCTATGCGCCTATTTATACGCCTTGAAGACAAACAAAAATCCTGCGCAATATGGGTAGATTTGTTTTGCGCCTTAGCTAAAAAACCTGAACTATAAAATTCAGTTGCCCATTCTCGAACCTGTTTATAAACAGTGAGCGATGAGCCTTGCCTGTTTCATCGAAGGAAATTAATCCCTTAATGCCTTCAAACCGTTGCGTCGAACGTATTGCATCATTAATACAGGCTTGCTTGCTCTCACTCGATGTTCAAGTTTTTGATATTGAGAAGGTAAAATCAGGTATTCTGAGGTTGTTGTAATTTTATCGGTGTAAGCCCATGTTAATGAATGCCCCAGCCACCTTTATCCAAAGCTATATTGACGATTTAAATGATGCGCTCAATCAGCTAAAACCCGGAGCCGCTTTGACACGGATTCAAGCCGCTTGGTTGGGCACTTGTTTAACGGGCATACTGCTAATGAACTCTGTTTGCTGGGCTAAGTTTGAGCGAGCAAGCCTTGGAGATTGCAAAGTAGCCGCATTATCCTGGGTGTTTCGTAAAGCAAGTATACCCTGGGACTGGTTGCTACGGGTGAGTGTGGTCTTAATTTTAAAACGTTATGGCATTACTGAAGCTGAAGTTTCCCAATAATTATTTATGGTAAAATTGAAACTATGCTACAACTATATGAAAAAAATAGTCTTTTCATTCGTTTCAAATGCTATTGCCTAAGGGGAATTAAGTAGGGGTTTGCTATAAACATGGCAAAACCACCTAAAATAAACCTCGATACACCAGCATTGTGTATTTCAGCTACCGCTGAAAATCAGGGAAACGGAGCCTAAGCGAAGTGATGATTTTTAGTCCGCGATAGCCGTAGGGCCGTTATTTTGTCGGAGTCTGAGCGTTAGCGAAGGTGGCGACAAAATAAAAGGCCATCCGACACGGCGTCAAGTCATTTGGAGCCTATGTTCCGACCCCTTGTTGGGTCGGGACGAGGTGACGAGGACGAATCGGGGCCGCCGGAGGCATAAGTGGTCGCGTTAAGTTTTTGCTGCTTGCTTGGGCTGGGATGCCCAAAACAAGCTTTCGCAAAAATAGCGACTCCCCAATCAATAATTGGGAAACTTCAGTTACTGAAGGTGTGTTGGCCTTTGATGAATCAGACCGAGCACGATCTAAGTCTACAAAACGTATTTATAAGGTTTACAAACAGAAACACAAAGGCTCCGGCGGTTATGTTAATGGACAAACGATAGTATTATTGCTGCTAGTTACCTCATCCATTACAGTGCCTGCGCTGAAAATCAGGGAAACGGAGCCTAAGCGAAGTGATGATTTTTAGTCCGCGATAGCCGTAGGGCCGTTGTTTTGTCGGAGTCTGAGCGTTAGCGAAGGTGGAGACAAAATAAAAGGCCATCCGACACGGCGTCAAGTCATTTGGAGCCTATGTTCCGACCCCTTGTTGGGTCGGGACGAGGTGACGAGGACGAATCGGGGCCGCCGGAGGCATAAGTGGTCGCGTTAAGTTTTTGCTGCTTGCTTGGGCTGGGATGCCCAAAACAAGCTTTCGCAAAAATAGCGACTCCCCGATCGGTTTTTTCTTTTATATGCCGGATCCAGCCTTAAAGCAGTGGGATAAAGAAGATAAACGGTTGAAAAAGAGCGGTATAGCAGAAAAAGATCGGCCTATTAAGCCTGAACGTGACAGTGCCTACCCGACCAAAACAGAGATTGCATTAGGCTTATTAAAAGACCTGAATTCGTATAATAAGTGCATAACCCTCTGCAAGTATTGGCTAGACTAACACCTGTTGAATTAAGACAAGACATAGGTGTAAAGTAAACAGCTACCAAACAATTTACAGAGGCTACAAATGAGCTATACACACCTATAGACTTTCAGAAAATTAATTTCCGAACAAACAAAAACGACAGAGGGGAAACTGGCTTATAATTTTCGTCCCAACACTAACGGAAACAGTCAAAAATGGTATCCCTCACTTTTTCAAAGTCAATTGTAGACCGACTAAAAAAAAATATGGCGACAGCTCTCAAGCTAAGTAATATTTGTTTATATCGATTAACTCAAGCTCTACTCTGGTTCAGTGAATGCATGGGAATCAAAGAAATAGCACGCCTAATGTGAGTCTGTGAAAAAACCATTATAAATTGGCTGAAAACATTCATGCATAAAGGTGTCGGTTGGTTAATAGGGCAACACTATCAAGGACGTGGTCGGAAGTCAAAGTTAACTAAAGACCAGAAAAATAAATTGGTTGAGTTGATAAAGAAAGGCCCAGAAGACAATGGATTTCATTGTGGAATATGGAATACTGCGATGATTGCCGAGCTTATTTGGTTAAAATTTGAAGTTCGTTATAACTTGAACTATTTATCAAGCCTAATGAAAAAACTGGGCTTCAGTTATCAAAAAGCTCGTTTTGTGACTGATCGCCAAGAAGAAGAAAAGTACGAGCTTGAAAGAAAAACGTGGCTGGAAGAAACATTGCCTGCCATTATGGAAAAGGCGGTAGAAGAAAAGAGTGTCGTTTTATTCGGTGATGAGGTGTCATTTGCTATGTGGGGTTCATTGGCACGAACCTGGGCTCCAATAGGAGAGCAACCCACAGTGAAAACATCAGGGATTCGAAAAGGGTTGAAAATGTTTGGTACGATCGAACTCGAAGGAGGGAGTTTTCAATACCGAGAATCATTGGCTTATGAGATAAAACCAAAGTCACTTAGACTTTTAAAAGAAGCTGGGCTGCCTCAAGAATTTTTAGCTATTCTTAAAAGCTTAAAAAATGAGAAATATCCAACACAGAAGCTTTTTATGGAAGCGATATATTCTATTGCCGACAACGTCTTAATCGAGAGTTATAAGCCAATGATATTACAACACGCTGAAACATCTGGGCGTTTTAATGGTGAAAGCTATGTTGAGTTTTTAACACAATTGCTGGCTTATTATAAAGGCAAGATTATTCTAATTGAAGATGGTGCCCCGTATCATGGAAGCGGTGTTATTAAGGAATTTAAGTTAGCTAATGTAGATCGTTTGACAGTAGAACGTCTCCCTGCGTTCTCGCCGGATTTTAATCCGATTGAGAAATTATGGAAAAATACGAAACGCGATTCGACTCATATGAAGTATTTTAAAACTTTTGAAGATCTTCATGATTCAGTTGTGCAAACTTTTAACACTTATATGCATGATGCCAGTAAAGTGATTTGTGTTATGCAAAAATTGCGGGAAGATTTCGTTGTTACCGCCTAAGTTTAAGCGCTCCAAATTTGGAAATTATTTATCTGAGAAACTATATGTCCTGAAGAAAGATATTATATAGAAATTGAATTAAAAAAGGGAACTTCACAGAATAAAATAGCAGAAGCCTTAGAACGAAGCCAAAGCAATATTTCACGCGAGATTAAACGCAATACAGGTCAAAGAGGCTACAGGCATAAACAAGCAGAAGATTTTGCCCAAGAACGACACAAAAACAAGCCTAAAGAGGTTAAATTAACGGATGAAATGAAAGGCATTGTTAATGTTCGCATTGAGGATGACTGGAGTCCTGAGCAGATTGCAGGGCGGTTAAAACAAGAAGGTATAATTAGTCTTCATCATGAAACAATCTACCAGCACATTCTGGCGTACAAAAAGGCAGGGGGTGAACTATACAAGCATCTTCGGCATCAGAACAAAACCTATCGCAAGCGATATGGGTCAGCCCATAATAGGACAGGAATCCCTAATAGAGTCGATATAGATGAGCGTTCTGAAGAGGTCAACAACCGTAAGCGTATAGGTGGTTGGGAGGCAGATACAATCATTGGGAAAAATCACAAAGGGGCGATTGTAACGTTGGATGAGCGAGTCTCTAAATTACGGTTGGCCTTCCCTTTAGCGGGGAAAAAGGCTCAATATGTATTAGACGCAACTATTTTAATGCTTGATCCTATAAAAAGCTTTGTTAAAACAATTACTTTTGATAACGGGAAAGAGTTTACCCTGCATGAAAAAATAGCAGAAGCACTAGGTTGTGATACGTATTTTGCGACTCCCTACAGCTCTTGGGAAAGAGGGCAAAATGAGAATGCTAATGGCTTATTAAGACAGTATTTCCCTAAAGTAATGGAGTTGATTGATGTTACGATAAAAGAGGTTTTTATAGCCCAGGCGCGCCATGCTACCTCACGAAATTCCGGGACTCCTGTCGCCGTAATTCGTTCACCTACGCAGCGAATAGGAGATGCTCCAGCCGCCCTGCGTCCGCCACAGACTGAGCACAAAGCAGCTCAGTCATGGCTACCACAAATGGCTCTACGGCTATTCGGGATAAAATTTTGGCCTCCCTCGCGCGCTATCGCGCACTTCGGATTGGCAAATTTCCCTGCGCCTTCTGGAGACTATCAGCCCGTCCGGGGCTGACAGCGGTTGATAAGCTAAATAGTCGCCCTAAAAAGTGTCTCAATTACAAAACACCTTATGAGGTATTTGAAGAGCTGACTGGGATAGATATGAAAAATTTATTGGGTTATGTACTTATGACTTGAATTCAGGAGAGTTTAAAGTTGCGCATAGCCTGATTAAAATTAAAGGCGTACTGGCTTGAAGCGCTGTATGGTGAAAAAGCCTTTATGGACGAAGCCGCTAAAGAATCTGGAGGCTCGCAGGTGATTAGCCAATTACGTGAAAACCAAAATATTGAATATAGAGGTAGAATAAGGTCAGTCGAGAGCTACTTTAATTCGATTAACAAAGGCATTGATCAGATAATACGTGTACGTGGCGGCAAAGAGATTAAAGTGACTGCCAGCAGTGCACGATTAAAGGTGAGTTCTCACAGTAAAAAACGCTTTGTCATTGCCTTAAAATATGACGGTGAAAACGACTATCGCTATTTAGTGGCGACAGACCTGACTTGGCGCACACAAGATATTATTCAAGCCTATACGTTGAGATGGCTGATTGAGGTTTCCTTTGAGGACTGGAAGCTTTATGAAGGATGGGGGCGTGAGGCCAAACAATTAGATGAAGAGGGATCAAACCGTGGCCTGATTCTGAGTCTTTTGTTTGACCATTGCCTTCTCCTTCACCCAGAGCAAATAGCCCGCATTGAAAGCAAACTACCTGCGTATACCGTAGGAAGCTTACAGCGCAAGTCTCAAATGGATGTACTGCTTGAGTTCATCACGTCATTGCTAGAGTTTCCAGATCCTGGTGATAAGCTGAAAGAGTTAGGTGAATTAATAAAGGATGTGTTTCAACTGATGCCATCAGGAAAACATATGATTGGCAGAGATTTAGGGCGCTTAGAGCCAACACCATCATTAAAGTATTGTTCTGCTGGGTGAAGGTAAGAGTTTGATGGCAATGGGATGGAAAAACTTGAACATCGAGTATAAACATGGCAAAACCACCTAAAATAAACCTCGACACACCAGCATTGTGTATTTCAGCTACTCAATAATTGGGAAACTTCAGTAGGTAATTAAATTATAGTTTTATGGAGAGCATATTATCCAGTGCAACCTTGGCATATTGTGCTTCTTGCTCGGCCACTTGAATGCGATTAACGACATGCCCGGCAACCAGGTTTTCCAGAATCCATGCCAGATGCTGTGGATCGGTGCGGAACATGGTTGAACACATGCTGAGTGCCGGTGACATAAAGTGTACATTTTTACCCTCTGCCTTACATTCATCATGCAAGCGGTTGACTAAATTCAACTCAGTTGCCACCAGCCAGCGAGTATTCGGTTCGGCTTCACGCACGATTTTTAAAATAACTTCGGTAGAGCCAATATAATCAGCCTTTTGACATACTTCAAAACAGGCTTCAGGATGGGCAACTACATTAGTTTCAGGGTAGCGCTCTAAAAACGCATCAATCTGCTCAGGCTTAAAAACCTGATGCACTGAACAGTAACCACCCCAGAGAATCATTTTCGCCTGCCGAATTTCCTCAGCAGTTAAACCTCCCATAGGCTTAGAAAAATCCCAGACCACCATTTCATCTAAAGGAATACCCATATTAAATGCAGTATTACGGCCTAGATGCTGATCCGGGAAAAAAAGAATTTTTTCTCGCTTGGCAAAGCTCCATTCAAGAATTTTTCTAGCATTAGATGAAGTACAGACAATACCTTCATGCTCACCACAAAAGGCTTTTAAATCAGCAGCAGAATTAATATAGGTAACCGGTGTAACCGTATTTTCTACATCAATAACTTTGGCTAATTCATCCCAGCAGCGTTGCACATTAACTTTATTTGCCATATCGGCCATCGAACAGCCAGCGGCTAAATCGGGCAATATAGCTATTTGCTCGGGCCGAGACAGAATATCTGCCACTTCTGCCATAAAATGCACGCCGCAAAAAACGATATATTCCGCATCGGATTCGGCTGCTTCCCGGGAAAGTTTTAACGAATCACCAGAAATATCAGCGTGCTGAAAGACTTCATCACGCTGATAATGATGGCCTAAAACAATACAACGTTTGCCTAAAGTGGCTTTCGCTTGCTGGATTTTTATTGCACATTCCTCATCAGAAAGTAATGCGTAATCTTGAATGGCTAATGCAGTCATAATAAATTCTCAAAAACTCTTTTTGTAGGGCGTGGCTTCAGCCCGCAAACATCTACCTGCTTTGATACAGGCGCGCCATGCTACCTCACGAAATTCCGGGACTCCTGTCGCCGTAATTCGTTCACCTACGCAGCGAATAGGAGATGCTCCAGCCGCCCTGCGTCCGCCACAGACTGAGCACAAAGCAGCTCAGTCATGGCTACCACAAATGGCTCTACGGCTATTCGGGATAAAATTTTAGCCTCCCTCGCGCGCTATCGCGCACTTCGGATTGGCAAATTTCCCTGCGCCTTCTGGAGACTATCAGCCCGTCCGGGGCTGACAGCGAAAGAGCGGGCTAAAGCCACGCCCTACAATTGACTAAGCGTCGTCTTTAACAATCGGCTTATGCAATTTAATATGCAGTTCCTTTAATTGCTCGGCATTAATCATCGCCGGTGCATCCACTAATGGACATGCGGCCGATTGGGTTTTAGGGAAAGCAATCACTTCGCGGATTGAACTCGAACCGGTCATTAACATAACCAGACGATCAAGCCCATAAGCCATGCCCCCATGTGGAGGACAACCATATTTTAAAGCCTCCAATAAAAAACCGAATTTATCATTCGCTTCTTGCTCGCCTATGCCTAAAATATCTAAAACAGTAGACTGCATTGCGGTTTTATTAATACGAATCGAACCACCACCCACTTCAGTACCATTCAGCACTAGATCATAGGCACGCGATAATGCCGCGCCTGGGTCAGATTTTAACTCCTCTTCCGAGCAGCTAGGCGCGGTAAAAGGGTGGTGGATGGCATTCCAGCGCTTGCCTTTTTCATCCCATTCAAACATTGGAAAATCAACCACCCAAAGCGGCTTCCAGTCACCTTCTAAAAGCCCTAAATCGGTACCAACCTTTACGCGTAATGCACCTATTGCTTCATTTACAATATTGGCTTTATCTGCACCAAAGAAAATCAGGTCGCCTGTTTGCGCGCCCGTTTTTTCTAGTACCGCTTCCCAGACTTCAGCCGGTGCAAACTTAACAATCGGAGACTGTAGACCTTCAAGCCCACCATTGCGATCATTGACTTTAATATAAGCCAGACCTCGCGCGCCATAAATACTGACGAACTTGGTATAAGCGTCTATTTCTTTTCGACTTAGTTTTGCACCCTCTGGAATACGTAAAGCAACCACGCGCCCTTTTGGATCATTAGCGGGGCCAGAGAAAACCTTAAACTCGACGTCTTGCATTTCTTCGGCAATATCCACTAGCTCTAATGGAATCCGTAAATCTGGTTTATCAGAGCCATAACCTGACATGGCCTCTTCATGCGTCATGCGCGGAAAAGGATTGCCTAAATCGACATCAATTACTTCTTTGAATAAATTACGCATCATATCTTCCATAATAGCCATAATCGCATCTTCATCCATAAACGAAGTTTCTATATCCAACTGAGTAAATTCAGGCTGTCGATCCGCACGTAAATCCTCGTCACGAAAACAACGCACTACTTGATAATAGCGGTCCATACCCGCCATCATCAATATCTGTTTATATAATTGTGGGGATTGCGGTAGGGCAAAAAACGCATGTTGGTGGGTACGGCTGGGTACGATATAATCACGCGCGCCTTCTGGCGTTGCCTTAGTTAAAATAGGCGTTTCCATTTCAAAGAAGTCCTGCGCATCCAGAAAATTACGTAAATTACGCGTAACATCGCGCCGCACTTTCATCTTTTCCAGCATTGATGTTTTACGCAGGTCGATATAACGATAACGCAAGCGCATTTCTTCGTTAACTTCAATCTCGCTTTCAATCGGGAAAGGTGGTGTTTCTGACTCATTTAATACTTCAATATGGCTGACCAAGACCTCGATTTCGCCAGTTGCCATATTAGGATTAACCGTTCCTTCCAGACGATCTCTGACTATACCCTCTACACGCAATACATATTCGCTGCGCACACTTTCAGCAATCGCAAAGGTGTCCGTTGTTTCCGGATTAAAAACTACTTGCACCAGACCTTCACGATCTCTTAAGTCGATAAAAATAACACCACCATGATCACGTCTTTTATGTACCCAGCCGCACAGCGCAACTGATTCACCTAAGTTATCTTTTTTTAATTCTCCGCACTTATGGGTACGCATATATTATTTCTCTGTAAATATTTATAGACATTATCGGTTCGAGACACTCGTACCGACCGTTATTATTCTTATTTTACCCGGCTTTAGCGGGCTTGGCAGCAGCAGGTGCTTTTTTTTCTCCAGCAACATTTTTCTTATTGCCACTTTTAAAGTCAGTTTCATACCAGCCGCTGCCTTTTAAGCGGAAGCCCGCTGCTGATATTTTTTTCTTTAGTTCAGGATCATTACAGCTAGGACACGTTACCAGTGGCTCTGCGCTCATTTTCTGCAAGGCTTCATGCTCATTTCCACAGGACTGGCACTCATATTCATAAATTGGCATTTGCTACTCCGAAAGAGGAAAATAACTAGAAATATGGAGACTGATTTGCTTTTTTTCAATAAGCAAATCAAAATTAACCGTGTATTTTAATAATAAGCAGCAGTACAAGCAAGAAACAGCGAACACATTAGACCAAACACAGACTTTAAGGCGGCTATCAATGCAACAAATAACTCTGACCCAACCCGATGACTGGCACTTACATGTACGCACTGGAGACATGCTGAAAACAGTAATCAATCATACTGTCCGGCAATTTGCGCGCGCAATAATTATGCCCAATTTACAGCCCCCAGTGACTAATGTTGCTCAGGCTCTCATCTATCAACAAGAAATTCTGCATGCCGCCTCAAGCCAGTATAACTTCAATCCGCTGATGGTCCTTTACCTGACTAATAGCACAACGGTAGAAGATGTCCGACTAGCAGCAGATTCATCGGCTATACATGCTTTTAAGCTCTATCCCGCTGGTGCAACCACTAATTCCGCTCAGGGAATAACTGATCTAAAAGCTGTTTTCCCTATATTTGCGGCAATGGAAGAACACAATGTACCACTACTGGTGCATGGAGAAGTGACCGATGCCGACATTGACATCTTTGATCGGGAGCGGGTTTTTATTGAACAGAAACTAAGCGTTATTCACCTGCACTTCCCGACCCTGCGCATTGTGCTTGAACATGTAACTACCCGGGAGGCAGTGCAATTTGTGCAACAAGCACCAGATAATATTGCTGCAACCATTACCCCCCAGCACCTGCTATATAATCGCAATGCAATCCTGGTCGGGGGCATCAAACCACATTATTATTGCCTGCCGATACTTAAACGGGAAACACATCGAGAAGCCTTGGTAAAGGCTGCAACTAGCGGCAACCCCAAGTTCTTTTTAGGTACTGACAGTGCGCCGCATTTAAGTCATTTAAAAGAAAATAGCTGTGGCTGTGCTGGTTGTTATTCTGCTTATGCAGCCATTGAACTCTATGCCGAAGCATTTGATGCGGCTAGTGCATTGGATAAACTGGAAGGCTTCGCCAGTTTTTATGGCGCAGATTTTTACCAGTTACCGCGAAATACACAGCACATCACCCTGGAAAAAACTGACTGGCAAGTACCTGATAATTATCCTGTCTCAGATAAGACCCGATTAACACCGCTTAAAGCGGGCGAAACATTGCACTGGAAACTAAAAGAATCAGTGGCATAGCCCAGCACATATCCCATTTTCACCATGAAGAGCATAAAGAACAGATTGTTACAGATATAATTAGGTATAGGTATATGTTTTTGTTAAACGTCGCTATGAAGTTATATCGTAATGCCTTCAAGTCCTTCATGGTAAGAACCAGTACCTGGCATAAAACCAGCGTCTAATATGTCGCCCATATTCTCTATCTTATTCATCAGTGTTCCCATTGAAAGAAGAAGTACCTAAACAAAGCAGCCTATGACCTACCTGAAGGTAGCAACACTCGAATATTTCCATCTTTTTGATTTTAATCACTTATAACAGAAAATAAACACTCTGTAGGCACCGTAAAAAAACAACAAATAATTTCAAATAAAGCTTGCAATTGCCGAAAAAATTTTTCTAAAAATTTCCGTTTTAATCACCTCATAAACGGATATCACCCATGCTTAAAGACCTACCACTCTCTGAACATATTCACCAACACTGCAATGAAAGTATGGAACGTGCCCTGTTAGCAGAGCGTCATCCTTTGTGGGCTCGTTCATGCCCAGAGTTGAAGGATATCGACTTTATTCGCCTTGGGTTATTACGCTGTATCAGTGTAGTCGATAGTGGTCGCCATTTCCTCCAAACCAATGAACAGATTTATGGCCAGCTGCTTCCCCCGCTGAAAATCATGGAAACGGAGCTTAGCGAAGTGGTGATTTTTAGTCCCTGATAGGCGACAGGGCAATTCGCTGATTCGACGTGTGCTAGCAGCACGCGAGAGGAGCAAGAATTGCATTCCGAATAGCCGTCCAGCCAGTGAGGTAGTAATGACGAAGCGGCTTTTGTGCGTAGTCGTTGCGGACGCAGGGCGTTCCAGGCGCGCCATGCTACCTCACGAAATTCCGGGACTCCTGTCGCCGTAATTCGTTCACCTACGCAGCGAATAGGAGATGCTCCAGCCGCCCTGCGTCCGCCACAGACTGAGCACAAAGCAGCTCAGTCATGGCTACCACAAATGGCTCTACGGCTATTCGGGATAAAATTTTAGCCTCCCTCGCGCGCTATCGCGCACTTCGGATTGGCAAATTTCCCTGCGCCTTCTGGAGACTATCAGCCCGTCCGGGGCTGACAGCGAGGGCATCTCCCATCCGCTGCGTAGGTGAACGAATTATGGCGACAGGAGTCCCGGAATTTCGTGAGGTAGCATGGCGCGCCTGACTCAATGTATTTTAAATCACTGAAGTCGCATAGACGAACAAGTATGCTTGAGGCATTTGAACAGCAGAGCTATCATCTTCACGCTGAAACACTGCTATCGCAAGGCATTGATTATCTTAAAGCATTCCCGGAACTTGACGAATACACCATAGAAGCAGCGGATGGACATTTTATTGATCATGCCTGCCATACTGAAAAAAACAGCAAGGGGAAAGTTTATGCGGCCGGGGGGATTTACGCGTTGAATCTCAGAAGTGGGTTGCTCAGATTTCTTTGTCTGGTGACAAACGGAACTCAGAGACATCAAGAAATACCTGTGTTACGAGGTCATATTGAAAAGCAAAACAAGGGAAATAACAGCTCTCAGAAACATCTCTATGTCTACGATAAAGCCGTCACCGACTTTGTCTGGTGGGATCGGCAGAAACGACATGCTAATTACATGATTTCAATGCTAAAAGAAAATTCAATTGCGACTCTGGTTGAGTCTATCCCTTTTGACTCCCGCCATGAGATCAATACAGGGGTTGAAGCATACAGTGTGTACGAAAACAAGGGCATCAAATTTAACGTGGTGGATTACCGTGATCCAGAAACCGGAAAACTTCACCGGTTCGTGACAACCTTGCCAATGACTATTAACCCTGGAACCATTGCCATGCTGTATTTCAAGCGATGGACGATTGAAAAGACATTCAATAACACTAAAAGTAATTTCAAGGAAACTAAAGCTTGGTCTTCCAATACCCGCTCACTTGAAAATCAAATGCGCCTGACTGCAATGAGCTATAATTTAATGCGCGTGTTTGAAGAGAGTTCAAAAACACAACAGCCAGAATTGATTCATCCATCGGATAAAAAATATAGCGAGGCTCTGGAGATAAGGCAGCAACAGGCTCAAAAACGAGATCGTTTTGTGAATCCATTATTTTTCCAGGCAAGAATATCTCGTATCAGCTCGTATACCATTCGGGCAGTTCAAAACGCAATAATAACAGGAATGTCTTTACAGTGCTTTATGAGCTCTCTTGTGGCGAGGTTAGTTTTACGGCCTCAATTGATAGGGGAACACTGATGATCTTATTCCAGCCCTTCTTCATATAGGTCCTCACCCAGATCCTCACCATTCATACCTTCAAAGTCGAGGGGTTGTACTGCGCCATCACTAATTAAATAATCTCTGCGCTGCATATAGGCAGAACGGAAAAATACATATCGATCTATTGCTGCCTCTGAAGCTACTGCTTCAGCACCTAAAAAGTCTGCTCGAGCATCAACAATTTCTACCGTACTCAAACCGACTGATAGCCCCCAGGATACTGCTGAACTGCCAAAAAAGAAAGTATAGGTTAACGGGTGCAAAGCTGAATCTCCGACATAACCACCCACGCCTCTTACCGAACTAGGGCCCAACAGCGGGATAACAAAATAAGGTCCTCTAGGCACACCCCATACCGCCAAGGTTTGCGCAAAGTCCTCTTGATGTTTAGGTAAGTCGATCATGGTTGCGACATCGATAAATCCGGCAATTCCAGCGGTGCTATTCACCAGGAATCGAGTGGTATCCATAATGCCCCGTTTAGGTTTTGCCTGTAAAAAATCATTAACACTGACCCCAATATCTTTTAAATTAGAAAAGAAGTTACTGATGCCTATATCTGCAAATTCAGGGGTTATCCATTGATATCCCTTGGCTACTGGCTTTAAAACAAATTTATCAACTTGGTCATTGAATGATAATATATCTCGATTCATTCCTTCCCATGGATCTTCCGTAACTGGGTGAGGAACCGTGGTACAGCCCTGCAACACTGCCAAGATGACTCCACCAAGCAGCAAACGATATTTATTTATTTTATTTATCATTACTTAAAATACTAGCTAAAAGTTTATACACACAAAAACTTCGCGTAACATAGCATATTTTTCCCCAGTCATTTAATATTTAGCACCATGGAACCAGTTGAACATCCATTAAACGAACGATTTAGGGGATACCTTCCTGTGATTGTTGATATAGAAACAGCAGGGTTTGATGCAAAAAAAAATCCATTGCTAGAAATCGCTGCGGTAATTGTTGAATATGATGAAGGTGAGCAACTGCAAATTACCGAAAGTCATGCTGCGCATATTATTCCATTTGAAAATTCAATTTTAGATCAATCTGCTCTAAAATTTACCGGCATAGACCCATACCACCCGTTTCGTATGGCTGTTGCTGAAAAAGAAGCATTACATAAATTATTTATGCCCATTAAGCATGCCGTAAAACGCAACAAGTGCACTCGAGCCATTTTAGTCGGACACAACCCCAATTTTGATATTAACTTTCTCAACGCTGCCATTAGCCGCACGAGAATAAAGCGCAGCCCGTTTCACCCCTTTAGTACCTTTGATACTGCGACCCTGGGCGGCTTAATGTATAAACAGACAGTGCTGGCTAAAATTGGCAAGGCAGCAGGAATGGAGTGGGATAATGAGCAGGCGCACTCCGCGCTGTATGATGCAAAGCAAACGGCTGAAATTTTCTGCAATATCGTGAACCGCTGGAAACAACTGGAAGCACTAGAAGGAAACCCAGACTAATACCTGGTCATATAGAAATCAGCAAAGCTGGCTGCTTTAAAATTTCTGATTTTTTAATTTTGCATTGAAATGTTTAGCACCCACCAGTGCAAGAACAACAAAAGCTCCCGGTGTAACGATTGCTGCCGCAACTGAAGCAGACAGCTTTAATTTCTGTTGCCGACTGACAGCGATGTTAGAGCTTTTTTCCACAGGATAGCGTATCGCACCACATGAATGGCAGAGTGGGTATTCTTTTTTTTCTGTCGTGCCACAAAATGAACAATCTGGCATATAAATCACCCTGATTTTTATTATTATCCTTGAATAATAGCAGAAAAATTAATATGCGTTTGCCTGTTTACAGCCACCTCTTCTTTATTGTAGTGAATTACTTGCGCTATGTATCGGTATGTAAAAAAAGTCATTGCCGAAGTGTTTTAGCGAGACCCCGTGTTTAACCAGAGAGATTCCCGCTAACAGCGTTCATGAATAAAAGATAGCTAAAAGTCATGCATAACTAACTTGTGCTGCACTAGCTTTAAACAGCTATTTTATTCCGATAAATAGTTGCACTAATCACGGCTATCGGTGGAATAAAAATATTCAATACAGGAATCATCAGCGCGAATAACAGCATACCACCAAAACTCAAGGCGCCAATGCGTACTGTTTTAAGTGCCTGTCTTTGCTCGGCAAATAGTGCTCCTTCATTTTCCAGCGTATAGGCAAAATATTCCATACTGATCCCCCATGCCCCAAAGAGTCCCCATAAAACCGGCGCAATTAGATTCACACCTGGAATAATCGAAATAACCACGAGGGGAATAGCGCGGCTTAATAAATACACCAGCCGTCTTAACTCCGAGCCTAGCACCAGCAGTATAGGCTGCTCTTGAATCTCCCCGGTTTGATCATTCAGGATATGCTGCGTCTTTGCAGCCAGACCACCATAAAAAGGCGATGCAATTAAATTAGCTATTAATGTAAAGGTAAAAAAACCAGCAGCAAAGAAGCTTGTAAAAAACAGCGGATAAATCAGCCAGTCTAGCCACTCCAGCCAGCCGGGTATAAACCGTGCGATTAGATCACCCACATACAGATAGCCCAGATACAACAGACTGGAAAACAAAACTAAATTTACTGCGATCGGGATTAACACATATTTTCTTAATTGCTTATGCCATAACAAAGACGCACCTTGCGCTAAACTCTGTACGGCAAGTAATGGGTTTGCCCCGGATTTTTTATTAAATTCTATTTTCATTTTGTAACTCTTTAACGCCTTGCTCAAAAGGATTAAAAACTGCACCCCGTTCGGTAACAATAACACTAATTAACTCTGCCGGAGTCACATCAAACACAGGGTTCCACGCACCAATCAGACTATCCTTATGCATATAACAGTCGGGCAGGAACTCACTTGCTGCGCGTTGCTCTATTTCAATCTGGCTGCCATTATCCATCGTAAAATCTATTGTTGAAACCGGCGCGACCACCATCATCTTTACGCTATGATATTTAGCTAAAACCGCGAGCGAATAGGTACCAATTTTATTAGCGACATCGCCATTTGCGGCAATGCGGTCTGCACCCACGATAATCCAGTCAATTTTACCGCTGTGCATCAGCACCGCTGCAGCAGAATCGGCAATGAGGGTTACCGGAATATTATCCTCTGCCAGTTCCCACACGGTTAAACGTGTCCCTTGTAACCATGGGCGCGTTTCCCCGGCAAACACTGTGCGTGCCTGACGTTGCACTGCACTACGTATAACACCTAGTGCAGTGCCGTATCCGCCAGTCGCCAAGGCACCCGCATTACAATGCGTTAATAAGCTCTGGGCATCGGCCAGGATATCCGCGCCTATTTCACCCATTTGCTGATTGGCAGCGATATCTTGCTGGTGAATTTCCACTGCCTTAGAAATCATTGCCGCCACGGGCGAGCCTGATTGGCAAGCCAATACATCCTGCATAACAGATAGCGCCCAGAACAAATTCACTGCCGTGGGTCTAGCTGCAGCCAATATCGCTATATCAGCATTTACCTGTTGCCGCCATTGTGTATTATCTAGTGCGTAATGCTGCTGTACCGATAAAGCAACAGCATAAGCGGCAGCGATGCCGATTGCCGGCGCACCACGGACTCGCATGCTCTTTATAGCCTCAGCAACCTCTGGGGCTGTGCTAAAAGTATCGTAATGCACCTGCTCGGGTAATTGCCGCTGATCCAATACTGATAACTGCGTCTCCTGCCATACCAGGGCATGTACATTGAGTTTATTTGGGGAACTACTCATTAACACGTATACTCATTAGTCATTATCTTGTTCGGGTTCCCTACGCTATACGGGAACTAAATGCTAAGCAATTATATATTCTACTATGCAAGTTGACACGCTTATTAACGCTCGCTGGATTATACCTGTAGAACCGCATGAAGTAATCCTGGAACATCAGGCACTCGTCATTCATGAAGGCAATATACTGGATATATTGCCACAACAACAGGCACAGGAAAAATACCAAGCTGCTCAGCTTGAAAATCTGGATTCACATGCCCTTATTCCAGGCTTTATCAATGCCCATACGCATATCGCCATGACCTTATTCAGAGGAATTGCCGATGATTTACCGCTGATGGACTGGCTAGAAAAGCATATCTGGCCTTTAGAACAAAAATGGGTAAATGATACCTTTGTTCGCACTGGTACTGACCTGGCGATTGCTGAAATGCTGCGCGGGGGAACCACCTGCTTTAACGATATGTATTTTTTTCCTGAGGTTACAGCTCACCAGGCTATCCAGCATGGGATACGTGCGAATATCGGGCTGATCATGATCGACTTCCCTACTGCCTGGGCAGACGGCCCTGAACAATATATGCAAAAGGGCCTGGCTTTGCATGACGAACTGCGTCATGAGCCTTTACTGCGCACCCCATTTGCGCCTCATGCACCCTATACAGTTTCCGATGAACCTTTGCGCCAGATCAGTACCCTTGCAGATGAATTAAATCTACCGATTCATATGCATGTGCATGAGACTAAATTTGAAGTCAGTCAAGGCGAACGCCCCTTAAAACGCTTGCATACTCTAGGCCTGATTAACCCAGCATTTATTGCCGTGCATATGACCCAGTTAACTACGGGTGAAATCAATAAATTTGCACAAGCAGGTGCGCATATCGTGCACTGCCCTGAATCCAATCTAAAACTTGCCAGTGGCTTTTGTCCGGTACAAAAATGCCTGGAAGCAGGAATTAATGTAGCATTAGGTACCGATGGCGCAGCGTCTAATAATGATCTGGATATGCTTAGTGAAATGCGTACTGCCGCATTATTAGCCAAGGGGGTTGCCGATGATGCCAGCGCAGTATCAGCTGCCACTGCATTGCGCATGGCAACCTTAAATGGTGCAAAAGCATTGGGAATAGATGGTATTACTGGCTCGTTGACCATCGGTAAGGCTGCTGATATTTGCGCCCTAAGCCTGGCTGAAATTGAAACCCAGCCACTCTACAATGCCACAACGCAAATAGTTTATTCTGCGTCTCGGGATCAGGTCAGTGATGTCTGGGTTGCGGGAAAACGGCTCTTAAAAAACAATCAGTTAACCACATTAAACCTGCAGGACTTACAAAGTGAAATTGCACTTTGGCAGCAGAAGTTATCATCACCACTTTGATAAAACCACCGGCTTCATCTGTTTTTCACACAGCAGGAAACGTTTATGCTTAAAAATGCTCTCATTTGCTTATTATGGCTACTGCCCAATATAGCTTTTGCTACTAGCGGTAGTTGTAGCAACACTCAATTAGCGGATTATCTTATGCATGAAGATAAAAGCATTGTCAGTTTTACAATGGTCAACAGTCAATTTTCCAGAGAGATCTGAACGAAGTGGCAACATCGGTCAGTGTGGAAATGTTTGCTTTAGCATTGAATGCATTTCAGCAAGGAATCAGTTCGGCTGATACGGTTTGTAAAAGCCAAAATACCTATCAGTCTGATTTTAGTTGAGCCTAATAAACGCGGCGTGTTTATCCAGGGTGCTTTCAGGGGAAATCTGGGTATTATCGGCATTGCCCTGGTATTCAACGCTTACGGGACAGAAATTCTGGCGGTAGCCAGTCTGTATATGGCTCTTATTGCTATGATAGATAACCCTTTATCGATTTTAATTTTAAAGCCTAAAGGACATATACCGTATCAATCCATCCTCACCAATCCCATTATTATTGCCGTTTTTTTAGGCCTAGTATTTTCAGCATTACAAGTCCCTCTACCAACATTTATCAGCCAGTCAGGTCAATATCTGGCGCAAATGACACTACCACTTGCACTGATATGCATTGGTGGCAGCCTATACTGGGAAAACTTTCAGGGCCACTCTAAAGATGTGATCTGGGCGACATTATGCAAATTATTAATGATGCCATTACTGGGAACTGGCCTGGCGATTTACCTGGGATTTCAGGGGCAGGAATTAGGCCTTATTTATCTGGTGCTATCATCGCCTACCGCAGTTTCCAGTTATATTATGGCTAAAAAACTGACTGACCACGGCACTATAGCCGCTGAAATCATCGCACTCTCGACCGGTAGTAGTATCCTGGTCATCACCCTGGGATTAATGCTGCTACAAAATACAGGCTATTTATAATATGCGAATTGCGCTGTCATTTATTTTTATAGTATTGCTTTGGGCGACTACTCCTCTCGCCATTAAATGGAGCGCTGATGGCTCCAGCTTTATTTTCGGGGTCACTGCACGCATGTGCATAGGCATGGTCTGTCTGATCTTTATGCTATTACTTATGCGCCAGCGCCTGGTCTGGCATAGTAAGGCCAAACAAACTTATTTTGCCATCGCGGTGCAGATATATGGCGCAATGATGGCCGTTTACTGGTCAGCCCAGTTTATTCCTTCGGGCTGGATTTCCGTGATCTTTGGTCTGACACCTTTTATTACCGCTGTCCTCTCTGCTCTATGGCTAGGGGAGCGCAGCTTATCCTGGGATAAATTACTGGCATATACCTTAGGGCTGACCGGACTCGCCATCATGTTTCATTCCGCCTTGCATATAAGCTACACCACTGCCCTGGGCGTACTTGGCGTATTACTCTCCACTTTTCTACAGTCTTTCAGTGCTGTCTGGGTCAAGCTTATTCATGCACAATTACCCGCGATTACCCAGGTCACTGGCGGGATGTTATTTGCCCTTCCCTTTTATATCGCTAGCTGGTGGTTTATTGACGGCACGCTTCCTGCCACCCTACCCGTTAATGCTGCCCTCTCTATTTTATATTTAGGCCTGATCGCCACACCGATCGGCTTTGCGCTGTATTACTATATTCTGACTCACCTTCCAGCTACCAGTGTTGCTCTAATCACCCTGGTATCACCCGTTTTAGCGCTGTTATTAGGTCATTATTTAAATAAAGAAGCTCTAACGCTGGAGATTGTAACTGGTACCGGGCTGATCTTATGTGCTCTGGTTATGCAGAGCTTTGCTGGTCAAATGAAACGGCTTAGAGGTTAAATAATTCATTATGTTATTTTCACAAAAAAAACTATCACTCCCTACGGCTGAAGAGGCATTACCCGGCCGTGACACTGCAATCTGTATACCGAAAAAACATTTTGTAACAGCCAAGCCTATTGCTCCTCCCCTGCCTGAAAATATTCAGCATACTATTTTTGCTCTGGGTTGTTTCTGGGGAGCAGAGCGACTTTTCTGGCAACAGCAAGGCATCTTCAGTACAGCGGGTTGGTTATGCCGGTGGGTTCACGCCTAACCCAACATATAAAGAGCTCTGTACTGGCTTAACCGGACATACCGAAGTAGTTAAAGTAATGTTTGATCCGGTAAAAATCAGCTATCAGAATTTACTCGCACTTTTCTGGCAAGCACATGACCCTACTCAAGGCATGCGCCAGGGTAATGATATCGGCACCCAGTATCGTTCGGCCATCTACGCAACCAGTGCCGACAGGCGCGCCATGCTACCTCACAACATTCTGGGACTTCTGTCACCAACATTCATTCGCCTACGCAGCGAATGGGAGATGCCCTGGTCGCCCTGCGTCCGTCTCAACTACGCACAAAACCCTGCTCCGTTAAGACTACCTCAAATGGCTGGACGGCTATTCGGAATGCAATTCTTGCCTCCCTCGAGCGCTACTAGCGCACTTCGGATCAGCGAATTGCCCTGTCGCCTACCAGGGACTAAAAATCATCACTCCGCTTAGGCTCCGTTTCCCTGATTTTAAGCGGCAGCTTGATGCAGCGCTACAATCAAAACAGCATTATCAGCAGCGGCTCACAGCAGCGGGGCTTGGCTTAATCAGTACCGAAATCATATCTACCCCGGTTTTTTATTATGCAGAAAATGAGCATCAGCAATATCTGGCCAAAAATCCAGCCGGTTATTGTGGGCTGGGTGGTGTAGGTGTCTCATTTAGATAAGCCTGGAAAATTCCTTAAATGCAAGATTATGATTTTAGCAACGATTATTGATAGGGTATAATTCGCACCTTACTTAATCATCACATGATTCGAGGGAGCTTAATGAGTATCAAACTTTCTGACCGACTTAGCGCAGTTAAACCATCACCCACCCTGGCAATTACCGCACGAGCAGCGGAAATGCGCGCTGCGGGTAAAGATATTATTGGCCTGGGTGCTGGCGAGCCTGACTTTGATACTCCAGAGCATATTAAAGCTGCTGCTATCACCGCGATTAATAATGGCTTTACCAAATATACTGCGGTGGATGGTACTCCTAGCCTAAAACAGGCGGTTATCGATAAATTTAAAAAAGATAATGGCTTTGACTATACGCTAAAGCAAATTCTGGTTTCTTCCGGCGGTAAGCAGAGCTTCTATAATCTTGCCCAGGCCCTATTAAACAAGGGTGACGAAGTAATTATCCCCGCGCCTTACTGGGTTTCCTATCCTGATATTGCATTGCTTGCAGATGCCATTCCGGTGATTATCAAAACCACCCAGGCACAAAACTTCAAGATAAACCCCGCGCAATTACGCGCCGCCATGACCGACAAAACTCGCTTATTTGTCATTAATAGTCCGTCCAATCCGACTGGCGTTGCCTATTCTTTAGACGAGCTCAAAGCACTCGCGGATGTTTTACTGGATTTTCCGAATGTGATCGTGGCAACCGATGATATGTACGAGCATATCCTCTGGAAAAAAGACAGCTTTGTAAATATCCTCAATGCCTGCCCTGAACTCTATGATCGTACTATGGTACTGAATGGCGCGTCTAAAGCCTATTCGATGACTGGTTGGCGTATTGGTTATGCTGCAGGCCCTGAAGCGATTATTGCAGGTATGCGCAAAGTGCAGTCACAAAGCACATCCAACCCTACCTCTATTTCACAGGTAGCTGCCGAAGAGGCTTTGAAGGGCGATCAAAGCTGTATTGAGACTATGTTGGTAGAATTCAAGAAGCGTCACGACTACGTGGTGGATGAACTCAATAAAATGCCTGGATTTGAGTGTATCAAATCCGATGGGACTTTTTATGTTTTCCCTAATGTTGAAGCAGTATACTCTCGACTAGAGGGGGTTAATAATGACCTGGATATGGCCGAGTATTTTATCGAAAAGGCTGGCGTGGCTTTAGTGCCTGGCTCTGCGTTTGGTTGCCCGGGACATATCAGAATTTCCATTGCCACCAGTATGGAGAATTTACAGACTGCTTTGCAAAGGATTAAGCAAGCTATTGCTTAAGATAGAACTGCACAAGCTGTTGCCGGGTTACGTTTTTTATTGCGGTGCAATTAAGAATCTGAAGTTTCCCAATTATTGAGTAGCTGAAATACACAATGCTGGTGTATCGAGGTTTATTTTAGGTGGTTTTGCCATGTTTATAGCAAACCCCTACTTAATTCCCCTTAGGCAATAGCATTTGAAACGTTGGGGAGTCGCTATTTTTGCGAAAGCTTGTTTTGGGCATCCCAGCCCAAGCAAGCAGCAAAAACTTAACGCGACCACTTATGCCTCCGGCGGCCCCGATTCGTCCTCGTCACCTCGTCCCGACCCAACAAGGGGTCGGAACATAGGCTCCAAATGACTTGACGCCGTGTCGGATGGCCTTTTATTTTGTCTCCACCTTCGCTAACGCTCAGACTCCGACAAAACAACGGCCCTACGGCTATCGCGGACTAAAAATCTTCACTTCGCTAAAGCTCCGTTTCCAGGATTTTCAGCGAATGAAAAGACTGTTTTTTTTCATATAGTTGTAGCATAGTTTCAATTTTACCATAAATAATTATTGGGAAACTTCAGTTAAGAATCTAACCCGGCTTACATTATTTTAGAAATTCACACTGCCCTGCACCCAGATTTTCTGCGTATTTTTTTCTACACCCGCATTCACCGCAGTAGCACTATCATCAGCATCATAAAACGCATACTTTGCCAATAAATGATAATGCTTTCCAAAGCTCTTACTCACCAGAAAATCATATTCATTACCATACTCGCCATGCCCGTTTGAATCAGTAAAGTGATGATAGGCAAACATTAATTTAACCCCATAGAAACTTTTATCGATAGTGCCCTGAATATCTCGAACACCGGTTTCTGGCGTTACCAGAAACTTATCTGCCCAACCTTGAAAAATATGGTTCGTACCGAGAGGTGTCTGAAAGGCGTAGCGACCATTACCATCTAACTGCTCCATTCCTGACTTGATGGTCACACCATAATAGCTTGCCCCAAGCATGATATTGTATCTATCTAAAGCATAATTACCCGGGTTATTCTTGTAATCAGACTGATTGCTGTACCCCACATCATAGGATAACTGAATATCATGTTTTAACCTGGGCGCGCCGTGTATGCGCACCCCATAAGTTTGCGTCGAATTAGCCCCATCAGCATAATCAGCCAGCCAATAGCCATATCCGGTCAGGGTACTAAAACGACCAAATTTATAGCTAAAATTCAGTAATGGCATAGTAATAGGCCTATCAGTAGAGATAACTGTTCTTACCTGACCTATATAGATAAGATTTAAGGTGAGATTTTCTATCGACTGATTCTGAATCAGCACCGAATCAAAGGTTCGCTCCATTTGTCGCCAACCGGTATTACCAATAAAGCGCTGATTATCTAGCGCAATTCTTTGCCGTCCCCCTTTTATTAAGGTATCAGGGTTGCCTTTATAACTTAGCCAAAACTGATTGAGCTCCTGCTCTTGCGGATCAGCGACTACTTCATGGTTAGTCTGGCCATTACGCAGGCTATTGTATTCTTCCTGCATCGCCAGATTACCTTCATATTCAGCATAAACCTGTATACCATAGAACTCAGGCGTGAGATAACCGAATTGCAAACGCAAGGTGTTGGCATTTGCTGTTTTTATCGGTAGATCATCGGTAATATGGACATTTTCATAGCGATAGCGCAGGTCAAATTTAAGCTGACCGTACTCGCCCTGCCGACCAAACATCAGAGCATTTTCTAGCGTTTCATTGGTATTCGTAGCCTGAGCAGCCATTGGCATCAATAAAGCGATTGCGCCAAGACTAGCAGTTTTTAAGATATTCAACTTTATATCATGGAAGTTTTTATAAACTTCTGAGTCGACAATAAAAAAACGCCCCATCATGTCATAAGAAAAAATACTGTTACTCTAGTTTTACTAGTCACTCGAACCTTTCCCCACTAAGCTATCGTCAATTTTAATTTCCAGGGTAATCCGTCTATTCAGGGCACGCTCCAGGCTAGTCAGTTCATCAACAACTAGCGGGTCATCACCGCCTAGGCCTCTGGATGTTAAGCGCTGACTATCAACACCACTATTAATTAAAGTACTCACGTATTACTCTGGCTCTTTGCTCGGAAAGTAGCTGATTAAGCTCTTGGTCGCCTTGAGAATCTGAATGCCCTAGCACCAGTATCGAAGTGTATTTATATTCTTGTAAAATAGGCGTAATTTTATCCAGGATATTATGGACATTCCAGTTCATCCGCGCCGAATTAATACCAAACGCAATATTTCCTGGAATGTTTACAATCAACGTTTCACCCTCTATTTTTGACTCAACACCTTTATCCAGTAATTTACTGCGGAGCAATGCATGCTGCTCTATTAAATATTGCTTCCTGTCTATTGCTGCCAAGGGGCCAAAAGCAACTTCACCTGGTGCTAAAGACGACTTTGGGCCTGGATCATCATCACGTGAAAATGTCTGACATGCAGCAGGCGCGCCATGCTACCTCACGAAATTCCGGGACTCCTGTCGCCATAATTCGTTCACCTACGCAGCGGATGGGAGATGCCCTGAACGCCCTGCGTCCGCAACGACTACGCACAAAAGCCGCTTCGTCATTACTACCTCACTGGCTGGACGGCTATTCAGAATGCAATTCTTGCTCCTCTCGCGTGCTGCTAGCACACGTCGAATCAGCGAATTGCCCTGTCGCCTATCAGGGACTAAAAATCACCACTTCGCTAAGCTCCGTTTCCATGATTTTCAGCGTCAGTAAACAGCCCAGAATAAATGCAATTATTAATCGTTTCATATTTATATACACCGTAGAGATGGAATGACAATGATAGCAAACTCCTTATCTCTGCGCATGCTCTGATCGCCGTTTATAGTAAAATTTTCTGTTTTACTATAAAGCCGCAGCTTTACTTATTTTCCTGTCCGCAATCGCCCGTCTATGCCGGAATAATATACACATACAAATCATAATCTTATAAACAATCTTTTGCTAGCCAACAAGATGCCGCCAAGATACAAGAAAAAGCTAACTTGTCTTAATTATATTGTATAATGCTTTTTTCGATGCTACATACAACGTATTAATAGCTTACTCAAAACAACTCTTTAGGAGAGCCCTAAAATGTCAGTAGAAAACGTTCTAAAAATGATCCAGGAAAACGATGTCAAGTTTGTTGACTTTCGTTTTTGTGATACTCGCGGTAAAGAGCAACATGTTACCTTCCCTGCGCACAGCATCGATGAAGATACCTTTGAAGAAGGTAATATGTTTGATGGCTCTTCAGTTGCAGGCTGGAAAGGTATTAATGAATCTGACATGATTTTAATGCCTGACCCTGCAACAGCAAAAATTGATCCTTTCTTTGATGACAACACTTTAATCATCCGTTGCGACATCATTGAACCAAGCGACATGCAAGGTTACGAACGTGACCCACGCTCAATTGCCAGACGCGCTGAAGCTTATATGCAATCAACAGGCATCGCTGACGCTGCATTTTTTGGTCCTGAAAATGAATTTTTCGTATTTGACGATGTACGCTGGAATAGCGATATGGGTAGCTGCGGCTACAAAATTGATTCAGAAGAAGCAGGCTGGAACTCAGAAAAGGCCTACGAAGATGGAAACATCGGTCACCGTCCTGGCGTAAAAGGCGGTTACTTTCCGGTACCTCCAGTTGATTCTTTACAGGACATGCGTTCTGCCATGTGTCTGGTACTAGAAGAAATGGGTCAGACCACTGAAGTTCATCACCACGAAGTTGCCACAGCTGGACAGTGTGAAATCGGCTCTAAATTTAATACACTAGTTACTAAAGCGGATGAAGTACTAGAACTGAAATATGTGGTAGCCAATATTGCCCATGCCTATGGCAAGACTGCTACATTTATGCCTAAGCCCTTAGTTGGTGATAATGGTAACGGCATGCATGTTCACCAGTCTTTGTTTAAAGATGGTAACAATTTATTCTCTGGCGACTTATACGGTGGTTTATCTGAAACGGCTTTATTTTACATTGGCGGCATCATTAAACACGCTAAAGCACTAAACGCTTTTGCTAATGCGTCAACTAACAGTTACAAGCGTTTAGTCCCAGGTTTTGAAGCACCTGTAATGCTTGCTTATTCTGCGCGTAATCGTTCAGCCTCTATCCGCATCCCATTTGTAAACAACCCTAAAGGTCGTCGTATCGAGCTACGTTTTGGTGATTCTACAGCTAACCCTTATCTTTGCTTCGCTGCAATGTTAATGGCTGGCCTAGACGGCATTCAAAACAAAATCCACCCTGGCGATGCAATGGATAAAGATCTATACGACTTGCCACCAGAAGAAGAAAAATTGATTCCACAAGTGGCATTCTCTTTTGATGAAGCATTAAAGGCATTGGATGAAGATCGTGAATTCTTAACACGCGGTGGTGTCTTTACTGATGATGTGATTGATGGTTATATTGATTTAAAAATGGAAGAAGTGACTCGCCTACGTATGAGCACTCACCCTGTTGAGTTCGATATGTACTATAGCTTGTAAAAAAGCTTAGGTAACGCGCAATAAATAATCCACCCATATTGCACAGGACTTTTGCTTGTCTTCAAGGCGTAGAAATAGGCGCATATAGGCTACGCAACTATTTCAGCAACGCAGAAGACTAGTAAGGGGGTGGATGTTGCGAGTTGCCTTAACACTACTGCCTGACAGTAGTGGTTAAAACTAAAAGGGTAACTGCCTATGCAGTTACCCTTTTTTTTGCATAAAATTCAATGCACCATTACAGTGCGAGTTTTGATATTATTATGCACATGATTAGCGCATAATAGGGAACCCAATAATTTCTCAGCCGTATCATTAATATTCTTAGTTGGTCTATATCTTGCTTCTAACATACAAGCTACCGCTGAAAATCAGGGAAACGTAGCCTAAGCGAAGTGATGATTTTTAGTCCGCGATAGCCGTAGGGCCGTTGTTTTGTCGGAGTCTGAGCGTTAGCGAAGGTGGAGACAAAATAAAAGGCCATTCGACACGGCGTCAAGTCATTTGGAGCCTATGTTCCGACCCCTTGTTGGGTCGGGACGAGGTGACGAGGACGAATCGGGGCCGCCGGAGGCATAAGTGGTCGCGTTAAGTTTTTGCTGCTTGCTTGGGCTGGGATGCCCAAAACAAGCAGCAAAAATAGCGACTCCCCGATTCCTTCAGATCATCATAGTGCATAAAAAAATTCTCGACAATATTAGCCAGGCTATTCTATTATTTAATAGCGAGCTAAAGCTTATTTATATAAATACCGCAGGTGAAGTGTTATTTGACGATAGCGCAAAACACCTGCTGGGTAAATCTGCGCAAGACATTTTTGGCAGCAATACTAAGCTTATTGATGACTTATTACAGTGTCTAGCGCGCAACGAGGTTTTTTTTGATCGTGAACTTGCACTGGAATTATTCCACAAAAAAATGATCATTAGCTTTAGCGTTACCCCCATTTTGGAAAACCCGCAACAAGTAGAGCTACTGATAGAATTACAGCAGCTAGATCAACACATACGCATCTCTAAAGAAGAACAACTTATTGCCCAGGAGCATATCTCGCGTATGCTAATGCGCGGTTTTGCTCATGAAATTAAAAACCCGCTGGGAGGATTACGCGGCGCCGCCCAATTACTGGAGCTGGAACTACAGACAGATGACTTAAAAGAATACACCCAGATTATTATCGAAGAAGCTGACCGCATGAAGGCGTTGATAGATAAAATGCTGGGGCCAAATAAGCTGCCTATTAAAGTCACCCTGAATATACACGAAGCGCTAGAGCGGGTAAGACAACTGGTTCAGGCTGAGCTTAGCGATAGAATTATTATTAAACGTGATTATGACCCCAGTATTCCAGAGCTTAAAGCGGATAAAAACCAGTTGATTCAAGCCTTTTTAAATATACTCCGCAATGCCAGCCAGGCAATTGTGGATACTGGCGAAATTACGCTACGCACACGCATTTACCGGCAAATGACTATAGCAGGAAAGCGCCACAGATTAGTCACGCGTATTGATGTTATCGACAACGGCAGCGGCATACAACCAGAGATCCTGGATCAGATTTTTTATCCTATGATCACGGGACGAAGCAACGGTACGGGACTTGGGTTACCTATCTCGCAATCAATTATTAACCAATATAACGGTATTATCGAGTGCAGCAGTAACGCTGAAAACACCGTTTTTTCGATTTATTTACCCGTAGGAAATGTAAATGACTAAAACTTGCCAGGTCTGGATTTGCGATGATGATAAATCTATTCGCTGGGTTATTGATAAAGCACTTACTAAAAGCGGGAGTATAACCCGCAGCTTTGCATCCGCACAAGAACTACTGAAAGCACTGGAAAGTGATACCCCTGATGTGCTGTTATCTGATATTCGTATGCCGGGCATGGATGGCTTGCAATTACTCAAAAAACTGCAAAGCACACACCCCCAGCTCCCTGTGATTATTATGACCGCTCATTCTGACCTGGAAAGTGCGGTTGCAGCGTTTCATGGCGGGGCATTTGAGTACCTACCCAAGCCATTCGACATTAAGGAAATGCTCGCTGTCGTACAACGCGCCTGTCTACACAATCAACAGCAGGGAAAAAACAAGCTCGGCCCAGGCAAAGATTATCCCGAAACACCTGAGATCATAGGTGCAGCCCCAGCCATGCAAGAGGTATTTCGTGCAATCGGCCGCCTGGCACGCTCACATATTACCGTGTTGATTAATGGCCAGTCTGGCACCGGAAAAGAACTGGTAGCAAAAGCCCTGCACCGACACAGCCCACGAGCGAAGCAGCCGTTTATCGCTCTGAATATGGCAGCCATCCCTAAAGATTTAATGGAGTCAGAATTATTTGGCCATGAAAAAGGGGCATTTACTGGAGCAAATTCCCGTCGCGCTGGACGCTTTGAACAGGCAGATAATGGCACTTTATTTCTTGATGAAATAGGCGATATGCCCGCCGAGTTACAGACCCGCTTATTGCGGGTTCTGGCTGACAATGAGTTTTATCCGGTTGGCGCACACACATCTATCAGAGTCAATGTCCGCATTATCGCTGCCACACATCAAAACCTGGAGGCACTGGTTAAGCAAGGCGTATTCAGGGAAGACTTATTCCATCGTTTGAATGTCATACGCATTAATATACCACCACTCAGCGAACGCACCCAGGATATACCGGTTTTAATGCAGTATTTTCTAGCCGCTGCTGCGCAAGAACTAGATACTGAAGTAAAGCTATTAACACCTGAAGCCGAGGCCTACTTATGTACATTAGCCTGGCCTGGCAATGTCCGTCAACTAGAGAATATTTGCCGCTGGATTACGGTTATGGCGTCAGGAAGAGAAATTCATCTGGCCGACCTGCCCCCCGAATTGTTACCTGATTACAACACCAGTGACACCCCTGCAGATACTGCTGATACAGAAAACAACTGGGAATTATGCTTAAAAAAATCCATCCAGGAAAGAATTCAACAAGGCCAACATGATATAGCCAAGAAAATTATCCCTTTAACCGAAGCGATTCTAATTAAGTCTGCTTTAGAACACACTCAGGGGCACCGACATGAAGCTGCAAATTTACTGGGTTACGGACGTAATACGTTAACCAGGAAAATTAAAGAATTAGCTATTGAATAAGATTGAGCCCAGAAAATTGCTAGAAGATGGAATAATGAGTCTCGCTGTGCTATACGGCAGAACCATTCTGTATATAACAGACCATACAAATCAATATGATAATAATTAGTTCTGTGCAGACCCTCTTATTTCAAGAGTATAAATAACCCTGAGATTTCAGGCGCGCCATGCTACCTCACGAAATTCCGGGACTCCTGTCGCCATAATTCGTTCACCTACGCAGCGGATGGGAGATGTCCTGAACGCCCTGCGTCCGCAACGACTACGCACAAAATCCGCTTAGTCATTACTACCTCACTGGCTGGACGGCTATTCGGAATGCAAATTCTTGCTCCTCTCGCGTGCTGCTAGCACACGTCGAATCAGCGAATTGCCCTGTCGCCTATCAGGGACTAAAAATCACCACTTCGCTAAGCTCCGTTTCCATGATTTTCAGCGTATGTTTGAGATAGTTTGCTTTGAACCTATAAGCATCAGTGTTCCCCTATCAATTGAGGCCGTGAAACTAACCTCGCCACAAGAGAGCTCATAAAGCACTGTAAAGACATTCCTGTTATTATTGCGTTTTGAACTGCCCGAATGGTATACGAGCTGATACGAGATATTCTTGCCTGGAAAAATAATGGATTCACAAAACGATCTCGTTTTTGAGCCTGTTGCTGCCTAATCTCCAGAGCCTCGCTATATTTTTTATCCGATGGATGAATCAATTCTGGCTGTTGTGTTTTTGAAATCTCTTCAAACACGCGCATTAAATTATAGCTCATTGCAGTCAGGCGCATTTGATTTTCAAGTGAGCGGGTATTGGAAGACCAAGCTTTAGTTTCCTTGAAATTACTTTTAGTGTTATTGAATGTCTTTTCAATCGTCCATCGCTTGAAATACAGCATGGCAATGGTTCCAGGGTTAATAGTCATTGGCAAGGTTGTCACAAACCGGTGAAGTTTTCCGGTTTCTGGATCACGGTAATCCACCACCGCTGTCAGCCCCGGACGGGCTGATAGTCTCCAGAAGGCGCAGGGAAATTTGCCAATCCGAAGTGCGCGATAGCGCGCGAGGGAGGCTAAAATTTTATCCCGAATAGCCGTAGAGCCATTTGTGGTAGCCATGACTGAGCTGCTTTGTGCTCAGTCTGTGGCGGACGCAGGGCGGCTGGAGCATCTCCTATTCGCTGCGTAGGTGAACGAATTACGGCGACAGGAGTCCCGGAATTTCGTGAGGTAGCATGGCGCGCCTGGTTAAATTTGATGCCCTTGTTTTCGTACACACTGTATGCTTCAACCCCTGTATTGGTCTCATGGCGGGAGTCAAAAGGGATAGACTCAACCAGAGTCGCAATTGAATTTTCTTTTAGCATTGAAATCATGTAATTAGCATGTCGTTTCTGCCGATCCCACCAGACAAAGTCGGTGACGGCTTTATCGTAGACATAGAGATGTTTCTGAGAGCTGTTATTTCCCTTGTTTTGCTTTCCAATATGATCTCGTAACACAGGTATTTTTTGATGTCTCTGAGTTCCGTTTGTCACCAGACAAAGAAATCTGAGCAACCCACTTCTGAGATTCAACGCGTAAATCCCCCCGGCCGCATAAACTTTCCCCTTGCTGTTTTTTTCAGTATGGCAGGCATGATCAATAAAATGTCCATCCGCTGCTTCTATGGTGTATTCGTCAAGTTCCGGGAATGCTTTAAGATAATCAATGCCTTGCGATAGAAGTGTTTCAGCGTGAAGATGATAGCTCTGCTGTTCAAATGCCTCAAGCATACTTGTTCGCCTATGCGACTTCAGTGATTTAAAATACGTTGAGTGGGGAAGCAGCTGGCCATAAATCTGTTCATTGGTTTGGAGGAAATGGCGACCACTATCGACTACACTGATACAGCGTAATAACCCAAGGCGAATAAAGTCGATATCCTTCAACTCTGGGCATGAACGAGCCCACAAAGGATGACGCTCTGCTAACAGGGCACGTTCCATACTTTCATTGCAGTGTTGGTGAATATGTTCAGAGAGTGGTAGGTCTTTAAGCATGGGTGATATCCGTTTATGAGGTGATTAAAACGGAAATTTTTAGAAAAATCTTTTCGGCAAATGCAAGCTTTATTTGAAATTATTTGTTGCTTTCGCTGAAAATCCTGGAAATGGAGCTTTAGCGAAGTGAAGATTTTTAGTCCGCGATAGCCGTAGGGCCGTTGTTTTGTCGGAGTCTGAGCGTTAGCGAAGGTGGAGACAAAATAAAAGGCCATCCGACACGGCGTCAAGTCATTTGGAGCCTATGTTCCGACCCCTTGTTGGGTCGGGACAAGGTGACGAGGACGAATCGGGGCCGCCGGAGGCATAAGTGGTCGCGTTAAGTTTTTGCTGCTTGCTTGGGCTGGGATGCCCAAAACAAGCTTTCGCAAAAATAGCGACTCCCCGATTTACGGTGCCTACAGAGTGTCTATTTGCTGTTATAAGTGATTAAAATCAAAAAGATGGGAATATTCGAGTGGTGCTGCCTTCAGGTAGGTTATAGGCTGCTTTGTTTAGGTACTTCTTCTTTCAATGGGAACACTGATGCCTATAAGAGATCACCTTACAACTTATTCTGCCAAATGAGCAGAAATGCTTCCAGTCGTAAATGGAAGCCCATCATTTCCAAAGAAGGTCAGAACACCTGATCTCGAGGAATTTACTTTGATCCCAGTTTAAAAATCATCCTTAAATTAGTTCGCGGAAATCTGCTTTCTGTGCTATTAACCCATCTTCGTCACTATTGATGATGTAGTTGTTATAAATCAATTGGTTGAAATTTTAAAAAGGTAAATATTCGGCTAACACATACTACCTAGAATCAGCGAGTTAGGCGGCTTCTAAACTGACGTCTCAGCGGATAAAGCCATAAGTCATTGATTTGCACACTTTGTTTGCCAGCCGGCCCTAACTTGCCACGCCCTTTAGTTTTACCTACGTAGATCCAGTTGGCGGCTTTGTAACAAGTCCCTGCAAATTGCTCGGTATCAACAAACGTTTCCAGTAACACCGGACGTATGCCATAACGCTCTTCCCATTGCGTAGGAAGCCGACGAACTATCATGGATAACACGTGGATGCGAGATTTTTGGATTTCACCCTGGGCATAATCAGAAAACGGGCGTTGTTCACGACTAACGGTAGATTTCTTTGTCGCTGTTCGTGGCTCCAGCCAATAAATTGATCACGTGGTGCCGTTTGCCAAGCGGCAGCACCAAAGCCGAGCGCTGCAATAATTTGCTCGTCAAAGGTAACAAAGTAGCGAAGCTGTGCGCCGGGTAGCGGCTTATGGCCCAGGTAGTGGTAGCGATGTATGTACTCATTCCATAACCGTGAATGATCACGGGTGATCACTGAACAAAGCTGGAGGGCGGAAAGTTCATGAACAGGTCGGAGGATAGCTGACTAAAAATCAGAAAATTCGAGCCAAAACCCCGGTGTTTTTCAAGAACTTTCGCTGAAAATCAGGGAAACGGAGCCTAAGCGAAGTGATGATTTTTAGTCCGCGATAGCCGTAGGGCCGTTATTTTGTCGGAGTCTGAGCGTTAGCGAAGGTGGAGACAAAATAAGCGGGGAGTCGCTATTTAATTATTTACGCTGAGTAGTTACTTATTTCTTTAATAAAAGTGCCTCGACTTGTCTCTGAGAATGAGAATACTCAACCTCACCGCGTGTCCGAAGCGGTACGCGTTCAATCAGAATACCTTCCACGGCACATGGATTAACGAGCAAGGTCAATGGCAACCTCCCCCTTGGCTAACACAGGAAGTAAAGCGAACGAGCGACTTGTGAAACATGGCTTGAAGAAGCAAGATCACAAATGGATTTAGGTGGTATAAAAATAGCAGGTAAAGCATGATCTTATACACATCAATCCTGCCACAACAACTAGTTCTTGAATGCAGCAAGCTAGTTTAGGTATTAAAATAGGGAGAATAATTGATTAACTGCTTACAAGAAGAAACTTGTAAGTTATTGTTTATAACATATAGTTGGGGTGAACGACGGGGTTCGAACCCGCGACAACCGGAATCACAATCCGGGACTCTACCAACTGAGCTACGCTCACCATAATGTAGATACTTTAAGGAATATTGGTACGCTTGGCAGGAGTCGAACCTGCGACCCTCGGCTTAGAAGGCCGATGCTCTATCCAGCTGAGCTACAAGCGCATTATTTTGGTCGGGGTAGAGGGATTCGAACCCCCGACATCCTGCTCCCAAAGCAGGCGCGCTACCAAACTGCGCTATACCCCGATACACTTATAAGTTCAATTACTACGTTAGCAATTAATGCCTTAAAGAGCTGACTATTATAGCTTCTTTTTATAGCCGGTCAATAATTATTTGGTCGTTTCACAATTTATTTTTTACCAACTGATAGATCTCTTCCGCATTAATATCCGCTCCTTTGAGTATCACTGCTAATTCGGCTAATTTTTCTTCAGCAAAGGGCCTGTCTTTTAAACTCGCCGCATTAATGTAGACATTTAAAGCGGCGCTTTTTAATCCCGCATAGGCCGACACTACCGCGACCCCGGCATCGCTTATGACATTCACATTACCTTTATCCGCAGCCTCGCGGCTTAGTTGTATTGCATCTGCACAAGCTTGAGCACAAGCGAGCGGAATTAATGTCGCCTCGCGTAATACTGTCTGGATTTTGTGACTACGCTCGGTTTTTTCATGTTCCGTTGTTTTTGCCAGGCCATATGCAGCCATAAGTTGATTAAACACATCAATATCCGCTTTGATCAAAGCGGTTAATGTTGCGCGTAAGGCTGTTGACTTGTGCAATAAGGCCTGCATATCCGCTTCAACTGCGGCGTATTTTGGCTTGCCTAGGGTGATGTTACATACCATGCTGGTTAATGCAGTCGATTGTGCTCCCAATAATGCTGCCGCACTCCCGCCACCAGGAGTCGGCGATTTACTGGCAAGTTCGTCCAAATAGACCTGGATGGATTTATCTTTTATTTCAGTCATGCACGCTCTTATATAATAGGCTTTTGATTAATGTTTCCGGGCTCTTAGGAACCTGCACGAAATAACTTAAGCAACTTATTCCGTGCGCGTTCCTTAATAATAACGAAGTTACGCGCAGGGTGTGGCTTTAGCCCACCATATTAAGGGCAGGCGTGCTAAAGCCGCGCCCTACAATGAATTTAAAATTAGTAACGCACTACTCGCGTCTCCAGCTAGTTCCTGTCGCAATATCTTCCAGTACGATGCCCTGCTGCTTTAACTCATCGCGGATTTTATCGGCCAACGCCCAGTCTTTACTCTGCTTTGCCTGCAGGCGCTGCTCGATAAATTTCTCAATTTCATGCTCGCTCAAGCTTCCCGGGCTAACTGCATCGGCTGATTGCAGAAAGCTTTTCGGGTCATCCTGCAAAATCCCCAAAACATTGGATAGCTCTTTTAGTTCGCCAGCTAACTGCTCCGCAAGTTCGACAGCATTGTTCTTTTCTTTATTCAATTCTCTCGCCATATCAAATAAAACCGCCACAGCAACCGGCGTATTAAAATCATCATCCATTGCCTGTTTAAACCGCTCACTATATGCACTGTTTTTCCCTGCAACAGCATTTACTCCGCGCAATGCTGTATATAGTCGAGTCAATGCAAGCCCGGCATCATCCAGTTGTTCATCCGAATAATTAAGCGGACTGCGATAATGGCTGGACATCACAAAAAAACGTACCACTTCAGGCCGGTATTGCTTTAGCACTTCTCTTACTGTAAAAAAATTGCCCCGTGATTTGGACATTTTTTCTTCATTTATGCGCACAAAGCCATTATGCATCCAGACATTAACGAATTTTTCATCATTCGCGCCTTCAGATTGAGCAATTTCATTCTCATGATGCGGGAATTGTAAATCCATGCCACCACCATGGATATCAAAATGATTCCCCAGGCACCGCGTTGCCATTGCTGAACACTCTATATGCCAGCCTGGTCGCCCTCTCCCCCAGGGAGAATTCCAGTACGGCTCATCGGCTTTAGCTTTTTTCCATAATACAAAGTCAAACGGATTTTTCTTCGCCTGATCAACTTCTACGCGTTCACCTGCCTGTAATTCGTCTAGTTTTTTACCCGATAAAGCGCCGTAGCTGGCAAACTTATTCACTGCATAAAATACATCGCCATTCGTTCCAGCGTAGGCCAGGCCTTTTTCAAATAAGGCGGTAATCATCAGGATAATATCATCCATTGATTTCGTTGCCCTAGGCTCTATATCTGGCGGCAATACGGCTAATGTACGCTCATCTTCATGCATTGCAGTGATAAATCGACCCGTTAATGCGCCTATATATTCATTATTCTCATTCGCACGCTGAATAATTTTATCGTCTATATCGGTAACATTGCGTACATACGTTAAATCATAACCTGAATAACGCAAATACCGGGCAACGATATCAAACACGACCATCACCCGTGCATGCCCAATATGGCAGTAATCATAAACGGTCATCCCGCAGACATACATGCCCACCTTGCCCTCAACTCGCGGGGTAAAAACCTGTTTGCTACGCGTCAGGGTATTATATATTTTTAACATTTTGAACTTCGTAATTGCGACTAATTCATACCGAGAGAGTTACTGGCATGAGTTTAATCGTTCAATTTTCCAATATTAACTCTTCTCTTTCAAGCTAAAAACACATAGAATTTACGATTTACATCTTTTTACAATAGCACCATGCGTTCTTTAATTCTTTTTTTGATACTTTCTTTAACTTCAACCTATTCTTTTTCAACGGAAAACAACATGTCTGAGACACATCCTAGAGTCAAATTCACTACTACTGCCGGTGATTTCACTATCGAGCTTAATCCAGAAGAAGCACCTATTACGGTAAAAAACTTCCTTGTTTATGTTAATGAAGTCTTTTACAACGGCACTATTTTTCACCGCATTATTCCAGGCTTTATGGCGCAAGGCGGTGGTTTTGATACTGACTTCAAACAAAAGACTACTCACGATACCATCAAGATTGAAGCCGACAATGGTTTAAAAAATGAACGTGGCACCGTTGCTATGGCGCGTACTGGAATTCCTGATTCTGCATCGTCACAGTTTTTTATTAACTATAAAGATAATAGCTTTTTAAACCATACCTCTAAAACATCGCAGGGCTGGGGCTATACTGTTTTTGGTAAAGTTGTTGAGGGTATGGATACTTTTGATGCAATGGAAAAGACTCCTACAGCTAACCGTGGCGGACACCAGGATGTGCCAAAAACTGACATCGTGATAGAAAAAGCGGAAGTTATTAAATAGCGTCCGCATTAGAGAGCCAGGCTTCAGCCCATTTATATCAACTTTTTTCGCATATAAGCGGGCTGAAGCCACGCCCTACTCCCGTTATTCCTTCTACTCTTCAAAATGTAGCAATCATGCGCAATGAGACTCTGTTTATTTCAGACCTGCATCTAACTATTGAGCGACCTGAAGTCACGCGCAAATTTATTAAGTTATTAAAGACCCGTGCGACAAAAGCCCAGGCTCTGTATATTCTAGGTGATTTATTTGATACCTGGATAGGCGATGATGATTTCAGCCCGCCGATCAATAGCGTAAAAAAACATCTAAAAGCACTCACCGATCAGGGCACGCCCGTTTTTTATATTCATGGCAATCGTGACTTTCTGATTGGCAAGCGCTTTAGTAAACAAACGGGCGTTATGCTACTGGATGAATATAGTGTGATTGATCTCTATGGCACTAGGACTTTATTGACCCACGGCGATTTATTATGCACCGACGACCTGCACTACCAGGCGTTTCGCATCAAGTCACACTCTGCTGAATGGCAAGCAAATGTTCTCTCCAAGCCATTAATATTCAGATTGTTATATGCCCGCTGGTATCGCCTGCGCAGCTACTTCCATAAGCGCAAAAAATCACAGGATATTATGGATGTTAATCAGGATACTGTTAAGCAGATCATGGCTAAATATCAGACGCAGCGTATGATTCATGGCCATACCCATCGGCCTGCGGTACATGATTTAGAAGTACAAGGCGAAAAAGCACAGCGTTTTGTGCTTGCAGAATGGAAGAAAGACAGTGCCAGCCTGTTATCCTGGTCGGAAACTAGGTATAGAACAGAGGCGATTTAAAAGGACTTTTAAATGCAGCTAATCGCTATCATAGTAATTTTTCCTTAAATGCTCACACCCTCACTAAACAAATACGCTCATTATCTGGCTTGAAGTTCGCCCTATGTGTGCACACCGTTATTCTTTGAGTTTATCACCGTTCAATAAGCGATAAACAGATACGCAGCCTGCACAACAGAATTGCTTTAAGCCCTCAATAGTCTCTACAGCTGAAGTTTCCCAATAATTATTTATGGTGAAATTGAAACTATGCTACAACTATATGAAAAAAACAGTCTTTTCATTCGTTTCAAATGCTATTGCCTAAGGGGAATTAAGTAGGGGTTTGCTATAAACATGGCAAAACCACCTAAAATAAACCTCGATACACCAACATTGTGTATTTCAGCTACTCAATAATTGGGAAACTTCAGTCTACAGTAAACCCCTCAACTTCAACTGCAAGCCCACATAAAGCGCATTTATTTATTTCATCTTCCATTACTGGCCAATTTATCTTTAAGTAAAAGTTGTTTTTATCTATGCTTTAGTAAACTTCCGCGCATACCACTGGGTAAAATAGCTTGAGAGCTTAAATTTCCCGGTGCGCAAGTAATGTAAGGTATATTCATTATTAAGCGTAGACTTGAGTAATTGCTTCGCATAAGCAGTACCACAAAAAAGCAGCTGATCACCTTCCCTGATTTTATGCTCCCGCGCAGGTAATACGACTTCTTTACCTGCTGAGCGAATAACAAAGACCATTAAATCCAGGTCCCGGTCGCGATTACGTGGATCGGAGATAATATCGCCTATCAAAACATGTTCACCAGCATCCAGGCACTGAATAACTGCACTGCTTTTTTCCCGAGTGAAATCGATGGTAACCAGCAAGGGTTTTTTATCGCCTATCTTTTCCCGTAATGACTTAATAACATGTTCAAGTAGCTTTTCTCTGCCTGGTTCTTTAGCCAGTAGATAACGAAAAAAGTGCTTTAGTAACGGCGCGATCAATAATAAAAGAATTTTTCTTGCCGTAACCAGAGTAGGCTGCATAATCATATCCGCATCGGCCTTGGCAAAGGCCAGCTCATTTTGATGACTATTTTGCCTGACGATAGTAAATAAATTCTGATTAAGGCTACGTGCATTTAGTAATACACTTAAATTCTGTCCATCGTCATCTGCCGCAGCTAATAGCCCGACTGCATTAGCAATACCCGCTTTATTCAAGGTTTTGGCATTCGCACTACCAATGATATAAGTTGCTACTTCCTCTTCCTTTTTTCGCGCATGTGGATCAATAACTGCAGTTTCAACCCCATTCATAGTCAGCACATGGTTCGCTTCCATGCCCATACGCCCATAACCACAAATAATCCACCCACCCACAGGTGGATGCACATACGATTGCAGTGTGGCCCCCTTGTCCCCTACCAGCCAGTTATTTAAAGCATAGAAAGCCGGATTATTGATACAGGCGTTCAATACTTTTGCAAAGGTTTTAAAGGGGTCGACGATATGTACTTCCCCGCCTAAAGTTGCTAATGTTTCTTCAAAAACATCCACTTTAGACATGGTAAGAATCCCTACATCTGGATTCAACAGGCGTGCAACAGCCGAAATTTTAAGATTAACATCTTCCTTGTTGGTAATCGCAACCACCGCTTTACAAAATTGATTAGTAACGCCTGCTTCGAGCAAATGTTTCGGCACACTGGCATCAGCATATAGACCCGGCACCGAGGTCTTATAATTACGTAATTTTAACGCCTGAATACGCTCGACATTTTCATCAATAACCACGGCATGCATGCCTGCATCGTTTAAACCTCTGACCAATACACTGCCAGTATCACCAAAGCCACAGATAATATAAAAAGGCGCGCCAATACGATTAACACTCAGTGCAAAACGTAACTCATCGACCGCGCGTTTAAAAAATTCATTCTGGAATAAACGGACGATACTCCCTAGCGCATAAAACCAGGTAACGACACTGACATACAGACACACAATCGCCCATAAACGCTGCCCATCACTAAATTCAAACGGAATTTCACCAAAACCTGTGGTGGTTGCTGTGTAGGTCATAAAGTAAAACGCATGGAAAATGCTTAAATACGCGCGCTCCCCATCTATTTCAGGTCCCGGAATTGACACCATACCGAAAATAGCCACCGAATACACGGTTAACAGGGTAATCAAAGGCAGGCGCATCTCGCGCATTACAATAAAACTAACGCGACTTAGCTCATCGCTGGTATACATAGGCTAGACTTTAAAGTAAGGAGTTAAATAAACATCAGTCTGCTACATCCTGGAAATTAGGGTTTCTGAAACCAGAATAACAACTGAAATAATATTCGCTACCAACGCTCCCCCGGCAAGGGACACGATACTGGTCATAACTTCTGGCGTAATCCCCGTACCAATAATGTGTACGGCAAAAGTCCACTCCAGCGCTGCGGCAATTAATTCAAAATCAGCCACTAGACTGGTTGCCAGTAATAGTGCTCCGATTTGTGAGCGATCACCTAATTTTAAGCCAGTGGCAATCAGGTTAACTACCACAACACCAAATAACTCATAGACACTATGGTGATCAGGATTACTATATTCACCTAATACAAAACCTACATTTAGGGTTAATGATAGTACAATGAAAAAACCGAAAATAACCTTTTCAAGATTCACGAAATATCCCCAGCACGAAAAGCAAAAAGAAAACCATTTTACCTTAAATACTTACCTGTCACTAAAAAACTAATACCGCACCCCTTAAAGCTAGAAACCGAATAAATACGATAACTAAATGGTAAAATTACTGCATTTTATTTAGTGGGTGCTACACTAGCTCTTATATCATACTATGCTAATATAGTTTTTTTAAATCATTCCTTCGGAGAAAACATGCCTTTAACTGCAATGGACCTAGTCGCAAATGCCAAACAAAACATTACCGAAATCACTGTACCTGATGCGCAACAGGCTTTACATGATTATCTTATTATAGATGCTCGTGAACCTGCTGAATTTGCAGCGGGCCAGATACCTAATGCGGTTAATATTCCCCGTGGAGTACTTGAATTTCAAATCAACAACCACCCTGCGTTTACTGGCCAGCATGCGGCTAAAATTATCGTCTACTGTCAGTCAGGTGGTCGCTCTGCATTAGCAACAGAAAGCTTGCACAAACTAGGTTATGCCAATGCGGTCAGCCTCGCGGGTGGTTATAAAGCCTGGACTGAAAGCTAATACGTTTATGTCTGCACTGGAATCTATCCGCCTGGATAAATGGCTTTGGGCTGCGCGTTTTTTTAAAACGCGCAAACTGGCTGCTGAAGCCATCTCGGGCGGCAAAGTCCACCTAAATGGCCAGCGCACTAAACCCAGTAAAGAAGTGAAGCTAGGTAGTCAGATTATTATCCATAAGGATCAGTTTAGCTGGGATATTAGCGTAGTGGGCTTCAACGCCCAGCGCAGGCCTGCGTCAGAAGCGGTGCTATTGTATACGGAAACGACAGCCAGCAAATTAAAACGCGAACAGGATGTAGCTCAAAGACGCCTGGAACGCCAATTTATGCATACTGATCCTGCGGAGCGGCCGAATAAAAAACAGCGCCGGCAGATTCATCGGTTTAAGCAGCAATAGCGTTGCATTAGCATATTAAGCGCGTCGTTGATAATGTTACCCACCCTATGCAGTATCACACCGCTATGCTAGGTTACATGCAGCTGGGCGGTTTGGGTAAACCTGCAATCTTACAAGAATATTTTAAAGGTCCTTCAGGAAATAATTTCAGTAAATAACGGCTATTAGCCTTGTCTGCACCCAGCTGATTTTTAATAGCTTTGCTAAACACGCGAGCATTCGGCAGGTATTTATACTCTAAATAAAACCCACGAATAAAGTGCAATATTTCCCAATGCGCCTCAGTTAAAACTATCCCCTCTATATCCGCCAGATGCACTGCTAACTGCTCATTCCAGTCGCGCATATCCAGCAAAAAACCCTGCTCGTTAATGGCAACCCTTATACCATGTAGCACTAGTTCCATGTTTTAATCACTTCGTGTTCAACAGTTAAAGCGACAAAGCCCTGATAGTCTACTACAGCTACCTCAGCTAGAATCTTATCGGCAGCAAGTCCCCTGGCTAATAAATCTGCTTCCAGAGCATAACATTGAAAATGTTGATAATGAGGCAAGAGTATTTGTGCAGTCTGTGCGTTTTTATGCAAGTTGAGTACAGCGCTCTCAACGAATAAAAGTGCATCACCGTGGCTAATTCGCTGCAGCAATACCTCGCGCCCTACGGTGGTAGTGATAATATGCAGCATCACTCTTCAGAAAATAGTTTCAGCCCCACCACGCCAATAATAATCAGCGAGATAGAGGCCAGCCGGTAAATATCCACCGACTCTTTAAATAAAAATATCCCGGCAATCGCTATCCCCGCAGCGCCTACTCCCGTCCATATTGCATAGGCTGTGCCTAACGGCAGGGTTTTAATCGCCAAAATCAACAGACCAAAACTCCCGGCTCCGGTTACCATCGTGACAATCGAAGGAATCAGCTTAGTGAACCCTTCATTATATTTAAGGCTAAGCGCAAAGAAAATTTCTGCAATACTTGCGCCTAAAAGGTATAACCACCCCATCATTACTCCAATCAATATACAGATAATAAGGAATATTTTACAATACTCGGAGATCTGTTTAATTATTTATTCTGTAGGGCAGTGATTCAGTCCAACTATATAAAACTTTCTTAATATAGCGGGCTAAAGCCGCGCCCTACTATTGCCTGAGCAATAACTACCAAAGCTATGAATGCATTAACTACTTCCAACACTACAGTTTATAGCGTCTCGCAACTTAATCGTCAGGTTAAATCCTTACTGGAACAGAACTTTTTTTCCATACAAGTGACTGGTGAGATTTCTAATTTAAGTCGCCCCGCTTCTGGCCACCTATACTTTTCATTAAAAGATGACCGTGCCCAGGTGCGTTGCGCGCTATTTAGAAGCCAGGCGCAACAGCTAAAATTTATCCCTGAAAACGGCCTGCAAATTCAGGCCAGTGCAAATGTCAGCCTGTATGAGGCGCGTGGAGACTATCAGCTGATTGTGAGCCAGGTGCAGGAGACGGGTGATGGCGCACTGCGTCGTGCCTATGAGCAGCTTAAGGTCAAACTCGCGGACAAAGGACTTTTTGCTCCGGAACACAAAAAACCATTACCGTTGATTCCTAAAGCGATCGGCATTATCACCTCGCCTTCAGGTGCTGCGATACGCGATATTTTATCCGTGCTTGCCCGCCGCTTTCCTAGTATTCCGGTGATTATCTATCCGGTTATGGTCCAAGGTAACGAAGCTAAATATGCCATTAACCAGGCCATCATCAGCGCGAATAAGCGTAAAGAATGTGATGTGCTATTGCTTGCCCGCGGAGGTGGTTCACTGGAAGATTTATGGGCCTTTAATGAAGCCATGGTTGCCAATGCAATCTATAAGAGCCGTATTCCGATTATCACCGGCATAGGCCATGAAACCGACACCACGATTGCAGACTATGTTGCTGATTTGCGTGCGGCAACACCAACCGCAGCGGCAGAACACTGCACTCCGGACAGACAACAGTGGCTAGAACAATTTATCGCCTATGAACAGCGCTTAAGCCAGTTAATAAATAATAAAATTCAACAAGCTACGCAACACCTGGACTGGCTTACTAAAAACCTGCAACTGCAGCATCCTGGCAAGCAATTGCAAATCATGTCACAACGGCTGGATGAATTAGAGTTACGCCTTAGCAACACGCTGCAAAACCAGTTAGCTCAGGCACAGGCAAAACTCAAAACACAGCATGCCCGGCTATGGCAATATAATCCAGCGCATACCGTAGAGCAGCTTAAAGCCCAATACCTGAATCTAAATAGCCGCTTAAACTCTAACATTAAAAACAAGCTACATGAGCAACACGAAAAACTGGCTCATCTTAGCCAGACACTGAATATTGTCAGCCCATTGGCAACGCTTAATCGCGGTTACACTTTAAGCACCGATGAAAATAATAAACTTATCACCTCGACCCAGCAGCTTAACGTTGGACAAACGATTAAAACACGCCTGGCAACAGGCTCCATCAGCAGCCAGATACAGGAAATTAATCATGCATAAAATACTCATAAGCTTATTACTACTACCACAAATAGCACTCAGTAGCGTGCTTCCAAAACAACTGGCTGTTCCCGGCGGCATCGTCAATATCAAATTAGGCTCTGTAGCAATCCCTGCGCCTGAAGTTTTGTTTCAGGGTAAGCGCGTACTGGTACTGGAAAATGAGCATCAATGGTATGCAGTAGTGGGCATTCCCTTAAACACTAAGGCTGGTAAACATGCCGTTCAGGTAAAATCAGAAGGGCTAAACGAGAAGCGTAGTTTTAATATTGTGGACAAAGACTACCCTGCGCAATATATTACTATTAAGAACAAACGCATGGTCAACCCTAACCCGGTTGACCTTGAGCGGATCAGTAGCGAACGCCCTGCAATTAATAAAGCCCTTAACACCTGGACAGAGCAGCCGGTTGAGGACATATTATTTAGCATACCAGTCCAGGGTCGCCTAAGTAGCCCTTTTGGACTAAAGCGCTTTTTTAATAACCAGCCTAAAAACCCGCATAGCGGGCTGGATATTGCAGCGCCCACTGGCACAGCGATTAACGCGTCTGCGCCTGGTCTGGTCATCAATACCGGTAGCTATTATTACAATGGTAATACCGTGTTTTTAGATCATGGGCAGGGTCTGGTAACAGGCTATTTTCATATGTCTAAAATATCAGTTAAAGCCGGCCAAATAGTAGAGCAAGGCACAAAACTCGGTGAAGTTGGTGAAACAGGTCGCGTTACCGGCCCGCATTTACACTGGAATGTTTATCTTAATAAAACCAAGGTAGATCCAGCTCTGTTTGTCCCAGAGCTATGTGTGAAACAAACTGAAGACGCACAATAAGCTCCAAACACTTTTTTACTTAAAAACAGGAAATCCAAATGCAATTTTCTACTACACCTGAAATCCCTTGCAAAACTATTATAGAAAACATGGGGGTTGTCACTGGCAATGTAGTGCAATCCAAACATGTGGGCCGTGACTTTATGGCTGGCCTGAAAGGGCTTATCGGCGGAGAAATCGCAGGCTATACGGAAATGTTAGCCGAAGCCCGAGATATCGCTATTCAGAGGATGGTCGATGAAGCAGACAAGCGCGGTGCTGATGCAATTATCAATATTCGCTTTACCACCAGCGCTATTATGGCTAATGCTTCTGAAATATTAGCCTATGGTACCGCTGTAAAATTAAAAGACCAGTAGTCTGCCTATATCATCTATGACTGACTCTAAACCAACCCATCGGGGAGTCGCTATTTTTGCGAAAGCTTGTTTTGGGCATCCCAGCCCAAGCAAGCAGCAAAAACTTAACGCGACCACTTATGCCTCCGGCGGCCCCGATTCGTCCTCGTCACCTTGTCCCGACCCAACAAGGGGTCGGAACATAGGCTCCAAATGACTTGACGCCGTGTCGGATGGCCTTTTATTTTGTCTCCACCTTCGCTAACGCTCAGACTCCGACAAAACAACGGCCCTACGGCTATCGCGGACTAAAAATCTTCACTTCGCTAAAGCTCCGTTTCCAGGATTTTCAGCGGGGGTTTATCGGCATTGGGCTGATGGGTCACCCTATGACCTTGCGTTTATTAACGGCGGGTTACCGTGTAAATGTCTGGAACCGGACAACAGAAAAACTGCAGGCTGTCACTCAGGCAGGAGCAATCCCGTGTGCCAGTATTACTGATTTAGTTGCACAATCCGATATTATCCTGCTTTGCCTGGCCGATACGCCAATAGTTGAAAATATAGTTAAGCAGCAAATACTGCCGCAGGGTAAGCAGCATAAATTACTCATTGATTTGTCCAGCACTCATCCTGAGACCACTCGTCAACTGGCTCAACTATTAAATAAAGATTGTGCGATGGACTGGGTTGATGCGCCTGTTTCGGGCGGTGTTGCCTGCGCAACAAATGGCAGTCTTGCAATTATGGCTGGCGGCACGGAAAAAGCTGTTGATATTGCCAGAGTCATATTAAAGCCACTTTACACACAGCTAACGCATATGGGTGATGTAGGAAGCGGCCAGGTCACCAAGGTTTGCAATCAAATGATTGTCAGTTGCAATGTCCTGGTGATCGCAGAAATGCTCGCCTTGGCTGAAAGATCGGGGGTAGATACTAATAAGATCGCTACCGCTTTGGCGGGTGGCTTTGCCGATTCCAAGCCCCTACAAATTGTTGCCCCAGAAATGGCCAGTGGCAAATTTACACCGGTTAAATGGCGGGTAAAAACCTTACTTAAAGACCTTAATATGGCGACTGACCTGGCGAATAGACAGTCTACGGCCACACCGATGTCGGCGCTGGCTGCACAACTCATGCAATTACATGGCAACCACCGCTGTCAGCCCCGGACGGGCTGATAGTCTCCAGAAGGCGCAGGGAAATTTGCCAATCCGAAGTGCGCGATAGCGCGCGAGGGAGGCTAAAATTTTATCCCGAATAGCCGTAGAGCCATTTGTGGTAGCCATGACTGAGCTGCTTTGTGCTCAGTCTGTGGCGGACGCAGGGCGGCTGGAGCATCTCCTATTCGCTGCGTAGGTGAACGAATTACGGCGACAGGAGTCCCGGAATTTCGTGAGGTAGCATGGCGCGCCTGGGTTTTTTAGAGCAGGATCCTGCGACGCTCATTAAACTTTACCAGCAGCATAATAAATAATTCAGCGCATAATCATCAGGCAGAAAATGCCAGCTACATCACACTTTTTTAAGCCCTAAAAAATATTAAACCCTTGTTTTTGTATTATGCTTTCGACGCGAAACTTCTTTTAATCAAAATATCATTTTTTTGATAGACACTCACTAAATTATTGATATATACTTTGTCCCACTTGAGGGATTTAAGTAAAGAAAAACAGGGACAACGAGGTAAGAGAGGCTTAACAAAAAAAATAACAAATAAGCTTAAAAAGGATTTAGTTTCCATTTAAAAATAAAAATAATAAAATTTACATTATTAAGAACCTGCTTCACGCAGGTTTTTTTATGCCTGTTACTTCACTTAAAATACACTACCTTTATTAGGCAACTCGCAATAAATAACCCGCCAGCCCCTAACTTGTCTTTTTATCCGCCTTCTGCGTTGCAACTCAGATCACATAGCTTGCAATGCTCCCTACATTGAGTATTGAAGACGAATAAAAAAATCCTGCGCCATACCCTAAACATGCCAGGTTATTAATTGTGTTGCCTTACAAGCTTAGTTTCACACCGACCCAGCCAGCCCGTGGTGCACTGACTCCGACAAACCGGGTATCCTGATCAGCAATTCCGATGCCTTCCAGTACATCACCAGTTTGGCCATAGGCTCCAAAATTATTATATTTTTCGTTAAACAAATTATTCAACCTCCCGAAAATCGTCAGGTGCTCATTAAAGCGGTACTCTGTGTATAAATTAACCACCGCAAAGGAACGCAACGGAGTATCCAGATTGGCCTCATCGCCACGCAGGAATTGCTCCGCGTTAAACAGCACATTAAAGCCAAAGGTCAAGCTCTCGATAATATCAACATCCGAGGAAAATTTAACGATATGCTCAGGTATCCCCGGAATATGACTACCGTTTTGCACCTGTATATCACCATTGGCATCCGCAAACGGGTTACTTGGACTGTGTGCCGTAAAGGGGGTTAGGTAAACAGCATTAATATACGAGTAATTAAGAGCCATACGCCAGCGATCAAAAAACGAACTGTTCAGCCCTAGCTCTACACCCTGTCTCTGAGTACGCCCGACGTTATCAAAGAATCCGGCACTATTGGCCTTACCCGCGCTTTGAAAAATAATATCATTATGATTAATAGTATTAAAATACCCCAGGTTCCATTGGACACCACCATCGAGCACATTGGAAAAATGCCCTCTAAACCCAACTTCCCAGGACTTTGCGACCACTTGATCCAGAGGTGGGTCAGCAATAAAGGCGTTTGGCAACTTACAAGGGTCTTTCGGGTCGGCACAGCTTAGCTCCATCGGTGTGGGTACTCGCGGTGACTCACTGTAACCACCATAGAAATTAATTTCCGGCATAAAGGCATAAGTTAATCCTGCTGCGGGATTAAATAGACCAAATTTATGTTTGCCCGTCAGCGCTGTTCCATAACGATCCTGCATATCTATTTCAACAATGTTATAACGCGCCGCCACATTCACTGCGAGTTTTTCAGTCACATTAAAAACATCGGTGAAAAATGTCCCGAAAGAATTGGTCGTCGTATCTAAACGAACGCGCGACTCATCGACCAAAATGCCGGAGCCAATAACCCCACGCTCATTATTTAGAGAACCTAATTCAGTATCTGCACTATAAGCCACTCGACTGAGGTCGTAACTACTGCCAATAACAAACTGGTTTTCATGCCCCCAGAGCCTTTGATTAAATGCTGCTTGCAATGCCAGACCAAATGACCATTGATCAGTTTCTGACGTGTTTAGCGTCCCCCCTTCAACCTCATCATTCGCCAAGATAGGTTCGCCATTAATATCTTCGACAATCTCGTCACTGCCTTCTTCACACAGAAACCCCGGATCATCACACTCTTCAAACTCACTGCCATCACCATTTAAAGAGTCGATACGATTGCTACGATAATAAATATTTCCAGCTAACTCAATCTCATTATTAACCCATAAATTTCCATCTAATGCCGACATGAAAAAATGATTACTGGTTTTATCTGGTTGCGTAAAAATAGCTGCCCGGTCAATTGCTTCTAGCTCTACTGGTATTGCACCATTACCGATTAAGCTACTATTGGCACCCGCCAGAGTTAGATTTAATTGTCCATCATCACCGCGCCAGCTTAAAGTACCCAGACCATTAAACACGCCACTTGGGGAAAAATCACGCCAGCCCTCTTCATGGAAGTACTGCAGATCAAGGAAATAAGCAAATTCGCCATTATTCCAGCCACTTGTCAGCTCTTCATTATGCCTAGACCATGAACCACCGCTTAGGGTTAGGCTGTGTTCAGGCGCAGTAAATCCTGTTTTAGTTTTTATCGCAATTGCGCCACCCAGACTATTCAAACCGTAAGCCGGATTAGGCCCACCTTGCAGAGTCATACTTTCGACTGCCCCTTTGGGAATCAGATCCCAGTGCACCGAATCACCAAATGGCTCATTAAAGCGGATTCCATTTGTATACACAGACAGCCCTTGAGGTAGGCCCATTAGTGGCGAAATAGTAAATCCCCGATACTGAATATCGGGCTGCAGAGGGTTATTTTGTGCATCGTTGACACTAACACTCCCCATATACTGATTCATATAATCTGCAATCGAAATACTTTGCGCCCGCGCCATATCCTCGGCTGTCATCACATGCACATTAGTAGTGACTTTATCTAGCGAAATCCCGGCTCCCAAGGGTGTGGTGTTAACCACATTATATGTTTCCAGCTCGATTCGCTGTGCTGTTTCAGGCTCCTCCTCGGCTCCGTGTGTCGTTGTGGTGACGCATAACAAGATAACGCTACAAGGTACGATTTTGTTAATCATTTTATTTATAATTCTAGATTAAAAAAAACCAAATTGTAAGCGCTAAGAAACACAAAAAATATAGGATTTTTTCCTGTTTTGTTATTTATCAGAGAATTTATCATCATGCGTAGACTCCCGATATACAAGAGATATACTAAAAAATAATAGAGAAGCTCTAAAAAAACTATAATGATCCCCAAAAACTAGACCAGCATTTAAGATAGAATCTTGCCCTCAAAACTGAGGATTAAGAAATGACCATAAATCGGAAGAAGCATAGTACGCAAACCAAAGTAAAAGTGGTATTAGACGTACTAAAAGGGGAAAAGACAAGAGCTGAAATTACCGCGAAATATGGTATTCATGCAACACAAATCAACAATATGCTTGAGGCATTTGAACAGCAGAGCTATCATCTTCACGCTGAAACACTGCTATCGCAAGGCATTGATTATCTTAAAGCATTCCCGGAACTTGACGAATACACCATAGAAGCGGCGGATGGACATTTTATTGATCATGCCTGCCATACTGAAAAAACAGCAAGGGGAAAGTTTATGCGGCCGGGGGGATTTACGCGTTGAATCTCAGAAGTGGGTTGCTCAGATTTCTTTGTCTGGTGACAAACGAAACTCAGAGACATCAAGAAATACCTGTGTTACGAGATCATATTGAAAAGCAAAACAAGGGAAATAACAGCTCTCAGAAACATCTCTATGTCTACGATAAAGCCGTCACCGACTTTGTCTGGTGGGATCGGCAGAAACGACATGCTAATTACATGATTTCAATGCTAAAAGAAAATTCAATTGCGACTCTGGTTGAGTCTATCCCTTTTGACTCCCGCCATGAGATCAATACAGGGGTTGAAGCATACAGTGTGTACGAAAACAAGGGCATCAAATTTAACGTGGTGGATTACCGTGACCCAGAAACCGGAAAACTTCACCGGTTTGTGACAACCTTGCCAATGACTATTAACCCTGGAGCCATTGCCATGCTATAGTTTCTCAGATAAATAATTTCCAAATTTGGAGCGCTTAAACTTAGGCGGTAACAACGAAATCTTCCCGCAATTTTTGCATAACACAAATCACTTTACTGGCATCATGCATATAAGTGTTAAAAGTTTGCACAACTGAATCATGAAGATCTTCAAAAGTTTTAAAATACTTCATATGAGTCGAATCGCGTTTCGTATTTTTCCATAATTTCTCAATCGGATTAAAATCCCAGGCGCGCCATGCTACCTCACGAAATTCTGGGACTCCTGTCGCCGTAATTCGTTCACCTACGCAGCGAATAGGAGATGCTCCAGCCGCCCTGCGTCCGCCACAGACTGAGCACAAAGCAGCTCAGTCATGGCTACCACAAATGGCTCTACGGCTATTCGGGATAAAATTTTAGCCTCCCTCGCGCGCTATCGCGCACTTCGGATTGGCAAATTTCCCTGCGCCTTCTGGAGACTATCAGCCCGTCCGGGGCTGACAGCGGGCGAGAACGCAGGGAGACGTTCTACTGTCAAACGATCTACATTAGCTAACTTAAATTCCTTAATAACACCGCTTCCATGATACGGGGCACCATCTTCAATTAGAATAATCTTGCCTTTATAATAAGCCAGCAATTGTGTTAAAAACTCAACATAGCTTTCACCATTAAAACGCCCAGATGTTTCAGCGTGTTGTAATATCATTGGCTTATAACTCTCGATTAAGACGTTGTCGGCAATAGAATATATCGCTTCCATAAAAAGCTTCTGTGTTGGATATTTCTCATTTTTTAAGCTTTTAAGAATAGCTAAAAATTCTTGAGGCAGCCCAGCTTCTTTTAAAAGTCTAAGTGACTTTGGTTTTATCTCATAAGCCAATGATTCTCGGTATTGAAAACTCCCTCCTTCGAGTTCGATCGTACCAACCCTTTTCGAATCCCTGATGTTTTCACTGTGGGTTGCTCTCCTATTGGAGCCCAGGTTCGTGCCAATGAACCCCACATAGCAAATGACACCTCATCACCGAATAAAACGACACTCTTTTCTTCTACCGCCGCTGAAAATCAGGGAAACGGAGCCTAAGCGAAGTGATGATTTTCAGCGAAGGCAGATGGGGCTGGAAGCGGTATATCCCAGGCGCGCCATGCTACCTCACGGAATTCCGGGACTCCTGTCGCCGTAATTCGTTCACCTACGCAGCGAATAGGAGATGCTCCAGCCGCCCTGCGTCCGCCACAGACTGAGCACAAAGCAGCTCAGTCATGGCTACCACAAATGGCTCTACGGCTATTCGGGATAAAATTTTAGCCTCCCTCGCGCGCTATCGCGCACTTCGGATTGGCAAATTTCCCTGCGCCTTCTGGAGACTATCAGCCCGTCCGGGGCTGACAGCGAAAGCCAAGACTAAGTCAGGGCAACTCAGAGCATAAGATCTATCCTTATTTACTGAGAAACCTGCAGATCGAGCGATGCAATCAGGTCTGGAGTACGGATATTACCTACATCCGCATGAAGCATGGTTTTGTCTATCTGATGGCCATTATTGACTGGCATAGCCGATATGTACTTAATTGGGCGTTAAGTACGACAATGGACGCAGACTTTTGCATAGCAGCCCTTAATGAAACACTAAGTTCATCACAGTGTGAAATCTTTAATACGGACCAGGGAAGTCAATTCACAACGAATCGATTTACAGGGCCCTTATTGGAGAAAGGAATCCGTGTTAGCATGAATGGCAGAGGCCGCGCATTGGATAATATTCTTGTTGAACGATTGTGGCGATCAGTCAAATATGAAAAGGTCTATCTGAATGACTTTCAGACAGTGAATGAAGCATATTTAGGGCTGAAAGACTATTTTGAATTTTACAATCACAGGCGAATTCATCAGTCCTTGGACTATCGAACGCCAGCGGAGGTTTATTATAAAAAAAAACGGTCTATACGTGAGAGTCCCTGCAGGCGGACTCCATGTGGACAAAGCGTGAATTTCCTACGGAACGTGTGGATACGCTGATGGAAAACGATAAAGCCGTTTCCCACGAACTTACCCACACTAATTCACCCTTTAACCACATTTCACCGCAGTCGGCAAAGAGTAGTATCAAAACGCCTGCGGCGCAATAATAACAAATTATTAATATAAAAAGGGAAGGGCTATCTTAACTATTTAATAAATTGGTCTGGACAATGGGGAGTATTATAAACCTCCCCTTTGAAAAAGGAGGCGAAGCAAGATACTTTATATGGTGATTGTATAACTCGATGTTCAAGTTTTTTAACTGATTGATTTTATTGATAATTCTACTGACAAAGAAAGCATCAACATCATTGTAAATCAATCACTTATAAAACAAAGCCGGAAAAATTTACTTTTCTTAGCCCAGTTATAGCTGAAAACTTGAACATCGAGTATAAGTCTTTGAAACTCAATCTCGGGCAGTTCAACTGCTGACTTAGGGAGCTGTAAATAAATAATCATCCAATCTCACTTAGCCTAGAATAACCAATGTAAAGTAAGAGAAGAAAATCTAACACAGGCAAATCTGTCTATGCCATTTCTGGCAAAAATGACATATAGAAGTTTCCATGTTAATATTGGAAAGTTTCACTACAAAAAATTTAATTAACAAAAATGGTTTTATAGGTCACTTTGGACTAGCTAGCTACACAAACAGACTAGTACTGCAGCTTTTTTCCTTTGATGGATAGAGATACTTTTAAGATTTAATATACACTTTAAATTACTTATTAATCTTTCAAAAATAGGTGCTACATAAGCGCAAACTACTGAATTAACAAATACCTATCATTAACTGCAGACAGAGTTAAAACCATATACCACACTGCTAAACGGGTTGGATGAATGAACAAAAATTCCCCACAAAATAAAAAAGATCAACTGTTATATAACGCCGATACTTCACAGGATAGCTGTGGGGTTGGCTTTATTACACATAAACAAAGCAAGCAAACACATGATTTGCTGAACAAAACACATGAAGCATTATGCACTATCCCACATCGGGGCGGCATGAGTGCTGAAGGTATCGGTGATGGTGCCGGTGTCAATATTGATTTATCTCTGAAGTTTTTCCGCAAAGTCACAGAACAGCCAGACCTGGAATTAGGCCAGTTTGGTGTCGCTAATTTTTTCTTTCCTGAAGATCATAGCAATTACGACTCTGCAGCATGTGAATTAGTAAATAGACACTTACACAATTTTGGCTTGCCGGTTATTAAATGGCGTGATATCCCTGTAGATAATAGTGTTCTTAATAAAGCTTCGATTAAAGCACAACTGCCGATTAAACAGGTGATCTTTGGTCGCCCCGAAGCATTAGCAAAAGACGCAAGCCACGATGAATTTGAGTATTATATTCAGGATGTACTGTTAGCTATCGAAGAAGAGGGCTTTACGCACCATGAGTTAGATGGGTTTTATCCACTATCTATGAGCTCTCGTACCCAGGTATATAAAGGACGCTTAAACTCTGGCGAGGTGATTCCTTACTTCACAGATTTATACGATAAAGACCACGAAATTTCTACGCTATTTTTTCACACCCGGTTTTCGACCAACACTGCCCCGGCAACCATGATGGCTCAGCCATTCCGCTATGTGGCGCATAATGGCGAATTAAATACCGATAAGAAAAACCGCCTAAGCGAGCTGGCAATTGCCAGACAACACGGTAAAAACCTGGTTTTTCCTATAGGTCAATCTGATTCCAGCCGGCTGGATCAAACCCTGTCACGCCGTATTCATGAAGATAAGCTGGATATCGTTACCGCAATCCTGGCGATGATGCCGCCTGCCTGGGAAAATGACACCACTTTATCAGCTGACGTTAAAGCAATGCTGGAATATTTCAGCTTATACGAAGAAAAGAACGATGGCCCTGCTGCGCTGATTTTCAATGATGGCATACGTGTCGGTGCACGCCTAGACCGCCTTGGACTGCGTCCTTTACGCTCTGTTGAAACCACTGACTATATAGCGGTGATGTCAGAAGCCGGGCAAATAGACTTCCCTTCCACTGATGTTTTAAAACGTGGACGCATAGAAGCCGGTGGCATGATCTATTTTGACCATAGCACAGGCGAAATATACGATAGCCATCAAGTCATGGAACGTCTGGCAAAAGCAACCGACTACCATGCTTTATTAAAAGCTCGCGCGATTCATTTAGATGAGCTAGCAAGCGTTGCATTAGCAGACGTGGACAATCAGCATGCGTTTAATATAGATCAGCAGCATACTGCCTACTCGTTGAATCAGGAGAGTTTTAAATTCTTGCTAGACCCCATGTTAAGCACCGGGCTGGAGAAAATCTCGGCCATGGGTTACGGCATTACGCCTAATTCCCTCTCAGGTGCCGAAGGCGGAATGTCGCGCTATTTCAGCCAGCGTTTTGCACAGGTTACCAATCCTCCACTGGATTCATTACGTGAAAGTGATGGCATGACGCTACGGGTTGCACTTGGCGCAAAACCCACTTTTTCTGAGGGTAGCAGCAAACAGCTGGTCATTAACTCACCCATTTTACAGCGCACACAATTAGCTCAGATTCGCCAGCAGAAAACCGTTAGCGTAGTGACTATTGATGCCCTGTACTCGCCAGATCTTGAAGATGCTGAACAAAATTCAAAGAACCTGCTACAGGCTCTAACAGACGTTTGTAATATTATTGGCCCTGCAGCTAGAAATAACACCGGCATTATTATTATTAGCGACATTAATATTAGCAAAGAACAGGCGGCTATTCCTGCATTGTTACTTATTTCAGCGGCTAATCAACACCTGGTTAAAGAAGGCTTACGCTTTAACTCATCGCTGGTATCTGAAACAGGCCAGGCAGTCAGTGCGCACGATGTCGCCACGATTCTGGGCTTTGGCGCATCCGCTATCTGTCCATTAAGTGTACACAACCGGGTGATCTCGCAATATACTGCAGACCAACAACAGGCAGCACTAGATAGTTATCAAAAAGCAGTAGAAAAATCGCTAATGAAAATCATGGGTAAATTTGGCCTATGTACTGCAGAAAGCTATATCGGTGGCGAATTCTTCGAGTCCAATTATATTGATACCGATGAGCCACTATTAAAAATCTACTTCCCGAATATCAATTCGTCTGTCGGCGGCATCCAGTTTGCCAATATTGCCGCCAGCGCCACTGAATGGCACGAAAAGGCATTAGCGGTAGGGGCGGAAAGTGACATTCCTTTCCTCGGTTTATTTAAAGAGCGCAATGAAGGAGCAGGCCATACATTCGGCAACACCTCCGTGCGTGAATATATCAATATGACCGATGAGGATATTCTGTATGTCAATCAGGATAAATCACCTGCGGTTAGCGATACCGCCTATACTGATTTTGGTTATGAAAAACGCACGCCCGAGCAAGTCGATGGCTTTGGAGTAACCCCAGCGTATCGAAATTTCAGCGAAATTCTGATGCAGGAACGTGGTACCAGACCTGCAGCTTTACGTGATGTGATGAGCTATCCGGCGGATATTTCTCGCGCCGAGGAAAGCGCTGAATTTGATGCCATCTTAGGCAAGCAAAACCTGCGTGGTAATATTAATTACAGTATTCGCGGCTTAACTGTTAAGCCGCTTGAAAATGGCTTTGAGATCACATTAAGTAATGACTCTTCCAGACAGCGTTTAGATAACCTGGCTACGCATTTTACCAAGCGCTTTGCAGAAGATCATACATTTGTCATCGCAGTATCTGATACCGCGCTGACTATACGCAATGAAGATGCGCATAATATCGTTAGCAATTACTTTACCAGTATTATTTCTGCACGTGCCCCTATTAGTCTGAAAAACGTACAACCAGCTCATGAAATTACGGCAGCTTTAGCCACCGGAGCAATGAGCCACGGCGCACTCTTAGCCGAAGCACATGAAGCGGTTGCCCAAGGAACTAATATTGCCGGTGCTATGAGCAACTCGGGCGAAGGTGGTGAACATTCTAGCCGCTTTAATACCCTTAGATCGAGCAAAATAAAGCAATTTGCCTCGGGTCGCTTTGGTGTCTGGGCAGGTTATCTGGCAGATTTAAATATCGAAGAAATCGAAATCAAAATTGCCCAGGGAGCAAAACCCGGCGAAGGCGGACAGCTACCTGCCGCTAAAGTCTCGGTAGAGATTGCCGCTGCACGGGGTGGCACACCTAAAGTCGAATTAATCAGTCCTCCCCCACACCATGACACCTATTCAATTGAAGATTTAGGCCAACTTATTCACGATGCCAAAGCGGCACGAGTACGGGTAGTTGTAAAACTGGTTTCATCTGAAGGTATCGGTACAATTGCTGTCGGTGTGGCAAAAGCCGGCGCCGATGTAATCAACGTCGCGGGTAATACTGGTGGTACAGGTGCCGCTGCGGTAACCAGCCTGAAAAACACCGGGCGCTCTCCTGAAATCGGTATTTCCGAAGTGCATCAGGCGCTGTCGCTAAATGGCTTGCGCGATAAAGTGATCCTGCGCTGTAGTGCTGCACATCAAAATGGCTCGGATGTGGTTAAATCAGCCATACTCGGCGGTGACTCGTTTGAGTTCGGTACTACAGCATTAATGATGCTGCGCTGTGTGATGGCGAAAAACTGTAATATCCGCTGCCCTGCTGGCTTAACCACGATTCATGAAGAATTTAAGGGGGATCCGCGTGTGTTAGCCCAGTATTTTATGAACCTGGCACATGAGGTTCGTGGAATTCTCGCTAGCCTGGGTTACCAAAGTCTGGCTGAAATTCGCGGTCAAACTGACTTATTACACTTAATGGATCATGCGACCATGATCGGTCAAATGGACTTCAGCAAGCTATTAAACTATGTCGATGTCGTACATATAGACAAGCCGGTTTATCTGGAAGCTGATTTTTCTATCGATGATCAAATTCTTGCGCAATTCAAGGCTGACTTTATTAATGCGAAACAACAGCAAGTCATCGTCGAAGGCGCAGCATTTAAGCTGAATAACCGGCATAAAACCGTCGGTGGTCAGACAGCGATTGATATAGAGCGCATGCTATCCTATGAACTGGATGATGATCAGCTTGCAGCTAATACTAAAATCTATACCAACCAGCATAAGCGCCGCTATTTAGCGCCGGATTCGCTGATTGTTCGCACTCACGGCTCTGCAGGGCAAAGCTACGCCGCATTTAATAATGACGGCATGCGTATGGAGCATACTGGCACCTGTAATGACGGCGTGGGAAAATCAGCCTGCGGCGGAACTATAATTATTAAATCTCCAGGCGGTGGGCATAAAGTACCCGGCGAAAATGTACTGGTCGGTAATTTCACCCTGTTTGGTGCAACCGGTGGTAAAACCTTTATTAATGGTGAAGCAGGCGACCGCTTTGCAGTACGTAATTCCGGTGCGATGGCCGTTGTTGAAGGTGTGGGGGATTTCGCCTGTGAATATATGACTAACGGCGCAGTACTGAATATCGGTACATTTGGCAAAGGTTTCTGTAATGGTATGTCGGGGGGTAATGCCTATCAGTATGACCCTGAAGATAAGTTGCAGCATTTATACGATGTCTCTTCTGTCGAAATCAGGGATATAATTGAAGACAGCGATACCGCACGCGCGCATGAGCAATTTGTTATCGCCATGCTGGAGCAACATGCAGAATACGCTGAATCCAGTGTCGCGCAAAAACTGCTGAATAACTGGGAGAATGAGCGCCAGCACTTTAAATTTGCTATTCCACTATGGCTATACAAAACCCAGACAGCCGAATTTATCGCTAAAACAGTTGATCGTAAAGTGATCATTGAAGAGCTAGCAGTAGATCAGGCACAACAGCAAATTATTCAGGTGCAGGAAGCTTATGTAACTAAGGCCGTCTTATTTGGCGGACAGACACCTGATTATGGTGCAACTGACAGCCCTCTTGCCTTTAAGATGATTAATAGCTTTGCGGTACTCAACAAAGCCACCATAATTGCCGCCGCTCAGGTACAGAGTGCTCAGCAAACTAAAATTGTTGCTCAGCGCCTGATCACTACCAAAGCTCGCAGATTGCAAGATGCCTTAGTAAAAGAGACGCGCGAAGCCTATGCAAATTATGATGACGCACAACTAGCCCTGTTATTAGCCAATAAACGCTTGAATGATTATAAGCAAGCCTTGATCCTGCGTGATGTACAAAGTATATATTCTATTGGTTCAACTAACTGGATTATTGAGCAAACAGCCATTAATAACCAGGCGCTTGCAGACATTCCAGGTATAGATGAATATCTGGCAGCACTTAACAGCAAGACGGTTATTCAGGATATGCTAAAAACCAAAGAGGCAGCTTAACAGTTCTGCTATATAAAATATCTGGCTTACATGATACCTGTAGGGCGTGGCTTTAGCCCGCTTTTAGCAGGCTCTCTGCTTATTGGCGGGCTAAAGCCACGCCCTATCAGAATTCAAGCTCAAATTAAGTAGAGAGCCAACAAACAGTTACATTGTAACTTTGTTTAGATTATCCAGGATAGCAAAGCCAAATTTAACAAAACTCTCATATTTCTATCGAGACACTTTTTAAGAACAACCCCATGACTACAACGAACAATTCTCAAAACATACCTTTCAACGAGGCACAACAGGCCTGGCTAGGTGGTTTTTTTGCAGGCATGTACAGCCATATTTTACAGAGTGCAGGTTCAGGTGATAGCGCGAATGCACGCAGTATTAGCATAATCTATGGCTCACAAACCGGTAATTCAGAGTCGGTTGCCCATGATGCCGCACAAGTTGCAAAGGCACATGGTTTAAACCCTGACATTATGGGCATGGATGAGATTGAAGCCGATGCTTTCAGTAAAATCGAATATTTATTAATTATCACCAGCACCTATGGCGAAGGTGAAATGCCTGATAATGCGCAGCTATTATGGGATGCTATAAGCTCAGACGATAGCATTGACTTAGCGCAAATGAAATACTCGGTACTCGCTCTGGGTGATACCAGTTATGACTTATTCTGCCAGGCAGGTATAGATTGGGATCAGCGCCTGGAAAAACTCGGTGCCAGGCGCGTGTATGACCGCGCTGATTGTGATGTCGATTTTGACGATGCAGCAGAAGCCTGGATTAGCAACACTATTCCGCTGATGGCGGATGGTGCCGCAACAATCACCGTCGATACTGGCAGTAGCAAATCAGCTCCAAAATATGGGCGTAAAAACCCATTCCCTGGCAAACTGACCGTTAACCGTTTATTAAGTAGCTCTGACTCCTCAAAAGAAATTCGTCACTATGAAATCTCCATAGCAGGTTATGAATTAAGCTATGAAGCGGGAGATGCATTAAATATCATCCCGGTTAATTGCCCAGAACTCGTTGCCGAAATTATAAAGGCCATAGGTTGTACAGGTGATGAAGATGAGCCTGTACACGGTGAATTAATGCCACTGACAAAGGCATTAAGCGAACATTTTGAAATCAAGCTACCGAGTAAGGAATTGCTCGAGGAAATCGCTAGGCGCTCAGGCGCTCAGGAACTAAATAATTTATTACGCGCTGGCGACAAAGATAAACTGGCAAGTTATTTATGGGGGCGTGATACGCTGGACTTATTATTGCAATTCCCGGAAATGCAATTTTCAGCAGCTGAATTTTTAGCCTTACTCAAACCACTGCAGCATCGTGCCTACTCAATCTCCTCTAGCGGCAAAGCTAACCCTGACACCGTGCATTTAACTATCAGCAGTGTGCGCTACAACAGCCATAACCGTGAACATAAAGGCGTTTGCTCGACCTATCTCGCAGATTTAGCAGATGAAAATACCCCGGTACGTTGCTTTTTTAGCCCCAACAAAGTCTTTAGAGTGCCTGAAAATGATGATCTACCGATGATCATGGTCGGCCCGGGGACGGGTATTGCGCCCTTCCGTGCATTCCTGCAAGAGCGCGAATTCCATAAAGCCAAAGGGGTTAACTGGTTATTCTTCGGAGATCGTAATGCAGCAACAGACTTTATCTACCAGGATGAAATAGAAGCCATGCAAAAGAGTGGTGTGCTAACGAAATTAGACCTGGCCTTCTCTCGTGATCAACAAGAAAAAATCTACGTTCAGGATCGCATGCGCGAACAAGGCGCAGAGCTATTTGCAATGCTAGAACAAGGCGGGTACTTCTTTGTTTGTGGAGATGCCTATCGCATGGCCAAAGACGTAGATAAAGCCTTGCATGATGTGATTGCCACACATGGCAAGCTATCAGAAGAACAGGCTGCCGACTATATCAGCCAAATGAAAAAAGACAAGCGTTATGTAAGGGATGTTTATTAACTGAAGTTTCCCAATTATTGAGTAGCTGAAATACACAATGCTGGTGTATCGAGGTTTATTTTAGGTGGTTTTGCCATGTTTATAGCAAACCCCTACTTAATTCCCCTTAGGCAATAGCATTTGAAACGAATGAAAAGACTGTTTTTTTCATATAGTTGTAGCATAGTTTCAATTTTACCATAAATAATTATTGGGAAACTTCAGTTCATCTTGAGTCAGTACCACCGGAATCTTACGATTTTTAGTAGAGCGAATAGCATCGACTATTTTCTCTAATGGCTTATCTAAAACCCGTTTATATAAAAAAACAGCGCATTCATCGCTTGATTTTGAGTTGAAACAGCAACCTTACGTTCAATTATAATGATCCCCAAAAACTAGACCAGCATTTAAGATAGAATCTTGCCCTCAAAACTGAGGATTAAGAAATGACCATAAATCGGAAGAAGCATAGTACGCAAACCAAAGTAAAAGTGGTATTAGACGTACTAAAAGGGGAAAAGACAAGAGCTGAAATTACCGCGAAATATGGTATTCATGCAACACAAATCAACAACTGGAAAAAAGCTGTATTAGAGGTTATTCCTGAAGCATTCTCGACTAAAAGTAAACAACAGGATAATGACCAGCAGGCTTTAGTTGACGATCTGTACAAGCAGATAGGGCAACTGAAAGTAGAGAATGATTTTCTAAAAAAAAATCTATGACTCTTACACTTGCGACTCGAAAAATGTGGATAGAGCCAGGTCATTCAGAGTTAAGTATCAGAAAGCAGTGTTGCTTGTTGAGCATCAACAGGTCAAGTTTATATTACCGACCCGTTGGCATAGATGACTATACCCTGATGCTGATGCATGAATTGGATAAACAATATACCGAAACACCCTTTTACGGTGTCTTGAAAATGACGGAGCATTTGAGATCTCAAGGGCACCAGGTCAATCCGAAGCGAGGGAGGCGGTTACTAAGGCAGATGGGGCTGGAAGCGGTATATCCAAAGCCAAGACTAAGTCAGGGCAACTCAGAGCATAAGATCTATCCTTATTTACTGAGAAACCTGCAGATCGAGCGATGCAATCAGGTCTGGAGTACGGATATTACCTACATCCGCATGAAGCATGGTTTTGTCTATCTGATGGCCATTATTGACTGGCATAGCCGATATGTACTTAATTGGGCGTTAAGTACGACAATGGACGCAGACTTTTGCATAGCAGCCCTTAATGAAACACTAAGTTCATCACAGTGTGAAATCTTTAATACGGACCAGGGAAGTCAATTCACAACGAATCGATTTACAGGGCCCTTATTGGAGAAAGGAATCCGTGTTAGCATGGATGGCAGAGGCCGCGCATTGGATAATATTTTTGTTGAACGATTGTGGCGATCAGTCAAGTATGAAAAGGTCTATCTGAATGACTTTCAGACAGTGAATGAAGCATATTTAGGGCTGAAAGACTATTTTGAATTTTACAATCACAGGCGAATTCATCAGTCCTTGGACTATCGAACGCCAGCGGAGGTTTATTATAAATCGGGGAGTCGCTATTTTTGCGAAAGCTTGTTTTGGGCATCCCAGCCCAAGCAAGCAGCAAAAACTTAACGCGACCACTTATGCCTCCGGCGGCCCCGATTCGTCCTCGTCACCTCGTCCCGACCCAACAAGGGGTCGGAACATAGGCTCCAAATGACTTGACGCCGTGTCGGATGGCCTTTTATTTTGTCTCCACCTTCGCTAACGCTCAGACTCCGACAAAACAACGGCCCTACGGCTATCGCGGACTAAAAATCATCACTTCGCTTAGGCTACGTTTCCCTGATTTTCAGCGAAAGAGTAGTATCAAAACGCCTGCGGCGCAATAATAACAAATTATTAATATAAAAAGGGAAGGGCTATCTTAACTATTTACATCAGTGTTCCCCTATCAATTGAGGCCGTGAAACTAACCTCGCCACAAGAGAGCTCATAAAGCACTGTAAAGACATTCCTGACGATCTCGTTTTTGAGCCTGTTGCGGCCTAATCTCCAGAGCCTCGCTATATTTTTTATCCGATGGATGAATCAATTCTGGCTGTTGTGTTTTTGAAATCTCTTCAAACACGCGCATTAAATTATAGCTCATTGCAGTCAGGCGCATTTGATTTTCAAGTGAGCGGGTATTGGAAGACCAAGCTTTAGTTTCCTTGACATTACTTTTAGTGTTATTGAATGTCTTTTCAATCGTCCATCGCTTGAAATACAGCATGGCAATGGTTCCAGGGTTAATAGTCATTGGCAAGGTTGTCACAAACCGGTGAAGTTTTCCAGTTTCTGGATCACGGTAATCCACCACGTTAAATTTGATGCCCTTGTTTTCGTACACACTGTATGCTTCAACCCCTGTATTGATCTCATGGCGGGAGTCAAAAGGGATAGACTCAACCAGAGTCGCAATTGAATTTTCTTTTAGCATTGAAATCATGTAATTAGCATGTCGTTTCTGCCGATCCCACCAGACAAAGTCGGTGACGGCTTTATCGTAGACATAGAGATGTTTCTGAGAGCTGTTATTTCCCTTGTTTTGCTTTTCAATATGATCTCGTAACACAGGTATTTCTTGATGCCTCTGAGTTCCGTTTGTCACCAGACAAAGAAATCTGAGCAACCCACTTCTGAGATTCAACGCGTAAATCCCCCCGGCCGCATAAACTTTCCCCTTGCTGTTTTTTTCAGTATGGCAGGCATGATCAATAAAATGTCCATCCACTGCTTCTATGGTGTATTCGTCAAGTTCCGGGAATGCTTTAAGATAATCAATGCCTTGCGATAGCAGTGTTTCAGCGTGAAGATGATAGCTCTGCTGTTCAAATGCCTCAAGCATACTTGTTCGTCTATGCGACTTCAGTGATTTAAAATACGTTGAGTGGGGAAGCAGCTGGCCATGAATCTGTTCATTGGTTTGGAGGAAATGGCGACCACTATCGACTACACTGATACAGCGTAATAACCCAAGGCGAATAAAGTCGATATCCTTCAACTCTGGGCATGAACGAGCCCACAAAGGATGACGCTCTGCTAACAGGGCACATTCCATACTTTCATTGCAGTGTTGGTCAATATGTTCAGAGAGTGGTAGGTCTTTAAGCATGGGTGATATCCGTTTATGAGGTGATTAAAACGGAAATTTTTAGAAAATCTTTTCGGCAAATGCAAGCTTTATTTGAAATTATTTGTTGTTTTTTTACGGTGCCTACAGAGTGTCTATTTGCTGTTATAAGTGATTAAAATCAAAAAGATGGAAATATTCGAGTGGTGCTACATTCAGGTAGGTTATAGGCTGCTTTGTTTAGGTACTTCTTCTTTCAATGGGAACACTGATGGTAAAAACAGATCCTGGGTATGAGAGTCTGGAATGCGTAATAAGGCTTCGGCAATTTCCATTAACACTATACCTTCTGCGGAATTGAGCTGATATTCGTGTAAAAATGCTTCAACCAGCGTCTGCTGGCCTTTATTCTCGCGTATCGCTGTGACTAGAGAAGATGCTTGCTGATGAATTTTTGTTGCAGGATAGTCTGCTAGATTAAGCAGTAATTTTTTAATCAGTTCCTGCTCATCAGCAAGATAATGCTTATTAAGCTGCTGTCGGTAATTTTTTAGATCGGCCTGCATATTAGATTTCTCGCAACACATCCTTCTACCTTGCAGAGTATAAAGCCTGAACGTTCAGAGCTGTGTGATAGAGAGCATTACCCTCCATAACAGCTTATTATTCTACAATTTTATCGATCACCAGAGTCAGCTCTTCACCCTTCTGTACCGCGACCTGCTTTGCTGTGACATATAAATCCCCTTTAGCGGCTCTAGGGCTACCTGATAATGCAACCCGTGCAGTAATATCAACAAATTCGGCTGAGGAAATTTTTGCTGTTGGCATGGCCGCTTTTGTATCATCTAAAACAATAGTGATAGGCAGATCCTTAACCTGCAAGCGCTCTGCCGCGAGTGGCATAGGCATACCCGCTTTGGCAAAGACAAAAACACGATCCTGTCCACTCACTTTAGCGCGCAAAACCGGGCTAATACCCAGGTGAATTGTAATACTCGCAGTCCCTGCCAAAGCGTCTTGCTCTGGCTTCGCCTGTTGTATCGGGGCAGTTATACCCAATTGTCTACGCGCTTCAGCAATTGCGGGCTCAATAAAGTTATTGACCTGTACTTCGCCTGCCTTGATTTTAGCTTTTTCCCATGAGGCTATGGCCTGTACATAAGATTGTTGCTGATATTCGTCTAGCCCGCGTAAAATTAATGCTGTAGGCTCTTCTGGATCAACTCTGAGAGCATCAGTAATGGCCATCTGCACGACCGGAATCATACGCTCACCCGCAACTTGATACATCATTTGCGCGTAGGCTGCTTTTGCTGCTGCATAGCCGGGGCTTTCTTCACCTAACATGCCTGCGATGCGATTATATACTTCACCAGCCTGTTGAAAATCACCCATCGCTGCATAGGTATTGGCCAGCAAAAACCATTTTTCTATATCTTCAGGATTCTCTGCTAATTTTGCTTTAAGCGCGATTAATGCGGCTGCAAAATCAGGCGCAGCAGAATTATTAGCGGCGGCCTGCTGATGCTCTTGCGGATTATCAGCGATAGCTAAATATTGCTGATATTTGTCACTGGCACCCAGGCTGTTATAGGTCGCTAAACTACCTAGTACAAATACCACAACGATAACCGCCATCACTAACCAGTGCTGAATACTGGCAGTGCCTATGGCAGTATTAACCGGTTGCTCTGCATATTGCACATCGCCTAATAAGGTCTTTTCCAACTCGGTCTTTAACTGCTGAAAAGTGGGGGCATCAAGTGTGCCCTGGGTTTGTTCATTTTCTAGTTCTGCCAGACGTTCTTCATAGATACTGATATTTTTCTCTTTCTGTGAAATAGCCAGTTCATTGCTCTGTGCCCCTTTATAAACCGCCAGTGGCCACAGTAATATAATCACCGCGAGCAATAACATCGCAGCAATCACTATCCATAGTGTCATCATTGTTTTTTTCCTGATTTTGTTTTAAGCAAACCATCCAGTGCCTTGGCTTCACTATTAGATAGCGATGGTTGATGATCATTACCCTGTTGATACTGTTTATTGCGGCTACGAATAATTAACGCGACGACCCCTAGTCCTAATACTAAAAACAGCGCCGGGCCATACCAGAGCAAATAGGTTTGCGGATTGACTCGTGGTTCATAGAGTACAAAATCACCATAGCGCTCGACCATATAGTCGACAATTTCATTATCGTTTTTTCCAGCATTAAGCATCTGGAAAATTTTAGTGCGTAAATCCTGTGCAATCTCTGCATTAGAATCAGCGATATTCTGGTTTTGACATTTAGGGCAGCGCAATTCAAAAGCTAACTGGTGAAAGCGCTTTTCCTTCTCAGGGTCATCAAACTTGTATACATCAATTGCGGCAGATAGCATAAAGCTACTGAGCAACATCAATAAGCCAGCTATTATGTTAATTTTTAGCACTGCCCCACCCTTTGATTATCTGTTTTAATTCCTGCCAGTCTTGTGTTGTTAGCACACCTACATGGCGATGACGCACAATACCCTGTGCATCCAGCAAGTAGGTTTCGGGGGCACCATAAACGCCAAGGTTCAGCCCCAGCATGCCCTGTTCATCATAGATATTAAACTGATAGGGATTACCCAGTTGCTGTAACCATTGTAGCGCCATATCACGCTCATCTTTATAATTCAGCCCTATAATGGGAATTTCGTCTGCCTGTGCAGTCATTAACAATTGTTCATGTTCTTGTCGACAAGACGGGCACCAAGTCGCCCAGACATTCACCAGCACAGGCTGGCCAATAAAGTCCTGTTTGCTTAACTGCCGCTCGGGTTGCTGCAAAGAGGCCAAGGTGAATTCAGGAAAAGGTTTATCGATCAATGCCGAGGGTAATTCCCTGGGGTCTATACTGAGCCCTTTCCATAAAAAAAAGGCCAGCACAAAAAAGAGTAATAAGGGGATAAATAACAGTAGTCTAGGCATTTGTTGGCTCCTGTCTAGCACTACGCTGACGATAGCGCTTATCAGCAACGGTCAATAAACCTCCTAAAGCCATTAATATTCCTCCCAGCCATAACCAACGCACATAAGGTTTATAATGCATTCTGACTGCCCAGGAACCATCCTCTAATGGCTCCCCTAATGCGACATAGAGATCCCTGAACAAGCTTGCATCTATATCTGCTTCGGTCATCATTGCATTTTTAACATTGTAGCGACGCTTCTCAGGCCTTAAGGTCACAATAGTTTCACCATCTTCTGCAACCACAATCGTTGCCTGATCAGCCATATAATTTGCACCTTTAACTACATGCGTTCCCTGAAAGGTAAACTGATAATCTGCAATCTCAACAGTGTCACCCGTTTGCATGCGCATATCACGCTCTTCGCTATAATTAGATACTAGCGTAATACCCACTGCTGTGACCCCAACACCTATATGAGCAACCATCATCCCATAATAGCTAAGTGGAAGTTGCTTGAGCCGGCTAGTAATCGACTGCGCATTACGAAATTTTCCAATAAATTCCGTGACCACTGAACTCATGACCCATAGGCTAATACTGATACCCAGAAAAACTCGCGCTTCAAATCCATTACCATATATCATTGGAAACAACAGACCACAGATAATACTGAACACAGCAGGTTTCCAGAGTTTATCCAGTACTGCTTTAGGTGTTGACTCTCGCCATCTCACTGCAACAGAAACACCCATAGCAATCGACATGGCACACATAATCGGCACAAATACCGCATTAAAATAAGGCGGTCCTACCGAGATTTTTCCTTGTCCCAGAGCATCGATTAACAAAGGGTATAAGGTGCCTAGTAATACCGTGACCGCCATCACCGTAAGAAATACATTATTAATCAGTAATAATACTTCTCTGGACAGCCAGGAAAAACTGGACTCACTTTTTACATTCGGCGCTTTAAGCGCATATAAGGTTAGCGAGCCACCCATGGTCAGGGCTAATAACATCAGGATAAAAAAGCCACGCTCTGGATCACTGGCAAAGGCATGCACCGAAGTTAATACTCCTGAACGCACCAGGAAAGTGCCTAGTAAGCTTAAAGAAAAAGCAAATATGGCTAAAAGCAAGGTCCAGCTTTTAAACACACCACGCTTTTCTGTCGCAGCAAGAGAGTGTACCAAAGCAGTACCCACTAACCACGGCATCAAGGACGCATTTTCCACTGGATCCCAGAACCACCAACCGCCCCAACCTAGTTCATAATAAGCCCACCAGCTACCTAAGGTAATTCCCATGCCCAGGAATGCCCAGGCAATATTGGTCCAGGGTCTTGCCCAGCGTGCCCATGCAGCATCCATTCTGCCGGATAATAAGGCCGCTATGGCAAAGGCAAAAGCGACTGAAAATCCTACATAGCCCATATATAGCATTGGTGGATGCACGATTAAGCCAAAGTCCTGTAATAGCGGGTTTAAGTCTGCACCATCAACTGGATAGCGGGGTAAATAGCGAGCAAACGGACTGGACGTGATTAGAAGAAACGAGATAAAGCCGGTAGCCACGATGCCCATTACCGATAAAACCCGCGCTAGCATATCTAGCGGTAGTGCTTTACTAAAGCGGCTGACGGCAAACGTCCAGCCCGTGAGAATCAGTGCCCATAATAATAATGAGCCTTCATGCCCACCCCAGATCGCACTGAGCTTAAATTGTATCGGCATCTGGCTATTCGAGTGCTGAGCCACATACACTACAGAGAAATCATCATGTGAAAATGCATAGCCTAAGCAAATAAAGCTAATGAAAACAAACAGAAATTGCCCCGCTGCCAAAGGTTTGGCATAAGACATCCACATTTCATTTGCAGTCGAGGCACCATATATGGGAATCAGCGCTAAAACCACGGATAAAAATAAAGCAATAATCAGCGCAAATCCACCTATTTCAGGGTTCATTGCTGTGCCTCCTGCTTTTTCTTCATCGATTCAGCAATTTCTGGCGGCATATAGTTTTCATCATGTTTCGCCAGCACTTCATCCGCCTGAAAAATCCCATTCGCATCCATTTTCCCCTGCGCAATGATACCCTGGCCTTCACGAAATAAATCAGGCAAAATACCCGTAAATTCAACGACCACCTGATGCTCATAGTCAGTAATTGCAAATTGTACTTTTAGAGAATCCGGAAACCTTTTAACACTATTATCAACCACCATTCCCCCTGCCCGGATTCTTGCGCCCACGGGTGCTTCGCCATTGGCAATCTGACTGGTTGAATAGAACAGGTTAATATTCTCACTCAGAGCATACATGACCAGACCTACGATTAGAGCGGTACCAAATACCAAGCCTAAAATAATCGTTAATCGTTTTTTTCTTTTTGGGGTCATACTGTTCCCTGTTCACGTCTTAAGCGACGTTTTGCATTAATAAAAAATTGTCTTTTGAGTAGATAAACAGACACAATATTATAAATAAATATCATTAAGGCAATGCCATAACTTAGCCAGACATACAGCCCATGTGTACCCATTTGTAAAAAATCAGCAAATGATGAAAAATATCCCACAATAATTCCTTTATAAACCATCAAAATGTAGGCTGGGCTTGCTTAACTAAGCGTAGCGCAGGTAACGTAACCCAGCTTATACATTAAGCAAATGCTGGGTTACGTTTTTCAGTGCTGCGCAATAAAAAAGCTAACCCATATCAGGCGCGCCATGCTACCTCACGAAATTCCGGGACTCCTGTCGCCATAATTCGTTCACCTACGCAGCGGATGGGAGATGCCCTGAACGCCCTGCGTCCGCAACGACTACGCACAAAGCCGCCTCGTCATTACTACCTCACTGGCTGGACGGCTATTCGGAATGCAATTCTTGCTCCTCTCGCGTGCTGCTAGCACACGTCGAATCAGCGAATTGCCCTGTCGCCTATCAGGGACTAAAAATCACCACTTCGCTAAGCTACGTTTCCATGATTTTCAGCGATGGACTCCTCGTTTATTGCAAGCCAAGTTTTACATAATTGATGCTAATAACAGTGAACAAGATTGCAGCCATATATTCGGTCTCTAACAGAGGCTTTTTGCCTCAGGACTCCTGATGAATCTATTCGCATACTTTTTGACCCTACCAGCCTAACGGTCTCGCAATGGACTCTCTGGGTTGCACGGGTTCTGTAAAAGTATCGGTCTGACCTGTTGTTGTCATCAATATTGGTTAACTTGCCTCCACAATCTTGGTTACTCGGTTATCTCAGGGTTATCCACGCTTTGTCCACAGACGAAGAGCCCTCCTAGCTCGCAGTCGGTGGTCAAAGGGTGGGCAACCCTGCTTATGCACTCTAACTATGTCAGAGCTGCATCATATTCTTTATCCTGACTCGCCATCGCCCACAGTATTCGGGCATTTTTATTGGCCAGCGCAACGGCGGCTTTATTAAATCCACGCCGCTCAATGAGTGCTTGTAGCCATAGGCTTAATTTATCTTTTTTACCACTACAGTGCTTTAACACCGATCGTGCTCCATGAATTAACATCGTACGAATATAGCGGTTACCTCGCTTACTAATTCCTAAATAAACCTGATTATCACCACTGCTATGTTGTCTCGGAACAATCCCTAAGCTGGCTGCATAATCTCGGCTACTCTGATAGCTTTTACCTGCCCCTATGTCTGAGGCAATGATGGTGGCTGTTATTGCCCCAATACCTGGCACATCAAGAAAACGCTGGCTTAACTGATTGCTATTACATAGCCGGCTAATACGTCTGTCCTGTTGTTTAATCTCTTCATCTAGTGCAACTAGTTTTTCATATTGCTCAGCAAACATTTCTCGACTTAAATCAGTCAAATCATTGTCGCTATCTTCTAAAATCAACGGTAATTCTACTCTTACTTTCTTTATACCTTTAGGAATAACAATGCCTCTTTCACTGAGTAGCCCTCGCACTTGATTAACCAGCGCAGTACGTTTGCCAACAAGGCCTTCACGTATTCTATGAACAAGTTGAATGTCTTGCTGTTCAATCGTTTTTATCGACACTGTGCGCTTATTTGGACGGGTAACCGCATCAAATATAGCAGCGGCATCATTAAAGTCATTTTTGTTCCCCACCACAAAACCCTTTACATAACGGGCATTAAGAAAAATGACTTCATGCCCTTGTTTAGTTAACTCTCTTGCCCAGTGATGAGCTCCGTCACAGGCTTCTATTCCAATTAAGCTCACTGGATAATTTGCAAAAAATATTAAAAGCTCAGCTCGTTTTAGCTTTTTCTTAACAGGTTGTGATTTTTTTCATCAAATGTATACATGTGAAAAATATTTTTTGCTATATCCAATCCAATTACGCTATTATTCATGTCGGGCTCCTCTTTGCTCCGTTATTACTCTTAGGTGCATTATGACACTGTTGGTGGGAGAGGAGTACATATCATCAGCCTACGATTAAATATTTGTTAGCTGTTAATATTCCACGATAACCCGCTTAACCCACTCACTACGTTTTTCACGCTGCAACACTTCTACCCGTGCCCGGCTCATTAATACCACCGCAAAAAAACAATAAAAGCCAAATACCATCACCAGCAATGGCATCCACATTTCCGCTGGCATTGCGGGTTTTTCAGTAACCGTAAAGGTCGCAGGTTGATGCAGCGTATTCCACCATTCAACCGAATATTTAATAATCGGAATATTCACCAGACCCACTAGAGATAACACGGCGGTTGCCTTATCTGCACTGGCTTTATTTTCAAACGCCGAGTTTAAGGCAATCACCCCGATATACAGAAACAATAATACCAGCATCGAGGTTAAGCGTGCATCCCAGACCCACCAGGCACCCCAGGTAGGTTTGCCCCAGATCGCACCAGTCGCCAGGGACATAACTGCAATGGAAGCGCCAATTGGAGCACAGGCTCCTGCGACCACATGCGCTATTTTCATCTTCCAGATTAAGCCGATTGCTCCTGCCACGGCCATCATCATATAACAGGACTGCGCCAAAATGGATGCCGGCACATGGATATAAATAATGCGGAAGCTATTGCCTTGCTGATAATCTGCCGGTGCAAACACTAGCCCCCAGACTGTCCCGGTGACTAATAAGAGTATCGCTGCCGCACTAAACCAGGGGAGTAATGCACCGGTAAATTCATAAAACCATTTAGGTGAGGCCATTTGATAAAACCACCTTGGCATTTTAATTTTCATCTATGAAACCCTGATATGAAATATTCGTTTATTATAAATTTTCAGGCGCGCCATGCTACCTCACGAAATTCCGGGACTCCTGTCGCCATAATTCGTTCACCTACGCAGCGGATGGGAGATGCCCTGAACGCCCTGCGTCCGCAACGACTACGCACAAAAGCCGCTTCGTCATTACTACCTCACTGGCTGGACGGCTATTCGGAATGCAATTCTTGCTCCTCTCGCGTGCTGCTAGCACACGTCGAATCAGCGAATTGCCCTGTCGCCTTTCAGGGACTAAAAATCAACACTTCGCTAAGCTACGTTTCCATGATTTTCAGCGGGGGCTGGTTAAAGCATGTGTTTATTACAATGAAGGCCATGAAGAAACTGAAATCGGGGAGTCGCTATTTTTGCGAAAGCTTGTTTTGGGCATCCCAGCCCAAGCAAGCGGCAAAAACTTAACGCGACCACTAATGCCTCCGGCGGCCCCGATTCGTCCTCGTCACCTCGTCCCGACCCAACAAGGGGTCGGAACATAGGCTCCAAATGACTTGACGCCGTGTCGGATGGCCTTTTATTTTGTCTCCACCTTCGCTAACGCTCAAACTCCGACAAAACAACGACCCTACGGCTATCGCGGACTAAAAATCATCACTTCGCTTAGGCTACGTTTCCCCGATTTTCAGCGAAAGACAAACAAAATCAAACTTTCAAGTCCTTCATGCTTTTCATGGTAAAAAATAATATATCCTGAAATCCATTTCCTTAAAGATAAGCGCAACTAAATCTAGCACTATTGGGGAGTCGCTATTTTTGCGAAAGCTTGTTTTGGGCATCCCAGCCCAAGCAAGCAGCAAAAACTTAACGCGACCACTAATGCCTCCGGCGGCCCCGATTCGTCCTCGTCACCTCGTCCCGACCCAACAAGGGGTCGGAACATAGGCTCCAAATGACTTGACGCCGTGTCGGATGGCCTTTTATTTTGTCTCCACCTTCGCTAACGCTCAGACTCCGACAAAATAACGGCCCTACGGCTATCGCGGACTAAAAATCATCACTTCGCTTAGGCTCCGTTTCCCTGATTTTCAGCGACTGCGCACGCTAATTTTTAGAGTCGCTGCAATTGCAAAGGGTGCCAGCATTAAACTGAATATGAGTATCGCACCTAATAAAGCAAGATAACCTTGTATAGGCAAGCCCATGCTACCTGCGTGTACTGTACCCGCGCCAAAAATCAACACCGGAATATACAGCGGCAGTACCAATAAGGAGATTAAAACGCCCCCTTTGCGCAGCCCTACCGTCAGACCTGCTCCGATAGCTCCCATTAAGCTTAATGTAGGCGTGCCTAATATTAAACTCATTATTAAAGCAGGATAGCCTTGCTCAGGGAGAAAAAACATCATCGCGACTAAAGGCGAGATAACTGCCAGACAAAAGCCACTCACCAGCCAATGACTCAGCACTTTTGCCAGCACTAACACCAGTAAGGACTCTGGACTAACCAGCATTTGTTCTAAAGAGCCATCTTCATAATCGCCACGAAAAATACCATCGACCGATAATAAGCAGGCTAACAGAGCCGCCACCCAGATAACGCCTGGCGCTACTTCTGATAGAAATTCTGGGTCAGGGCTAATACCTAAGGGAAACAGCACAGCCACCATCAGAAAAAAAGCCAGTGGATTAATAATATCGTTACGATGGCGAAAAACCAGTAATAAATCACGCTTCAGCGCTGCAAAGAAAAAACTCACGCCACAGCAACCTGATCCAGATCTATCGGGCGGATAGTCTGCCCCGGAATTGTTAGATCATGATGCGTAGTTAAAATCACAGCCCCCCCCTCTTGAGTATGCCTGGCTATCAATGCTTCTTTTTCTTTCACACCTTTTTTATCCAGCGCAGTAAACGGCTCATCCAAAATCCATAATGGAGCGCTACTTAGATACAAGCGCGCCAGGCCGACTCGCCGCTGTTGCCCAGCGGATAAACTGTGGCAAGGCACATCTTCAAAACCAAATAACCCCACCTGCTTTAATGCCTCGGCAATGCTACATTTATTTAAACTATGATCCAGTTGCATCATCCAGCGCAAATTCTCTTCCGCTGTTAAAGAACCTTTAACGCCTGCCAAATGCCCGACATACAGCATAGCTTGATAATACTCTTCACGCACCTCATCAAGATCCGTGCCTTGCCAGTAGATCTCTCCAGTATAGGCATCGGATAAGCCACATAAAATGCGTAATAATGTGGTCTTGCCACTGCCATTCTGGCCAATAATTTGTACCACTTCTGCTGCATTGATTTGTAATGAGAAATTTGCAAACAAAACCCTTTCGTCTCGTTCACAAAACAAATTTTTCACTGCTAACATCTTGGGTAATAATTGAGTACTATGACGTCGTTAAACAAAAAAACAAGAACTTAATTCGGGGAAAAAACAGGTGAAAAGAATCCCTTCTCAAATCTATTCCTGAATATCAATAACAGCTTATTCAAACATTTTTAGACTGATTGTTCAATCTTATTCTTAGGTAACGCGCAATAAATAAGCTTCCCGTATTACGCAGGATTTTTATTGGTATTCAAGACGCAACGTCGAGCGCATAGCAGGCTATGTAACCGACGTTGCAACGAAGAAGACAAGTTATAAGGGTGGGTTATTTATTGCGAGTTGCCTAAGTTAGTCCAGCGCTATGTTCTATCATATTTATCTGCATAGCGAACAATATCGTCTTCACCCAAATAACTGCCCGACTGTACCTCAATAATTTCCAGTGGAATCACTCCTGGGTTTTCCAGGCTATGGATGACTCCCAGCGGAATATAAGTCGACTCATTTTCAGAGAGTAGCATGGTTTTCTCCCCTCGACTCACCAGCGCGGTTCCTTTAACCACCACCCAGTGCTCGGCACGATGATGATGTTTTTGCACCGATAACTTGGCACCTGGTTTGACCACGATACGCTTGGTTTTATGCCGCTCACCGTTATCTACCGAATCATAATGCCCCCAGGGACGATACACTTTTCGATGCAAGTCCGCTTCTGCACGCTGTTCACTTTTTAATCTGGCAACAATTTTCTTAACATCCTGCACTCTATCCTTTGGCGCAATCATAACCGCATCATCCGTTTCGATAATAATCATATTTTGCACACCAATTGCGGCGACTAGCTTGTTGCCCGAATGTATAAAAGAGTTCTGCGTATCCAGAGCGATCACATCACCGGTCAGAGCATTACCAAAGTCATCTTTTTCGCGCACTTCCCATAGTGCAGACCAGGAACCGACATCACTCCAGTCAGCATCTAGCGGAATAACTACCGCTTTATCCGTTTTTTCCATTACTGCATAATCTATCGAATCCGATGGGCACTGCATAAATGCATCTTTATTTAGGCGTACAAAATCAACATCTGTCTGCGCACCACTATAGGATAACCGACAGGCTGCTAACATTTCCGGCGAGAATTTTTCGAGTTCCTGCAAGTAGCGGCTTGCTTTAAAAGCAAACATACCGCTATTCCAGTAATATTCTCCGCTGTTAACATACGCTTGTGCAACATCTGCATCCGGCTTTTCTACAAATTCAGCCACCTTGAAGGCAACGCTAATTTTTTCCGCAGAGCGCTTGATATAACCGTAACCTGTTTCCGCAGCTGTCGGCACTATGCCAAAAGTAACCAGATAATCCTGTTCTGCCAGCTCCCCTGCTTTCACTACCGCCTGTTGAAATGCTGGGATATTGTCTATCACATGGTCTGCCGGTAGTACCAGCAAGATATCATCCGGATTTTTTTCCGACAGTGCAGCTAGAGCCACTGCAGGCGCAGTATTTCTTCCTGCCGGTTCAAGGATAATCGCTTCCGGCTTAGCATCAATTTCCCATAATTGCTCGGCCATCATAAACCGGTGTTCTTCATTGCAAATAGCAATCGGTGCTTGCAGCTTATCTATTCCATCTAGGCGTAATACGGTCTCCTGCACCATGGTCTTAGCTGAAACCAGCGGCAAAAACTGCTTTGGATAGACGCCTCGGGATAAAGGCCATAAACGCGTTCCCGACCCCCCAGAAAGTATGACTGGTATCATGGTGTTCCTTTTCTATTTTAAGTATTGTTTATTGAAAAAAAGATTAGTAAAGTGCTGAATCATTTCATTCCAGCCCGCTCTATGTATCATAGCAACACGGTCTTTACTAGCTGGCTAGTGTCCGTCATGCCCCTCAATCTCGTATTTACTAAATAAGGTGTACAGAGTAGGTCTTGTGACACCTAGTAACTTGGCGGCCTGTGAAATATTATTATCTGCATGGACTAACGCTCTTTTAATGGCAGTCGTCTCCGCCTGCTCTCGAACCTCTTTTAAATTTAATGGTAAGGAATCATCTAGTTCGCCCATACCCACTTGCATCGCTAAGTCATGCAAGCCAACATAATCTTCATCGGCCATCACTACAGCACGCTTAATTTTATCGGGGAGTCGCTATTTTTGCGAAAGCTTGTTTTGGGCATCCCAGCCCAAGCAAGCAGCAAAAACTTAACGCGACCACTTATGCCTCCGGCGGCCCCGATTCGTCCTCGTCACCTTGTCCCGACCCAACAAGGGGTCGGAACATAGGCTCCAAATGACTTGACGCCGTGTCGGATGGCCTTTTATTTTGTCTCCACCTTCGCTAACGCTCAGACTCCGACAAAACAACGGCCCTACGGCTATCGCGGACTAAAAATCTTCACTTCGCTAAAGCTCCGTTTCCAGGATTTTCAGCGTTTTCCAGCTGACGAATATTACCTGGCCAGTGATACGTCTCACAGGCGCGCCATGCTACCTCACGAAATTCCGGGACTCCTGTCGCCGTAATTCGTTCACCTACGCAGCGAATAGGAGATGCTCCAGCCGCCCTGCGTCCGCCACAGACTGAGCACAAAGCAGCTCAGTCATGGCTACCACAAATGGCTCTACGGCTATTCGGGATAAAATTTTAGCCTCCCTCGCGCGCTATCGCGCACTTCGGATTGGCAAATTTCCCTGCGCCTTCTGGAGACTATCAGCCCGTCCGGGGCTGACAGCGATCGCTTGCTCAGCCTCGGCGGTAAAGCCCTTGATCGACTTATTTTCGCGTTTACTATAACGTGATAACAACACCTTAGCGATGACAATGGCATCATCTCCACGCTCTCTTAATGGCGGGATATCAACCACCATCTCACTGACGCGATAAAACAAATCCTCTCTAAACCCACCGGCCTCAATCAAGGTTTGCATGTTTTGATGCGTTGCACAAATAATACGTACATCAACTGGGATTTCTCCCCGTCCACCTAGGCGCTCTACCACACGCTCCTGAATAAAACGCAGTAATTTGGCTTGCAGGGCAAAAGGTAAATCGCCAATTTCATCCAGAAAAAAGGTGCCGCCCTCAGCAAATTCAATCTTACCCTTAGTCTGTTTAACTGCCCCGGTGAACGCACCTTTTTCATAACCAAATAACTCGCTCTCTAGCAAACTTTCAGGAATCGCAGCACAATTAACCGCAACAAATGGCATGCCGGCTCGCGGGCTTAACTCATGTATCGCCCGTGCCAATACTTCTTTACCCGTACCACTCTCGCCTAACTGAAGTTTCCCAATTATTGAGTAGCTGAAATACACAATGCTGGTGTATCGAGGTTTATTTTAGGTGGTTTTGCCATGTTTATAGCAAACCCCTACTTAATTCCCCTTAGGCAATAGCATTTGAAACGAATGAAAAGACTGTTTTTTTCATATAGTTGTAGCATAGTTTCAATTTTACCATAAATAATTATTGGGAAACTTCAGTCGCCTAATAACAGCGTGGTAATATCGCTGGGGGCAATCCTCTCAATAGTTCTGGATAACTTTTGCATTGCATCACTGGCAGCAATAATACCGGACAGCGGTTCGTGCTTTTGCTGTAATTTTTGCGTTTTCCTGCTCCAGCTCGGCAAGCTGAAAGGCTCTGGATACAATCAAATTCAGAATATCTATATCGACCGGTTTTTGATAAAAATCATAAGCCCCCATAGCAATCGTTTTAATGGCATTTTCACGATCATCATTACCGGTGACAACAATCACTTTAGCCCTAGGCGCCAGCACAATAATTTCTTTTAACGTCGCCAAGCCTTCACTAGCATTTGCGGGATCGGGCGGCAAGCCCAGGTCCAGTGTTACTACCGCTGGATTATAGCGCCGCACCGCATCAATTTCTTCGGCTCTGTCACCTGCTATAACGACGTTATAAGCTTCAAAACTCCATTTAAACTGCTTCTGCAGACCGAGATCATCTTCGATAACTAATAATACTTTGTAACTACTCAGCGTAATTTAAACTCATAACAGATTGATTTAAAATAATAATTAATGTATCTCTCTGAATTTTAGTCCAATTTTCACCCCTTTTTAAAGGTGAAAATGACTAAAGTCAGGTTAAATTAAAATATATCCATTTGATTTTAAAGTTAAAAAACACGCTGAGTAGTTACAATACTTTTTCCATAATAAAACCCTATGCCGTCAGCAACGGATATTTAATACTAAAGACCGTTCCAACACCTACTTCACTCTGCACTGAAATTTCTCCTCGCTGGCTAATAATATATTCGCGTGCTTCATAAACACCAATCCCCATTCCTGCATTGCCTTTCGTGGTATCAAAAGGTTTAAATAACCGCTCGGCAATAAATTTCCCTGTCACACCACAGCCCGTATCTATAATTTGAATATATGCAAACTTCTGCTCACACCTTAAATGAATTTTAACAGATCCGTCATCCGCTGTGGCATCTTGCGCATTTTTCACCAGATGTCCTATTATGGCAGTTAGTCTTTGTTTATCCGCGTGCACAACACACTCTGTATATTCACTATCAAGCTTAACCGCTGGCTGGTTGCCCGCTTGTTGCAGTATTACATCAGATAAAATATCCAACAAATTTATTACTACATTATTTTTAGCATCTGAAGTTTCCCAATAATTATTTATGGTAAAATTGAAACTATGCTACAACTATATGAAAAAAATAGTCTTTTCATTCGTTTCAAATGCTATTGCCTAAGGGGAATTAAGTAGGGGTTTGCTATAAACATGGCAAAACCACCTAAAATAAACCTCGATACACCAGCATTGTGTATTTCAGCTACTCAATAATTGGGAAACTTCAGTTTAGCATGATCCTGACCTTTTTTCAGCTGGGTCAAGATACGCTCCATTTTTCGTACCACATTTTCCAGGGTATCAATCGCATCATTAATAAATTCCGGGTTGTGCTTATGATTTTCCGCATTTTTAACAATCCTGAATTCGTATAATAAGTGCATAACCCTCTGCAAGTATTGGCTAGACTAACACCTGTTGAATTAAGACAAGACATAGGTGTAAAGTAAACAGCTACCAAACAATTTACAGAGGCTACAAATGAGCTATACACACCTATGTCCTGAAGAAAGATATTATATAGAAATTGAATTAAAAAAGGGAACTTCACAGAATAAAATAGCAGAAGCCTTAGAACGAAGCCAAAGCAATATTTCACGCGAGATTAAACGCAATACAGGTCAAAGAGGCTACAGGCATAAACAAGCAGAAGATTTTGCCCAAGAACGACACAAAAACAAGCCTAAAGAGGTTAAATTAACGGATGAAATAAAAGGCATTGTTAATGTTCGCATTGAGGATGACTGGAGTCCTGAGCAGATTGCAGGGCGGTTAAAACAAGAAGGTATAATTAGTCTTCATCATGAAACAATCTACCAGCATATTCTGGCGGACAAAAAGGCAGGGGGTGAACTATACAAGCATCTTCGGCATCAGAACAAAACCTATCGCAAGCGGTATGGGTCAGCCCATAATAGGACAGGAATCCCTAATAGAGTCGATATAGATGAGCGTCCTGAAGAGGTCAACAACCGTAAGCGTATAGGTGGTTGGGAGGCAGATACAATCATTGGGAAAAATCACAAAGGGGCGATTGTAACGTTGGATGAGCGAGTCTCTAAATTACGGTTGGCCTTCCCTTTAGCGGGGAAAAAGGCTCAATATGTATTAGACGCAACTATTTTAATGCTTGATCCTATAAAAAGCTTTGTTAAAACAATTACTTTTGATAACGGGAAAGAGTTTACCCTGCATGAAAAAATAGCAGAAGCACTAGGCTGTGATACGTATTTTGCGACTCCCTACAGCTCTTGGGAAAGAGGGCAAAATGAGAACGCTAATGGCTTATTAAGACAGTATTTCCCTAAAGTAATGGAGTTGATTGATGTTACGATAAAAGAGGTTTTTATAGCCGTTGATAAGCTAAATAGTCGCCCTAAAAAGTGTCTCAATTACAAAACACCTTCGGGGAGTCGCTATTTTTGCGAAAGCTTGTTTTGGGCATCCCAGCCCAAGCAAGCAGCAAAAACTTAACGCGACCACTTATGCCTCCGGCGGCCCCGATTCGTCCTCGTCACCTCGTCCCGACCCAACAAGGGGTCGGAACATAGGCTCCAAATGACTTGACGCCGTGTCGGATGGCCTTTTATTTTGTCTCCACCTTCGCTAACGCTCAGACTCCGACAAAACAACGGCCCTACGGCTATCGCGGACTAAAAATCTTCACTTCGCTAAAGCTCCGTTTCCAGGATTTTCAGCGTATGAGGTATTTGAAGAGCTGACTGGGATAGATATGAAAAATTTATTGGGTTATGTACTTATGACTTGAATTCAGGAATCATCGAAACCTGAGCAACCAGGTTTTTTTAAAATCATGCACCAGAAAAGCCGAAAAACGACTATAGGCCTCAAACTGCCGTGAGCGCGTCAGGTCGTCGGTCACTTTGCTAAGTGTTAGCGCATTAGCCAGTTGCATCCCCACCGTTTTCAGCAAATCATGCTCTTCATAGTTAAGTGGTCGCCTGACCAGAGGCTGAGTCAAAACGACAAAGGCAATGACTTAATTTTGCTGCAACAATGGAATAATTAGCCAGATATGTTGATTCTCCATCCACTGAGTCAGACCCACTTCATCATATATTTCAGGGTTACTTTCAAATTCGCAACTATCGATCACCCACTGTTTTTCGTTTAAAAAACGGATGAACTGGTCTTCTTTACTAAAGCCTATGTCAGTGCTGAATCCTAGCGACTTTTCCTCTGCCAGGTAAAAGTAACCTTGTTCATTACACAGCCATAACCCCCCTCCCGCACAACCGACTAGATCACCCGGCGTGGTAATCACAAACTGAGACAAATCATCTAACGACTGCAAGCTAGCAATTTCTTTACTTAACTTAACTTAATCCATTCTTCGCGGTAATCATAGTTATCAGGCGCGCCATGCTACCTCACGAAATTCTGGGACTCCTGTCGCCATAATTCGTTCACCTACGCAGCGGATGGGAGATGCCCTGAACGCCCTGCGTCCGCAACGACTACGCACAAAAGCCGCTTCGTCATTACTACCTCACTGGCTGGACGGCTATTCGGAATGCAATTCTTGCTCCTCTCGCGTGCTGCTAGCACACGTCGAATCAGCAAATTGCCCTGTCGCCTATCAGGGACTAAAAATCAACACTTCGCTAAGCTCCGTTTCCATGATTTTCAGCGATTGAAAAAAGTTTTTATTGAAATATACTTTGATATAGGCTCGCATCTTTCCTGATGCAAAGATAATCAAAAGAAAAACGTAACTACTCAGCGTGTTTTTTAACTTTAAAATCAAATGGATATATTTTGATTTAACCTGACTTTAGTCATTTTCACCTTTAAAAAGGGGTGAAAATTGGACTAAAATTCAGAGAGATACATTAATTATTATTTTAAATCAATCTGTTATGAGTTTAAATTACGCTGAGTAGTTACAGAAAAACAACGGCAAGAAACACAAAAAACGTCTGCAACACCCCACCCCAGGTGCCACCAAAATTTTTAATATAAAAGCCTGCCAGCGACATTAGCACCATATACAGGCCTGCGCCAAATAGTACGGTAGTATGTACAACCACAGTTCGGGAAACCGTTACTTTGTTCGCGTCATCCTGTAGGCGGCTAAATGATATCGCTAATAATGGTACGCATAACGCATTCACTAATCCACGTGAATCCCAGAGTAAAAAATCCAGTTGACCAAATAATAAGGACTTACTGTAAATAATAAAGTCGAAACCAAACATGGCAGCCAAACCCAGGCACATATACTTTATTGCCCGGCGCCGCTCTTTATCGACACCACGATACAATTGCTCTACTAGCATCAAGCCAATCACTGCAAAGCTTAAATGTGCAAGCAGGCGTATATCCTGGCCGAGGTAATGCTTGCTAAAATCTAGCACCTGAGGTGACAACTCAGCGACAAAGATAAAGGCCAGCCAGGCAAATAACAAGAGTGCAGGCCGGGATTTTCTTAAAAAAGCATACTTCCCGCCATATAATTGCTTTGAAATAACCACATTCAGAAACAATAACCAAGCGGCACTGCGCAGGGTTTCTAATGCCAAAGTATCAGCAAGATAAAGCGAGGGCTGGCTTAAAGTATAGACAACATAAACCATCCACAGCACTGAGACAACAATGGCAAAAATAAATTGCGTAACAAATGGATTTCTATCGATCCGTTTAATAGCAACAGGCAAGACCAGTACAAAAGCAATCAGTCCCGTTAAATAACTATAAAATGCAAAATCTTCCATACCCCTCTACCCAGTCTCATACAGCTCTGCTTCACCACCGTATTTATGTGAAGTATATTATAATGAACTTCACGCATAAACTAATGCAAACAATTCATCATGGCACTGACAGAGAAGCAGAAACAAAAAAAAGCAAAAAACAAAAAACAAAAACGCAGTACACAGACCAAATCCAATTCTGCACAATTATTATTAGACAAGATCAGCCCGCATCTGGAAAACCCTTTTTATGAATGCCTGATGCCTAATAATTTATTCGAAGCGGGCATTGGTAATATACTGGTTACACGCATCTCGGATAAGGGTGAAGTGGCTGTAGCCTCGTTTATCGTTGATGTGTATTGTCTAGGCGTTAAAAAAGTCCTGTTTAAAACCATGCTTCTACCTGAATACGAAAAAGTCTTTAAACCCGGCATTCTTGAATCACATGGTAACTATCCCTTTGCCAAATTAAAACCTGCATGTGCGCTAAAGCTGATCACCGGAGCAGTTGAATACGCCAAAGACCTGGGCTTTAACAGCCATAAGGATTATCACAGTTTAAAGAGCTTTTTTGGCGAGCAAAAACTGGGGTTCTGCTGGTCACGCTATCGCTATGGCAAAGATAAAATGCCGTCCTATATCAAAGGCCCAAATGAATCAACTAGTGACGCAAACAAGATCATAGTCACGCTGGAAAAATCTTGTGGTGCGGGTAACTTTCATTTTCATTTATAACCAACTCTACTCAGAGCGTAGGAAAAGCACAGCGCATTCCGTCATTTCTCAGGGATATTAAAACATCGAGCTCTATCTTGCCTGATGCTGCTGCGTATTCCTGGCTACGTACTACACTTCATCGCGGATAAACGCCCATTGTTTTGCATCAGACATCTCTTCAGCATATCGATACCCTGCTCTATTAAAGCTCTTAAGCTGTTCAGCTCGGGTGATTTTATGTTTGATGGCATAATTAACCATCATCCCTCGGGCTTTCTTGGCATAAAAACTGATAATCTTATATTGCCCGTTTTTAAAGTCCTTAAAAACGGGCGTAATAATGGAGCCATCTATTAACTGCGGTTTAACTGCCTTAAAGTATTCATTGGAAGCAAGGTTCACTAACTCCCGGGGTTCATCGCCTGGCATATCTGCTTTAATCAGTGCAGAAATTTTATCACCCCAGAAAGCATACAAGTTCGACCCCCGCTCATTATCTAGCTTAGTTCCCATTTCCAGGCGATAGGCCTGTATGACATCCAAAGGGCGTAGTAAGCCATATAAGCCGGATAAGATACGTAAATGTTGCTGGGCAAAGGTGATGTCATCGACAGTTAAGGACTTTGCATCCAGGCCTTGATAAACATCGCCCTTAAAAGCAAATAAAGCGGGGCATTCGGCCTTTGAACCAGATGCCACCCAATCCTGAAAGCGCTGGTAATTCAGTTCTGACAATTTTTCACTAATGCCCATCAGCTTCTTGATTTCCTCTGTACTCAAGCTTTGCATGTGATCAATCAATTGCTGACTATCACCTAAAAGTCGGGGCTGAGTAACATTTAGCGCTGGAAAGTCTGCCTGCATATCCAGTGATTTTGCAGGGGAAATAAGCATCAACATCAATAACTCCTTGAAAGCCTTATATGTTGTTTAATCAATAGGCATAAAAAAAGGCTCATACCCACAAGGTGGATATGAACCTTTTAAAGAACACAGCAAATGCTGCAATCCTTTAGCTATTTAACAGCTTCAGCAATTTTGTTGAACGCTTCAACTTTTTCTTTTCCTGTTTTAACCAGGTCCATACCGGTTTCCATAATCATGCTAACCAGCCCAGGTGTTTCATAAATCATTTTACCCATATAAGCAACAATGGGCAGCCCAATCAATGCACCGATAAAGCTATTAATGCCCACTACGCTTAATAATTTACTAATCATGACTAAGGCATCTAAAGGGATAAAAACCATTGCCGAAAAATAAACAATAACAACAAAGGTAAAAACAACAAAAACAACAAACTGGATAAGTCTGATCAAGGCAATATTAATTTTTTTCATTTGGGCATCAACTTCCTAAGAATAACTCCAGGCGTACTTACAATAGGGCACACGAAGAGAGTTTTAAAATTATTCGTAAATTATACCTTAAACGCATTTATGCAGGATAATCTTTTCTGAGAAAAAAGTGAAATAGTAAAAAACCAGCAACAAACCCACCTAAATGAGCCCATAATGCTACATCTGACACACCCTCATAAAACATGACTGCAGTACTGGCTTTAGCCATCTGAAAAATAACCCAAAGACCGATAAAAGCAATGGCCGGAACTTCTATAAAAATCGGCAACAACAAAATAGGGATCCAGAGAATAATTCTTGCATAAGGGTAGAGAAAAAAATATGCACCTAATACGCCAGCAATAGCACCAGAAGCCCCCACAACAGGCATTACCAATTCTGGTGTATGTAGCCATTGCACTGCGGTCGCAATAAAACCACAGAGCAGATAAAAAATGATAAATCGCCCATGCCCCATCCGGTCTTCGACATTATCAGCAAAAATCCACAGAAACCACATGTTCATAATCAGGTGCAACCAGCCTCCGTGCAAAAATAGATTGGTCACAAAAGATAAATAATAATCAATAGGGTAACCCATTGCGACTGCCCATTCGGGATTGGTATATCGGGCGGGCACCATGCCATAAATATAAATAATATAATGATGCAGCTTGTCGGGAGACGCTTGCAAGAATAAAAATAGGCTAATGCAGATAAACATTAATGCCCAGGTAACATAAGGCCGAGTATAACAAGGTGCCGTGTCTCTAATTGGTATCATATATTATGAAGGTAAAATTAGCAGTGGATTAATTAGTAAAAAAATACTGTACCATGATAGCCAGATAATTTGTTATTCTCTAGTCTGGCCTCAAACAACCTAAGCAAAAACCAAACCATGTCATTACGCAACGTCATAATCATTATTTCCCTATACAACTCTGTTTGCAATGCGGACATTGTTGTTATCAGTCATTTTTCCAACTCGACCTTAAATGACTGGCAGCAAAAATCATTTAAAGATTACACACAATATCAACTAATTAGTCTAAGCGGACAGCCCGTTCTGCAGGCTAAAAGCACGGCAACCGCATCAAGCCTGTATAAAGAAGTACATGTGGATTTGCTGAAAACGCCTTATCTGAACTGGTCCTGGCGCATAGAGAAAAAACTGCCTATAAGTAATGAGCAAAGCAAACAAGGGGATGATTTTACTGCAAGAATCTACCTGATTCTTAAAGGCAAGTGGTTTTTCTGGCAAACCAAGGCAATCAATTATGTCTGGGCCAATCATAGCCCTATCAATTCAGCCTGGGAAAACCCCTTTGCCGGGGCTAACGTGATGATGATTGCAGTGCGCAGTAAAAACGACCAGACACAACAGTGGTACACAGAAAAACGCAATGTACTAGCCGACTTTAAAACTTACTTTGGTGACATCAGTGTTCCCATTGAAAGAAGAAGTACCTAAACAAAGCAGCCTATAACCTACCTGAAGGTAGCACCACTCGAATATTTCCATCTTTTTGATTTTAATCACTTATAACAGCAAATAGATACTCTGTAGGCACCGTAAAAAAACAACAAATAATTTCAAATAAAGCTTGCAATTGCCGAAAGAATTTTTCTAAAAATTTCCGTTTTAATCACCTCATAAACGGATATCACCCATGCTTAAAGACCTACCACTCTCTGAACATATTCACCAACACTGCAATGAAAGTATGGAACGTGCCCTGTTAGCAGAGCGTCATCCTTTGTGGGCTCGTTCATGCCCAGACAGGCGCGCCATGCCACCTCACGAAATTCCGGGACTCCTGTCGCCATAATTCGTTCACCTACGCAGCGGATGGGAGATGCCCTGAACGCCCTGCGTCCGCAACGACTACGCACAAAAGCCGCTTCGTCATTACTACCTCACTGGCTGGACGGCTATTCGGAATGCAATTCTTGCTCCTCTCGCGTGCTGCTAGCACACGTCGAATCAGCGAATTGCCCTGTCGCCTATCAGGGACTAAAAATCACCACTTCGCTAAGCTACGTTTCCATGATTTTCAGCGACAGGCTCAAAAACGAGATCGTTTTGTGAATCCATTATTTTTCCAGGCAAGAATATCTCGTATCAGCTCGTATACCATTCGGGCAGTTCAAAACGCAATAATAACAGGAATGTCTTTACAGTGCTTTATGAGCTCTCTTGTGGCGAAGTTAGTTTCACGGCCTCAATTGATAGGGGAACACTGATGTTTGGTGAAGATATTGCTTATATAGATGGCATTGCGATTATGACTGATACCGATAATGCTGGGGGAAATGCGCTAAGCTACTATGTCGATATTTATTTCAGCGAGAAATAAATACGCAGAAGCTCACTCATAAAATCGTTGCATTCGCTATACGCCAGGCAAAAAAAAGCCCCAGATAAACCAGGGCTTTTTCTAACATTGTAAAATCGTAATGATTAAACTTTGTTTGCAGCAAATGGATGCTCTGCAGTTGCTTTTTGAGCAACAACTTCAACTGCAGTAGGTGTTCCAGCTACTGCATTTTTGATAGATGCTTTAACAGCATCGTAGTTGTTTTTCTCAATAGCAGTATCATCTTCAGCTAACCAGTGAATAAATACACCAACAGAGATGAATAGATCATCAGCTTCATCAGCCGGGATAGTTCCATCTTCAACACAATCAGCAACAGCCATTGCAACACCACGTTGTGCAGGGCCAAACATTTGAACTGCTTGCTTAGAACCTTTGATTGTTACTTTGTTGAACATTACAGTTGCAGGCTTAACCATTAGGTTAGGAGCAACAACAGCTAACAGGCTAGAGAAGCCATCTTTGTTGTTTGTTAAGCAGTTTGCGAAAGCAGACTCTGCAGCTGAACCACGAGGCCCAATCATTAAGTCAATGTGTGCAACTTCGTTTCCGTCACCGTTTAAAGATTCGCCTACGCGTAAGTTGTTAATTTTAGCCATGCTACTATTATCCTCAGAAAAAAGAAAAAAACTATATTTTATAATTGACCTAAGCCAATTACCTCAAAACCACGATTTATGGAAAACATTATTGTCATCCAGAGCAACCTATTTATTACAGAATAAATGCTCTAGCTTTACAGCCAGAACGGTGACGACTGTAAAGTCAGCTGCAGTCCCCGGATTAATTCCAGCAGACTTAAACTCTATATCTGTCTCAAATAAAAAGTCCATAAGCTTCTCAGGCCTATCTGCACTGGATAACTTTTCGTCAACCAAAGCCATCTTATCCATCACTTTCCGTGTGTAAAGATCGCCGTATTTTCGTTCGATATGACTATCTGGATATTTAGCCAGCATCGCTGCATAAACTGCAACAGCCGACCACTCATCATCACCCCACCGATTGAAAAATGCATTATACCTTAAAACCAGAAAATCGAAAACATCTTTATAATTTGTTATAAATTGCAATGCTATTCGGTCTCTACCGCTGGCTATTTGCATGGCCTGAGTCAAAGTTACATCAGGCTTTTCAGCAACATCCTGCTGATCTGATTTGCCTAGGCCTCCAGGTGCAGCCAATGCAATTGCCCGAAACACCCATTCTGCATCTTCAATACTGGTATTAGCTAACAAATCCGCCAGATTTTCCCTGAGTTCATTGCTGCTTGTAACGCTTTGTGCAGCTAATAGCAAAGGTGCAGATAATAAAATAATACCTAAATTAGTATTGCACCCCACTGCATCCCGAGTCGCTTTAACCGCGTAGTAAATCCGCTCACCAAGACTATAGTCACTATTTGTTATCGGCGCGGAACTTTGCCTGGCACTAAGCCAGAAGTCCTCAACCGTCATATCATGCCCATCCGCATAAACACTGACATTCCCCGGTTTAAATGCGCGCAACTCTATTTCACAGGCATATTCATAGGCTGATTTTAATTGCTGCTGAGTCAACATACCGCATCCATTTTTGCCGGTGTAGCAGAACAGTAGCTTAATAAATCATCGACCAGAATTTTAGCCACCTGCACCTCACAAACACTTTCCAGCCCCTTCCATGCCGGAATACTATTCACCTCAATCACCTGATAATCTCCGTCCTGAGTGCAAATTATATCGACACCGGCATAATTTATATTCAGCGCCCGAGTTGCCTTAACCGCAATATCAGCCATCTTACGATCAATCTGCACCGCTTCACACCGCGCGCCTCGAGCAACATTATTTAACCAGTGAATACCCCGCCGCCGCATACCGGCAATCACCTTTCCCTGCACAACAAATACACGCCAGTCAGAATACCCCTCACCTGCTGATTGCACAAACTGCTGCAAATAATAAGCCCCATGACTATGAGTCAACCAGAATAAATCGCTCAGCTTTTCTATACGTCGTATGCCTTCTCCCTGCGAGCCAAACAAAGGCTTGCTGATTAACTGTTGCCCAGCCTGCAATTGCGCTTCGGCAATTACTAAAGCCTGCTGCCTATCCCTTAGTACCCAGGTTTGCGGCGTGGGAATGGCATGTTGATGCAATAAAAAGCTGGTCATGCCTTTATCAACACTGCGCTCTATGGCATGACCATCATTATAAACAGGGATATCCATTAACTTCAGCGCATGTAGTATATCCAGATACAAGACCACTTCTTCCAGCGAGCCGCCCGGCACACCACGGACAAACACCGCATCAGGCATCGCTCCTGTAAAGCCCGGAATATACAGAGGCAACAGCCCCCCCTGCAACTGTATGCGACATTCAGTTAAAGAGACATAGTCTGCGCTATACCCACGTGCTGCAAAAGCCAGGCGTAATTGCTTACCATGCCAGCCAGGGTCATCAGTAAATATTGCTATTCGTCCCACAATAAATTTAAAACCTGTAAAATACTAAAAAAAATATTATACCGTTAAAAAATCATAAACTGAGCATTCATGTAACTCAACGGTGTATATATTTGTTTTCACCATGAAGTCAATGAACAAGAGATTTTTATACAGCAATCACTTAAAATCATGCATCAAAAACCTTTGTGGCAAACAATCACGACATACACTGAATCAGCGTCCGAACGGCCTTGCCAGATACTTTATTGTTAATAGCATATTTTAATAACCAAGTATTCCAGTGCAGCACCTATAATATATTTGATCGATAGAATTATTTGCTACATAAATGATTTTAATCATTTATTCATCTATCCAAAATAGGTGCTGCACTAGTATACTATAGCCAAAATTAACCAAGCCTAATACCATGACCGCAACAGAAAACGTACACGAACACGAAATTAATAAATTTGGCGCACAAGCTGAGCGCTGGTGGGATAGAAATGGCGAGTTCAAAACTCTGCATGACATTAATCCGCTACGTATTAGTTTCATCCAGAAATTTATCAGCCTGCAAGATCAGCGCATTGTAGATGTGGGTTGTGGCGGCGGCATCCTGACTGAAGGACTTGCAAAAAAAGGCGCGGATATGCTCGGCATTGACTTAAGTGAAGAGCTGATTGATATCGCCGACTTACACGGACTGGAATCAGGTGTTAAGGCGCAGTATAAAAAAATCAGCGCAGAAGCTTTAGCCGATGCCGAGAGCGAAAGCTTTGATCATGTAGTTTGCATGGAAATGCTGGAACATGTACCCGAGCCTGGTTCAGTTATCGCGGCCTGTGCAAAAATTGCAAAACCTGGCGGCTATGTTTTTTTCTCTACACTCAACCGCAAGCCTAAAGCCTATTTACTCGCTATTGTTGCTGCCGAGCATATTTTAAAAATGTTGCCTGCCGGAACACACGATTACAAAACCTTTATCAAACCTTCTGAACTAAGTCAGTCTGCACGTAATGCCGGACTTGAACTACAAGGCATCATTGGTATTCACTACAATCCCTTAACTAAAAATTTCAGCCTCAGTGATGATATAGACATCAATTATATAGCGGCTTACAAGCGCCCCGAATAAAATCATGCACAGCGCGTTTGGCTTATCCTGTGTACTATTCGATTTAGACGGCACACTACTTAATACTGCCACGGATCTAACCACTGCCTTGAATAAGGCACTGGCGCATTTCAATTACCCGGAAGTGCCTGCAGACAGCATTACGCCTTATATTTCCTATGGCGCAGCGGCGATGATTGAACGGGCACTGGAACAAGATGTTAGCGATGTCATTAAAGCCGATATTCTCGTATGGTTGCTTGATTATTATGAAAATCATATTGCAGATTTCACCCAAATGTATAACGGTATGCCTGAATTATTAATGACTCTAGAAGCTGAAAACATTCCCTGGGGAGTGATTACCAATAAACGCGAACGTATGACTCACCCCTTAATGCAGGCTCTGGATTTGACCCGACGCTCTGCTTGTATCATTTGCGGTGATACCACTGCATATAGCAAACCACACCCGGAACCGATGCTCACGGCTTGCCGTCAGATTCAGGTTATTCCGGAGGAATGTCTTTATATAGGCGATGCGCAGCACGATATTACTGCTGGAAAAGCGGCTAACATGAAAACCCTGGCGGCAACCTGGGGTTATTTAAAACCTGGTGACAAACCACAGGACTGGGGAGCTGATGCCTGGATCCATCACCCGAATCAAATTTTAGACTGGATAAGCAATCAAAGCCATGCATTTAACTAAGCAAATTATTCTCATTACAGGTGTAGGCGGAGGCCTAGGTAGCACAGCAGCACTGGCACTGGCAAAGCAAGGTGCAACTATTATTCTGCTGGATAAAAGTATCCCCAAGTTAGAAAAAATCTATGATGCAATTATCCAGGCTGACGCCCCTACCCCGGCAATCTACCCGTTTGACTTAGCCGGCGCGACAGAAGTGCAATACCATGAACTTGCAGAGACCATAGAAAATAAATATGGCCGTTTAGATGGCCTGCTACATTCTGCAACAGAGCTGGATGCTTTTACGCCTATGTCCATACACGGCACGATGGCTTGGGGTCATACCATCAATGTTAACCTGAATGCAGTTTTTTTATTAACCCAGGTGCTATTGCCCTTATTGCAAAAAGCAGAACATGCCTCCATTGTAGTAACTAGCGACTCCTTTGTCCGTGAAGCAAGAGCTTATACAGGTGCCTACGGGGTATCTAAAATTGCGGTTGAGAGCTATGCGAAAATTCTAGCTGATGAACTTAGTGAAGCAGGAAAAGTTCGAGTTAATATTTTAGTCCCGGGGCCGGTAAATTCCCCACTTAGAAAAAAGGCTTTTCCTGGCGAAGACAAGCATAAACTACCTGAAATGCAGGAAATAAGCCCGGCGTACCTTTATTTATTCGGCAGCCAAAGCATAGGCACAACTGGCCAGACCGTGGACGCACGAACTTTTAAATTATAGTAGATACAATCATGCCTGAAAGAGAAACAATTACCCTGACACGCGATGTCAATGTAGTCCTGATCCCGGATGGAAACCACGGTACCCTGAGCAAAGGCAAAGAAGTGACCATACATCAGGATCTGGGCAATAACTACACGGTAGTAACTGACCACGGCCATATGGTACGCATTTCCAGTGCCGATGCCGATGCCCTGGGAAAAGAGCCACACGAATTACATACATTAGTTTCCGAAACGGACGCTACTGCAGTAGAAAAAAACTGCTGGGAAGTGATGAAAACGGTGTATGACCCTGAAATTCCTGTGAATATCGTAGATCTGGGTTTAGTCTATAATTGTAACGTCGAATCAACAAGTAAAGACCTTAACAGCGTGCATGTCATGATGACACTGACCGCACCAGGCTGTGGTATGGGACCGGTAATTCAGAGTGATGTAGAAAAGGCCATCCGCGCCTTACCCGGAGTTGACTCAGTAGAGGTTGAAATCGTCCTGGATCCACCTTGGTCGCGCGATATGATGTCCGAAGTGGCACAAGTGCAATTAGGGCTTTTTTAACCTCCCCCCGAATACTCAATGTAGGGCGTGGCTTTAGCCCGCGATTTTAACGTAGCGTTTGAATAATGGCGGGCTAAAGCCACGCCCTACTGATAAAAGAAATTTCACATACGGAATACAACACAAACTCTGATTTTGTTTGCCTATAACAGGAACCCCCATGAAGCATCTCGCATTCATACTAACACTATTTTTATCTAACCTTATTCCTAATACAGTCTCGGCTGCTGACTTAAGCCGTAGCGAAGTCATACAACTGCTAAAAAATGCCAGCAAGGCAAAACCAGCCAACTTGAGACGCAACGATTTAAAAGGCGTAGACCTGTCTAAACTTGACTTCCGCAATGCCGATTTATGGGGAGCAGATTTACGCGGTGCCGATTTAAGCCAGAGTAACCTGTCCGACCTAGTCTTGGATTTAACTGTAATGACCGGAATCAATCTATCCGGTGCTGACCTATCTAGAGTCAGTATTTTTGGTGTCAGCATGATGCGCTCTAACTTAAGCAATGTGAATTTCAGTGATAGCCGCGTGATTGCCAATCTGGATAATTCAAATATGAGCAATGCAAACCTCGCAAATGTACGCTGGGGCGCTGATATGAAAAACCAGCCTATGGGACTAATGCGCGTTAGCCTGAATAAAGTTAACTTAACTAATGCGAATCTACAAAATGCTGACTTAGGTCGTGCCACCTTGCGCTTTGCAAATCTGACCGATGCCAATTTAAGCAATGCCATATTAATATCAGCGGAATTGGGCGCTGCTAATTTCACCGATGCCAATGTCAGTCACGTTGACTTTACAGCGGCAAAATTAGCTGATTCTAACTTCACCAATGCCACACTAACCGGAGCCAATTTTCATAAAATCCAGGGCCTGGATAGTGCGCGTGGATTGAAAAATAATAAAACAAAAAGCGCGAGCATGTTTGATTAATATTGACACAAAAAAAACTATTCGTATTACAAATTCCGTCCCCAATTACTAAACTAGCTCAAAGTAAAGAAACAAACACCGCTAATCACAAAGGCCAGCATAATATTCAACAGCAAGCCTTCGCGTGCCATATCTTTGATCTGAAATTTATTAGTACCGTAAACAATTGCATTAGGCGCCGTGGCAACCGGCATCATAAAAGCGCAACTAGCACTGATTGCAGCTGGCATCATCAATAGCTGCGGGTCAATACCAGCTGCCCCTCCCGCAGTCGCCAATATAGGCATTAATAAAGTCGCTGTTGCGCTATTACTGGTAAACTCGGTTAAAAAAGTAACCAGTAGACAGACTGATAAAATCAATACAAAAACCGGCAGTACCGACAAACCAGTCAACATAGCGCCTATTTTGTCACTTAATCCTGAAGCCATAAAAGATTTCGCAATCGCGATACCGCCGGCAAATAATAACAACATTCCCCAGGGAATATCACTGGCGGTCTGCCAATCTAGCAAAGTGCCTTGTTTTTCGCCGCTGGGAATCAGGAACATTAATACCACTCCGCATATGGCAATGGAGCTATCACCGACTCCCTCTAGCCCTAGCCACTTACTCCAAAGCATTCGTGTTACCCACGCCAATGCAACCAGGCCAAAAACACATAACACTCTTTTTTCAGCAGGTCGCCATGCGCCTACTTCAGGCAATACAAAGCATTGGTTTACCGAGACCTTACGCGTTAACCAAAATGCCACCAATGGAATACCAATCAGAACCACAGGCACCCCGGTTTGCATCCAGCTAAGAAAATCCATCTCTTTGCCCGTAGTTTCCTGATAAATGCTGATAAAGATGATATTTGGCGGAGTGCCAATCGGCGTACCTACTCCGCCCAGACTCGCGGCATAGGCAATACCCAGCAATAAGGCAATTTCCATTGTCTTATCATCAATTCCCTGCAACACAGCTAAGGCAATGGGTAACAGAATAAGAGTCGCTGCCGTATTGGAGATCCACATACTTAAAAAAGCGGCCGCCAACATAAACCCGATCACTACACGCCGCCCACTATTAATGCCTACAAGCCTGACCATATAAATCGCCAATCGACGATGCACACCACTTTTTTCCAGCGACCTGGATAACATAAAGCCGCCCATTAACAATAAAACGATATGGCTACCGAGTGCAGATGAAACCTCTTTGTGCGTCAATACTCCTGCAAAGGGAAATAATGCAAATGGAATCAGCGAGGCTGCAGGTATGGGAATCGCCTCTGTAACCCAGAATATAACTGTCAATAAAGTAATTGCTGCCGTCCATGCCAATTCATGTGACTGGGCAAAAAAATGGCTCAGGCCAAAACCTGTTAGTAGTGCTATTAAGAATGCACTGCTTATTATTAGTTGTTTTTTGTTCATAATTTTCCTGCTACCTCTGGCAAACTATACAGAGAGTATGACTTAAATGAAAAATACTGGATCATAAAAGATGCTAATCAAGGTACAACTTCAACCAGTTTAATGTTTAGTGGGAGGGGGCGCATGAATACTAGGCGCAAAATCAGTGCTAGATGATCTCTAAATATAAGGCGCTAGTTGAGTCGATTTTACTGCTTACAAAGCAAAAAAACGCCTGTTACCGGACCGTAACAAGCGTTATAAAAAATAAACAGATCACGAGGAGAAATCTTGTTTATTGGTACTACTAAGGGTTACTACATGAAAAACTATTTACTTAAGTGTAGATGAGCAGTCTGGTGAACATTGCTTAGAATAGCAGTCGCCGCAAAAACAGTGGCCGATATAATAAACGCACCAGAAAAAAAGCTTAAAAGACCTGTAATAAATAATAGCCCTGCTAAAATATCTTTTTGTAAATCAGTCATTGCTTACACTCCTGTCTCATTAAGTATTTAATAGCTACTATACAGCTATATAAGAAAATATCAATATAGCGATTTATTCTCAAATTGTTTCCAATAAAGAAACAATACCCTAATATCCATAAAACATGCATCTTATATGCCTATAAGGTAGATAAGAAAACGTCCGATGATCTGACTAAAATTCTCGTCTATAGCTTAGGAACGTACACGGAATAACTTCAACAACCTGCATGTCTTTATGCCCGTCTTCTGCGTTGTAGAAATAGTTGCGTTACCAGCTATGCGCCTGTTTCCACACCTTGAAAACGAACATAAATCCTGCGCCAGCATAGCGGGTGCGCCAAACTTATTCCGTGCGCGTTCTTTACTTATGGGATAATACCCTGTTTTACGGATTTTCTTAGCGTAATGTTTACTTACTGGTTGTTGCATCATGTTAGTACATCTTAGGACTTTAGGTTGTCGTCTCAACGAAGCCGAACTGGAAAGCTGGGCTCAAGCATTTCAGAATGCGGGACATAAAATCACCCGCGAACAAAATAAAGCGCAACTGATTATTGTCAATTCCTGTGCCGTTACGCAAGATGCTGTGCGTAAATCCCGTCAGCTTATACGCCGGATTCATAGAAATAACCCCAATGCCAAAATAGTTGTCAGTGGCTGTTATGCCACCCTGGAAGCGGATGAAGCTGCAGAACTACTAGGGGTCGATTTAATTGTCAGTAATCAGGATAAAGGCCGTCTAGTTGAACTTGCTATCGCTGAACTGGATATACCCAGCATGCCCGTAATGTCTACAGAACCCGCTGAAATTTCATTATTTAGCAGAGGCAGGCAACGTGCATTTATTAAAATACAAGATGGCTGCCGCTACCGATGCACCTTTTGCATCGTTACTGTTGCTCGCGGGGACGAAAGAAGTACGTCTATTGAGCAGATTGTAAGAGATATTAATAACTTTGTTGCACAAGGGGTTAAAGAGGTTATCTTAACTGGGGTTCATTTAGGTGGTTACGGTTCTGATATCGATCATAATCTAGCCGATTTAATTCAGGCCATTCTGGATCAAACCACTGTTCCCCGCTTACGTTTAGGCTCACTAGAGCCTTGGGATCTGCCTGAAAATTTCTTTGCTTTATTTAGCAACCCACGGTTAATGCCGCATCTTCACCTGCCGCTGCAAAGTGGTTCTGACAGCGTTTTAAAGCGCATGGCCAGGCGCTGTAAAACAGCAGAATTCCAACTGATAGTGCAACAAGCGCGCGCAAAAGTACCAAATATCAATATCACCACCGATATTATTGTCGGCTTTCCCGGCGAAACAGCACAGGAATGGCAGGAAAGTTTTGACTTTATTAAACAGATCGGCTTTGGGAATATCCATATTTTTACCTATTCCACGCGGAGAGGAACAAAAGCGGCTACCTTGCCAGACCCAGTACAACAGACGATCAAAAAACAGCGCAGTCAGCAGTTACACCAACTAGCAGAACAAATGAAGAAGAACTTTCTGATACAAAACCTGGGTGGATCTCAGGATATTTTATGGGAAGGTCAAAAGGAAGAAATCGATGCCACGAAACACAAAGTGTTTGGCTACACCCCTAATTACCTACGAGTGGCAACTATTATTGATAATAGCGAAATTTTAGAGAACACAATTAGCCCGGCTATATCGAGAGAAATTACTGATAATACCCTGATTACTGAGTTAATTTAAAATATCGTGTATTATGTTTATAGATGTTTTCACCATTAAGATAATGAAGAGTAAGACTAAATTGTTTTAAACAAAATCTTAAAAATACAAGCATACCTTCAAGTCCTTTATGGTGAGATCTTTTTACATCAGCCTTTATTGCTGTTCAGTTATAGGCTGAACCTGTTCCAGCCCCGGACATTGATACACAAAACCCTGCATGGTCTGATTCGTCATAGCCTTGGTTAAGTCTTTATTTTTATTAAACTGCTGCTGAATATAAACGGCATTACCACCCATCTTATACGCCTTATTTTTCATTAAATTAGCGGTACTTCTATAGATTTTGGCATCCGTCATAAAATCACCTGATACCATCCCGCCATCCGATGCTGAAGTCTGGCCAATAAATCGGCACTGACCTTCTTTAGGCTCTATATAAATTAACTGCACAATTTCAGCCTCTTTTTTTAAAGGAGTCACACAGCTGATCATCAAAACACTTAAAACAGGAATTAAAAAATCCAGGCGCGCCATGCTACCTCACGAAATTCCGGGACTCCTGTCGCCGTAATTCGTTCACCTACGCAGCGAATAGGAGATGCTCCAGCCGCCCTGCGTCCGCCACAGACTGAGCACAAAGCAGCTCAGTCATGGCTACCACAAATGGCTCTACGGCTATTCGGGATAAAATTTTAGCCTCCCTCGCGCGCTATCGCGCACTTCGGATTGGCAAATTTCCCTGCGCCTTCTGGAGACTATCAGCCCGTCCGGGGCTGACAGCGGGGGAGTCGCTATTTTTGCGAAAGCTTGTTTTGGGCATCCCAGCCCAAGCAAGCAGCAAAAACTTAACGCGACCACTTATGCCTCCGGCGGCCCCGATTCGTCCTCGTCACCTCGTCCCGACCCAACAAGGGGTCGGAACATAGGCTCCAAATGACTTGACGCCGTGTCGGATGGCCTTTTATTTTGTCTCCACCTTCGCTAACGCTCAGACTCCGACAAAATAACGGCCCTACGGCTATCGCGGACTAAAAATCATCACTTCGCTTAGGCTCCGTTTCCCTGATTTTCAGCGATAGTTTTTAAAGTCATGGATCTAACCCTACCAGATTAGAATTTTCTATAAAAGTCCGCTCAATATATCAGGGACATTATCACTGGGCGATCAATACATTACCGCCACCCAGCTCTAGCTTTATTAAGCAAGGCAATGGGTCGCAAAACCCCTGATTAAACATAAAGCGCCCGATGCTTTGCTTATCTTCATTGCTGAAACTAATCGCGATATCTTTATAACTGAAGTTTCCCAATTATTGAGTAGCTGAAATACACAATGCTGGTGTATCGAGGTTTATTTTAGGTGGTTTTGCCATGTTTATAGCAAACCCCTACTTAATTCCCCTTAGGCAATAGCATTTGAAACGAATGAAAAGACTGTTTTTTTCATCAGGCGCGCCATGCTACCTCACGAAATTCCGGGACTCCTGTCGCCATAATTCGCTCACCTACGCAGCGGATGGGAGATGCCCTGAACGCCCTGCGTCCGCAACGACTACGCACAAAAGCCGCTTCGTCATTACTACCTCACTGGCTGGACGGCTATTCGGAATGCAATTCTTGCTCCTCTCGCGTGCTGCTAGCACACGTCGAATCAGCGAATTGCCCTGTCGCCTATCAGGGACTAAAAATCACCACTTCGCTAAGCTCCGTTTCCATGATTTTCAGCGATAGTTGTAGCATAGTTTCAATTTTACCATAAATAATTATTGGGAAACTTCAGTTTATAACTAAGTATGTATTTTATTGCGTTTAAAGTAATTGTTAAAGTTTTCGGCTAATGCCCTAGCCGCCCGGTCGCACACGGCAGCGGTATGCATTCTGCCTTTAAGGGCTAACTCGGTCGATGCCTGCAATTTGAGTTTATGGCTTAGCTCTTGCTGATCAGGGCCAAATGCCTGCACTTGTTCACTGACTCTGACACTCGAAAATTCAAACGCTACAGGCGCGCCATGCTACCTCACGAAATTCCGGGACTCCTGTCGCCGTAATTCGTTCACCTACGCAGCGAATAGGAGATGCTCCAGCCGCCCTGCGTCCGCCACAGACTGAGCACAAAGCAGCTCAGTCATGGCTACCACAAATGGCTCTACGGCTATTCGGGATAAAATTTTAGCCTCCCTCGCGCGCTATCGCGCACTTCGGATTGGCAAATTTCCCTGCGCCTTCTGGAGACTATCAGCCCGTCCGGGGCTGACAGCGGGGGAGTCGCTATTTTTGCGAAAGCTTGTTTTGGGCATCTCAGCCCAAGCAAGCAGCAAAAACTTAACGCGACCACTTATGCCTCCGGCGGCCCCGATTCGTCCTCGTCACCTCGTCCCGACCCAACAAGGGGTCGGAACATAGGCTCCAAATGACTTGACGCCGTGTCGGATGGCCTTTTATTTTGTCTCCACCTTCGCTAACGCTCAGACTCCGACAAAACAACGGCCCTACGGCTATCGCGGACTAAAAATCTTCACTTCGCTAAAGCTCCGTTTCCAGGATTTTCAGCGGAAGCTGGGCTGCCTCAAGAATTTTTAGCTATTCTTAAAAGCTTAAAAAATGAGAAATATCCAACACAGAAGCTTTTTATGGAAGCGATATATTCTATTGCCGACAACGTCTTAATCGAGAGTTATAAGCCAATGATATTACAACACGCTGAAACATCTGGGCGTTTTAATGGTGAAAGCTATGTTGAGTTTTTAACACAATTGCTGGCTTATTATAAAGGCAAGATTATTCTAATTGAAGATGGTGCCCCGTATCATGGAAGCGGTGTTATTAAGGAATTTAAGTTAGCTAATGTAGATCGTTTGACAGTAGAACGTCTCCCTGCGTTCTCGCCGGATTTTAATCCGATTGAGAAATTATGGAAAAATACGAAACGCGATTCGACTCATATGAAGTATTTTAAAACTTTTGAAGATCTTCATGATTCAGTTGTGCAAACTTTTAACACTTATATGTATGATGCCAGTAAAGTGATTTGTGTTATGCAAAAATTGCGGGAAGATTTCGTTGTTACCGCCTAAGTTTAAGCGCTCCAAATTTGGAAATTATTTATCTGAGAAACTATATTGGGGAGTCGCTATTTTTGCGAAAGCTTGTTTTGGGCATCCCAGCCCAAGCAAGCAGCAAAAACTTAACGCGACCACTTATGCCTCCGGCGGCCCCGATTCGTCCTCGTCACCTCGTCCCGACCCAACAAGGGGTCGGAACATAGGCTCCAAATGACTTGACGCCGTGTCGGATGGCCTTTTATTTTGTCTCCACCTTCGCTAACGCTCAGACTCCGAAAAAACAACGGCCCTACGGCTATCGCGGACTAAAAATCTTCACTTCGCTAAAGCTCCGTTTCCAGGATTTTCAGCGGCTGAGATTATCTTAATTTAATAGCTTCTTCAGATTGTTTTTATGGCGCTATAGCAATTGGCATGGTAGCTACCTAGTTCGAGGATACACCCAGTCAGGTCAGCGAACTAACTGGCCTGAAGTCGGTTATTTCTGTAGCAATAATTGAAACAAGTGGCAGCCTAAAGGCGTAATAGTGGCGATAGAGTACAGAGACTACGTTTAGATTCTCAATCGACTTCCAGCACCGCCTTGATAGTGACCTTTTCCTATTATTGTGTAGCATAAAATCAGGTAACAGAGTTCACTAATACGCACTTGCTTTCTCTAAGCATCTAAGTTAAAAACTTCAAAAAAAATCTGCTCTTGAGGTTATAATACCGCTTTGAAAATAATAATAAACTGCAAGATTTTGCACATAAGACATAAAGGCCCAGGCAATGCTTGAAATTGAATATGAATTCGGTGACCGAGATTTAGTTCATTACAATGAGTTACAGATTGATCAATCGGAAAATTTACAAAAAAAATTAAAAAGAAACCGCTTGGTTTTTCCTGGAATACTGGCACTCTTTGGCCTGTTTCTGTGGGTCTATTATAGTGATTATCGTACCGCCATTTATATCGTCACTATCTCTGTTTGCTGGGCTGTGGTTATTCCGCAAATCATTATTTTAAGCTTTCGCAAGCAAGTACTAAAGAGCTATACGAAAAAAGAAAAAGCAGCGATGTTCGGGCATTATACTTTAAGAATTGACCCGAAAGCTTTAGCGGAAAAATCTCCCAGTGGTAAAAATAAAATGCCCTGGAACACCATCTTGCGCATAGAGCATATTCGGGATTATATCCATATCGTACTGGATAACGGTGCAGCACTGGTTATTCCTATTGAAAAAGTGACCTCAGGCAATGTAAAGGATTTCACTCGCCAAGTGAAAAAAATGATCGACCTATACGGATAAACACCCCTACCATACCTCCTACAGGAGCTAGCTGTTTTTTGACCTGGCTCCTGACTTTTCTCCCCACCTGCAAACTCTGGGCGAAAACTATTACTGTGCTGCTATAAAAGTCCCTCACGCTTTTGTATATAATGCCTGCAGGCATCAACACAGTCTGGTTTATTGCTAAATGGCCCACTAATCATCTCAATCGTAAAAAACCACCAGCCTCGTTGATTAACAAAATATCGATCTTGTGGCTTAAACACGGGATTATGTTGTTGCTTCATTTTTACCATACTTTTTATGCTAAATTTTAAAAATATTTCCTTACGTCGTGGCACTCGTGTCTTATTTGCCAATACCTCGTTTACTTTGCACAAAGGCCAAAAAGTCGGCATTACCGGCGCAAATGGCGTAGGAAAATCCAGTTTTTTTGCTTTGATACGCAACGAACTACACCCCGATGCGGGGGATTTTACCATGCCTCCACAACTAGAAGTTGCCCATGTTGCACAGGAAACACCGGCTGTAGATCAGGCCGCCATTGAATATATTATTGATGGCGATCAGGAATTACGTAAAATACAACAAGCAATCAACACAGCAGAACAAAATAATGATGGCATCAAACAGGCTGATTTATTAAGCAAAATGGATATTATCGGTGGTTACACAGCCACTGCAAGAGCCGCTCGCTTAATGAATGGCCTTGGCTTTAAACAGCCACAGGAACAACTGAGTGTTAGTTCATTTTCCGGTGGCTGGCGCATGCGCTTAAACCTTGCCCAGGCACTGATGTGCCGTTCAGATGTACTCTTGCTCGATGAACCTACTAACCATTTAGACCTGGATGCGGTCATCTGGTTACAGGAGTGGCTGTGTCGATATCCGGGCACCTTGTTACTGATTTCTCATGACCGTGAATTTCTGGACACTATCACCGGTCATATTGTGCATATAGAAAATCAGGTAGGGATTATCTACACAGGGAACTACACGGCTTTTGAAAAAATTCGTGCCGAAAAACTTGCATTACAACAATCGTCATACGAAAAGCAGCAGCGCGAGATTGCGCATATCCAGAGCTTTATCACCCGCTTTCGCGCCCAGGCTACCAAGGCAAAACAGGCGCAGAGCAGGATAAAATCATTACAGCGCATGGAGCTCATTGCCCAGGCGCATGTAGACTCACCTTTTCACTTCAGCTTTCCAGCGCTTGAAAAGCTTCCCAATCCTATGCTTAAACTGGAAAACGTGAGTATAGGATATGGCGATAGCAATATTTTAAATAATATAGATTTATTTATTTCACCGGGCGACCAGATTGGCTTATTAGGGCCTAACGGTGCAGGTAAATCAACATTAATCAAAGTCCTGGCCGGCGAACTTGGCATTAACGCCGGAGAGATCCAGTTTGCCGATACTTTAAAATTAGGCTATTTCGCCCAGCATCAGCTAGAACAATTACATCTTGACGAAAGCCCGTTATGGCATCTACAAAAAATTAACCCCAAGGCAACGGAAAAAGAATTAAGGAATTTCCTGGGCGGCTTTAATTTTAAGGATGATAAAACTTTCGATCCTATCGCTCCATTTTCAGGAGGCGAGAAAGCACGCCTGGTACTCGCCATGCTAGTTTACCAGAATCCAAATTTATTATTACTGGATGAGCCAACCAACCACCTCGACCTGGAAATGCGCCATGCGCTCAGTATTGCATTACAGGATTATCAGGGTGCGATTATTATCGTTTCGCATGACAGACATATGCTCCGCTCGGTTACTGATCAGCTATACCTGGTTGCCAATGGCACAGCCTCCCCCTTTGATGGCGACCTTGATGATTACCGCCTGTGGCTTAATGAGCAAAAATTACTCGCTAACGAAAATCCTTGTGACAATAACGATACACCCAGTATTAATAAGAAAGAACAACGTAAATTAGATGCCGAGCGACGAAAAAAATTAAAGCCTTTATACGATGCACTAAAAAAAGCAGATAGAACGCTTGAAAAGTACCATCAACAACAAAAGGAGCTCGAAGGTCAGTTAGCTGATACTAGTTTATACGATGCTGCGAATAAAGCGCGCTTAAAGCAAGTACTTCAAGAAAAGTCACAGGTTGACATAGCTCTGGAAGAGGCCGAGATCGAATGGATGGAAATTAGTGAGCAACTTGAGGCAAAAGAAAGCTAACCATACATTCCCTTAGCATGAAAAGTATTTTTAGCTGATGTTTTATCTGCCACAAATTCTACACATGTCGCTATTGTGCAAGTTGCAGACTAATCGCTTGAGCCCGCTGAAACTGTCTCGTTGCAACCTGCTTGCCTGGCAATTGCCATGTAATGGGAGTGATGCCTTTACTGACTAGGTATTCATTGCTTCGGGAAAATGGCTGATGTCCGAAAAAACCTCGATATGCCGATAATGGCGATGGGTGCGGAGCGTTTATTACCAGGTGCTTACTGGTGTTAATAAAGTTCCCTTTTTTTTGCGCGTAACTCCCCCAAAGTATAAAAACTATCTGCTCAGCATGTTCATTGAGCTGTGTAATAATTTTATCAGTAAACTGCTCCCAGCCTTTTCCCTGATGCGATGCGGCCTGGTTTTTCTCTACACTCAGCACACTGTTTAATAACAGCACTCCCTGCATCGCCCAACTAACCAGGCAACCATGTTCAGGGATAGCTACCGACAAATCAGTGCTTAGTTCTTTATATATATTAATCAACGAGGGTGGAACTGGAATTTCAGGGGCAACTGAAAAACACAAGCCATGTGCCTGACCGGGGCCATGATAGGGATCCTGCCCTAGAATAACGACTTTGACATCAGCAAACGGCGTTAAATTCAAGGCTCCAAAGAAATTACTGGCTCTGGGATAAATGATTTTACCCTGTTGTTTTGCATCTTTTAAAAATTCACCTAGAGCCTGCATATATTCCTTGGTAAATTCATCCTGCAATACTTCTTTCCAGGAGGCTTCCATTTTTAGCTGACTGGTACTTTTTGTATTTATGCTGCTCATTACAATCCCGAGCTCCTAATATTATCAATATGTTGCGCATAAAAAAGCGGGCTAATAACCGCTTTTTTAATACCCACGTCAAATAAGCCACTTAAAAGGCAGCGCACTCTCTCAAGTGTTACATTTCCTGATGGCCTTGCGTACTCGCATTCGCATTTAATTGAGCATCATTACTTTGAGTGCCAGCAGCTGTCTCAGTTTCATGCTCAGTTGCCTGCGGCTCTTCTGGTTCATCTTCATCAGGCTCATCTACCGGGGAATCAATTTTTTCACCCGCTAGTAACTTTTCTATCTGGAACTTATCAATGGTTTCCCATTCCATCAGAGCATGCGCCATATTATGCAGGATATCTATTTTATCATTTAGAATATCTTCAGCACGCTTATAATTTCTATCGATAACTATGCGGATTTCATCATCGATAACTTGAGCCATCTGTTCAGACATAGGCTTACTCTGCGAGCCCATATAGCCCTCATTATCACCATAGTCCATAGGCCCCAGTTTGTCTGACAAGCCCCATTTAGTCACCATATTTCTTGCTAACTGGGTTGCCCGCTCAATATCATTTGAGGCTCCAGTAGTCACTTTGTTTTTACCGTAAATAATAGCCTCGGCTATACGCCCACCAAATAATCCGGAAATCTGACTTTCCAGTTTATCTTTACTGGCACTATATTGATCGCGCTCAGGCAGGAACATGGTAATACCTAAAGCACCACCACGCGGCATAATACTCACCTTATATACGGGATCATGCTCAGGTACATTCTGCCCTACGATTGCATGTCCTGCCTCGTGATAAGCCGTCATTAACAAGTCTTCCTTGCGCATAACCATGGAGCGCTTCTCCGCACCCATCAGTAATTTATCGCGCGCACGATCCAGGTCATCCATCGTGACTACCCGCTTGTTATTACGTGCAGCTAGCAAAGCGCCTTCATTGACCAGGTTAGCTAATTCAGCACCTGAAAAACCCGGTGTACCACGTGCCAAGTCCTTGATATTGGAATCTTTATCCAATGGGACTTTTTTGCCATGAACTTTCAAAATTTGCTCTCTACCTTTAATATCAGGTAACCCTACATGCACTTCTCGATCAAAACGCCCGGGTCTTAATAAAGCCTTGTCCAATACATCAGAGCGGTTGGTTGCAGCAATAACGATAATCCCTTCATTATCACTGAAGCCATCCATTTCTACCAGTAACTGGTTTAAGGTCTGCTCACGCTCATCATTCCCGCCACCACCTGGCCCTGAGCCACCACGTTGCCGCCCTACTGCATCGATTTCATCGATAAAGATAATACACGGAGCGCGTTTCTTTGCCTGTTCAAACATATCACGCACACGAGACGCCCCGACACCGACAAACATTTCTACAAAATCAGAGCCTGAAATAGAGAAAAAAGGCACGCTAGCTTCACCTGCAATAGCCCGCGCTAAAAGAGTTTTACCAGTTCCTGGCGGACCGACTAATAAAACTCCATGCGGTATCTTGCCGCCGACAAATTCATATTTAGATGGGTCTTTAAGGAAATCGACCATTTCCATCACATCTTCTTTAGCTTCTTCCACGCCAGCAACATCAGAAAATCCGACTTTAACCTCATCTTCTTCTAATAATTTTGCCCGACTTTTGCCCATACCCATCTGGCCGCCGCCACCTGCTCCGCCCCCTTGCTGTTTACGGAAAAAATAGACCCAGACCGCAATTAATAACAACATAGGCGCCCAGGAAATAAAAATCTGCATGAGCATAGATTGCTTTTCAGGCGTTGCTACTCTGATTTTTACTCCATAGCTGATCAGGTCATCGATTAGATGATCATCACCAGGATTATAAGTAATAAAGCGCTCTCCACTACGCAGCTTACCTTTAATAGTTTCACCGCTGATAGTCACTTCAGATACAGATCCATTGCGTATATCATCGATAAAATCTGAATATAAAACCGTATAGTTTTTTGCATAATCAGGCTGCATTCTGCCCATCATGGTAAAAAACATAGTACCGATCACAACAAACATTGCGACCCTCATAAGAATTTTAATCATTTTATTTCTCTGTTATTTTGCCTGTTATATTTATTCTTAGATTTTTCTGTATTTTGCCTGCCTCTTAATGGTATAAACTGAAGTTTCCCAATAATTATTTATGGTAAAATTGAAACTATGCTACAACTATATGAAAAAAATAGTCTTTTCATTCGTTTCAAATGCTATTGCCTAAGGGGAATTAAGTAGGGGCTTGCTATAAACATGGCAAAACCACCTAAAATAAACCTCGATACACCAGCATTGTGTATTTCGGCTACTCAATAATTGGGAAACTTCAGGTATAAAATAACACAAAGATTTCCAGCCTACATTTTTTATCATAATTAAGGAATTAAACCATGCCCATTTCATCCGACATTGCCGAAGAACTGAATATTTTAGCACGTTATAAATTAACATCGACGCAAGAAGGTATTAAAGTTCACCATACAGCCGCACCGAAAACTGTTGCAGCTATACAACGCCTGTACGAAAAGAATTTAGTTACTCGGGATGATGGTGGCTATTTAACTGATTTAGGAATCGAAACAGCTGAGCACGTGCAAAAAGCACTGGCTATTTTAACATCAAAATAAACCGGTCTTATCTATAGCAATAAATAATATCTATATTAGCAAATTATTAACTAGTGGCGGCTTTTTACTTGCAGATAAACTCTAAAATCACAACACTATTTCAACTTACACTCGATGTTCAAGTTTTTTAACTGATTGATTTTATTGATAATTTTACTGACAAAGAAAGCATCAACATCATTGTAAATCAATCACTTATAAAACAAAGCCGGAAAAATTTACTTTTCTTAGCCCAGTTATAGCTGAAAACTTGAACATCGAGTTACAAGGACCAAAAATGAAATACTACCTTTTGCTTTTCTTCTTTACCTTATCCATTAGCGGCTGTTCATCGCTTTCATTGAGCACTGATTACGATAACTCAATAGATTTTTCTACTTTCAAAACATTCCGCTGGCATGCTGAAAATGAGCACAACTCTGCTAGCTTGAAATATTTAAATAATATTCTGGATCAGCGCATCCGGTCAACTATAGACCAACAATTAGCAGCTAAGGGGTTCACAATAAAGTCAGATGGTAGCGTTGATTTCTTCGTTAACTACAGCATCGTTATTGATGATAGAACCGATATCCATACCTATAATAATTTTGGGGAGTCGCTATTTTTGCGAAAGCTTGTTTTGGGCATCCCAGCCCAAGCAAGCAGCAAAAACTTAACGCGACCACTTATGCCTCCGGCGGCCCCGATTCGTCCTCGTCACCTCGTCCCGACCCAACAAGGGGTCGGAACATAGGCTCCAAATGACTTGACGCCGTGTCGGATGGCCTTTTATTTTGTCTCCACCTTCGCTAACGCTCAGACTCCGAAAAAACAACGGCCCTACGGCTATCGCGGACTAAAAATCTTCACTTCGCTAAAGCTCCGTTTCCAGGATTTTCAGCGATAGTGGCTATTATCCGGGATATAACTATAGAGCAGGCTATGGCTATTATGGCCGGGGTATGGGTGTGATGTACAATACGGGTTCAAAAACGCAGGTTACACATTACAAACAGGGGACACTGATTATTGATATTATCAACCCTAAAACAGATCAGCTTATCTGGCGCGGTGCAGCGGATGGACGTTTACCTAAAGCTACTGACAGAGAAAAAAGTGACGAGCTGGTACAAAAATATGTCGCGAAAATTTTATCTAATTTCCCACCTAAGAACAGGCGCGCCATGCTACCTCACGAAATTCCGGGACTCCTGTCGCCATAATTCGTTCACCTACGCAGCGGATGGGAGATGCCCTGAACGCCCTGCGTCCGCAACGACTACGCACAAAAGCCGCTTCGTCATTACTACCTCACTGGCTGGACGGCTATTCGGAATGCAATTCTTGCTCCTCTCGCGTGCTGCTAGCACACGTCGAATCAGCGAATTGCCCTGTCGCCTTTCAGGGACTAAAAATCACCACTTCGCTAAGCTCCGTTTCCATGATTTTCAGCGATAGTACTTAGCTGAAGTTTCCCAATTATTGAGTAGCTGAAATACACAATGCTGGTGTATCGAGGTTTATTTTAGGTGGTTTTGCCATGTTTATAGCAAACCCCTACTTAATTCCCCTTCGGGGAGTCGCTATTTTTGCGAAAGCTTGTTTTGGGCATCCCAGCCCAAGCAAGCAGCAAAAACTTAACGCGACCACTTATGCCTCCGGCGGCCCCGATTCGTCCTCGTCACCTCGTCCCGACCCAACAAGGGGTCGGAACATAGGCTCCAAATGACTTGACGCCGTGTCGGATGGCCTTTTATTTTGTCTCCACCTTCGCTAACGCTCAGACTCCGACAAAACAACGGCCCTACGGCTATCGCGGACTAAAAATCTTCACTTCGCTAAAGCTCCGTTTCCAGGATTTTCAGCGTAGGCAATAGCATTTGAAACGAATGAAAAGACTATTTTTTTCATATAGTTGTAGCATAGTTTCAATTTTACCATAAATAATTATTGGGAAACTTCAGTTAGTACATATCTAGATATAGAATTCAGTCGAATTAATGCTGAATCATAAATATGACTATAAGCAGGATAGCACAGAAATAAGCCCATTAATTCACGCCTGATTCAACGCATAACTCAATAGCTGTAATTGATGTTATTATGGCATTCCTGAAAATAAAGCAAACCTGCCATACAAACGTGCACGAAATAAATTCAACAAATAACTTGTGTTTATGCTCGCCTTCTACGCATTGAATACGAACATAAATTCTGCGCCAGCGTAGCGGTGTACCCAGCTTATCCGTGCGCGTTCCTTAGACAAAATAATGTACTTTTAACCACCCCCTGGATATAACAAACCTATTAAAATGACAAATTTAAATTTCTTATTACATCACTCCAGCCTGATGATTTCTGATTTAGACGCTTCAATAAAATTTTATACTGAAATCATTGGCTTACAGCAGATTGAAAGGCCTGATCTTGGGTTTCCAGGTGCCTGGTTTCAGCTAGGGGAAGATCAGCAATTACATATTTTATTACTCGATAATATAGATCCCACTTCTGGACGGCCTGAGCATGGCGGACGTGATCGGCATGTTGCGTTAACGGTTGATAATTTTGAATGTGTCCGCGAATCTCTGGATAACAATAATGTGTTCTATACGATGAGTAAATCAGGACGCAAAGCCCTGTTTTTTCGTGATCTGGACGCTAATGCAATTGAAGTGATCGGGAGATAATTCTTTTACCGTTATTAAATATTAACAACAGCTGATTCATGGATTTTTCTTCACTACACTTACCCACAGTTTTTTTTACCTGGTTGACACCTATTAGTACCAGCTATGCCTTGATTTTTGTGGCTGAAATGGGTGATAAAAGCCAGCTAGTCTGCATGACGCTGGCAGCACAAAACCGGGCAAAACCTGTTATTTTTGGCGCTATTACGGCGTTTGCATTACTAAATACGCTGGCGGTATTATTTGGTGCTGCGATTGCTAACTGGGTACCTGGATATATCGTTGCCGCAGTGGTGACTGTACTGTTTGCAGTTTTTGGTGTGCAGTCTTTATTTTTTAGCGAAAGTGAAGCAGACACAGAGGTACAGGGAAAAAGCGCTCATAATCTTTTTATAACTACTTTTTTGCTGATTACAGTGGCTGAATTTGGCGATAAAACGCAACTTGCCGTGGCTGCACTTAGTAGTACGGCTCTACCCGCCGCAACCTGGATTGGCGCTACACTCGCTCTAACAAGTACATCCATACTCGGTGTTATTGCAGGCCGAACCCTACTGAAAAAAATACCTTTGCGCCTGTTACACCGTTTAAGTGGTGTACTGTTTATTCTTTTAGCTGGTTTTGCAGCATATCACACCTATCTCGAATTTAATGCTACGTTTAATTCATTCAACCAGTTTCTATCCCGGCTACATTAAGACCTGATTCTGCATAAGCTGGCTTACTCTTCTGCGAACAAGTCCAGATTATCGGCAATCTGTTTAGGCGCTTTTAGACCAAAGTGTTGATAGGTTTTTCCCGTGACTACACGGCCTCGGGGGGTACGCATAATAAAGCCTTGCTGAATTAAATAAGGTTCCAGCACATCTTCTATGGTTCCCCGCTCCTCGCTAATGGCAGCAGCCAGAGTATCTAGCCCAACAGGTCCGCCACTGAAGTTATCGATAATGATTTTTAGCAAGCGCCTGTCCAGTTGATCGAAACCACAGTGATCCACTTTTAACATGGCTAAGGCCTGCTGCGCGGCAACTTTATTAATCGTACCATCGCCCTTCACTTGTGCATAATCACGTACCCGCCTTAATAAGCGGTTAGCTATACGCGGTGTGCCGCGCGAACGCTTGGCTATTTCCTGCGCGCCACTCGCATCTATCTGAATACCCAGTACTTGTGCAGAACGGGTTACGATTTGACTTAGTTCACTATCTGAATAAAATTCGAGTCTTTGGATAATCCCGAATCGGTCGCGCAATGGTGAGGTTAGTAATCCAGCTCTGGTAGTCGCACCGACTAAAGTAAAAGGAGGCAAGTCGAGTTTGATCGACCTTGCGGCTGGCCCTTCACCAATCATAATATCAATTTGATAATCTTCCATCGCTGGATAGAGAATTTCTTCGACTATAGGGCTTAAGCGATGAATCTCATCGATAAACAGTACGTCATGCGCTTCCAGGTTAGTCAGCAAAGCGGCTAGGTCACCCGCTTTATCCAGTACAGGACCAGAAGTCTGGCGGAGATTAACCTGCATTTCATTGGCGATAATATTTGCCAGCGTGGTTTTACCCAGCCCAGGCGGGCCAAAAATCAGCACATGATCCAGCGCTTCTTTACGCGCGACCGATGCCTGAATAAACACTTCCATCTGCTCACATAAAGCTTGCTGACCGATATAATCTTTAAGGGTTTTCGGCCTGATAGCGCGGTCTTGGCGCTCTTCATCAACCTGGCTACTGGCACTAATAATGCGATCGGTTTCAATCATATATCAGTACAGCACCGAGTTGGTTTGATGGGTAGGGTATTTCATAAACTACTGAATTTAAATATAAAACAATTATCTATCATCCGTAAAACACGGCGCTGCACTACCCTGGGTAAACCCCCGTAGATAAATATCTATCGCCGCGATCACAAATGATAGTCACAATGGTTGCATTTTCCACTTGTTGCGCAAGCTTCAGCGCCGCTGCAACGGCCCCCCCCGAGGAAACACCGGCAAAGATGCCTTCTTTGCTGGCTAAATCACGCATGGTCTGTTCTGCCAACTGTTGATCTACATTTATCAGTCTATCAACACGCGAAGCCTGATAAATTTTAGGCAGGTATTCTTGTGGCCAGCAGCGTATGCCTGGGATTTTTGCACCATCTTCAGGTTGTACCCCAACAATTTGAATCTCTGGCTTTTGTTCCTTGAGAAATTTTGAAGTGCCCATAATGGTTCCTGTGGTTCCCATTGCGCTGACAAAATGCGTAATTTCACCCTGCGTATCGCGCCATATTTCAGGCCCCGTACCTTCGTAATGCGATAGCGGATTATCTGGATTGGCAAACTGATCAAGAATGCGCCCCTTGCCTTCGGCTTGCATTTTCCTTGCTAAGTCTATCGCGGCTTCCATGCTGCCTTCCGCAGGGGTAGAAATAATATCAGCACCATAGGATTTCATGGATGCCCGCCGCTCTACGCTCATATTGTCCGGCATAATCAAGGTTAAGCGATAACCTTTAATGGCGGCTGCCATCGCTAATGCAATACCGGTATTACCACTAGTAGCCTCGATTAAATGATCCCCCGGCTTTATTTCTCCGCGTGCTTCCGCATGCTGAATCATGCTGATTGCAGGACGATCCTTTACCGATCCAGCAGGATTATTACCTTCTAGTTTTGCTAAAACGGTATTCGAGCCAGGCTTGATCAAACGCTGCAATTTTACTAAGGGTGTATTGCCAACAAAGGCTTCGATGGTGGAATAATTCATTTGATAATCGTTGTAGGGCGGACTTCAGTCCGCTATGGTCAAGTGCGATTAAATAATATGAGTATTGACCATGAAGGATTGAAGGATTGCAATCTTTTCAATATTTAACCCTTCACGTTCTTCATATCCTTCATGGTTAAAAACAGATATTATATCAGCCCATTATAAGTAGCGGACTGAAGTCCGCTCTACAAGGTATCTATAGAGATCTAGCGGGAAAACATCCTAACCAGCGCAGATAATCTAGCCACTTGCCCATCGCTTAATTGTTCCCAGGAAAATTGCCACTTCCAGTTTCCATCTATAGTACCGGGAATATTCATCCTATGTTCACTGCCCAGCTCTAAAATATCCTGCATCGGTACAATCGCCAGATTTGCAACAGAAGAAAAGGCGGTTCCAATCAATAAATAAGGCATAAATGCCTGCGAGTGACCTAAATAACTATACACACGATGTTTATCATGGTCATTCAGTGAGTTATACCAGCCTAATGTTGTATCATTATCGTGCGTGCCGGTATAGACAACGCAGTTATGATCATAATTATGTGGTAAATAAGGATTTGATTCTGTATCACCAAAGGCGAACTGTAAAATCTTCATACCTGGAAGATTAAAATCCATACGCAGTTTATCAACTTCTGCAGTAATAATCCCCAAGTCTTCAGCAACCAACGGGATATTTCCAAATTCTTTTTTAAGTGCAGCCAGCAGAGCATCTCCAGGTGCTTTAACCCATTCACCATTAATTGCGGTATCTTCGCTCGCGGGAATCTCCCATGCCGCTTCAAAACCTCTGAAATGATCAATACGCAGGATATCGAACATTTCCAGTTGACTACGCAGCCGGTCATTCCACCAGGAAAATTTAGTTCGTTTTAAATATTTCCAGTCATAATGCGGGTTTCCCCATCGCTGTCCGGTGACTGAGAAATAATCAGGTGGCACCCCCGCAACAACTGACATTCCGCCTTTTTTATCCAGTTTAAACACCTTACGGTTAGCCCAGACATCAGCACTATCATAAGACACAAAAATCGGAATATCGCCAAATAACAAAACATCATGGCTGTTGGCATATTCTTTAAGCGCCATCCACTGCCTGTAAAAAAGGAATTGCTCAAATTTGATGATTTCGATTGCAGCAGCCATACGCTGGCGTGCGGCTTTAAGCGCTGCAGGCTTATGCTCTTTTAAGGGTTCTGGCCAATGATTCCAGCATTGCTGAGAAAACTCATTATGTAATGCAACAAATAAGGCATAATCGTCTAGCCAACAGGATTTATCATTACAAAACTCCTGGTATGCCTGTTTTTCTTCAACACTGGCCAGGTTTTCAAACCCCGTTTGAACTTTAGCAATAAGACATTGACGATAATAATCAGGGTCCTGCTTAGATGAATCACATTGCTCTGCTTCCTGTAACCAACCTTTCTGCTTTAATTCTTCCATACAGATTAGCGCTGGATTACCTGCATGAGCCGACAGGCATTGGTATGGGGAACCATCACCATGCGGTACACCTAGAGGCAAAGTTTGCCAGACTTTAATGCTGGTGTTGTGCAGAAAATCCACAAAATTATAGGCTTGCTGCCCCATATTTCCTGATCCATTTGCATTCGGCAGTGACGTAATATGTAACAACACGCCGGCGCGTCGCTGTGCTAATAAGTTTTTTTCCTGCTTCCTCATTCTATTAATCTATTCCTTTGCGCATAGTGCCACCCATAGCGGGATCACCTGAACCGTGTGTGAATGACAAGGATAAATAAGCAGGCGCATGTTCGCCCAATAAATGATATAAATTACTTAAATTCAAGCGAAATTGCTTTTCAAAACTACTCACAGCTTGATCAGGATTATAATCACCAAACCACCAAAACCAGTCTGAACCCTCACAAACAGCCAACTGAAATTCAGCTTCTGCTAATTGTTCTTTTGACAAACTGTTGCTTGTAACTACCTTGTCAAAGCACTTTTTCACATCACCTAGCATAGCCCAGCCACGATTTTTATCGGTATCGCCAATCCAGGTTGAAAAAGTCCCATATACCCAGCTACCTGCCATCATTTTACCTAGCGGCTTGACGGTTACTTGTTCAGCAAGACACTCTGAAAAAGTAGTTAATTCGATATCCGGATGTTCGGCTAAGCGCTTATAAAAAGTGGCTAAAAAATGATAGCCATTCTCCGGAAAATATTCCCACGCATTTTCACCATCCATAATAATGGAGACCACGCTCCCTTCAGGTTCATGCTCGGCAATATTTTCCAGGTGATGAATCATATCCCCCACTGCATCATCTGCATGCCATGTGGAATATTTAAAGCCAATTAAATCAGAGAGCCCATCATCGCGAAAAAAACACGGGATGTTGGTATCTTTAAGCTGAAAAGGATGGTGAATGCTCTGCTGATTATCCGCGCCTGCAATATGCAAACTATTATGCAGAACCTGACCGCCGGTTGCAGCCCAGGAATAGCCTGCCTCACCAAGTATTTTCAAGGTTTTATCACTAACAGCACCTTCAGATGGCCAGCAGCCTTTAGGGGGGCATCCAAAAAAACGTTCGAATGTAGCATTGCCTTGTTCGATATGCCACTTAACTCTTGCTTCACCACCAGAATAAACATCCAATTCAGGTAACGGTGCATCGGGCATTGCTTCTTTTGCCGATTGAATATCCAGCATTAAAGGTAGAATCGGATGCGCATAGGGCGTTACTGATAATTCTATCCGCCCTTTTCTTTCCAGCGCAGCATAGCGATGAATCACTGTCGATAATAATTCGCCAATTATTTCAATGACTTCAATGCGGTCATGTAAAGTAAAATTACTCGCCTTGTTGATTAAGCGCTGTACTCTTTGATCAGATAATTTAACCGTTTCACCCATCCAAGCCAGATGATACCAGACCAGCATATCCACGATAAACTGTGAATTAATATATTTGGCTGAATCTCCATGCGCATGCAACCAATCAGCCATTTGCGCTAAATTACGATAGGCAGGATAGCGGTCAATTTGTCGCGTTCTATTAGCACGTATGCACTGGCTAATCAGCTCAAACCTTTCTTCCACATTTTCTGGAATTGTCGGCATTACTAAAGCTGCTAATAATGGGTCTTTTATCTCGACACGATCATGCAAGTAACAATTAACCTGTTTTGCATAATCTTCAATTTGCTCTAGTAGAATAGGTGCAAAATTGACCACTGCTTTGGCATCAGGCTGGTTTTCAAGGTGCGCCACCATATCGACATAGTCTTTGATAACATGAAGATAGGTCCACGGCAATTGAAACTCGCCTGTTTGCCGATCCCGGTATTCTGGCTGGTGCATATGCCAGCATAAAACCAGTTTAATTTTTTTCTTATCTGACATAGTGCCTTTTTTGTCCTAACATATCTGGAGTGATCAATACCACTCCACCCTGACTGACCTGAAAGCGCTTTTCATCTTCTTCTCTATTTTCGCCGATTACAGTGCCTTCAGGAATCTGACAGCCTTTTTCAATGATAGCCTTGCTAATACGACAATGTCTAGCGATATTGACCTCGGGTAAAAGCAAGCTATCCGTCACCGTACTATAGGAATTTACACGCACATTGGAAAATACCAATGAGTGTCTGATAGTAGATCCTGATATTACACAGCCGCCAGACACCATCGAGTCAATTGCCTCACCACGCCTGTCATCGTCATCAAAGACAAATTTAGCCGGTGGGGTTTGCGCCTGATGGGTCCAGATGGGCCAGGTTTGATCATATAAATTCAGATCAGGTTCGACGCCAATCAATTCCATATTCGCTGCCCAGTACGCATCAATTGTACCCACATCACGCCAGTAGCTTTGCTCGCCACTTTGTAAGTCCAGGAATGGATATGCATTGACGTTATACTTGTCAATGACCGATGGAATAATATCGTGACCAAAATCATGTGTCGATCCTGCCGTATCCGCGTCTTCTAATAATTGCTCAAATAAAAAATCGGCATTAAAAATATAAATACCCATCGAAGCCAGAGCGCTATCATCTTTACCTGGCATAGTCGGCGGGTTTTCAGGCTTTTCAACAAAGGCTTTAACACGTCTGTTTTCATCGACATGCATCACTCCAAATTCTTTCGCTTCGTCCAGAGATACTTCCAGACAACCGATGGTTAGATCTGCATTTTTTTCTGCATGATCAGCTAACATCGCGCCATAGTCCATTTTGTAGATATGATCCCCGGCGAGAACCAGAATATGGTCAGGCGAGCGACTGCGTAAAATATCAATATTCTGAAAAATAGCATCTGCGGTGCCTTTGTACCAGGAAGCGTCCTCATGTCTTTGTTGAGCAGGCATGATGTCAACATATTCACCAAATTCACCGCGCATAAACCCCCAGCCTTGCTGTAAATGTCGGATCAGAGAATCCGCTTTATACTGGGTCAGAATACCTACTTTACGTATACCTGAGTTAATACAATTGGATAAGGGAAAGTCGATAATGCGAAATTTTCCTCCAAACGGCACGGCCGGTTTAGCGCGCCAGTCAGTCATATTTTTTAATCTTGACCCACGCCCTCCAGCTAAAATTAAAGCTATAGTATTACGTGTTAAATGACTCACAAAACGATCATGATGTTGTGGCTCTGTATTTGACATTGATATCCTCTATTTAATAAATATGCTATTACTTTTGGTCTTATTTTTGTTACTATTCTTCTACGAAAATGATTCTATCACACTGAGGCCCTGAAATATGAAGAAGCCAGCAAAAAAAATAAATCCGCTTAATTCAGATTTAATACAAATAGCTGAGGCAAAACATCACGACCCTTTTTCTGTGCTGGGTCGACATACAGATGATGGAAAAACGACAATAACTGCCTATTTACCGAATGCCGAAACAGTTAGCATAGCTGGCCAGAAAGTTGCGATGGAGAGGATCTCGGGCACAGATTTTTTTCAAACCAATAATGTACCAAAAAATCTAGAAAGGTATTATAAATTTGAAATTACCGATAAATCTGGTCATTATTATGAACAGTACGATCCCTATGCTTTTGGTTCACAACTGCCTGAATTCGACCAACACCTTTTTGGTGAAGGTCGGCACTGGCATATCTATAAGAAACTAGGCGCTCATTTACTTACTGTCGAAGGCATTAATGGCGTATTATTCACCGTTTGGGCACCGAATGCAGCCCGCGTTAGTGTCGTTCATGAGTACAATGGCTGGGATGCTCGCTGTCATCCGATGCGAATATTGGGCGGCAGTGGTATCTGGGAAATATTTATCCCAGGGTTAACTACAGGCTGTTTATATAAGTTTGAAATACTTAACCGTGATACACAGCAGATTGGCGTTAAGACTGATCCTTATGGCCAGCAATTTGAATTTCGCCCGCAAACAGCCTCACGCGTGGTCAATGAACAAACTTATGACTGGCAGGATAAAAAATGGATCGATAAGCGTGTTAAGCACGATTGGCTAAGTGAAGCCATGTCTATTTATGAGGTTCACCTGGGGTCTTGGCGTCGGGATAATCAGGGTAATTTTTTAAATTATCAAGAACTGGCTCACCAGTTAGTAGACTATATTCAAGACATGGGTTTTACACATATTGAGCTACTCCCAATCACAGAACATCCGTTAGATGCGTCCTGGGGGTATCAGACTACAGGCTATTTTGCGCCTTCAAGTCGCCATGGTAATGCTGACGATTTTCGCTATTTTGTGGACTATTGCCATCGTCATAATATCGGCGTTCTACTGGATTGGGTGCCAGCGCATTTCCCTAAAGATGATTTTGCCCTAGCCCGTTTTGATGGCAGCTCACTATATGAGCATGAAGACCCGCGCAAAGGCGAGCATCGCGACTGGGGTACTTTGATTTATAACTACAGCCGCAATGAAGTAAAAAACTTCCTCTTATCCAGTGCCTATTTCTGGATAGAAGAGTTTCATATTGATGGCTTACGCGTTGATGCAGTCGCATCTATGCTTTATCTGGATTATTCGCGTGAAGAAAATGACTGGCTGCCTAATATGTATGGTGGCAATGAAAATCTGGAAGCCATCGACTTTTTACGTGAATTGAATACAGTCACACATGAGCAGCATCCTGGCACTGTGGTAATCGCTGAAGAATCGACTTCATGGCCACAAGTGACCCGCCCAACCTGGACTGGTGGCCTCGGCTTTTCCATGAAGTGGAATATGGGCTGGATGCACGATATGCTTTCTTATATGCAACAGGATCCAGTACATCGTCGTCATCACCATGATCAACTGACTTTCGGTATGCTGTATGCTTTTACCGAAAACTTTGTACTGCCCTTCTCCCACGATGAAGTAGTACACGGAAAAGGCTCTATGTTAGCCAAAATGCCTGGCGATGAATGGCAAAAATTTGCTAATTTGCGTTTGCTGTATACCTTTATGTTTACTTATCCGGGGAAAAAACTTCTGTTTATGGGCTGTGAGTTTGCTCAGGGAACTGAGTGGAATTTCAATCAGGAACTGGACTGGTATGTTATGGATTATTCTTTCCATAAAGGCATGCACACGCTAGTCAAGGACTTGAATCATATGTATGTGCAGCACCCCGCCCTGTTTCAGCATGATTTTGACAATCAGGGTTTTGAGTGGATCGACTGCCATGATGTTGAACAATCTATCATTAGTTACCAGCGTAAAACCGACAATGAAACACTCATTGTTATTTTAAATTTTACACCGGTTCCGCGAGATAACTATCGTATTGGCGTACCAGCACCAGGCACTTATCTAGAAATATTCAATTCTGATTCACAATATTATGCCGGTAGTAATGCGGGAAACGGACAGGTTTTTTCTGAACCAACGCCGTGGATGAACCAAGATCAGTCTATTAATGTCGCTATTCCACCATTAGCTGGCATCGTATTTAAACTTTAAGCTATGAAAAAGATTCTGTTTGTAAGTAGTGAAGTACATCCTCTCATTAAAACAGGAGGACTCGCGGATGTTGCAGGAAGTCTGCCTATCGCTTTAGCTGAATTGGATCAGGATGTACGCATCATGATCCCTAAATATCACGCACTGAAGCTAAAGGAAGATGTAGAATATCGTTGCACTCTGCGTATCGATAATCGTGACGTGAATATTCTGGAAACTCGATTACCCGATACTGATGTTATCGTATGGCTCATTGATTGTCCTGAATATTTTGATATTCCCGGCAATCCTTATACTGATGAATTTGGTAACGCCTGGGCAAATAGCGCCGCACGTTTTTCCTTGTTTTGTCGTGCTGCCGTCGAGATTTCCCAAAATCGTGCTCATCTGGACTGGAAAGCCGATATTGTGCATTGCAATGACTGGCAAAGTGGACTGGTTCCTGCATTGTTAACTTTAGAGCCGAATCGCCCTTCTACCGTGTTTACGATACACAATATGGCGTACCAGGGATTATTTCCGGAAGCTACTTATTTTGACTTGAATCTACCGGGGCAATTATGGCATCCTGGCGCACTGGAATTTCATGAGCTACTTTCCTTTATCAAGGGCGGTATCGCCTGTGCTGATCATATCACCACAGTCAGTCCAAATTATGCGTTGGAAATACAGACTGCAGAATATGGCTATGGCTTAGAGGGACTATTACACCATCGTCACCATGAGCTGAATGGTATTATAAATGGCATAGATACTGACATATGGAATCCTGAAAAAGACCCGCGAATTGCACAGAACTACACTATTGACAGTCTGGCTAAAAAAGCGAGCAATAAGACCGCATTACAACAGCATTTTTCACTTCCTGAAGACCCAGCTATCCCGATGATAGGTCTGATTGGTCGCCTGGTTGACCAAAAAGGCATAGACCTGGTAATTGACTGTCTGGATGATCTGGTTAACTACCCTGTACAATTTGTCTTACTAGGTTCCGGCGAGAAAGGCTTTGAACATCGACTTAAAAACTTAAGTTACTTATACCCTGATAAAATCTCGGTATCCATAGGCTATAATGAAGACCTGGCGCATTTAATTGAAGCCGGAGCGGATATGTTTTTGATGCCGTCCCGCTTTGAGCCTTGTGGACTCAATCAATTATATAGCCAGCGCTATGGCACGCTACCTATCGTCCGAAAAACAGGAGGTCTGGCGGACACGGTTGTAGACGCCATGCCGCATACCATCGCAGATAAAATAGCATCCGGTTTTGTATTTGAAGAACCGTCTGTGGGAACTATGCTGGAAACAATTAAACGTGCGATTTTGCTCTATGCAAACAAAAGAACCTGGCAGCAATTACAAAAAAATGCCATGCGGAAAGATTTTTCCTGGCGGAAAAGCGCTCAACAATACCTGGATTTATATAACTGAAGTTTCCTAGTTTTTAAAGCATAAGAATATCAGCTAATGCTTATTTTTCTGAAATATTAGATATTACTAATATTACAGGCGCGCCATGCTACCTCACGAAATTCCGGGACTCCTGTCGCCGTAATTCGTTCACCTACGCAGCGAATAGGAGATGCTCCAGCCGCCCTGCGTCCGCCACAGACTGAGCACAAAGCAGCTCAGTCATGGCTACCACAAATGGCTCTACGGCTATTCGGGATAAAATTTTAGCCTCCCTCGCGCGCTATCGCGCACTTCGGATTGGCAAATTTCCCTGCGCCTTCTGGAGACTATCAGCCCGTCCGGGGCTGACAGCGTAGGCTCCAAATGACTTGACGCCGTGTCGGATGGCCTTTTATTTTGTCTCCACCTTCGCTAACGCTCAGACTCCGACAAAATAACGGCCCTACGGCTATCGCGGACTAAAAATCATCACTTCGCTTAGGCTCCGTTTCCCTGATTTTCAGCGAATGAATGCCCCAGCCACCTTTATCCAAAGCTATATTGACGATTTAAATGATGCGCTCAATCAGCTAAAACCCGGAGCCGCTTTGACACGGATTCAAGCCGCTTGGTTGGGCACTTGTTTAACGGGCATACTGCTAATGAACTCTGTTTGCTGGGCTAAGTTTGAGCGAGCAAGCCTTGGAGATTGCAAAGTAGCCGCATTATCCTGGGTATTTCGTAAAGCAAGTATACCCTGGGACTGTTTGCTACGGGTGAGTGTGGTCTTAATTTTAAAACGTTATGGCATTACTGAAGGTGTGTTGGCCTTTGATGAATCAGACCGAGCACGATCTAAGTCTACAAAACGTATTTATAAGGTTTACAAGCAGAAACACAAAGGCTCCGGCGGGTATGTTAATGGACAAACGATAGTATTATTGCTGCTAGTTACCTCATCCATTACAGTGCCTGTCGGTTTTTTCTTTTATATGCCGGATCCACAGCCTTAAAGCAGTGGGATAAAGAAGATAAACGGTTGAAAAAGAGCGGTATAGCAAAACAGGCGCGCCATGCTACCTCACGAAATTCCGGGACTCCTGTCGCCATAATTCGTTCACCTACGCAGCGGATGGGAGATGCCCTGAACGCCCTGCGTCCGCAACGACTACGCACAAAAGCCGCTTCGTCATTACTACCTCACTGGCTAGACGGCTATTCGGAATGCAATTCTTGCTCCTCTCGCGTGCTGCTAGCACACGTCGAATCAGCAAATTGCCCTGTCGCCTATCAGGGACTAAAAATCAACACTTCGCTAAGCTCCGTTTCCATGATTTTCAGCGAAAGATCGGCCTATTAAGCCTGAACGTGACAGTGCCTACCCGACCAAAACAGAGATTGCATTAGGCTTATTAAAAGAGTTTAAAGTTGCGCATAGCCTGATTAAAATTAAAGGCGTACTGGCTGATGCGCTGTATGGTGAAAAAGCCTTTATGGACGAAGCCGCTAAAGAATCTGGAGGCTCGCAGGTGATTAGCCAATTACGTAAAAACCAAAATATTGAATATAGAGGTAGAATAAGGTCAGTCGAGAGCTACTTTAATTCGATTAACAAAGGCATTGATCAGATAATACGTGTACGTGGCGGCAAAGAGATTAAAGTGACTGTCAGCAGTGCACGATTAAAGGTGAGTTCTCACAGTAAAAAGCGCTTTGTCATTGCCTTAAAATATGACGGTGAAAACGACTATCGCTATTTAGTGGCGACAGACCTGACTTGGCGCACACAAGATATTATTCAAGCCTATACGTTGAGATGGCTGATTGAGGTTTTCTTTGAGGACTGGAAGCTTTATGAAGGATGGGGGCGTGAGGC